>NZ_QPIW01000035.1 GCF_003339505.1 Runella aurantiaca
CAAAATTTCTTCGATAACTTGCCAACGGGCATCGGATAAAACCTCATAACAGGTTTGCATAGATTATAAGTTTGGTCGCTCATAAGATATGATTCCGGTGCCTTTTTCCAAAATTTAAACATGCTCTAAGCAAATAATCGCTTCAAGATTTATGTTTTTAAATTCTATACCGTTTTCCTGAAAATGAAGAATGGTTTCTTGCAGTTGTTGACGGGCTTTTTTTCTGTCCGATAAACGTCTTTTGTGGAGTGGATGTCTTGCTTTTATTTCTACAAAGCTAAATCTGGTGTCATCAAATACCGCAAAATCACAGTGCTCTTTTGCATTGTCATATAGTATACATTTATCAATCGCGAGAAAATTTACCTCTTTTTGGGCAGGATTCAGTACGCTGAAATGCGTAGGTTCCTCTTCGTTTTTTCTGATATAACATCTTTTGGGCTCTTGCTCGCTATCAAAAATTTGAAAATCACCCTGTTCAGTTTCAATGCATTTCCCTTCTATACATTGTGGAAAGAAGGCCTCAATGGACTGTCTCATTCTTCTTACTTCGGTAAATGTCAACCAATTGATTAAACTCATCCCCGATTTCGTCAGAAACATTATCTAACTCATTTTCAGAGATTAACCCTGTTTTGGGATTTATGATGGAGCGTACTGTTCCATCTACCACAAAATACGCCGCAAACTCATCAGGAGCGAGCCAAGAGGCTCTTGGAATCACTTTTTCGACCTCGATTGCTTTTTCGGGATGGTCTTGGGCTACTTTGTAGGCAAAAAGTAAATTGTTAAGCGCAGCAAGTACGTAGGGACTGTGAGTAGTCATCATCAATTCGTTTTCGCCTTTTGTGCAGCGGTCAGCCAGATAATAAATCAGATTTTTTTGGGTGGTGGGGTATAGATTGAGTTCGGGCTCTTCAATGATGAAATGACGAGTTGGTACTATCCCATTATTATTTTCAATAACCAATTTCATAGGAAGAATTGATTGAAAACCGCTTGCGCTTTCATTTAATAGAATACTTTCCGAATCATTGAAAACGACATAATCATGTCCACCTTCATGTTTGAATTCGATGTTGAGATAATTTACTTTCAGTGTTTGTAAATTTTTTCTGGCTAATTCATATTCTCTTCCGAACTCTAAAATAAATTGAGGTATAGCTACGCGTTGGCTAAGAAGTCCTAATATGGATTCTATAATTATTGGGAAAAAAATCCGTTCTGCAGGTATGTAAATTTGTTGGTCTGATGATAAATGAAATATACTACGTTTCATTAACTCATGAGTGCCGTATTCTTGAGTAAGACTCGTAAGTTTATTTAAATCTCCCGACTGATTTGAAGCTAAATCTACTGTATAATTCTTCTTGCTATAGTTTTCTGATAAACTATAAAATTTCAAGTCTTCGTTGGTTATTATATTGCTTTTTTTCTGTCGCATTATCGCCACCAACTTCGCCAAGGTACTTTTTCCGCTTCCCTGTGGTCCAATAAGCACCGTAGTTTTCTTAATGTCCATTTCGGCGTCTCGGATAGGGCCAAAATCCTTTACAATGAGCTTATCTGCCATCACTTTTTACATTTTTTACAATATTACGAAGAATTTACACATGCCTCTCCGCAGGCTTTGTGTTTGAAGCTAAAGAATAACAGGTATATCCTAACAAGCCCAATCGTTTACCTCAATCTGCCTTTTTTGGCTAAAAATTGCGTTTATCTCGTGCCTGTTTCTATCTTTACCCCACATTCTTAAAAATAGTTGAACGCTCAGAGACGATTGGCAAGGTTTTAGCCGTTAAGGATTTGAGTACCCAGACCGCTGAAGAATCGTGGGAATTATCAGAAAACAGCTCTACCTTATCTCTACCAAATCATACTTTATCATCGGGCTAGTCTTAGCTCTGTGGTTAGTTGCGTACGTGGGGGTTGCTCAACAACCGACCAACCGCCGCCCCGTGGTTCTGGATACCAGTCGAAACGACCGTCAAAGTCGGCGGCTGCTCTATTCTCGTTGGAACGACCGCATCGGCAATCGTTTCATTTATACACCGCCCCGTTCCACTTTCTTTCTGAAAGAACCCAAAGGGCTTTCCAATGAGTTTCGGCTGGATACTACCCGCCGAATTTCGGTATATGAGCGCATTGGCGATGCTAAATTGCCGACCCTCAATTACCGCGATCCGCTGAGTATGAGTTACGAAGATTTCCAGAAATTGCAGGACAAGCGGGTCTTCAACTACCTCTGGCGCGATTATTCTTCCAAACAGGATGGCAAAGGCGCGCTCGGTGCGCGTGGCTTGTTGCCCAAATTGGACTTGCCTCCGGGCCTTGACCGCATTTTTGGCAGCAATCTTGTCGACTTTAAGCCCAATGGTTTTGTACTGTTGGATTTTGGCGTGTTGCACCAAAATATTGACAATCCGCAAGTGCCTATCCGTCAGCGGAAATCGACGAACTTTCTGTTTAATGAGCAAATCAACATTAACTTTAACGGCAAGATTGGCGATAAGCTAGGAATGTTGACCAACTTTGATACTAAGTCGAGTTTCAATTTTGAGAATCAGTTCAAACTGGATTATCGTCCAGGAAATCTTCCCACCAACTCCGCCAATCTTCCGAACGCCTCCAATCTCCCCAATGCGGCGGGTTTAGGTCAAAACGGAGTGCAAGGTTTGGGTCAAAATGGGGGTGCAGGCCAAAATCCATTCGGTGGCTTGGGGGCAGGGCCGCAGAATTATATTCCCGAAAACGAAAGCATTATTCAGGGAATTCAGGCGGGAAATATCAACTGGCAGATTCCTTCTCAGTTGATTCCAGGAGTACAAAATTTATTTGGTGCCAAGGTTGATTTACGTTTCGGGCGTTTGACTACAACGGTGGTGGCTTCACAGCAACGGTCTAAACAACAGTGTATTACGTTGCGAGGAGGGGTGCAAAATCGCCCGTTTGAAATACGAGCCGATGCCTATGACGAAAATCGTCACTTCTTTCTGTCGTACTTCTTCCGCAACAATTATGAACGCTGGTTGGGCAATATCCCGCTGGTCATGTCGGGGGTGACCATTACCCGTCTGGAAGTGTACGTCACCAACCGCACCAACAATACCGAAACCCTGCGCAACTTTGTCGCTTTTTCTGATTTGGGAGAATCGGCTCCCGTCAATAGCGCTAATCCAAATCTGGCGCCGATTGTGGCCAATCAGCCCGTTAACAACAAAAGCAATGGCCTGTATCAAAAAGTAACCAATGACCCCGAACTTCGCGAAGCAGATAAAACAAGTTTTGCGCTCGACAGCCGCTACAACCTCCGTCGGGGTGATGATTATGATTTGTTGCGCGGTGCTCGGAAACTGAACGAACGCGAATATAAATTTCAGGCCGAACTGGGCTATATTTCATTACTAACGCCCTTGCGCAACGATGAGATTTTGGCCGTGGCCTATGAATACACCCTTAACGGACAAAAATATAAAGTAGGGGAACTCACCGAAGATTATCAAGCCCGCCGCGACGACGAGGTGCTGGTGTTGAAATTATTGAAATCATCAACGATTCGTAACAATACGAACCACCCGATGTGGAATTTGATGATGAAGAACATTTATTCATTGAATACCACGCAGGTAGGAAAGCAAAATTTTCAGATGCGGGTTATCTATAAAGATGATTTGACTGGAATTGACAATCCCAACCTACAAGAAGGGCCGATTGCCAACGTGCCGCTGTTGCGCGTGATGGGGTTGGATAAACTGAACCCGCTCAATGACCCCGTTTTGGATAATTCAGGGAAAGCCATTGGGGATGGTAACTTTGACTTTGTAGACAATGTCACGATTGACAGCCGCTTTGGTCGTATTATTTTTCCCGTTTTGGAGCCTTTTGGTTCAAATCTGGTGAAGCAGTTCAACAGTGATCCCGTTTTAGCCAACAAATATGTTTTTAATGAGCTTTATCGTACTACCCAAATCGATGCACAGCAGGTAACCGAGAAAAATAAATTCTTTCTGAAAGGGTCTTTTCAAGGCTCGTCGGGTGGGGCTGCCATTCCATTACCGTTTGGCGTATCTGAAAAATCAGTAACTGTCCGTGCAGGTGGTGTTCAGCTGCAGCCGGGCATTGATTATGCCGTCGAAGGTCAATCGGGTTCGGTGCGGCTGATTAATGAGAGTGTGCTGAATTCGGGTCGTGACATTGAAATTTGTTATGAACAACCAGACTTGTTCCAGAATCAAATCCGTCGGTTGTTAGGGACGCGCCTCAACTATGTTGTTAACCGCGATATGCAGATTGGGCTTACGGCCATGAATATGCGCGAAACGCCGCCGGGCTTTTTGACCCGCGCCGCGTTGGGCAACGACCCCGTCAATAACAGCATCATTGGGGCCGACCTTACTTTTCGGAAAGAGTCTCGTTTTCTGACAAAATTGTTGGACAAACTGCCTCTTTTGCAGACCAAAGAGATTTCTGCCATTCAGTTTCAGGGTGAAATCGCGCAGTCTTTTGCGGGCTTGCACCCTCAGGTCAGAAACCGCATCATGATTGATGATTTTGAAGCGGCTCGTACACAGTTTGACCTAACTCGCCAACCAACGCGCTGGCGTTTGGGCGGTACTCCGCAGCAATTCCCGCAAGGCACCCCGACCAATCCGCTGGAATATGCCTACAACCGCGCCAAAATATCGGCCTATACCATTGATATCACGTTTTCGCCCCAAGCACAAGTGGGGTTGAGCGTTCGCCCAAACATTACGACGCAGGATTTTAATAATTTCTACGAACGACTTTTTACTCCGCAAGATATTTTCAAAGGACGCGGGCAGTACTTGGTCAATTTGCCCGAAAATATTCTGGACATTGCGTATTTTCCGCGTGAACGGGGAATGTATAATTTTAATACCGACCTTGACCCCGATGGAAGACTCAAAAATCCACGGAAAAACTTTGGTGCCGTTACGCGGGCCATTGGGTCAGACGTTGATTTTGACAACGCCAACGTCGAAATCATGGAGTTTTGGTTGATGGATCCCTTTAAAGAAGGCCCCAACGGGGTGGTTCGTGATGGGGTGACCAATACCAATAACACGACGGGCGGAAAATTGTACTTTAACTTGGGTGAAGTTTCGGAAGATGTGGTTAAAAACGGACGGTACGATTTCGAGAACGGATTGCCTTTGGACGAAAAAAGAACCACTACCACGGGAACGCTTCCTGCTAACGTGGCGCAATCGGCGTGGGGCTATTCGACCCGGCAACAATACATTATCAATGCGTTTACCAACGAGGCAGGTGCTCGGCCAAAGCAAGACGTAGGATTGGATGGCTTGAGCAATGAAGAAGAGCGGACTTTCTTCCAAGATTACATTCAGAACCTTCCGCCTACCCTCAAAACAGAAGCCCGCAATCAAATCCTGACCGACCCGTCGGGGGATGACTTTGAGTTTTATTTCAGTGCCAAAGCCGATAGCGCCAATAAGAAAATCGTTGAGCGTTATAAAAGCTACATGGGGGTAGAAAACAATACGCCAGAGTTTCAGAGCAACAACGAAATTACTGCTGCTGCCACGAATTTACCCGATATTGAAGACCTCAACACCGACAATACCATCAATGACCAAGAGGCTTATTATGAATACGAAGTAGACCTGAAGCCGGGCCAGTTGGACGTAGGAAAGCCGTATATTGTGGATAAAGTAAGCGCTCCCAACGGCGCTAGTGAAGAAGTAAATTGGTACTTGTTCCGTATCCCTGTGCGGGAGTTTACGCGCAAAGTCGGAAACATCAACGGGTTTAAATCCATTCGGTTTGTGCGTATGTACATGACCGATTGGGAGCAGCCTGTCGTTTTGCGTTTTGCACAGTTGCAAATGGTGGCCACGCAATATCGTAAGTACACGGGCGACCTCAACGCCCGAGGTTTGCAGGAAGTACCCGAGCCGTACGACGCGCAATTTAAAATTGCTACCGTCAGTGTGGAGGAAAACAGCGCTCCCGTAACCACAGGCGGACAGGGACAAGGGCGAAATGTTTATACCGTACCTCCAGGATGGCAGCGGGATGTGGATTATACTACCCCCAACCAACGTCCGTTGAACGAGCAATCCATGAGCCTCTGCGTGACCAACTTGCGGGATGGGGACTCAAGAGCGGCTTTTAAGAATGTAACGAGCCAAAACTTACTTTTTCGTGAACGCCTGAAGATGTTTGTACACATGCAAAATGACCAAAATGAAAATGGTCAGATGTCGGCATTTATGCGTTTGGGAACGGACGTTTCGGAACATTACTACGAAATTGAGGTGACTAATTTGCAGGCCACGCCGCCCAATGAATCAGACCCTGAGCGAGTTTGGCCCCAACAAAACGAAATTGATGTTGAAATACCTTGGCTGATAGAGGCCAAAGCCGAGCGTGACCGTCAGGCAAGTGGGACGATTTCGGCTCCTTATACGGTCACTAAGACGGATGCCCTTGGGCGAGTGTATCGGATTACCGTGGTGGGGCGGCCCGATTTGAGCAACGTGATGATTATCATGATTGGGATGCGAAACCCACGCACGCCCGACCAACAACCCAAAAGTTTTTGTATTTGGGTCAACGAAATGCACGTGCAGGGTTTTGACAATCAGTCGGGAACGGCGGCGATTGCGCGGGCCGACATCAAACTGGCGGATTTAGGGACGGTGCAGGTGGCAGGAAAATACACCACCTTTGGTTTTGGCGGGGTTCAGCAAAAACTGACTGACCGCTCCCGCGACGATTCGCGAGAGTTTAGCCTTTCGGCGGCGCTGGCGCTGGATAAATTTTTGCCTGAAAAATGGGGCTTTAAAATTCCCTTGTATGTCAACTACGACCTGCGCGACGTAAAACCGCATTTCAATCCTTACGATCCTGATACACCTTTAGCGATGTCGTTGGCAAACTACGCCGAAAATGACCCGCGACGGATACAACTCGAAAATGCCTCTACCGAAAAAGCCGAGCGGCGCGGGTTTAACTTTTCTAATGTACGTAAAACCAAACTAGGCCCCAACGCCAAGCGGCATTTCTGGGACTTTGAAAATCTATCGTTTACGTACGCTTATAACGAACAAACCCGACGAACCAGTACCATCGCTGACTACGCCCAACGGCAGTATCGCGGCGGCATTGTCTACCAATACGGCTTTCCGCAGCGCTCGTGGGAGCCTTTCCGTACCGTGAAGAGTTTTGAGCGCCCTTATCTGGAACTACTGAAAGATTTCAATCTTTCATTGCTCCCTACCCAAGTAGCCATCAGATTTGACGCCGACCGGAGTTTTATCCGCACGCTGTACCGCAGTGCCGACCTTACGGATGCCAATCAGGCACCTTTGTTTGAAAAATATTTTTTATTCAACCGGGGCTATGATTTATCATGGAACTTGACCAAAAATGTGGTGCTGAGCTACAGCGCTTTGGCCAATGCCGTGATTGATGAGCCAGAAGGGGATATTAATACGGAGGCTAAGCAGGATGTGGTCTGGCGTAATTTTAGAAATCTGGGAAGAATGAAAAATTTTGACCAGAAGATACGACTGACCTACCGGTTGCCGTTGGAAAAAATTCCATTGCTGGATTGGATGACTGCTGATTACAATCATAACATTATGTATCAGTTTTCGCCGATTACATCGTATTCTTCCTCGGGGCCGTCCTTTTCGTCAGGCTCACCGGGCATGTCGATGTTTGGTGGAAATAATAGCTATGGAGCAGGCAACACTGGCGGCTATGGTGCAAACCAAAATCCTGCGTTTCAGGCGGGCGGTTATCGCTTGACCGATTCTGAGAATTTCCTTTTGGGAAATATCCTTCGTAATGGCAGGGAACAGGGAATTCGGGGTAAGGTCGATTTTGTTAAATTGTACAATAAACTTCGTTATCTGCGCTTTGCCAATAATCCGTCACCACCGCGTAAAAACTTTGCCCGTAGTCCAGGAGACGATGAAGACATCAGCCGGGAGCCTAGTAAAGTGCTTAAAAACCTAACCCGCCTGCTCATGACCGTGCGTGGCATAGACGTAGATTATACCCGGACGCTTACCACTACCCTTCCTGGGTTTTTACCTTCTAGTACAGGTTTTTGGGGGTTAGACGGCACCCGTCCTAGTTCATTAACAAGATTTATCTTGGGCAGTCAAAGCACCAAAGTACTTTACGATGCGGCGGCGAAAGGCGATTTGACACAAAGCACCATGCTGAACGTGCCTTTTGTACAAACCGACAATCGGACATTCAGAATAAATACCCGTTTGGAGCCGTTTAAAGATTTCAGAATTCAGATCAGCGCCCAACTTACGCGCGGCGATGAATACCGCATGTTTTACCGAGTAGTTGACTCGACCAATCGTAACAGCTACCAAATTCAAAGCCCTGTTAGGACTGGAAACTTCCAGATGTCATTCATGTCGTTCCGAACGGCTTTTGCTAAAATCAATGACGACAACAGTTCCCCTATTTTTGAGCAATTTAAGGCTTACCGTGAAGATTTTGTCCAAATCCTTACCGAAAAACAACGTTCTAATCCTGAATACAAAGGGGGAGAATATAATCAAAACTCACAGGATGTGCTGATTGCGGCCTTTTTTGCCGCTTACAACGGACGTGACCCTAAGAAAGATCCAGCCAAAGCCCGCACCAATCCCTTTTTGGGTTTTCCACTGCCCAACTGGCGAGTCGATTATAACGGACTTGCCCAGTTGCCCGGGTTTAAGAAGATTTTTAGTTCGTTTACCTTAGAGCACAGTTATCAATCTACGTACAGTGTGGGGAGCTTTACTTCTTCTTTAGATTACAATGATTTGTATACCAAATACTTGACCCTCGACAATCGGGATTACCAACTTGCGTTATTGTCGGGCGAAAATGGGAGTGCCCTGCCTATTTTTGTAATGAGCACCATTTCGTTGTCAGAGAAATTTGCTCCTTTGATTGCCATTCGAGCGCGGACGCAAAACAAGATTGATATGCGTTTTGCTTATAACCAAGACCGGAATATTTCACTCAACCTGTCAAATTCGCAGGTGGCAGAACTCTTCAACCGCGACGTAACCATCACATTGGGCCTGACCCGAAATAATGTGCGGATTCCGTTCCGAATCAATGGGGAGTTCAAAAAATTGAAGAATGATTTGCAGTTTCAGTGCAACTTTACCATTCGCGATACGCGGGCCATTCAGCGGCGTTTTGACGAGCCACCAACGGCGATTGCGGGTAATTATAACTTCCAATTGCGCCCGCAACTTAATTATACCGTCAGCAAATTGTGGAGTCTGCAGCTTTATTTTGACCGTACGTTCAACAATCCGTACGTTCTTAACTCTTTCAGAAGGGCTACCACTGCAGGAGGAATCCAGGTGCGGTTTAACGTAGCAGAGTTGTAAGTTTTACCTCACTCCAACCCTCTCCTTAAAAAAAGGAGAGGGTTGCTAAATGTGGGACAGCAAACAGATGCGGTGAGATATTTACGCCAGTTCAAAAATCACTTCTATTTCAATCGCCGCCATGCGTGGGAGAGAGCCCATTCCTACGGCGCTACGGGCGCCAACGCCTTTTTCAGGGCCCCAAATTTCGGCAAATAATTCACTGCAACCGTTCATGACGAAAGCGTGCTGTTCAAATTCCGGAACGGCGTTAATCATGCCCAGAATTTTCACAACTTTATTGATTTTATCAAGGCTACCGAAATAAGAACGAAGCGTAGCAAGCAACAAATAGCCCGTTTTGCGGGAGGCTTCTTTTGCCTCTTCGGCGGTGAGGTCTCGGCCTACTTTGCCCGCAATCAGGCTGCCGTCGAGGTCTAAAGAGATGTGTCCAGAAATGTAGGCCAAATTGCCCGTTACAACGACGGGGGTATAAACGCCTCCTTTGGCGGGAGGTGATGGAAGCGTAATGCCCAGATTGGCAAGGTTTTGTTCGGGAGTCATGAATTATAGGATGATGAAAAAATGAAAAAAATGGCGATAGATTGAATTAGCCAAGCGTAAGTTTTGTGCCAGCTGTTTTTTTGGTTAATGCCAGACCGAGTTGGTCGGCGTGGCAAATAGTCACTTCCGCAACGCCGTTTCGCAGGGCCGCAAAGGCGTTGTCCAGTTTTGGAATCATGCCTTTATAAATAGCTCCTGCGGTTTTGCACGTGGCGTAGAGTTCGGGGGTCAGTACTGGAATGACGGTGTCGTCGTTGTCGGCATCGAGCAACACGCCGTTTTTTTCAAAACAATAAACCAGATTTACGTCATAAAATTCTGATAATCCAACGGCTACGGCCGAGGCCATGGTGTCGGCATTGGTGTTGAGCATCACGCCCAAGGCGGGGTCAAACGTTAAAGGTGCGATGATGGGCAGGAGCTTATTTTTCAGGAAGGCGGTCAATTGTTTGCCGTTGACCGCGTCAATATCCCCCACAAAACCGTAGTCAATCACGGGGTCTACGTTGTCGTTGATGGGGCGTTTGTGCGCTCGAATCAGACCCGCATCGGCGCCCGTAAGCCCGATGGCGTTGCTATTTAATGATTGGAGGGTAGCCACAATGTTTTTGTTAACCAATCCTCCGTAGACCATTGTCACCACATCAAGCATGGCGTGGTCGGTGATACGGCGACCTTCCACCATTTCGGTGGGGATTCCCAATTTTTCGGCCACTTGGGTGGCGATTTTACCTCCTCCGTGGAGCAAAATCTTATTGCCTTTCAACGCCGCAAAAGAGGTCAGAAAAGAACGTAGCGCCTCGGAATTGTCGATTATATTTCCGCCAATCTTGACAACGTATAGCTTTGGTTTCATAAGAATCTGTACATTTTGTGTTATTTTCGCTTCAAAGTTACACTCATGCTCCACAAAACACGCGGTATTGTTCTCAATTATATTCGCTACCGTGAAACTTCCATTATCGTTAAGATTTACACCGAAGATTTTGGTATCCAAAGTTACATTGTCAATGGCGTACGCAGTGCCAAATCCAAAACCAATCGCATCGCTCTTTTTCAGCCGCTTACTTTACTAGATTTGGTCGTTTATCACAAAAACAAAGAGCAAACCATTCATCGGCTCTCGGAAGTGAAGTGCAGTTTGCCTTTTCGAAGTTTGCCGTTTGATTTTATCAAATCCAGCATTGCGTTGTTTGTGACGGAAATGTTGGTCAAAACCCTGCGCGAAGAAGAGGCCAATCATCCGCTTTTTCATTTTTTGATGGAAGGGATTATTTACCTTGAAGAAGCCGACCAACATTTTGAGAATTTTCACTTGCAGTTTCTGGCTAAATACGCCTTTTATCTGGGGTTTGGGGCCGAAACAGTCTATGAAATGGAACAGCAGCTCAAAGAAAATCTGTATCCTTACGCACTAGATGCTCCCACCCGCGAAGTCACGCAGAACTTCATTCTGATGCCGTTTGATTACCCTGCGTCATTGGACCGACAGCGCAGGGGGCAGTTATTGGATACCCTTATTTTTTACTTCAAAATCCATTTAGAAGGTTTGGGCGAAATCAAATCGTTGGATGTATTGCGGGAGTTGATGAAGTAAGTGTCTTATTATGAATTTATTGTATTCTTAATTATTTCGCCCTTTTTCGTTGGGGTATAAACTTTGCACTACGTCGCTTTGCCAAAACTCCTTGGTGTCAATGTCCATGATACTGAGTCTGCCGTGAAAAGCGGCCCCCGTGTCGATGTTCCAAACCGTGGCAGCGTGCATCGGGACCTCTATGTTATAATTGAGCGTTGGCGTGTGGCCGATGAATATTTCTTTGAAGAGTTTGAGGCGTTTGGGAATCATGGTTTCGTCCTTTTGGTTCCGGCGTTCTATCGTCAGCGCGGTTTCCCAGAGGGTTCGATCCCACAAAAAATTGTTGTCATCGTGCTCATCTTCGGGGCCGTGAATGGAAGCAAAACCCGCGTGTACAAACAGACGGTTTTGGGAGTCGATGTGATAACTTTTCAATTGGTTGAAAAATGATAAATGGATTTGGCGAGTTTGAAAATCCATGTAGCGGTAGCTCTCTGCAGTGCTGCTTCCGCCGTGCATGAGCCATACGTGGGGCGCTAGGCCGCTGTCGAGCCAGTTTTCGCACCACATATCATGGTTTCCTTTCATAAAAAGGCAGGTTTGCTTAGTAGCAAGTTCCATGAGAAAGGCAATGACTTGGGCGGATTCACTCCAACCATCTACGTAGTCGCCCAAGAAGATAAGGGTATCGCTGGGTTGAATCTCCGCGCGTCCTAGTACCTGCAACAAAGCCTTCAGTCCACCGTGTATATCACCAATTACTAACGTTCTCTTCATCGTTTTGGGTAGCCGCCGCTTTTTCAAAACTAAGGTGTTGACGGATACAAATGTTGGCTAAATGATTAGCAAATGCAACCTATTCTTCATTTTTCATCATGAAAATGGGGGATAAGTTTAACGTTTATAGCTAAACTCATCCCCCATTTTTTTGCAACTCTACCCTGAGATTGGCTAATAATGGTGAGCAGTTTTTAGTTCTCTCTTTCCTGACGGACCAATTTTCGGTATTCTTCTTCCGTGGCTTTTTGTTCGTCCAGTAGCAGGCCGTAAGCTCCGATGCCGTGAAACCCTAAGCCAATACCCCACGCCCACCACAAATCAATGGGAACTTTGCCGCCTGAGACCAGACAGAGCAACGAAATAACAGAACAAACGATTAAATAAACGATGGCATGTTTTTGAAATTTCACCCGACGGCGGGCAATTTTCATTAAATACGCATTGTGTTCAGAGGCGGAAGAGAAAGTTGAGTTCATGGTTGTAAAGGTTTTATGTTTCGGATAAATTTTGTTTGAATTAGGTGCTTTTGGCTGTTTGTTGAATCAAAAGTAGCAGGTGTGGAGGCGATTCGATAGTAGATTCCGACGAAGCGTAGGGAAAGAAGTGTCAAATTTAAAACGGGTGGAGTGAAAAGGAGAGGCCTTGCCTTTCAAGTAATAGGGCTTGACAAAAAGTGTTCAATCGGGCGAACATCTTTTTCAACTACATCAGAGCATTTTCTGTATAATTGTGTCTTACGAAACGGGAGGACTTAATGTATTGAGTGTAGATTAATTATCTAAAATACAGATAGTTAAATCAGAAAAAGCGGCTCGCCTACATACATTTAAATGGTTAGTGTAAAGTTATTTCAGTGAGATACAAGTAGTCTTATAATAGGATTTATGATAAGTAAGAACCCATTGATGGAGGGCTTTTGTATATTTGGTTTATGAAAAGAATGTCTATCATAACTTTCGTTACATTAGTAGCCTTTGGTCTTGGTTATTTTCTCTTAAAACCGAATTACACTATTAGCTATTACAAATTTAAAAACTGCTCAAAGACAGTTTTAACAAAAATCGAATATAGCAGATTTGGAGAAAGAGGAGTAGTATTCGCCTATGGGCACCTAAAAGAAAAATCATTACCTGAAAAAGAAAGCTTAGTAGGAGCTTTTTTAGGAGGATGGGATTCCAATTACGAAGTGGTTGCGACTTGTAATGGTGAAAAAATAAGTATTAATTATATATCGGGATATTATACTGCAACCTTTCCTTCAACTAAAATTGCACCCAATAGGGTTAATACAGATACCTTTTTTAAACTTAAGGACACCCCCGGCAATATTTATATAGAGGGATATTAGAAACTAATTCAACGGTAATTGAGAAAGTGATACTACAGTTTATATAAAACGTATGCTTTAATGGAATCCAGAATTGTCCATAGTTCTTTACTGTCAAATTTTTTAAATGTTGATTTCAGCACACGCCAGCTCAGTGCCCAATTCAAGACGTTGGTTGACAGTATCTTGTTAAAGAATGGCTTATCTACTAAAAATGATTGGCTGATTGTATTCAGAGTTGTTTATAATAACGGTCGGCAGCTCCTGATAAGCAAGAATAGATTTGGCACCTTTTATAGTGATAGGATAAAGGAAATTCAGATTGTTATTCCTATACCTTCAATTCAAGGAGTACCTTGGGGGGTAAAGGACAATCAGTACATATACGGCCCTGATCACTATCAAACGCTATTGAAAAACTTTTGGGTGGAAGAAGTTCATGTTCTTCAGTTTAATATCCGTGCTGACTACATATATGATTGTTTGAGGCGAGCGATTGAGAGAGCATTTTTTGAAGGTTTTACCGTTGGAGGTGTTAAAATTGTAGCAAAATCAATATAAGTGTCCCTTCATCGTCTCACAAAACGGGCATTTTGTGAGACAAGAATCAATCCTGAAAACTCTTCCAAATAAACTCTCAAAATTGTCTCAACGAATCGTCTCATAAATCAATGTCTCAATGTCTCGTTTTGGCATGACATAGTGAGATATTTTTATTGTATCCAGATGTAAGCGTCAACCTACAAAAAAATCTGTAACAGTCGGGGCATTTGTGATGAATCATAAATCATTTGCCAGTCACCAAAATGGGTTATCTCTTTCGCTGACCAATGGAGATGGCCAGAACACGCAAGGCCATTGAACTGGTATATTTATAATCGGCATTCCCCCGAAAATTTTGTATTTTTGCAGCATCTTTTACAGAAAATTTCAATTTATTAATGATAACGGTATCAAACGTGTCGTTGCGCTACGGTAAACGGGTGCTTTTCGACGAAGTAAATATTAAATTTAACCCGGGCAACTGCTACGGCGTTATTGGGGCCAACGGGGCGGGTAAATCCACTTTTTTAAAAATTTTGTCGGGCGAAATAGACGCGCAGACGGGTACGGTAGCCATTACGCCTGGCCAACGCATGGCCGTCCTGAAACAAAATCAGTTTGAGTTTGACGAGTTTCAGGTGTTGCAGACGGTGATTATGGGCCACAAACGCCTGTATGACATCATGATTGAAAAAGACGCCATCTACGCCAAAGAAGATTTTACGGAAGCCGACGGCGAAAAAGCGGCTGACTTGGAAGCCGAATTTGCCGAGTTGGACGGCTGGGAAGCAGAGCCCGAAGCGGCCTCTCTATTGAGCGGTTTGGGTATCAAAGAAGACCTTCACTATGCCCAGATGACCGACCTCGATCCTAGCCAAAAAGTGCGGGTGTTATTGGCCCAGACTCTTTTCGGCAACCCTGATATTTTGCTGTTAGATGAGCCTACCAACAACCTTGACGTGGAAACGGTGATGTGGTTGGAAAACTTTTTGAACAACTTCAAGAACATCGTCATCGTGGTTTCCCACGACCGCCACTTCCTCGACCAAGTGTGTACGCACGTGGTGGATATTGACTTCAGTAAGGTGCAGATGTACGGCGGTAACTATACATTCTGGTATGAATCAAGCCAATTGGCGTTGAAACAACGCGCCGACCAAAACAAGAAATCGGACGAGAAGCGGAAGGAATTGGAAGAGTTTATTCGTCGTTTCAGTGCCAACGTCGCCAAGTCAAAGCAGGCAACAGCCCGGCAGAAAATGTTGGAAAAACTCAACGTCGACGAAATCAAGCCTTCGTCGCGCAAGTATCCTTACATCAATTTCAAACCTGAGCGCGAAATCGGTGATCAGGTATTGAGTGTGGAAGGTCTTTCCAAAACCGCCGAAGACGGAACCAAGCTGTTTGAGAACGTCACATTCCGTCTGAATCGGGAAGATAAAGTGGCCTTTATCGGGCGCAATACCTTGGCAATCACGGCGTTGTTTGAGATTCTTCAGGAGCAGATTAAACCAGATTCGGGCGATTTTAAATGGGGCGTAACGGTCACCAATGCGTATTTCCCCAAAGATAGCGACCATTATTTCCAAACCGACGATAACTTGGTGGATTGGTTGCGTCAGTTTTCCAAAGAAAAAGACGAAAGCTTTATTCGCGGATTTTTAGGTCGGATGCTGTTTTCGGGCGAGGAATCGCTCAAAAAAGCCAGCGTGCTTTCAGGAGGTGAAAAAGTACGTTGTATGCTCTCAAAAATGATGCTTTCGGGCTCCAACTTCCTGACCCTCGACGACCCTACCAACCACTTGGATCTGGAATCCATCACTGCGCTCAACAACGGTTTGATTGAGTTCAAAGGCGCGATGTTGTTTTATTCGCACGACCACCAATTCATTCAAACGGTCGCCAATCGCATCATCGAAGTTACGCCAAACGGCATCATTGATAAACTCATGACCTACGACGAATACATCACCGACGACCGCGTCAAAGCGCAGCGTGAGGAGTTGTATAGGGAGTTGGTGTAAATCACGGAATTAACGTAATATGTACGAAGAGAGCCGCCCTTTTATTTGGCGGCTCTCTTTTTTTATCGCAACAACAACCGCTCTAAGCCCTCGCGGTACAGTTCTCCAATCGGCACATTTCCTTTGGTCAAAGTGAGTTGATGGCGCTCTATTTTCTGAATGGACTCAATCGCGACAATGAACGATTTATGAACTCGGATGAACCGCTCCGACGGCAATAAACTCAACATCTCGGTCATGGTCATACGTGTGATGACGCGGCGATTTTGCTCGTAAATAAACAGCAGATTCGTATCGGACTGAATGTATTGGATTTCATTCAAAGACACCCGTACCCAATCGTAGCCTTCCTTGACAAAAATGGAGCTTTGGCCTTCCACGCGTTGGCTGAGGTGCGCATGAACCCGATTGGCCGCCTGCAAAAATCGGTCAAATTCGATGGGCTTCAGCAGATAATCAAGGGCCTGTACTTCAAACCCCTGCACGGCATATTCCGAATAAGCGGTGATGAAAATAATCTGCGTTTGTCCGCGCAAAATACGCGCTAATTCAGTACCAGGCAGATCGGGCATTTTTACATCTAAAAAAACGCAATCTACCCGCTCGTTCTTTAGAAAAGCCAATGCCTCTTTGACGCTCACAAACGTCTGTTTCAACGCCAGAAACGGCACCCACTCAGCGTATTGCTCAATGACTGCCAAAGAGGCGGGTTCGTCGTCTATGGCGATGCAGGAGATTTTCATAGCTTACAGCTGAAGGGTCAAATCAATTTCAAAGGTATCTTTTTGTCGGTCACAATGTAATGAATACCGGTCAGGATAAAGCAACGCCAAGCGTTTTTCGGTATTTTTCAGGCCCGTTCCTGCGCCTTTTTTTTCGGAGTGGTGTTGGGTAATGCTGTTTTCTACGGTGAGGTGCAGTTTTCGGTCTTCTACGCGCAAATCCACGCGCACAAAACTCGGCTCATCAATGCTGACGCCATACTGAAACGCATTTTCTATCAACGGAATCAGCAGCAGTGGCGCAATGTCGGCCGGTTCTTGGTCCCAAAATAGCGTGGATTGAATGGATACATTGGGGTGCTCCGGCAAGCGGGCGCGTTGGAGGGCGATGTATTTTTCAATAAAAGTCAGTTCTTTTTGAATATCCGTTTTCTCCTGTTGCACTTCCTCGACACTGTGTCGCAAAATCCCCGAAAGTTGTTGGACCAACTGCGCCGTTGAAGTGTCTTTTTCGGTCAGTGCCGAACTGTAAATGGTATTGAGCGAATTGAACAAAAAGTGCGGGTTCAACTGCGCTTTCAGTGCTTGGATCTCCGTTTCGCGTTGCAGTTTTTCCAATTCTGCTTCCCGCTTGCGGCTTTGCCAAACGTACATGATGAGGGTAAAGAAGGCAGTGTAGAGGAGGTGGATAATCGTAAAGTCTATTGTGGAGAAGTACTCTAAATTATTAAAATAGACTAAAAAGTTTTCCCTTAAAATAGGCCAAAAACCTCTAAACAGCATTCCCTGTTTTTTATAATATTCAAGTGATTCAGGTGAAAAATAGACATAAGTATAATTACTTCTAAGCCATCCATTATAGCTATCCCATAAAATATGTCCGGCTATGACTAACCCCAAAAACAGAAATACCTTAATCCCAAAAAGTCGATATTTTTTTCGTAACCAATCTTGAAAAACAAACAAATAGAAAATAGTTCCAAAAAAAGCAGGCCAGAGTGCATTAGGAAAAGGGGAAATTGAAGACTGAAACAAATCCCATGTTATTGCATACCATGTAACCGGTTCACCATCTCGGATAAGTCCACGAGTATAGTAACTCATAAATCCCCAAAAGAACAGAACAGTAAAAACGCCCGCATAATGAAGCCAAAAAAGTCGCCATTTGTTGATTTGCATAGTGGTAAAGATAAGGATGATGACGCAAATCAAAAACAACCCAATGAAGCCTGAAAATAAAGGTGGCAAACACCCTGAATGACGTGGCGTAAAGGTACAGACGGCAGGATGAATGGGAACACTACCAAATCCTTTGAACAGGATAAGGGTCTATTTGAGTATCAATACTCAGCAGAATATAGTTTTGAGTGATGGCCTCCGCAATCAACAGCCTATCGAATGGGTCACGATGATGGAGCGGCAGGGTTTTGATCTCTTCAATGGCTTTCTCGGAAATTGGCAAAATCGTAATGGCTTCTTTTCGTAACTGAGCTATCATTTGGTCAATCGTATACGTTAGAGAAAGCTTGCCAATAGAAACCTTTATAGCTATTTCCCAAAAAGAAGCGATGTGAACGAAGCAAATTTGGTGCTCTATTAACTTCTTGACTTTGGGGGATAACTGAGCGTTTTCTTCCAAATACTACAACAAAGTGTGCGTGTCCAATAAATACATTATGAATGATTTTTACATATAATCTTTAAAATCCTCCAAGGGAGCATTGAAGTCGTCGGAAATATACGAAACTAAACCCTTCATACTGCCTGCTTTACGTTTGGGTACAGAACGCTTTGTTTTATACTTAGAAGAAAGATAGCCAACAAAGTCCAGTACTTCCTGCTGTAAAGAAGCGGGCAATTTGTTAAACTCTTTCAATAATAATTGGTCGGTTGCCATCTCTGTTGATTTTTCTACAAAATTATCAAATTTTTCGATCCTGACGTCAGAAAAATACTGGTGGCCTGCCCACAACGCTGTGTTAAAATTTCCTTTACAGACCGCCAAATAAATGGGAAATTCTTTTGTTGTTTTGTGATAACAATTTCCCGTACTTTTAGCGTTAATACGCTTAAATTCTAAACCTCTCACCCTAATGTGCTCCCTGTTTAGCAGTCGCTTCCAAGCCTGTTTTGTCCCCCTGAAAGGGTCTGAAAACACTTTCTTTCAGAATGACAAAGATACTTATCGTCCTAAAATCAAATTCGTTCGTCTTTCCCTTTTTACACTTCTCTTTTCCACACTTTTCCTCACACAATGTGGAAAACTCAACGAACTTCGGGTGGTGGGGCGAAATTTTGATGATGAGATCAACCTGGCTCAAAATCTGGTTTTTACTTTCAACAAAGACATTGTTTCTGAGTCGGAACTGAACAGTTGGGAGTCGACCAAATTTGTGGAATTTATCCCTGCCGTGGCGGGGAAATTTAAGTGGACCGCGCCCAACGAACTGATTTTTTCGCCCGCAAGCGGCTTTGAGCCCGCCACCGAATACCGCGCCGAGCTGAGCAAAGAGCTGGCAAAGAAAACCATTGAAAAACGATATGACGTATCGGGCGAAGAAATAGAATTTCATACACCTTACCTCCAACTTACCGACGCCGAAACCTACTGGACCAAATCGCGCGAAACGGGAAAAGCATTGGCCAAAGCCAAACTGCATTTTAATTATGCTGTTAATGGGAGCGACGTGGGCGGAAAGTTGAAAGTGAAAAGTGAGGAGAAAGCACTTAACTCCTCCATTATTCAATCGCAAACATCTGAGGCCGTTACGGTTTCGTTGAACGATGCCGCCGCTGATAAAAACGAGCAACCGCTGGAACTTTCGGTCGAAAAAGGCTTGAAAGTGCCCAATACCGCCTATGTAAGCAAAGAAAATATTGCGCTCTCTAGCACGATTCCGTCCGCCACGACCCTCGAAGTAAAAGAGGTAAAAACGGGTTTTGAGAACAACCGGGGCATGGTGCGTGTCGTGACCACGCAGGAACTTCAAAATGTAGATTTGTCGACTTTTTATACCATTCAGCCCGCCGTGCAGACCAAGGCAGAACTGACCGAAAACGGTTTTGTCATTCGGGGAGATTTTAACGAAACGGATACGTACGTACTGACCCTCACCGACCAAGTGAAAGGCGTTTTGGGTGCGAATCTGGAAGAAGCGGTCAGTAAAGATTTGTTTTTTGGCTTGATGCCCGCGAGCATTGGCTTTGTCAATAAAAAAGCCGTGTATCTTTCTTCCAAAGGCGCGCGTAACGTTGGGGTTCAGATTGTGAACGTGCCTAAAGTGCAGGTGAAAATCGCCAAGATATATGAAAATAACATTTTGCAGTACCTCAGAAATAACCGCTACGAAGAGTACGGCTATTTGGGCGGCGACGACAATTGGGGACCTACAGGCGCGTATAACTATCAGGAAGATGACAACCAATCTTACAGCGACCTTGTGGTGGATAAGACCGTTGAGACCGATAACCTCCCCAAAGTAAAAGGCGTTTCGGCGCTTAATCTGGGCTTGCCAGATGCGCCCAATGCTTTTCGTGGAATTTATTTGGTAACCGTCCAGTCGAAAGATGAGCAATACCAACGCGCGAATAAATTGGTTTCGTTGTCGGATATTGGATTGATTGCGAAGCAGGGCAAAGATGAATTGTGGGTGTTTGCCAATTCCATCAAAACCGCCGAGCCACTAGATAAGTTAGAAATTAGCCTTATTTCTTCTAATAACCAAACGGTGTTGACAGGAAAGACCGACAACAAAGGCGTGGTTAAGTTTGAAAAACTATCGGAAAAAGCCCCGAATTTTTCCATCGCGATGGTCGTGGCCCACAGCGGTGAAGCCCAAAGTCGCGATGCTGATTTTAATTATCTCCTTCTGGAAGATACGCAGGTTGAAACTTCTCGCTTTGAAGTGGAGGGCAAGCGCGACAATAATTCGGGTTTTGAAGCTTTTATCTACGGCGACCGCGATATTTATCGCCCTGGCGAGACGATTCACTTCAATACCGTGGTGCGACAGCAAAACTGGAAAAGTGTAGGGGAGGTGCCGTTGAAAATTAAAGTGCTGCTACCCAACGGAAAAGAACTCAAAACTTATCGCGTAACGACCAACGGTGAAGGTGCGGTAGAAACTTCTTTAGCGCTCGACAAAGCCGCCGTGACGGGTGGCTACAGCGTGGAAATATACAACGCAAACGATGTGTTGCTGGCTTCTAAAAAGCTGAATATTGAGGAGTTTATGCCCGACCGCATCAAGGTAGACGCCAAAACCAATCAGGAATTTTACCGAACGGGTCAAACCATTACGCTCAACGCGACTGCGCTCAACCTGTTTGGACCGCCCGCGTCGGGGCGCAACTATGAAATGGAGTTTTCGCTCAAGCGCAAAGCTTTTTTTGCCGCCAACTACAAAGAGTACATTTTTGATATGCCCGATGGTACTGCTACAAAATTTGAAAATGTACTGCGACAAGGCGTGACCGATGATAATGGATTAGCGAAAGAAGCATTTCCGCTCCCTGTCGAATACAAGGATTTGGGGGTGTTGGAAGGAAAAATTTACGTGACTGTTTTTGACGAAACGGGCCGCCCTGTCAATCGTCTCAAGCGCTTTGATGTGTTTACGCAGGAGGTATTTTACGGGGTAAAAATGGCCGATAACTACGTGGGGCTCAATGCGCCCGTACCTATTGGGTTGGTGGCGGTCGATAAAGACGGCAAGCCCAAAGCAACGGTGCAGGCGCAGGTAGAGGTGATTCGCATGGACTACCAGACGGTCGTGGAAAAACAAAATGATCAATTGCGTTATTCTTCCAAAAAGCGCGAAAAAGTGGTGTATTCCAACGTCGTGAATTTTAAAAACGGTTTGGCAGAAGTGCGTTATGTGCCTACGGTGTCGGGCGAATATGAAGTGCGGATACGGCGTACGAGTGGGGCGGTGGGGACACCAGTCGCGGGGTATTCGGTGGTCAATTTTTACGCATACGGGTGGGGAAGTACTTCGGCCTCGTCGTTTGAAGTGAGCAATGAAGGCGAAGTGCTGATGGAGTTTGACAAACCAAGTTATAAAGTAGGTGACAAAGCCACGGTTTTGTTCAAAACACCGTTTGTGGGTAAATTATTGGTTACGGTCGAGCGCAATAAAATACTGGAACACACCTATTTAACGACCGATAACAAATCTGCCGAATTCAGCTTCTCAGTGGGCAGCAATCATTTGCCGAATGTCTTTATTTCCGCAACTTTGATTCGACCGTTGGACAACTCTAACTTGCCGTTGACCGTGGCGCACGGGTTTGCCTCGGTCAAAGTCGAAGATGAAGATACGAAATTACCTGTGGAGATTGTTGCCGTAGAAAAGTCTCGTTCTAAAACCAAGCAAAAGATTCGTATCAAAACGGCCCGCAATGCGCAGGTGACCGTGGCGGTGGTGGATGAAGGGATTTTACAAATCAAGAATTTTCAAACGCCAGATATTCATGGGTTCTTTTACCAAAAACGTGCCTTGGAGGTCAATAGCCACGATTTGTACCCATTTCTGTTTCCCGAACTTTCACTGGCTTCCACCAGCAGCGTGGGGGGAGATGGTTATGATTTAGAAAAACGCATCAATCCGCTCTCCAACGGACGGGTCAACTTGGTGGCTTATTGGTCTGGGCAACTGGACGCTGGCATGGACGGGGAAGCTGAATTTGAAGTCGATATTCCCCAATTTTCGGGCGACTTACGCATCATGGCCGTGGCCTATAAAGACAATGGTTTTGGTTCGGGCAACAAAAACATGAAAGTGGCAGACCCCATCGTGATTAGTACTGCTTTGCCGCGCTTTTTGAGTCCAGATGATGAACTTATTGTTCCCGTCAACGTAACCAATACTGAAAAAACGGCGGCCAACGTGCAGGTAAGCCTGAGTGTAAACGGTCAGCTTCAGAATCTGCAAGCCAAAAGTCAAACGCTGAGCATTGCACCCGAAAAAGAAAGTCGTACTTCATTTGTGGTAAAAGCTGCACAAGCAATGGGCACGGGTAGTGTGACTGTGACGGTCAACAACGGCAAAGAAAAGTTTGTAGAGAAGACGGAATTAACCATACGTCCTGCCACTTCATTGCTTAAAACATCACAATCAGGCGTGATTGCTGGTGGGAGTGCAGGAACTGTTGATTTAAGTGGAAATGGTTTTATTCCTTCAACGGTCAGCAGTAAATTGGTGGTGAGCCGCTCGCCGATGGTGCAATATGCCAAAGCCTTGGATTATCTGTTGGGCTATCCACACGGTTGTATTGAGCAGACAATCTCCAAGGCATTCCCTCAACTGTATTTTGCCGACATCGCCAAGTCGATTGCGCCAAAGACCTACGTGGTTAAAAGCGGAGAGAGTGATTTTAATCCCACTTTCAACGTACAGGCGGCCATTCAAAAAATAGAAAGTATGCAGTTGCCGAGCGGTGCGGTGAGCTACTGGCCCGCCAGCACCGAAGAGTCTTCTTGGGGAACGGCCTACGCTACTCATTTTCTTATCGAAGCTCAACGCGCAGGATTCGAAATCAATCAATCGGCTTTGGGGCGCATGTTGGATTATTTGACCGTAAAAACAGGCTCACCCGCTACCGAGTATGACTACACCTACGACGAAGCAAGTGGCTATACGCAGGTGACGATTGCGAGCCGTTCGTCGCTGTACTCGCTATATGCCTTGGCGCTGGGCGGAAAAGCCAATCGCGCCTCTATGAATTATTACAAACAAAATCAACAGTTGCTGACTTCAGATACGCGCTATTTGCTGGCGGCGGCTTTTAAGCAGATTGGGGATGAACGCAGTTACGTTGCTTTATTGCCAACTGCTTTGGCCGAAACCCGCTCAGCGCGTCAATTGAGCGGTAGTTTTGCGTCGCCTATTCGAAATTTAGCGTTGACGCTAAATACGCTGATTGAAACAGATGCCAGTAATCTTCAAATTCCTACGTTGGCGCGTCGATTGTCGCAAGCCCTGAATTCCACCGCGTACCTCAACACGCAAGAAGCGGCGTTTTCCTTTTTAGCCTTGGGTAAATTGGCTAAGAAAAATGCTGGCTCGACGGTAACGGCTAAGTTAGCGGTAGGCAGTAAGCAGTTGGCGGCATTTGATGGGAAAGATTTGGTATTACAATCACAAATCGCAAACCGTAAATTGCAAATTACAGCCTCCGGCAAAGGTTCCCTTTATTGGTTTGCGCAAAGCGAAGGGCTGAATGCTACGGGTGCGTATGTAGAAGAGGATGCAGGGTTGCGGGTACGCAAGCAGTTTTTGAGCCGCAACGGTCAGCCATTGAGTACGTTTCGTCAAAATGATTTAGTGGTGGTGAAAATCACGCTGACAAGTACCGATGGCTCGCCCGTGGAAAATGTGGTGTTAACGGATTTGCTTCCCGCAGCCTTTGAAATTGAAAATCCACGCCTAACCGAGCCGCGCGATATGCCATGGATTAAAGCGCCGAGCATCCCAAATCATTTCGATATTCGCGACGACCGCATCAATTATTACACTACTGCCGATAACACGCCGAAGACGTTTTATTACATGGTGCGTGTGATTACCAAAGGTACATTCACACTCGGCCCCGTTTCGGCGGATGCGATGTATTCAGGAGATTTCAGAAGCTATTCGGGAGGAGGAAAAGTGAAAGTAGATTGAGGTTATTTACGGGACGTCATTAGAGCGTCCCGTAAATAAATGATGTTAATTATCGTTCCATTTCCAGTCTTTTCCCAAAATCAATTCTTTTTTAAGGCCTTGGGCTACGAGTAAATCGCGGGTTTTGTTGCTGTCCAATTTTTTGGCAGGAAGAGCATCGGCGTTGGCGAGTGCGTAGAGCAACATGGCCGAAAAACGCACACCATTGGTCATTTCTTCCCGATTGACAAGGTTGAAGTTGTCGCAGTCGGCGTGGTAACAGCCGAATACATTAGGTGCTAAACGACCCGCAGGTGCGCCCGTAGGAATCCCCTCTAACATAAAAGGCTGATGGTCCGAATGCAGTGCCGCACGACTGCCGACCAAGTTGGCAAAGTTTGCGTCTACTTTCTTTATTTGTTCGCCAACGGCTTGAAAAAAAGGAACCAACTCATCGCGCCCACCTACGTTCATGCCCTGTACATTGTTGGTCATGTCGAGGTTCATCATGAATTTTACCTTGTCAATCTGCTTATTTTTTACGAGTTCTTTCACCACCTGACGCGAGCCCAATAATCCTTGCTCTTCACCCATGAAAAGTACAAAATCAATGGTTCGTTTTGGTTTTAATTTAAGGGCTTTAAAGGCACGGGCTATGTCCATAATGGTAAAAGAACCAAGACCGTTATCGGTGGCACCCGTGGCCAAATCCCACGAATCCAGATGTCCTCCGATGATGATACGCTCGTCGGTTTTTCCGGGCAAAGTGGCAATGATGTTGCGGGCTTTGATTTTTTTACTGACGTTGCGCATATCCACAATGGCGTGCAAATCCGTGTCTACTTTTATCCAATTTCTGATTTCTTCGCCGCTTTCTTTCGAAATATTCACGGCAGGAATGGAAATCAGCGAGCCAGTCACAGAAGCGGTTCCCGTCAGCAGTACATTACCAGGAACTTGATTGACCGTGATAATCGCCGTAGCACCGTATTGAATGGCTAAGGCTGTTTTTTCGGAGCGGTGTAGATTCTTTTGACCGGGTTTCCCGTTGACCAAGCCGATGTTTGCCATCGCGATATTGCCTTTAATCTGCTCTTTTACAGCCTCAAAGTCTTCTTCTAAGCCGTTGCCAACATCAACAATGGCACCATTGACCCGCGCCTGCACGGGCGAGTGCGCCAAGGCCACCACGGGTACACTTCGAAAATTATCGCTTTTATTGGGGACAACTTCCAGCGTAACGGTATCGCGCATCCATGATTCTACTTCAAACGGTTGGTATTTTACATCTGTATAGCCGTACTTTTTGAACAGATTAAAAGCATATTGCTCCGCTTTGGCACCGTTGACACTGCCCGTCAGTCGGTGGCCGATGGTAGATACCGCATTGCCTAAAGTTTCGTACGCTCGGCTGTTTTTAAGGACATCTTCGTTGATTTTTTGGAAGGAAGAAACGAATTCATTGTCGCCTCGGAAAGCCAACAAAGCGACCAACAAAAGGCTTACTGAAGAAGCAGATAAAACTTGACGATACATACGGGGTTGTGGAAGCGTTAAGAACTTATAAAAATACAAAAAAGCAGACATTATCGTTTCTTCGCGTCAAAAGTAATTATCAAACGGTTAGGTGTGACGCAGAAGGGATGTGCCAATCGTGCAATTTAAACACTGTTTGGGTTGGCAAAAATGCGTATAAATTTCAATAACACCTTGCGAATCAAATGCCGTCTTCGTGGTTTGTCCCAACGCGGCCCATATCTCTGTTATGTGGTTTTTTTCGGTAGGGAGTTGCTCTAAAAAGTCCATCGCTTTATCCAAAAAAACGCGATTGTCGCGGGCTTCCGAATAAGCCACTAAAAGCGGAATGACGGTATTAATGACGATATTTTCAACCGATGATTTGCCCAATAGGGCTACTTTTGCCGACGCCTCTTTCTGAAATAAATAATGTTTTTGCCAATAAACCGATTGCTCAACGCGTAGCAACCGACTCAATTGTTCAACATTTTCGGCATGAATGAATAACGAAAAAAAGCTTGTTTGCTGCTGAATCAGGGTGGCCAATTGGGCAAGTCGCACCGTTGGAAAATTGGCGGGACGCAGACGTAAAAATTTCCATTCATGTAGGCGGAGTTGGTGGGAATTCAGGCCATACTTGGCCGATAAAAAAGTATATTCACGTTCTAGCGTATGGGAATAATCGTCAGAACCTTGCGCGTTGGAGAGCAGCCCCGATTGGCCCAACAGCATTGCTTCTAGTTGGGTATGATTGTCGCGGTGCTTTTGCAGGACTTTGAGGGGGAGTCCCTGCGCCAATCTAAGCATCGGTTCGGCGTTGATTTTAAAGCCAAAGTTTTGGGCCAACAACTGATAGGTCGTTTCTTCCCAATCTTGCTGATTTCGCACCAGCATTTCATGCACCGTGGCGGCCTTGCGTTGGAGGCGTTGCAGGAGTGCGCGGTCGAGCATGGAGCGTTTTTGGAGTTCGGGTACGTGTTCAAATTGACCAGCGCACGGAATCACCTCGTGGTTGTCGATGAGCGAATGGTATTTTTGAAGTAACACCAAGGCAGTCAGCGGTTTGAGCGCGAGTGTAGGCACCAACGAACCATCGGGGCGGGCAATGACGGCGTCGTTTTCCCAGACCACGTGCAATATCACGCTGTCGTAGGCGCGGTCGTGCGTGTGGGTATGCCGGTGCCAATCGGAGCTTCGCAGGTGCATTTCGACGTTACCCACCCATTCCAATCCGTCGATGAGCACCCGCCCATTCAGAAAATCGGGCCCTGCATTGGTATTGCGTAGCCCCACGGCCAAAATCTGAAGCGCCTCACCCGTAACGGTTTGCAGGTTGGTTTTTTGGAAATATTGAAATTGCCACAGGAAATACAGAAAATCTTCAGACATGGGCGTTGATTCAAAATAAAAAGGCCTTAAATTGAGTTATATTAAATGGTTTATTTTCTTCAAATTACGTTGTGTTTATGAGCATGTGCGTGTCCACATAGTGGAGCTAAGTGATTTCAATATTACCCTTAAGAGTTTGTTTTAAAAACCTGTCTATGAAACCATTCTCATTACTTATACTATTTGTTCTTATCCTGTTGGGTTTAAACACACAAGCCCAAGTTGTAAAGCTCTCAGAAGACCCCGCGCAGTTCATTGCCGATGCGCAAAAAATGATGGCGATGAGTGGGAGTCCAGCGTATGTCAAAGCAGCTAAGAACCTAGAAACACTGTGGTTAGACAGTCGTTTGACGCAAAACCACCAAAAAAGTATCGTTGCGCTCTCGCGGCGCATGGTGGCCAAGGGCTACAAACCCGCCATGCCGCATTTTGAGCAGTTTTTTAGCGGTATCAACGCGGCCTTTAACGGCACCTACGCCAACCCCGCCGAAGTTGATAATTACCTGACCGTGGCCACGCAAGTGGTGGAAACCTACGATACCAAAAGCGCGCTTAAATATTTCGAAACGGCACGAAACCTGTTTGAAAATCGCCTGATTTATCTCTCAAATTTTAACCGTTTGTTTGCCTTCGAGGGCACGTTCAGCTTTCGCTTTGTGGATGCGGCTGCCGATGCCGCCAAAGCCACCGACTCGACCAAACCTGCCGCCGCCAATGACGGATGGGGAAGTGTGACTGCCGATTCGACGGGGTTGCTCAGCAGCGCCACCGCTTACGAAAAAAAGCCTTTGCCCACCGTGATGGGAGCGCTTGTTGAATTCAAAAACGTAAACTTGGTCATGACCACCGCCAATGACTCCGTTCCTATCACCCAAACCAACGGGCAGTTGGCGGTCAAAGAAGGAATTTGGCTCGGAAAAGGCGGGAAAATGACCTGGGAGATGGCGGGTACGCCCGATGTCTACGTTACATTTGGTGGGTATAGTTTTAACGTAGGCTTACCAAAAATCATTACCGATGACGCTAAGCTGAACTATACGGCCAAGCTCGCCCAACCCGTTGATGGACTTTTTGAGTACGAAAGCAAGCGGCGGCCCAAGGGGCAGCCCTCGCCATATCCACGGTTTGTCTCCTATCAGAATGATGCCCAATTGAAGGGGTTGAGCAAAAATATGCGCTATAAAGGCGGTGTGTCGTTGGTAGGTTTGAAACTATCGAGCGGTTCGCTAAGTCAGGAGCCTTCAACGCTGATTATCAGCAACGGCAACAAAATAGCGTTTAAATCAACGAGCCGTCGGTTTGAATTTGCCGACTCCCTCATTACGTCGCCGTTGGCAAGTTTTGCAACTTATTTGGGCGATAAAGATTCTTTGTATCACCCCGCCATTCGACTTTCTTACAACGACTCAGAAGGGCTGGTAAAGGTTCAAAAAGCCGAGCGAACGGGTTATCAAAATACCTCTTTTACCGATTCTTACCACAAAATGTACATCGACGCCGAAATGGTACGCTGGAGTTTTGTGAAAAATGAAATTGAGTTTTCGGTTATTGCGGGCAAAAATGTCGTTCCTGTTCGTTTTGAATCCTTTAGTTTTTTCAAGTCTGAGCGTTTTCGGGCCATGAGTGAGCAATACGGTTTTCATCCGCTGCTGATGGTGGCCAACTATATTTCCAAACAAAAAACACCTACCTTTTTTGCCGAAGACATCGCACTGTTTTATAAACGTGACCCGGCGGCGCTGCGTACGGCATTCAGTCAGCTGAATGCCGATGGGTATTTGGCCATTGAGCCCAAGACGGGATTGTATCGAATGGCCAACAAAGGGCTTTTGTACGTACTTGCTAATAACAAACAAACCGACTTTGATAACTTTTTGGTGTCGTCGCTCTATCCTGCCAACAGTACCACTGCCAATGCTTCTATTGACCTTAAAGACAATGTATTAACGATTAGGGGTGTTGATAAATTTACCATTAGTGAT
Source organism: Runella aurantiaca (assembly GCF_003339505.1). GTDB lineage: Bacteria > Bacteroidota > Bacteroidia > Cytophagales > Spirosomataceae > Runella > Runella aurantiaca. The sequence continues at coordinate 29,452 of NZ_QPIW01000035.1, forward strand.
TCCCTAAAAATCGTGGCGTTTCCGTCGGATAAGCAAATCAAAGTCTATAAGAATCGGGATTTTATGATGAATGGCTTGCTAATGTCAGCCAACTTTAGGTTCAATGGGCGCGATTTGATGTTTAATTACGACAAGTTTTTTGTGGACTTGAACAAAATTGATAAGATTACGTATATTCCCAAAGAAGCCTACGATAAAGGAAGTTCGACCGAAGTTGGCGGGGATATTGTCTACGAAAAATCTGGGAGAATTTACCTGAACGACCCTGGCAATAAAGCGGGTGGGAAGAAAAACTCGGTCTTTCCGCGTCTGAGTGTGCCCGAAGGGATGACGGTTTATTTTGACCAACCCGATCGGGGAGAGCTAGCCTACGATAAAAAAGTCTTTTTCAAAATTCCTTCACTGGATTATGACAGCCTCGGTACGCAGGACATTGTGTTTATCGGGACCTTTAATTCGGGCGGGATTTTCCCGCCGTTTCAGGCACAACTGCGCTCCATGCCCGACAATTCATTAGGGTTCAATTACACACCTCCTGCGGCTGGTTATAAAGTCTACGGGTCCAATACCACCATCAAGTTTACAAAAGAACTGGTCATGGATAAGCAAGGGCTGCGCTCGCAGGGCGAAATTGCCCACTTGAGCGCGCGGATTCCGACCCAAGCCATGCTGTTTATGTCTGATTCGTTGATTGCGAGCGGAGCGGAGGCAGAAATCAAGGAAGCGACCATTGGCAAAGCCTATTTTCCTAAAGTAGAGCTACGCAATTATAGCCTACGCTGGATGCCTAAAGCTGATAGTATGTCGCTGACTACCAAGGGAAATACCTTTAATTTTTATAACGCTACCACCAAGCTAGACGGACGTATTGTGCTGCGCTCTACGGGATTGTACGGCAAGGGCCTTCTGCGTCGCGACGACTCCGAGCTTACTTCTCAGGACATTAAATTTAACAAAGAAGGGTTTTTGGCGGGCGAGTCGCAGTATAAAATTATCTCCGCTACCAACGCCACCCGGCCAGTGTTGTTAGGGCAAAATGTAGACATTGATTTCAACATCGTGAAAGGATTGGTGGGGATTTCTACGAACAAAAATTCGTTAGAAAACACGTCGATGGATTTTCCGTTTGCCTCGTATCGAACGTCTATCAACCGCGCGCAATGGAATATTAATGCCAAAACCATTGCGATGAAAGGCGATGTGGCTACGTCGACATTTACGGCGACCGCACCCGAACAAGAAGGCTTGACCTTCAATGGCTCGTCGGCATTGTATGAGATTGAAAAAATGACGCTCAACATCGGAGGTGTACCGTTTATCAAAGCCGCTGATGCCAAGGTGCTGCCTGACAAGGGTTTGGTGGTGGTGCGTCGCAACGGAGAAATGACACCGTTTAAAAACGCACGTTTGGTCCTTGATACGTTGAATGAATACCACCGCCTGAAAAACGGAAATATTCAGATTGTGTCCCGCACAAAATTCTCAGGCGATGCCACCTACCTATATGCTACGGTAACCAATGACACCATTCCCGTCAAAATGGGCAATTTTGATTTGCGTCAGATAACCACGGCGTCGGCGTCAACTAGTACCCGCGTTCCACAGAGCAAAACAAAGGTATTTTCGACCGTTGCGCGGGCAGAGATTGTGGAGGCTGATAATTTTGTGGTGGGACCGAGGTTGCAGTACAAAGGTGGCATGACGATGTTGGCCCCCGAGCCAAACCTGCAATTTGACGGCTACATCAAGCCCATTATAAAGAAACGACCCGATTTGGTCGCATCGTGGATTCCGTTCAAAGAAACACCGACCAAAGATGTGGCGTTGAAAGTAACCCCCTCCCTCAAAAACGAGTCTGATTTGCCGATTTCGGTCGGATTGCACTATCGTGCGGGGGCTGACGGGTTATACAGTACGTTTTTATCGCCCAAAGAAGCCCGCAATGACCAGACTATTTTTGAGGCGCAAGGGTTGTTGCGTTTTGATGCGAAGAGCAAATTATTTAAAATTATTCCCGAGACAAAATCAGCGGATGAGTTGGTGGATGAAGAAAATGCGTACACCTTCAACGATGTCAAAGGCACCATCAGTTATCTCGGAAAACTTAACTTGATTAACGAACGGAGCGAGAAAGAAGGAGAAAAGATGATTTTGGCGTCGGGAAGTGTGCAAACAAACATTGACAGTACTTCGTATCGTTTTAATACGTTGCTTTCGATGAGTTTTCCCGCCAATCGGGAGATTATTACCAAAGCGGCGGAGAATATTGTGCAAACAAATCTTGACGAACAAAACAGCGACCCTGCAGAGCCTGATTTTGAACGTTTAGGGGCCAAATTGACCGCCTTAATCGGCCGAAAAGCCACCGATAGCTACATTGCGCGTACGGCGGCGGCGTATAAGCCGCTGTTTGATGCGTCGCCCAAATTTAATGCGTCGTTGGTATTATCAAACGTTGATTTGAGGTGGTCGGCACCGCAAAATGCGTTTTATAGTGTGGGCAAAATCGGGGTGTCAAACCTCGGTAACACCGACATAAATGCAGAGTTGGAAGGCATGGTTGAAATCCGTAAAAATGCCCGGGGCGATGAGGTGAGTATCTACATTGAGTCGTCGGAAGATGTTTGGTATTACTTTGACTGGCAGCAAGGAAAACTGGCGATGGTGTCGTCGGTACAGGAAGTGAATGATTTTATTACGGTTAAATCAAGGGATAAAAAGGAGTCAACGGTACTGCCCATCGGGCTAGAAGAGCGCGATATGTTTGTGAGTAGGTTCATGTCAATGTACCGCCCAAGACCTAAAAAGCCTACATTGGCCAAAGATACCAAGGCACCAACCAAGGGTACTCCTACCAAAGCCGCTCCTAGCGGCGGAACCAAAACTGCGGCCGCCGCTCCCGCCAAAACCAAAGAACCTAAAGTAGAAGAGACGGAGGCCGAAGAAGAAATAGCGGAGGAAACCGATACAAAAGTAGCCGATAAAGCAACTCCTGCCAAGGGTAAGAAAGACCCGAAAACATCAACGGCAAAGGATACGAAAACGGCGGCCAAGCCGACTGACCCGAAAGCCAAGCCAGGGGCAAAAGTAGCGCAGACGCCCGCTAAAGTTCCTGCTAAGAAAAAAGAGAAGGAAGAGGAGAAAGAAGGATTTTAGCGAAAAAAGAGTAAACAAATCGGCCAGTGATGAGCGTAGTTCATCACTGGCCGATTTGTTTTGTGATTCAAATGTAATACAACACCATAAAGCTGCTGAAAACAATTGAAAAAAGTGGAAAGGCTGTTAATAGGAAAAATTATAATGATGTTAGTGTCCCTTCAAAAAAGGAGCCCAGATTTTATGAACGCAAATATCTGTGTTTATATAGTAGGCCACAATACCGGAATTCAGGTATTTTTTCAGGTAAAATACCGCTAAGTGAAAGTATCTATCAATAAATATACATTCAGCACCACAATGATGGCAGCAATTACCCAACTAACCGTAGAAAGTAAACGTGAGTTGACAAAACGACCCATCCAGTCGCGTTTGTTGGTGAAAAGAATCAGGGGAATCACGGCAAAGCTCAATTGGATAGAGAGAATTACTTGACTGAAAACAAGCAGTTCGCTCGTGCCATGTTCGCCGTATTGGATGGCAACAAACAGCGCTGGAACAATCGCAATCAGCCGCGTGATGAGCTGGCGAAGCCACGGTTTCATTTGTAGATTCAAAAATCCTTCCATTACAATCTGCCCCGCCATAGTGCCCGTGATGGTGGCGTTTTGTCCGGCGGCCAGCAAAGCTACGGCAAAAAGCACGCTGGCCCATCGACTGCCCAAGAGCGGGTCGAGGAGGTGGTGGGCGTCGGTGATGTCGGCTACTTGTTGGTTGCCTGTGGTATGAAAAGTAGCCGCTGCCAAAATCAAAATGGCCGCGTTAATAAAAAATGCAATGCCGAGCGACGCCGTGGAGTCGATAGTGGCATAACGAATGGCCGATTTGCGCCCTTCATCCGTGCGTGCGTAGGCGCGGGTTTGGATAATGCTGGAGTGTAAATATAAGTTGTGCGGCATGACTGTAGCGCCCAAAATACCAATGGCTACGTACAACATCCCTGGGTTGGTAATCACTTCTTTTTGCGGAATCAATCCACCCGCTACTTGGCTCCATTCGGGGTGTGAAACGATGACTTCGTACACAAAACACATCAATATAACGGCAATCAGCCCACCCACAATGCTTTCGATAATTCGAAAACCTTTGTTCTGAAAATATAAAATCAGCAATACATCCAACGTAGTAATGACTACCCCTACCGATAATGGGATATGAAATAGCAGATTGAGGGCAATTGCGGAGCCTAAAACTTCGGCCAAATCACAGGCTGTAATGGCTATTTCGGCCAATGCCCACAAAACGAGGGCTACTTTTTTGGGAAAATAAGCGCGGCAAGCCTGCGCCAAATCCATGCCCGTGGCAATGCCCAGCTTGAGCGATAAGTGTTGCAGAAGCATGGCAAAAAGATTGGATATCAGAATAACGGACAACAGCGTATAGCCAAAGCGCGCTCCGCCTGCGATGTCGGTCGCCCAGTTTCCGGGGTCCATATATCCAACGGCAACCATTAAACCTGGTCCAATATAGGCCGACATTTTTTTCCAAAAACTGCCTTTTGTGTGTACGGCAATGCTCGCGTTGGTTTCGGAAAGGGATTGGCGGTCGAGAGGCATATTTTGGGTAGACAGTATTAATTTCATTGTTTTTGTTCGTTTTGTGGCGGCACAGCTTTTAGTACTCAAAACAGCTGTGCCACCGAGGTGTTTTTATGGCTTGTTAATAATAGGCAATACAAATATAAGGGGTTTCAAATAATTTTTTTAGATTAGTCTAAATTTTTTATTTATCGTTTCTAAACTTTTTGTTTTAATAAAAGTTGCCAAGTGTTTTTTATTGAATTTCAGTGGTTTATCAAAGATGTTGAAATATTGAGTGCAGAAAAGTGAGCTAAATTTTGTTTTTTTGTTGAAACAAAATGTAAAGTCTTGTATTCATTCACGGAAGAAAATTACCTCAAGACCATCTTTTACCTGTCAATAGGGACTCAGGAAGGTGTTTCAACCAATGCCCTCGCCGACAGTACCAATACGCGGGCGGCGTCGGTTTCAGACATGCTTAAGCGGTTGGCAGAGAAAGGATTGATCAATTATCAAAAATACCGGGGTGTCACCTTGACCGAAGAAGGTGAGCGGCTTGCGTTGCTGGTCATTCGGAAGCACCGTCTTTGGGAAGTTTTTTTGGCCGAAAAACTTCAGTTTGGCTGGGACGAAGTACACGTGATTGCCGAAGAACTGGAACATATACGCTCGGAGCGCCTGATTGAAAAACTGGACGCTTTTTTGGGGTATCCCAAGTTTGACCCCCACGGCGACCCAATCCCCAACGCTGCTGGCGAAATGCCCCGTTTTATTTACCGTAAACTCTCAGAAATTGTGGAAGGAACTACGGTAATTATGACGGGAGTATCGGAACATTCCCCCGCGTTTTTGCAGCATTTGGATAAAGCGGGCCTCACGCTCGGTTGTCAACTAAAAGTGAACGAAATCAGCGATTTTGATAAATCAGTTAGCGTTTTGATTGACAACGTACGTACATTGTTTGTCAGTCATGAAGTTGCAAAAAACCTTTTGGTAAAATAACAGTTAAATTTTTTCGAACTTCTTTAGGCAGTGTTGTTGATATTTCTCCCCATCTCACCAACCTACTACCAGCTTCTTTGTACATTTGCAGTATGGAATTATTACAAAATGACCTTCTCCTGCGGGCTGCGCGAGGAGAAAAAACCGAACGTGTACCTGTTTGGATGATGCGTCAGGCAGGGCGAATATTGGCCGAATACCGTGCCGTGCGCGAAAAAGCTGGTAGCTTTATTCAACTTGCTACTACGCCAGAACTGGCCGCCGAAGTCACTATTCAACCCGTAGATTTGCTAGGGGTAGATGCGGCGATTATTTTTTCCGATATTTTGGTGGTGCCCGAAGCGATGGGCTTACCCTACGAAATGGAAGAAAAACGCGGGCCGGTGTTTCCGAAGGTGGTGAAAACAATGGGCGATATAGACCAATTGCGAATCGCTGACCCTGAAGCTGATTTAGGGTATGTGCTGAAGGCCATTCGTATTGTAAAGAAAGAACTCAACGGTCGAGTGCCTTTGATTGGTTTTGCGGGCGCGCCGTTTACCATCTTTTGCTATATGACGGAAGGCAAAGGTTCAAAAACGTTTTCAGTGGCCAAAAAAGCCCTTTATGCTGACCCTGAATTTTCCCATAAATTGCTCCAAAAAATCACAGACAGCACCATTTTGTACTTAAAAGCACAAATCGCAGCGGGGGCAAATTTGGTTCAAATCTTTGACTCGTGGGCGGGAATCTTGTCGCCAACGCAGTATCGAGAGTATTCGTTGCCTTATATCAAACAAATTTGTGACGCAATCACCGAAGTTCCCGTTACAGTGTTTGCCAAGGGGGCCTTTTTTGCGCGTAAAGAAATCGGCGAATTAAGCTGCGAAGTAGTAGGGCTGGACTGGAACATGGATATTGAGGAGTCGCGCCAGTTGATTCCTACCAAGACCTTACAGGGAAATCTTGACCCCTGTGTGCTTTATTCGTCTTTTAGTCAAATTGAAAAAGAAGTTCGAAAAATGCTGGATGCCTTTGGTAATCAGCGATATATTGCTAACTTAGGCCACGGAGTATATCCGGACACCGATCCTGAAAAGGTACGTTGTTTTATTAATGCTGTAAAATCGCACTGATTCCACTTAATTAATATGCATGAATTCAGCCCTGTTTAGAAAAAATATACTTGTATTTGTAGGGTTGTTTGTGTGTTTTGAGGTAGTGGTAACCCTTCGTAATTTCTCGGTGCATTTGGGGGATTTGCAGGTCTACTATGACCTTTCCAAAAATATAATTGTGTACAGGCTAGTGCCTTACCATGATTTTAAGCTGGAATACCCACCATTGGCCATTCTTACCATGCTGTTTCCCCAATTGTTGTGTCAAATTGGGGAAACAGGTTTTTATGGCTTTGTCGTTTTTTTTGCGCTACAAAATATTGTTTTCGGCTTTTATACAGGGAGGATTGCTTTCAAAATAGCGAATACATTTTTAGAAGCGCCAAAAGTCCAGGAAATACGGCTGATTTATTGGGTTTTATGGGTAATCAGTTTGCCTATATTTCTATTTAGGTATGATGCGTTTGTGGCGTTTTCCACGATTCTGGTCATTTATTATGTAGTAAAGCAATCGCCAGCCGCTTCTGGCGTATGGCTGGCGGTTGGTATTCTTGCAAAACTATACCCAGTTATTTTTGTAGCGCCAATCGTTTTTTATTATTTTGTAAATAAGCAATACCGATTTTTAGCGCTTTTTTTAGGGGGAATTTCAGTGATTTCAGTACTTACAATTGTAGGAATGTATTTTTGGGCGGGCGAGGATGTATGGTCTTTCCTAAAATATCACCAGTTAAGAGGTATTCAACTTGAAAGTTTGGTAGGAGGATGGCTGGTGCTTTGGAATAAAATAGGAGGAACTCCCTTGCAAACAATCACTAATTTTGGGGCGATTCATTTGGTTACTCCCCTGACTATTCCACTGTTGAAAGTACTATCGTGGGGATTCGCCATGACGTATTTATTGGTTTTGGGCGTAATATACGTCTTCTTTCAGAAGCAAAATCGCGTTTCTACGGAGATGTTGTTGATTGCTTTTGGAGTAGTGTTACTTTTGTTCTTAGTAAGTAATAAAGTATTTTCTCCACAATACCTCATCTGGTTTTTGCCGATTGTCCCTTTTTTACGTCCCACGATAATTTATTGTTTTGGGGCAGCGTTTATCTTAACAATAGCAATTTACCCAGGCTCCTATCATCGCATGGTCGAAATGAAGTTGTTGTGGGTAGTAATGCTTAACGTACGAAATGGCCTGATATTTGTCATGTTGATATTTGGTCTTTATTCGATGCCTTTTTTAAACAGATTTGATATTAATTTAAAACGAAAAAATATATGGGAATCTTCAAAGAGAATCTTGTAGTCATCCCTACCTATAATGAAATTGAAAATATTGAGGCTATTATCCGTAAGGTATTTAGTTTGTCTCTTCCTTTTGATATACTCGTTGTAGATGATGGTTCTCCTGATGGTACTGCGCTGAAAGTGAAAGAGCTTCAGCAGGAGTATTCGGGCCAATTGCACTTGCTTGAACGCAAAGGTAAGCAGGGGCTTGGTACGGCTTATATTCACGGATTTCAGTGGGCATTTGGCGAAGGGTATCGTTATTTGTTTGAAATGGATGCTGATTTTTCCCATAATCCTGATGATTTGGTGCGTTTGTATACAGCTTGTGCAAAAGAGGGAAATGACGTAGCGATTGGTTCTCGGTATATCAAAGGGGTAAATGTGGTCAACTGGCCAATGGGACGCGTTTTGATGTCTTATTTTGCGGGAGTCTATGTTCGTTTCATTACGGGGATGGAAATTATGGACCCCACAGCGGGGTTTATTTGCTATAAACGTGAAGTGTTGCAGGGGATTGGTTTAAACGATATTCGATTTGTAGGCTATGCTTTTCAAATTGAGATGAAATTTAATACGTGGAAATATGGCTATAAAATAACCGAAGTGCCGATCATTTTTACAGACCGCACCAAGGGCGTTTCGAAAATGTCTACGAAGATTTTTAAGGAAGCGGTTTTGGGGGTACTCTATTTAAAAATCAGAAGTTTTTTTAAGACTTATATTCCGCAAACAGAAGCTGAGGTGGTCCCCGAAGCCCCCGTTACAGAAATGGTTTAAATTGTGACTGGCTGCAGTCGTTTCTCCCTAAAGTTGCTGGTAAGTAAACGCTTACTGGCAACTTTTTTTTGTTCAAAAAAAATATTTAAAAAATGTCTTGACATTTAATGTATATACATATAAATTTGCATCATCAATTTTGATTTACATAAAACTTACATAAAACAATGGCAACATTAAAAACTGCTTGGGTAGCTGACCCAACACACTCAGAAGTACAATTTAAAGTAAAGCACTTAGTAATTTCGACCGTAACGGGGAGCTTTAAGTCGTTTGAAGCATCTGCCGAAACTGACGGAGATAGTTTTGAAGGCGCGTCTATTAAGTTTAGTGCCGATGTTAACAGCATTGATACCAACATGGAACAGCGCGATGCCCACCTTAAAAGTGCCGATTTCTTTGATGCCGAAAATTTCCCTACGCTTTCATTTGTATCTACCTCATTGACTAAAAAAAGTGATGATGAATACGTTTTAACGGGCGATTTGACCATGCGGGGCGTTACTAAATCGGTAACCCTTTCTGCCGAGTACGGTGGACAAATGGTTGATTTCTACGGTAATACGAAAGTGGGGTTTGAAATAGCAGGTAAGGTCAACCGTAAAGAATTTGGTTTAAACTGGGCGGCTGTTACTGAAGCGGGCGGAATTGTGGTAAGCGACGAAGTAAAACTACACATCAATATCCAGCTGATTAAGCAAGCTTAGTAGAATTAGAACTTCTGGTTCAAACAAAAAGCGTCATCTCTTTCGAGATGACGCTTTTTGTTTGAAATACAACGTGCTAGCTAAACTAAACTGGAGTTTAAGTGAGGAGTACGTGCCACTCGGCTACGAGCTTCAGCCAATAAAGCTTTCAGGTCGTTTCGCCGGCGAGTATTAACTCGGGGCGCTCTCCACCAGTACAGATTCGTTTTAGAGTCAGTACTTTGAGCAAACTCCAACTCGTCGATTGGCTCAGGAGGCGTGTAACGGAAAGTCCCGTTACGCTTAAACGATAACGAAATCAAATCGTCAAAACCTGTTAAAAGTCCTTCGTCCAAGGTAGCGGTTGTTTCTTCGGTAAGAAACTCGTTTGTCTTAGGAGACTTTACTTTTATTTTTAAAGGGGCAATCAAACCCAGTGCCAATCCGTGTAGTCGGATGAATTTTTGGAGAGTCATCTCCTCACTAATCACCGACTTATACAGTTCAGGGCGAGTAAAAAGCTCCTTGGCGGCCAAAACCCGGTATAGATAACGGCGATTTTCGGCACTGATGCGAAGGTTGTAATAACTCGTTTTGCCACGCGCTGACAAATACCGTCGCACTTTTGTAGGACCAGCATTGTAAGCAGCAGCTACCAACGACCACGAGCCGAGCTGACGATAAAGGTCTAAAAAGTACTGACAGGCAGCGTGGGTAGATTTAACCAGATTTTCGCGTTCATCCTTTGGGCCGTCAACGACGAGGCCCATCGCGCGAGCTGTGTGGGGCATAAACTGCCAATAGCCATAGGCTCCTTTGTGGGAGATGGCCTTAGGGTTGAGCGCACTTTCTACTACACACAAGTACTTAAAATCCAGTGGAACTTGATATTGTTTTAAAATTGGGTCAATGACCTGAAAAAATTTCTGTGCTCTTGGCTTAATTTGATGCAGGGGCATACTGGCCGTGTGGAGCAAAGCAGATTGAAAATACTTGAGTACTTGGCTTTCATAAACTGGGAGTGGCTCATTACAAAAGCGAATACATGAGGATTCATTGAAGCCCTCGGCTTCAGCTCCTAAACTTGACAACAAAAGCGTTGATAGAATGATACATTGTCTTCTTTTCAAAACGATTTTTGGTTAGTGAAACATTGCTAGGTATGCCTTTTAAGAAGGGTAAAGTACCTCGCTTTTCAATAGCTGTGAAGCTACATTAACGTAAAGATACGTAAAAATTGTTCAATGTCCTAAAAATTTACCAATAGATTATCAGGCACTTGCAATATAGCGGTCTATATTTTATCGTAGTAAAATAATTATTTAACGGTAAAGATATATAGCAAAAAACGGACCAAACTTGTACTTTTTGTAAATTTGTATTCAGAAGAAATCAACAAATAATTGATGGAATAAAACAGCTAAGCCGTCGTATACGACGGCTTAGTCAATGAAGATTTAGAGAAAATTTTGTTAGCCTACGGATAGAAAATCAGCAATTTTTCGGTCATTTGCTAAGCGGGGAACCTTATTTTGCCCCCCTAATTTGCCTTGTGAGCGCATGTAGTCAATGAAGGCATTTTTTGCCAATGTTGTGATTTTTAAAGGCCGCAAAATGCTGCCCGACACGAGGTCATCATAATAAACGTTCAACTCAGCGAGCCGATGGTCAATGTCGAGCGAAAAACGTTCAATATCGTTGGGTGGAGTGGCAAATTCAATGAGCCATTCATGGTAGGGGAGTCCCTCACTCGGAGTCACCATCGGAGCTACTGTAAACTCAACGACTTCGGTTTCGGGTTGTCGTTGCATAGCGTATTTGAGCGCTTTTTCTACTTCTTCGCCAATGACGTGTTCACCAAAAGCAGAAATAAAATGCTTGATGCGCCCCGTAACCAACAGACGATAGGGGTCTTTGGAAACAAATTTAACGGTGTCGCCAATGGAATAGCCCCAAAGGCCTGCGTTATTGTTGATAATGAGGGCGTAGTTTTTGCCTACTTCGACTTCTTCCAGTGACAAACGTGTTGGTTTTTCGTTGAAAAACTCTTCCGTAGGTATAAACTCGTAAAAAATACCTGTATCAGCAAGCAATAACAGCCCTTCTGCATACTGGGAATCTTGATAGGCAATAAAACCTTCGGAGGCAGGATACATCTCAATAGAGTCTATTTTTTTTCCGATAGATTCATACAGCTTAGCTCGATAAGGTTCAAAATTGACCCCTCCATAAACGAAGAGTTGAAATTCGGGAAAAACATCTTTGATGGGTTTTCCAGTTCGGGCAATGATGCGATCAAAGTACATCTGTACCCACGGAGGAATCCCCGAAATGAGCGACATGGGCTGCGAAATGGTTTCGTCAATAATCCGTTCCAATTTTTCTTCCCATTCTTCGATGCAGTTGGTTTCGTAGCTTGGTAGTTGATTGGTACGCAGATAGGCAGGGACGTGATGATTAGAAATACCCGATAACCGCCCCGTGGGCACGCTCCCTTTGGTATCTAGCACGGGGCTGCCTGATAAGAAAATGAGTTTGTTGTCTAAAAATGCCCCTTTGCCAGTTTCATGAATATAGTTGAGCAGCGCGTCGCGGGCGGAATTGATATGATTGGAGATAGAATCTTCGCTGATTGGGATGTATTTTGTGCCTGATGTGGTGCCCGATGTCTTCGCAAAATAGATAGGTTTTCCAGGCCATAAGATATTGTCCTGACCGTCGATTATCTGTTGAATGTACCCTTTTAAGTCTTCATAATCCCGAACGGGAACGGCCTGCTTAAAATCCTCGTATGATGCCACATCCTTAAAAAAATGATCACGTCCAAAGGCCGTTTTTGTGGCAGTTGAGACCAATTTTGTGCGCCATTGATTTTGGGTTGCTGGGGCATTATACATCCAGTTTTGCTCACTGTTAAAAATGTATTTTGCGAGCGGTTTGCTGAGAAAAGAGCGGAAGCCCATTGTTGAGTCTTTATGGTTTGGGGTCTTTGCAAAAAATAAATACAGGGACCGAAACCTCAAAAATAGGCGTTTTATGGATTACGCTCAATAAAAAAGAAAAAGAGGGACCTGATTGGGGGCCCTCTTTTTTAATTAAAGATATTTATTTATCTGATTTCTAGCACTTTAAACTCTGTACGTCGATTTCTCTGGTACTCAGCTTCCGTACAAATAACACCATCTACACAACCATTGACAGGAGTGCTCTCGCCCATGCCCGTGGGTTTAAGGCGATTTCGGCTAACACCTTTTGAAACCATGTAATCAACAACCGCCTGCGCTCTTTTTTGCGAAAGAACCTGATTAAAGTTGGCATCGCCCCGGCTGTCGGTATGGGAGAGGATTTCAGCTTGCAAGGAAGGATAACGTTTCATGGTAGCAACTACCTTCTCCAATTCACGCGCCGCATCTGGACGAATTCCGTCTTTGCCTTGGTCGTAATAAATATTGTCAAGTTTGACAATGTCTCCTTTTTTCAAAAGGCCAATATCTTTGGAAAGCACTTTAGGCACCGCTTTTTTCGGAACTCGGTTGATTTTAACCGTATTTGTTCCGTAGGTATCTTTAGAATAAATCAAAGTATAATCACACCCCTCCGCAATCTCAAAGTCATAACGACCGTCGGGGCCAGTAATAGATTCGTATATTTTTTTATCACATTCGTTTCTTAGCTTGACCAAGACCCCCTCGATGGGCTGTCGGTCGGTTTCTGTGCGTACGATTCCCCTTACCCGAGAGTGTTTTAATTCAGAAATGTCGTCACCGATTGGTGTCTTTTTTGGTTCAGTTTCGGTAGTAGTCGTAGATATAATATTGCTTGGTGTGAATGTCTCCATGCCGAGTTCTAAACGTGTTGGTTTATCATCGGTCAAATAGCGGGTCGAAAAACCGATTGTGTTGTCCAAATAACCATTTTTAGAAATATTAAAGATAAAATCGTTGTTGGAAGCAAGGCATAAATGAGCCCAACCGTTGGCGTCGGTCTGTAATGGTTTATCAGCTTCAGGGCTTTCGGATTTTGATTTAATGGTGATGGTGGCACTGTCGAGAGGCTGCTGGGTTTGGTTATCAAAGACCCGTACAAGTAATTCGCGACATTCATAGAGAGAACTCTCACGCGTGAAGCGATAAATATCGTCATCTCCTTCGCGGCGGTTGCTGCTGAAATAACCTGTCGTTCGGGCGGCGTCAGTGATGAGTCCAAAATCGTCGGCTTTGGAGTTGATTGGAGCGTCTAAATGAATCACTTCAATAACTTTTGTGCCGTCTTTACTCAGTACGGCATAGTATAAATCCAAGCCACCATAGCCTCCTTTGCGACCAGCGGTTGAGAAATACAGATTTCCACGGGCATCGACAAAAGGAAAAACCTCGTCCTGTTTTGTATTTAGCTCTTTTCCAAGATTAATAGGGGTTGACCATTGCCCATTATCATACCGCGATACGTAAATATCTTTGCCACCCATTCCTTTGGGCATATCTGAGACAAAATACAGTAGTGAGCCATCCTTGCTCAAGGAAGGATGGGCGGTAGAATAATCGTTGTTGTTGAAAGGAAGTTCCTGCACATTCGTCCAGTCGCCATTTCCCCACTGTGCACTGTATAGTTTGAGTTTGATATTATTGTCGTCGCTTACCCCTTTTTGGCCTTCGTTAAAGTTATTGCGTGTAAAAATTATTTGGGAGCCGTCGGCCGAAAACGTGACAGGCCCTTCGTGAAACCTTGTATTCAATTCCTTACTAAACGGGACTGCTTTTCCTGATTTTGTGGTTGATTTTTGCCCTCCAGTTGCTTCGTCATTCAAACCATAGCCGTTGTAAGAGCCAAGGGTACGGGAGTCATTGGAGGTACTTTTTGTGTATGAGTCGCTGCCAAGCTTTCTTGGTTGAGTGGGAGCAGGTACCTGGCGTGCCTCTTTTATTTCAGCTTCTGTTCCATCAGCATTCAGCGTGGTCAAGGCTCTGATTTCACTTTCTTTATTGACAAAAAATAAATCTAAATATCCTTTTTCGGTAGATTCTGTAGAAACGGCACCAGCGGCTTTGCCCGATACAAACACCAATCCGTCTTTATAATACATGGGACTGAACTCGGCGTTAGAGGTATTGATGGCAAGGTAGTCGAGACGATACGTAATGCGCTTCTTGGTATAGTTTTCTGCGCCCTGATTTTGTTGAGTTTCGGCCAATTTACGGCTTTGATAGAGGTCGTAGTATTTTTCGGATTCCTGCATTTTGCCATTATTGGCAAGCGCTTTTGCAAAATTCAGATAGTGAGATGCTGGCAACTCACTAAGGGAGCCTTCGCTGAGAATGGTTTTATAAAATTCTTCCGACTTAACGTTGTCTCCTAGATTGAAGTAAGATGAAGCTAAGTTCAATAATACTTGTTGGCGCTGCGGAATAGGTATTAGATTTTGAGTCAGTATCTCCTGATATAGAGCTACTGCTTTGGCATAAGCTTGGGTATCAAAGTGCCGGTTGGCTTGCTGTATTAACGACTCTCTCGCTGGAGTTTGTGCCAGTGTAACGGCGGAGAAAAGTAGTGCCAAACAAAGATATTTAAGTTTAATCATCATGGGTATATGCTTTTAAGTCCCCTGCATATCAGCTAATTGAGATATTGTTTTAACGAACGGGTTTTAGCGGTTTATTGTTAAAAATTTCGAAAATTCCCGCCCGTCACTTAATCTTATAACGTAAAAATAAGTGCCCGTAGGGATATTATTTTGGGAATTAATACCCCCGTTCCAATCATTTTTATAATCTTCGTTTCGGTAAACCAGACCGCCCCATCGGTTATATACTTCCAGCAAGGCGGTTAGGCCGATTGGTTTTTTTACGACAAAAAAATCGTTGATGCCATCTGAATTGGGTGAAAATCCTTCTGGAAGCAATAAGTCATGTCCTGCATCTTTCAAGGTATTTAGCGCCACAACGGTAGGCACTGAATCGTCGGTTGGGTCTTCATTTTGATTAAGGTCTGGCCAATTTCCGTTGGTCGATTGGTCGGTACAAAAATTTCCATTGACATCCTGTGCCCTTGCATAGGCGGTATTATAAAATAAACTGTCTTTTGCATCGGTAGTATTGATGACTGCTTTAAGGGTTACACTCAAGGTTTGCCCTGACAATAAAGAGCCTGACTCTGGCACCAAGAGGTTGTAATGACCATTTTGCCCTGTGTAAGCGGTGTCAATGGTAAGTGCCGAAACAAAGTCAACGGCCTTTACTATTGGTTTTCCCACAATAATTGCGCCATTTTTGAAAACTGTATCTAAACTGTCTATGAGTTCAATTTGCTTAAGTTCATTGTTGCCCATGTTGACAATTTGAATAGTGTACTCAATTTCAAACAGTTGTGCCGAAAGTTGTACCCATCCTTTTACTAATTTATTGATACCGATAATTTCTTTGGGAGACAAAGGTGCGGCCTTAATTTCCAATTCCTTTACATCCACACCTGCTTTACAGGGGCCTTCGCCGTCAGGGTCGTCGCTAGAAAAATGAATAGATACCTTTCCTGCCTGACGGTCTTCTGGGGATGGAGTGTAAATCACCGATAGCCCAACCATCGTATTGAATACTCCTGTGCCGTTGGTTTTCCATTGACCAGTAGCAGCGATGCCCGCAATTTTGCCTTCCAGTGAATAATTGCCTGCTGTCGTTAGCTCGGCTTTGACAATCGCAGCCGTTGCAGGATTTGTACTGCAAAGTGGCAAGGCATTTTGACAGGCATTGATTATTGTTTTAATGGGGGTTGCTTCACTGTAACAACCTTCCTTGTTTCGGGCAAACAAGTAAAAGGTACGGCTTTCTGTAATGGCTCCTACTTCTGCGACCAAAGGCGAAGCGGGAGAGTCGCTAGTATGGGCCTCATGGTAAACCCCTGTTACTGCTTTTACTGTAATAGCAGAAGATAAATCAACGGTGGTATAAGGGCATTCATTCTTTAATTCCTGTACTGCTTGCGGCTTGGTGGGGGTGGACTCTTTGGTATATATTATAATAGGAGAAGAAAAATTGCTTTGGCAAGTGCCTTGCACACAAACGGCTGAATAAGTTGTTGTTTCGTTTGGAGAGACAGTGATGGTTTGCCCTTCCATTGTCGTGTTCCATTTGACGATTCCCAAACAGCCTTCGGCCGTAATTGTTAGACTTTCACCAACGCAAACGGCACTTTTAGTGGATGTTAACACGGGTGGTTTGGGGGGGGCAACTTGGATAATGAGAGTGCTTTTGACGGGCTCGCATCCGTCTGTTTCGCAAAAGGCCCAGTACTCGGTCGTATGGTTGGGTTTGACCGTAATGGCGCTTCCCGTTTCCATCGTTGACCATTTTATTTGCCCGGCACAGTTGCCTGTAGCCGATAAAATAGTGCTTTGTCCTTCGCAGATAGTGGGTTGAGAGGCCTTTAACCTTAAAGGTTCACCTCCCATAACCGCAATAATGACATCATCCGCAAAACAACTCACGCAGCCTTCTGTACGACATGTAGCGGTGTATTTAGCCGTTGCTACTGGATAAACAACAATTTCCTTCCCAACCATTCCATTAGACCAAATCACCTCACCGGAGCATCCTTTCGTGGTTAATTTAACAGAATCACCGAAACAAAGCTTGGTTTTTGTAGCTTCAACAACTGGAGTAGCGGGAGTAGAAACCGTAATAATCAACTCATTTGATGCTTTGCTTTTACAAGCTCCCTTTAGGCAAGCCGCTTGGAAGGTCGTCGTTTGAGTCGGATAAACAGTGAGGGTTACTCCCGTCTTTTTAGTTGACCATTCAACAGTTCCATCGCATCCTGTGGCCTTAAACACTACTGGTTGCCCTGCACAACTGACTTGTTTTTGACAACTGATAGTGGGCGCGGCTAAACTATCACAGTTTTCGTGCGCGGTTGCTGAGGTATGGTAACTAAACAGAACAGCTATTATAACCAGATATGATGCTGAGCGTAATTTCATACTTTGATTTTTAGACTCAATGTAGAATTATATTTTTTCTATAATTGAGGTCACTTACCTTCGTGTAAACATTGTTTAGACTTCAAATCATAAATCGTGCCAATAGTACTTTCATAATTGCAGTAAAACCCTCTCTAATTACGAAAACATGAACCATTTTCAAGGAAAAACGGCCTTTATTACTGGCGCAAGCCGAGGCATCGGATTGGCCATTGGGCTGCGTTTGGCGCAGGAGGGAGCCAATGTCGTCATTGCTGCCAAGACGACCGAACCCCATCCCAAGTTACCGGGAACCATCTACACAGCTGCGGCCGAAATTGAAGCTGCTGGCGGCAAAGCTTTGCCCTTAATCGTAAATGTTCGAGAAGAACAACAGGTGTATGATGCAGTGGAAGAGGCTGTAAAGGTTTTTGGCGGAATTGATATTCTGGTCAATAATGCCAGCGCTATTCAGTTGACCCCCACCTTAATGACCGACATGAAGCGGTATGATTTAATGCATCAAATCAACACCCGAGGTACATTTCTTACGAGCAAAGCCTGTTTGCCATATCTACTTAAAGCAGACAATCCCCATGTACTGAATTTGTCACCACCGCTCAACATGGAGGCTCGTTGGTTTGCTCCTCATGTTGCTTATACGATGGCAAAATTCGGGATGAGTATGTGCGTATTGGGGATGGCGTCAGAGTTTCGAAAGCAGGGTGTGGCTTTCAATGCGCTGTGGCCTAAAACCGCCATTGCAACGGCCGCAGTTCGAAATCTTTTGGGAGGAGAGCAATCCATTCAAAGATGTCGAAAACCAGAAATTATGGCTGATGCTGCCTATGCTGTTTTGAGCAGAGGCAGTCGCGAGTGTACAGGTAATTTTTTCATTGATGAAGAGGTCTTGCGTGAGAGTGGGGTCACAAACTTCGACAAGTACAAGTACACTGAAGTGAATGATAGTGAACTGCTGCCAGATTTTTTTATTTAATTTTAACCATCTGAGCCTCCCTTTGGCTTAGGTGATTAAAGAAACTTCTTAGGTTTTTTCGATGAGGAAGAAAATTTAAATAGAGTAAAATATGATTTCCAATTACTTTGGAATAAGCTTTGGAAATTGTACCTGATATTATTGTCAAACTAAGTATTTTGCTTGATAATACAGCAGTTACGTTTGAGAGAGCAATCGGTAAAATGTCCTTAAGAAGAAAGGTTTTCTTATTTAACGGTTGATTAAATGGGAAGGATTTAAAAAAAAATAAAAAAAACTAACACTTGATTTGACAGTTTTTTTTCTGAAATCTTATAGCTTTGTACCGCATTTTTTATAAGTATTTTAAGAAATCACCAACAAAAATTTTCTTGGTTAAAGCATTAACCGTTTAAAATTTTCGTTTTCTTTACAGCGCAAACACTTAAACTATTTTTCAATTAAACCCTAAAAGTAAGTCTGATGGAAAAGAAGGCTACATCTCCCGCACCGGCCAAAGCGGCCGCTCCCAAAAAACAAGCTGGTGGTCTTAACCCCATTTTGGTTATCCCTGTATTGTTGGTTATTGCTTATCTCGTTTACACGTTTATTTGCGGTGACTCTAGTCACTTTGTAGATGGAGACCACGAGAAAGGACCAAAATCTGGCGATTATTTCGGTATCGTATATGAAGGGGGACCTATCGTGCCATTGTTGTTTACCTGTTTTTTAACAGTATTAGTTTTCTCAATTGAGCGTTTCTTTATCCTTGGCCGTGCCAATGGTTCAGGTTCAATTGATGAGTTTGTTCGCAAAGTGAAAAGCCTTCTTGACAAGAACGAAATTGAAGCGGCTATCAAAGAGTGTGACAAACAAAAAGGTTCAGTTGGTAACGTTGTAAAAACGGCCCTTCACAAGTTCGTTGAACTTCGTACGGAAACCGAACTGACTAAAGATCAAAAATTGGCGGCTCTTCAGAAAGAAGTTGAAGAAGCAACCAGCCTTGAGTTGCCTATGCTTGAGAAAAACTTGACCATTATCGCAACCTTGGCGTCTGTTTCTACCTTGACGGCTCTTCTTGGAACGGTTTTGGGTATGATTCGTGCGTTTGCCGCTATGGGTAACACTGGTGCTCCTGATACTGGCGCTCTTGCAACAGGTATCTCTGAAGCACTTGTAAACACGGCCCTCGGTATCGGTACTGCGGCTATTGCTACAATCATGTACAGCTACTTTACAAGCCGTATTGATACGTTGACTTACAAAATTGACGAAATCGGTCTGAGCATCCAGCAAAATTTCTCAGCTCATAACTAAGAGTTGGCAGGGCAAATGTTATATATAAAAAAATTATATATAAATATTTGCTTTGTATTTGTTCGTGTTCTACATTTGTATTGTCAATTTAAAACGAAAGTAATATGCCTGCTCTAAAACCCAAACGGAATTATCCGATGATGGACATGACGGCGATGTGTGACGTAGCCTTTCTGCTGCTGACCTTCTTTATCTTGACGGCTCAGTTCAAGGCACAAGATGCGGCAACCATCGAAACGCCCTCGTCTATATCGGCTATCAAAGTTCCCGATAAGGACATTATGATTATTAGCATAGGCAAAGACGGAAAAGTTTATTTTGGAGTGGATAACCAGCAGACGCGCCTTGCAATGCTGGATAATATCACCCAAACGGAAGGGATACAATTTACTGACAAGCAGAAAAAAGTATTCTCTCTTCAAGCTAACTTTGGTGTTCCAATCCGCTCTTTACCTCAATGGCTCAACGTAGGCGTGACTAATCCTGATAAAATGAAGGATGTGCCACAACCTGGTATTCCAACTGACTCAACTTCACAAAATGAGTTGGCTAAGTGGATTTACCAAGCACGCCGTGCCAATCCCCAACTTCGTATCGCTATCAAAGGTGATAACGTTGCTAAGTTTGCTGTATTCAAAGATGTAATGGGCTCACTACAAGCACAAAACATCAACAAGTTTAACTTGATTACAGGAACGGAGGCCCCACCCGCTGGCTGGAAAGCAGAATAATTAACCAAACCACTATTAAAATCTTTTAAGAAATGTCAGAAATAGCACAAGGTGGTGGTGGCGGACACGGTGATAAGAAAGTCCGCAGTAAAAAAGCCTCTACACGCGTAGATATGACCCCGATGGTGGACTTGGGCTTCCTGCTCATTACGTTCTTCATCTTGGCTACTACGCTCAGCAAGCCTTCGTCGATGTCGTTGGCAGTGCCTGATAAGCAAAATAAAGACCAACCTCAAGATACCGAACCTCTTAAAGCCTCAAAAGTATTAACGTTATTTTTAGGTAAGGATAATACGGTTTGGGCGCTTGATCGGATTGCGGCTGATGATGACAAAGCCAAAACAGACTTGAAAAAAGTCTCTTTTGGTCCTGATTTGCGTACCTTGATCTTTCAGGCACAGGCGCAAGTAGACCGTGAGCACGGTAAAGATGAAAAAGGCATAAGCCAATTCGTAGTTGTTATCAAACCTTTGAGGAGCAGTACCTACAAAAATATGGTAGACGCTCTTGATGAGATGGCAGTAACTAGAAGTAAACGTTACGCCCTCGTAGATGCACTTACGACTGCTGAGAAAGAACTTTTAGGAGACAAAGCAGAATAATTGTATTTTATTTTATTAAAAAAATAACCAAACGCAATGGCTGAAACTAAAGCATCCGCGGTAACTCTCGACGATATTATCTTTGAGAACCGCAATAAAGCGTATGGTGCGTATGACCTGAGAAAAGTATACCGTCCAACGCTGACCAAATCCATGTTTATTGGTATCGGTCTGTTTGTATTGGCAATGCTTTCTCCGGCCCTCATCAGTCTGATTCCGCAGAAAGAAGAAGAACAATTCATGTCGGAAATTGACTTGATGAAGATTCCGCCACCGCCAATCGACCCTAACGAGCCACCTCCGCCGCCACCTCCGCCAATTGAGGTGCCAAAAGTGGCTACCATCAAATTTCTTCCTCCTGAAGTGAAGAAAGATGAAGAAGTACCAGAAGAAACACCTCCACCAGTGGTGGAAGAACTGGAAAAAGCAGTAGTTGCTGACAAAACACAGGAAGGTGATGAGAATGCCCAAGAGGCAATTATCGCCCCTGAAGAAACCGCTCCTGTAAAAGAAGAGGTGAAAGTTGTGGAAGCCGCTCCTGTTGAAGAACAAGTTTTTCAGGTGGTTGAGCAAAATCCAGAATTTCCAGGAGGACTAAGTGCACTGGGGCAATACTTAGGTAAAAATATCAAGTATCCTGCTGCTGCGTCTCGCGCTAACGTATCTGGAAGAGTATTTTTAACATTCGTAGTAAATACGGATGGTAGTATTCAGGATATTGCCGTACTCAAAGGTTTGGGATTCGGCTGCGACGAAGAAGCTATTCGAGTTGTAAAAGGTATGCCTAAATGGAAGCCAGGAAAACAGTCTGGCCGTAACGTGCGGGTAAAATACAACTTACCAATCAGTTTTGTATTGGAATAAGTAGCATGAAGCGTAAACCATTTTACCGGCAACTTTCGTCGATACTTTCGATGAGTATAGGGCTGGCATATTTCGGAGGAGGCCTCTTTTTGGTGGCCTCCTCTGCTACTTTTGGGATGTTACCTTCCGGATTAATCAGGTACCTGTTTGGGGGAATGCTGGTTGTGTATGGCGGTTATCGATTTTATCGTGGATATGTTCAGTACCAAAATGAAGATGTTTAGAACCTCATTCTTTATACTTTCTGTGCTTTGGGTAGTTTCCTGCAAGAGGCCAGAAGATTCAACGTCTCATGGCCGGGTTACTATTACGGCGGATGAGTCTCTCCAACCCATGCTTGATCAGGTGTATCAGGCTTATGAGCATACCTTTCCAGAAACGCATTTTGATGTTCGGTACCTCCCTGAACATCAAGCGGCTGCTTTTATGTTAAAAGACAGCGCTCGTCTGGCATTTGTGACCCGTGAGTTCACGGCCGAAGAACAGAAAGTTTTTAAGTCCAAAGGGATAAAATACAATCCTCAACATATTGCCACGGATGGAGTGGCACTATTAATAAACCGGTCTAATCCCGATACACTGATTACGCTAGAGCAAATATCAGGTGTATTTAAAGGAACAGTCAAAACATGGGGACAGCTTGGAAGTGCTAATCAGGTGGAGGATATTGTGCTTGTATTTGACAATGCCAATTCGAGTAATCTTAATTTTATCATGAAAAAATTTGGCCTGTCGGATGTGAAAGGACTTAATATTTTTTCGGCAGGGTCCAACAAAAAAGTCATAGAATATGTAAAGCAACACCCTAATGCTTTAGGGTTTATTGGGGTAAGTTGGATAAGCGACGGAGAGGCGCCACTTACGGCCGAACTTTCGCAAGGGCTGCGCGTAATGGGAGTGGCTGAGAAACCAAATCCTACGAATGAAGATTATTATCAGCCTTTTCAAGATGATTTAAAGTGGAGAAGATACCCGCTGCATCGGAAAGTGTACGTTATAAGTCGTGAGATGCATTCGGGCTTAGGGAGTGGATTGGTCAATTATATTATGCGGGATGTGGGGAGTTTAGTTATTGAAAAGTGCGGTCTTTGGCCCGCAAAACCATTTAATCGGGAAGTAATTTTAAAGAAAGAAATATAAAATTTTTCGGTTATCTAACAATTTCATAGTTTTGTTACCCGTTGTTTGAGTCATTTAAACTTTTTTTATATCACCTCCATTTTCAACCTACTGAAAGATGAACATTAGATTCAAATCGTGGTTGGTAGCGTTTGCAGCAAGTGCGTTTGTCTACAGTCAGACTTCTGCTCAAGACATCGCCACCGGTTTAAAGCAATTGGACGGCAACCAGGCTTGCTTGGCGAAAGAAACATTTGAGAAGTTGGCCACTGCCACTCCTTCTGCTGACAACCAGTTCTACTTAGGCTACTACTACCTCCGCACCAAGCAGCCTGATCTCGCAAAAGCTGCATTTGAAAAAGGCTTAGCCGCAGACCCCAAGAGCAAAGAAAACCTCAATAAGGTAGGAATGGGAGCTGTTGCTTTGGCCCAAGGTGACCGTACAGGCGCCCAAACGATTTTTGCCGAAGTGCTGAAGGCAACCAAAAACAAGAATGTAAATGTACTGCAGCGCATCAGCGAAGCGTATACTGGCTATGTGGTGATAGATTCAATGAAACCTATCTACAAGACCACTGACCCAGCCAAGGCGGTAGAATTAGCTGATATTGCCATTGCATTGATGCTGAAAGGCGGAGACAAAAATCAGGAAGTTTACATGGCCAAGGGAGATGCCTTTTATATTAAAGGTGAAGCAGGACCCGCAGTATCGGCCTATGAAGATGCCATTAATGTTACGCCAGGCTTAGGAAAAGCTTTTGCTAAAGTGGCTAAAATTTATTGGGGTGGCCGCAATTATGAATTGGCCCAAACCAACTTTAAAAAAGCAATTGAAGTTGACCCTGATTATGCCCCTGCCAACAAAGAATACGCTGAGCTATACTTCTATGTTCGTCAATACAAACAGGCATCACGTTATATGGATGCTTACATAGAAAAGATTACGGCGTGTGCTTCAGATGATGAAGTGTTGCGTAGTGCGCAGTTTAACTTCGTGGCGGAAGAGTTCTCAAAAGTAAACTCGAAAATTGCGAAAGTAATGAGCAGTGGCCGCACCAGCGATGTATTGTATCGTATGATGGGATGGGCCGCTTACAAAGAAAATCAGTACGAAAAAGCCATCGAAAACTTGAATAAGTTTTTGAAACAGGCGCCACAAAAAGCGATTGATAACGATTATCGCTACCTTGGAAATGCGATGTTGCGTATTTCTCCAGCCGATACCGCCGCCGCCGTGGCGAATTTGGAGAAAGCGGCAGAAATGGATACCGTCGATAACGGTTACAAAGAAATCGCTGCTTTCTACAATGCTGCGAAGGATTATGAAAAAGCGATTGTTTACTATAAGAAGGTGATTGCTCGTGAAAAAACACCTGGCTTGCAGGATTATGTAAACCTCTCTTTGCCTTTGTACAATGTTGCCAACAGAACGTTTGCTTCGGGGCCTGACTCTCTTGCATTGCGTGAGAAAAAGCGTAATTACTTCTTGGCAGCAGATTCATTGTACATAAAAATGATCGAGCGTAAGCCAGATTATCTGTATGCACACGGCCAACGGGCAAAAGCTAATTACTTTGCCTATACACGTGAAGAAGCGATGACAAATGGTATTGCGATTCCGCTCATGGAAAACTATATCAAGCTTGCTTCGGCAGCCCCCATGGATGATGCTATAAAGGCTAACTTCAAGTTGTTTTATCAAGTACTGGGAGCATATAGTGTGATTACGCTGAAGGATGAAGCGAAAGCGAAGGAATGGTTTACTAAATTATTGGAAATTGATCCAGGTAATAAAGTTGCGAATGACTTCCTGAACCCGCCAGCACCCGAGCAGCCTGCTCAACCCGCAGCTAAGCCTCCAGTGAAGAAAAAAGCATAAAAACATTATGCATAAAAAAAGCCTCTCGTGTCGATCACGAGGGGCTTTTTTGTGGCGCTTAAAAACTAAAGGGCCAATTGATGTCTACTGAAATACTGATTTAATACAACGTGGTATTTTTCATTAAAATGTTCGTAACACCACGTTTTAAGCCGTTTTACATCTTCGGGCAATAGCACCTTCAATGCTTTGCGTAACTCTTTTTCAAACAGCTTCTTGTCAAAACTTACTTTTACAAGCACAGTCTTAATAAACTCTAACATAGTCGCCATAGTAGATTCATAATTTTAAAGAAATGGATAAGAGGATGGACCTTTGGTAAATTAACGAACTGGGTGTAGGTATTATGTCGTACGAGTCTGTTAATTTTGCATTAAATATAACGATGAAAAAAGAAAACAGATATATACTTTTTTTGATTTTTTTTTGGACTATATCCATAGCTCAATCGCAGGTGACTGAAAACCCCTTTGAGATTGAATTTAGCGGTACCAAAATTAACGTACAAGAGCCTTTTACTATATCAGTCAAAGTAACGGGACTTGAACAGGTGCCATTGATTTCATTCCCTGACAATATCAAAAATTTTCAAAAACGGGAAAGTTCGCGGTCAAGCCTTACAAATCAAGTAGGTGGTAAAACCATTGTGACTTATACTATCTCACAAAATTATTACCCGATAAAAACGGGTACGTTTACAATAGGCTCACTGGAAATTTTAGTAAATAAACAAATCCTGCGCTCGGAGGGGACTACTGTGACGGTGGAATCTGCCACTGAGGAGGAAACGCAAGAAATCACACAAGAATCGGCCGAAATAAGCGCAGAATTGGAAAAAGAGGCTTCACAAGGAGTGTTTTTGGCGGTTAGTGTAGATAAAAAGCGGGTATATGTGCAACAGGGTTTTAACTTGCGGCTTTCCTTGCTGGTTTCTGAAAACAATGCCGCAGAAATGGATTTCTACGAAGTAGAAAAGCAGCTGGAAAAAATCCTCAAAATCCTCAAACCCGCCAATTGTTGGGAAGAGAATTTCGGTATTCAGGAAATTCCTGATATTCCGATAACCATAAATGGAAAACGATTTACGGAGTATCGGATTTATCAAGCGTCCTTTTTTCCTCTAAATAACCAATCCATTAGGCTTCCTTCCGTAGGCTGGATGATGAAAATGATAACGAAGTCGGAAGAAGGAAAAGATGTGATAGAATTAAAAACCTATACCTCTAAACCGCTCACGATTGAAGTAATGAGTCTACCGCCTCACCCGTTGCGAAATCAGGTCATCGTTGGAAATTTTAGGTTAGAAGAAAAAATTAACAGCAGCCAACTTAAAACTGGAAACAGTTATCGGTATAATTTCAGCATAGTGGGCGAAGGAAATATTCAATCCGTTCGTGAACCAACATTTACGAATATGGCATTGTTTGATGTATATCCCCCCGATATAGAAAATAATATAGTTCGACAAAAAAATAGGATTGCTGGTGCAAAAACGTTTCAGTATCAGGTAATTCCAAAACAAAGTGGTAGTTTTTTGTTAAACAATTTGGTATTTTGGGTCTATTTTAATCCGCAGAAGCAAAAATATGATACGCTGCGTTCAACGCTTAACCTGACGATTGTTGGAGAAAATGTTCAGAATACGCAATTGTTGACTTCGGATGCGGAGTCGGTTTATACTGGCATAGAGCAATGGGATAGTATGAAACCAGTGGTTGATTACCAGACCATTATTCGCAATATTGCCAACATCTTAATTGTAATAATGTTGATTGTAATGATTTTTATGTTTAGAAAATAATGAGCAGTACGTACGGAAAAATATTTAAAATAGCCACCTTCGGCGAATCACACGGCGCGGCCATCGGGGTAGTGGTAGAAGGATGCCCTGCGGGCGTAACGTTTGATTTGGCATTTATTCAGCAGGAATTAGATCGTCGCAAACCTGGCCAATCGCGCATTACAACCCAACGCCGCGAGGCTGATACGGTTCAGGTTTTATCAGGGGTTTTTGAAGAAAAAACAACGGGTACTCCCATCTCAATGGTGATTTGGAACGAAGACCAGCGCAGCAAGGATTATTCACATATTGCCGACCAATATCGGCCGTCGCACGCGGATTTCACCTATCAAACCAAGTACGGTGTTCGGGATTATCGGGGCGGAGGGCGTAGTTCAGCCCGCGAAACGGCGGCCAGGGTTGCGGCGGGAGCCTTGGCAAAATTAGTACTTGCTGACCTCGGTGTAACAGTGCAGGGGTATGTTTCGCAGGTTGGAAAATTGAAATTGGATAAAGAATATCACGAACTTGACCTATCGCTGACCGACTCTAACGCCGTTCGCTGTCCCGATCCAGTGATGGCGCAAGAAATGTTTGACTACATTGACGCTATTCGTAAGGAGGGTGACTCTATCGGTGGTATTGTAAGCGGCGTACTCAAAGGTGTTCCGGTAGGCTGGGGCGAACCCGTATTTGATAAACTTCATGCAGAGCTTGGGAAAGCAATGCTGAGTATCAATGCTGTCAAAGGATTTGAATACGGAAGTGGTTTTGCGGGTGTGAAATTGCTCGGCTCTGAACACAACGATGCTTTTTATACCGACGAGGACGGCAGAGTACGTACCCGTACCAATCACTCAGGAGGGATTCAGGGCGGAATTTCCAACGGCGAAGATATTTTCTTTAACGTGGCTTTTAAGCCCGTAGCGACCATCATGCAAGAGCAAGAAAGTATCAACCGTGAAGGGGAGAAAATTTTGGTACAGGGTAAGGGACGGCACGACCCGTGCGTGTTGCCAAGAGCAGTACCCATCGTGGAAGCCATGGCCGCGCTGGTCTTGGTAGATTTCTACCTGAGAGATAGGACAATCCGGCATAAATAGTTTGACTTTAGCCGTATCTTTGCTAAATTTGTTAATAAATAAATATTTTCCTAGCTATGAAATTTACTGTATCGTCGTCGGTTTTGCTTAAACAACTCGCAGCGATTAACGGCGTCGTTTCCACTAATCCGATTGTTCCTATTCTTGAAAATTTTCTGTTTCAGCTAGATAACAACCTGCTTACTGTTACAGCATCTGATTTACAGACGGTGATGGTAACAGAATTGCCAGTGGAATCATCTGATAAAGGAGCGATTGCGATTCCCGCCAAACTGCTTTTAGATACCCTGCGCGGCTTGCCAGAGCAGCCGATTACGCTCAACATAGACAGTGATACCTTTGGCATTGAAATTATCTCTGACAATGGTCGCTATAAACTTTCGGGAGAGAACCCCATAGACTTTCCAAAGATACCTTCGGTCAATCGGGCATTCTCGGTTGAGTTATCGTCTCATGCCCTTTCAAATGCCATTGCCAATACGCTCTTTGCGACCAGTACCGACGAGTTGCGTCCTGCGATGACAGGGGTATTTTTGCAGCTCGGTGCTGATTACGCCACGTTTGTGGCCACAGATGGCCACCGGCTCATCCGCTATCGTCGGTATGATGTTAAGTCGTTGGTCGATACTACGATGATTATTCCACGGAAAGCGTTGAACCTGTTGAAAACTTCGCTCCCCTCTGAGAGTGTACCCGTCAAAGCCGAATTCAGCCAAGCCAACGCCTTTTTTAGTTTTGCCAATATTCGTATGATTTGCCGGTTGATTGACGAGCGCTTTCCTGATTACGAAAACGCGATTCCAACCAATAATCCAAACGTGTTGACCATCAGTCGGGGTGAGGTACTGAATTCATTGCGTCGTATTTCGATTTACTCAAACCGGACTACGCACCAAATTAGGTTAAAACTCACGCCACCAAACCAACTTGTTATTTCGGCCGAAGATTTAGATTATTCTAATGAAGCCAATGAGCGCTTGTTGTGTGAATACAACGGCGATGAAATGGAGATTGGGTTCAACGCCAAGTTTTTGATTGAAATGCTGAATAACTTAGATACGAGTACTTTGTCATTTGAATTGTCGGCGCCTAACCGTGCAGGGCTTGTCGTACCGTTGGAAAAAGAAGATGATGAGGATATTCTGATGCTGGTTATGCCAGTGATGTTGAATACCTATGCTTAATCAATAAGGATAAAAGTTGAAGGTTAGGAAGCCCCGGTGTTTTCTAACCTTTAATTTTTTAGTAGCTTACGGGCCATGTCGACGCAAAAAACACCCTTACTGCCGAGTCTCTCGGCTTTTTTTTTAACGGTATTACCCTTCATCACGAGTTCGATATTAGGGGCTTGGATTATCAGGAATGAAACCCTCATTGAGCGTTTTAATCTACAAGATTGGGCAATTGTGTGCGTTGTATGTGCTTTGGCGTGTGCATTGGCATTAATTCCGCCTACTTTGCTGGCTTTTGCTTTTGGGTATTTTCTGGGATGGTGGGCATTGGTTCCCTTGATTTTGCTCAATCTCGCGGCCATTGCCCTCGTGTACGAGATTACCAAACGTTTGAATGGTGAGGTGCTACTGCGTTATCTTTCACATTTTCCGCGGGTAGTTTCGATGCTGAATCGTATTCAGAAAGATGAATTACAATTCGTTTTTTTTACCAAACTCTCCCCCGTTGTTCCATTTGCGTTGACCAATCTTGTATTCTCGCTATTGAAAATACGCTTTTCCAACGTCATTTTAGGTGGTTTTTTAGGCATGATTCCCCGTACGGCGTTGGCAGTTTGGGTCGGACTTGAAGCAAAAGGATTACGTCAATTGATTGAAAATCCCAACGAAAATATAACCAGCCGGGTAGTAGTGATTATTCTAGTGATTGTCTCTGTGATTGGCCTTACCCGAGTATTTGTTAAACGATAAGTTTGGATTGATTATGGGTTTTCGGTCGTAAAAGGCGGGTTTTGTTCAAACCACTCCGCTACTTTTTCAATCAAACGGTGATGCCCCGTTTTAAGAATAATTGGCGCTGAATTTGGCAGGCGTTTCATTAAAGGCTGCACATAAGAAGCGGGCAATACCCCATCAAACCGTCCTAAAAATAGCTTTAAATCAATTTTATATTTGAGAATGATACTCGCTAATGCGGGAATATCAGGCTGGATAGTGCTAAAACCTACCCATGAGCGGTAAATGCGCTCGCGCTGGGCGGCGGTAGCAAGGGTAGACTGGGCAAATTTTACCGCGCTCTTCTCCACCAATCCTAATTTCTGAAATGGGTAAGCCAACTTTTTAAAGTGTTCGACATTCCCAACAACGAATTTAAAGAGTTTTTTTGTTAGCCAAAATCGCGTTGCCAACCGATACCACGGGCTTTCGGTAATTCCATCGGGAGCCAACAGCCAGCAGGAGATAATCTGGTTTGGGAATAGTTGTAGTGTAGCCAAGGCAAATTTACCTCCCATGCTGAACCCGACAACCGAAAAAGTTTGCAGGTGATTTTCGGCCAAAAAGACCTCTAGGGTGTCTTGCCACTCCGCCATAGACAGTTTTTCGGTATCCATGGCGGGGCTTTTTCCGTGAAATGGTAAATCAAAAAGGTAAAATGTGTACTGTTTCTTCAAGACATTGACCAAGGGCAAAAAACAGCGATGGTCTTGTCCAATGCCGTGAAATGCCAAAAGAGGCAGTGGGCCATCGCCGTAGGTTTGATAATGGAGGCGCATTTGAAGGATTTAGTAGCCAACACTCGTATCGTCACCTCGGGGGTCAGAGCCACCTTCGAGACGACCGTCGGGCAGTACCAAAATGCAGTCCATGCGTCCGATGGTGTTGCGTTGCATTTCAAGAATGTATGATTTTGAGAGCAATCGTTGCAGAACGCCTTCCGTAAAAGCACCGTTTTCAAAAGTGGTTTTATCGGGAAGCCACTGATGGTGAAACTTATACGCGTTTACGGCCTGTTGCATGGTCATGCCGTGCTCTACCACGTTCAGGATGGTTTGAAAGACAGACGTGATGATCGTTGACCCGCCGGGCGTTCCGACAACCATGTATAATTTTTTGTCTTTTTCGAGAATCGTGGGGGTCATGGAGGATAACATTCGTTTGCTGGGAGCAATGGCGTTGGCTTTGTTGCCAATCAACCCAAACATGTTGGGAACGCCCGGTTTGATGCTGAAATCGTCCATTTCATTGTTCATAAAGAAGCCCGCTCCTTTGACAATCACGCGGCTGCCGTAGCCTCCGTTGAGGGTTGTCGTCACCGAAACGGCATTGCCTTCGCGGTCTACAATCGAAAAATGCGTCGTTTCCATGCTTTCATAGCCCGAAATATCGCCGCCTTTGATGGCCTTGCTATCGCTTGCTTTGGCAAAGTCAAAATCTTTCCACCGATTTTTTAGGTAGTTGGAAGCGATGAGTTGTTTGATGGGTACTTTCACAAAATCAGGGTCGCCCAAAAACTTGGCACGGTCGGCATAAACGCGACGCTCGGCCTCAATCATAACTTGAACGGTAGAGTCTGAGTGCCATCCCCAACGTTTGAGAGGATAAGGTTCAACCAGTTTCATCAATTGTAATAAAGCCACGCCACCACTCGAAACGGGCGGCATCGTAATGAGTTTGTAGTCTTTGTACTTACCAACGAGTGGCTTACGCCAAACCGCTTGGTATTGTTTTAAGTCTTCGGCCGAAATAAACCCTTTGCCGCGCTGCATTTCGGCCACGAGCAAATCCGCCGTTTCACCTTCATAAAAACCTGCCCGGCCGTGTTCCTGAATCCGACGCAGTGTTTTTCCTAAATCAGTCTGAATAAGTGTATCACCTGCTTGCCAATCGCGGCCATCCTTGCGCCGAAAATACGTGGTATCGGCATTGATTTTTACCAAATCACCTTTGATGCGGTTGAGTCCAGTTGCTTCTTTGGTGGTAAGAATGACGCCCTTCTCCGCCAAATCAATGGCAGGTTGCAGTAGGGTAGCCCAAGAAAGTTTTGAGAATTTTTCGTGGATTTGTACCATGCCGTCTACCGAGCCCGGAACCCCGCTTGCTAGGTGGCCCGTCATGCTTAATCCTTGAATTACGTTGCCTTGGGCATCCAAATACATGTCTTTGTGGCCTTGGATGGGCGCTTTTTCGCGAAAATCAAGGGTGTAGTTTTTGCCTTTTTTGGAACGATACACAAAAAAGCCGCCTCCGCCGATGTTGCCCGCTGAAGGGTGTACTACCGCCAGTGCAAACTGAACGGCCACGGCCGCATCGGCGGCTGAGCCTCCCTTTTTTAAAATTTCGGTTCCCACTCGTGAGGCTTCTGGATGAGCCGTAGCGACCATGCCATTGGAAGCAATAACTCCCTGACGGTCTGAATAAAATGGTTTTTGGTTGGGGTCGTCGGTGAGAAACTGGTAAAAACCTTTGTTTTCTTTTACTTCTTGACCAAAAGCAGAAAAGCCGATACATACGGCCAGTACGTTGATGAAAAATTTGTTCATAAAGTGGGCATTGGAAAGTTTACGCTTTCAATTTACAAAAAGTCTTTCATTTTGCTTCCATAACAAAAGTTTTAGAAATTGCAGCCCATAAAATCATGACCAACATGGATAATTTTGACGATGATGATGACGAGGATTTTGGATTTAACGAAGAGGATTTCAATTCGGAAGAATCGAGGCGAGAATTTCAGCGGGAAAATGAGCGGGTAGACAATCTGCCGATTATGAAAAAAGCGCGGGAGATTTTCGATATTGTGGATTCGCTCGTCGAATTAATTGACGACGATGACGCGTTTATCGCTCATTATCGCAGTATGTTGTTTGAAGATGCAAGTATCATTTGTGCCAAAATTGCGGGGGCAGAAGGGGGAGATTTGTACAGCTTGCGCATGGAAAATGCGGTATTAATCAAAATCCATGCGCGCAATCTGCTGGCTCAGACTTCAGGCTTGAAAATGCTTGGTTTTAAAGACGTGCGTTATCTGCAAGTGCTTCGCGATGCCATCGAGGAGTTTCGACTGCTTTTTCTTGAGTGGGTTGAGGGTTTTGACAAAACAAACGATATGTCTGATAATTGGGGTAACCTGTTTCGGTAGCGTTTATATTTCAAACAAAAATCCTTTGGAAACCAGCTCTTGGTAGCGTTTTTCGTCAAACTGAAAAAAGTACGCTCCCCGTCGCGAAGTGCCTTTTTGCTTTTCTTTAAGTTTGACTAACAAATTCATGTTCAGGATTTTTTTGCTAAAATTACGCTTATCGAGCGGACGTCCTAAAATGGATTCGTACAGATTTCGCAACTCCAACATGGTGAATTTTTCGGGCAAAAGTTCAAAGCCGATGGGTTGATAGCGCACTTTTCGGCGGAGCTGTTCCAGTGCTTTCTCAAACATCATAAAGTGGTCATACACCAATTCTAATTGCAGCACCTTCGAAATCGGTTGCCAAGTAGCGCCGTATTCGTGGGAGAGTTGATCGAGGGTGGGTTCTACTTCAATGAGGGCGTAGTAGCACGTAGTGATGACCCGGTCGGTAGGAACCCGATACACATCTCCAAACGTATATACCTGCTCCATATACACATCCTGAAGGCCCGTAAGTTTTACCACGGTTTTGCGTGCTGCGTCGTCGATGCTTTCTTCGGGATGCACAAAACCGCCCAAAAGCGCCCAGTGCCCAACCAAGGGCTCGTAGGGAAAACGGTGCAATAAAAGATGAAGTTCGGTGCCGTAAAATCCAAAAATAACGCAGTCGACAGAGTTAAGTAGACCAGTTTCTTCTTTGTGATAGTGTGGGGTAGGATGTCCGGTAAAACGAACAAACGGCCTGTTTTTTTGATTGATGGTCGACGGTTCGCTCATCCTTAATGTGTTTTTTTTGTACTGAATAAAAAAGGCAATAGACGATGAAAAATACCAATGTGTTGGCACATTTTTCGTTTATAATGTAGTTTCTACTTGTCGTGTATCTCAATAGGTATTTTTGACCGTAACGGTTAGAAATTCGTATATTTGGCCCTTATAAACAATATTCCTTTAATCCATTCCGTTTTTGACACAGCAAAAACCAAACCAGTAATGATTTTACTCCAAGCGCAAACTGCCGTTGACTCCGTAGCTACCTCTGCTACTTCTGCCCAAGGAATCTCGTTATTCGATTTATTATTAAAAGGAGGCTGGGTGATGATTCCCCTCCTGATTATGTTCTTCCTGACGCTTTTTTTGATTTTTGAACGTTGGTTGGCCATTAATTCCAACGGAAAACTCGAAGAGAGCTTTATTGATAACATGAAAGATTTTGTGCAGCAAGGAAATATCAAGTCTGCCGAATCATTGTGTCGTAATCAACGCTCTGCCGCAGGACGAATTTTTGAAAAAGCCGTTGGGCGTATTGGCTATTCCATCAAAGACATTGAAAGTACCATCGAAAACGCCAGTCATATCG
The DNA here is from genome assembly GCF_003339505.1 of Runella aurantiaca. Taxonomy (GTDB): domain Bacteria; phylum Bacteroidota; class Bacteroidia; order Cytophagales; family Spirosomataceae; genus Runella; species Runella aurantiaca. Next base: position 63,726 of record NZ_QPIW01000035.1, read on the forward strand.
AAATTTCACGCATGGAAAGCAACCTTGCCTACCTTGGGGTGATTGCGGGTATTGCGCCAATGTTGGGTTTCGTAGGAACAATCTCAGGGATTATTAACATCTTCTATAGTATTTCGTTGTCCAATGATTTTGACATCAGCACCATTGCGAGCGGGATGTACGAGAAAATGGTGACTTCTGGCGCAGGTCTGATTGTGGGTTTGGTTGCGTATATGGGCTATCACTTGTTGAACATGAAGATTGACCGTATTGCGCTAAAACTTCAGGCAGGAGCGTTTGATTTTATTGACGTTTTACAGAAACCCATTACGAGTCGTTCATGATAGATAATGCATGACCGAAATGACTGAACTATGAAAATCCGCCGTAAAGCCAGATTCGCCCCCGAAGTGTTCACCCAATCGCTGAACGACATCATGTTCTTCTTGATGTTGTTCTTTCTGATTATTTCGACGATGGTGAACCCCAATGTGATTAAGTTGATGCTCCCAAAGGCATCGGCTACCCAACAAATGCAGAAAAAACAGACTACCCTCTCGGTAGATGCAGAAAAAAATTATTTTCTTGACCGTGAGCCATTGCCCAAAGAGCAGCTGGAAAGTGTTTTAGCATCTACTTTTGCGGGAGTTGAGGAAAAAACAATCATTCTTCAGGTAGACCAAAGTATTTCCGTACAAGACTTAATAGATGTGCTGGCAGTAGGAGCCAAGCTTGATATTAAGATGGTGATGGCGGTGAAGAAATAGTCTTGAAGACTAATAAAGACTTGATTATCTTTTAGTTAAATTATAAAAAAAGGAGCTTGTGAATCTCACAAGCTCCTTTTTTTATGGCCAATTTTTGGGAATATCTAATTGCCGGGCGTAGTTTTTTGGACAATGGCTGTGCACATAATTCAGCAGTTGCTGCATGTCTCTTTCAAAATCTACGTAGTAATCTGGGTTGAATTTTGCCAGCTTTTTCAGCACGCTGTCGGTTCGCTTGGCAATGTATTCGGCGCAAGAATCGCTTTTGCTGTTATGAATCAGGAGGAGCGAAGACTGCTGTTCAAAAAAGGTTAAAAGCAGGTAAATGGTTAATTCAATTTCACCGTATTTATCCTTGGTGATTTTTAGGTGTTGACTGATATCCCCCGACAGATTTCGCATGTCCATCATCATCCAGCCAGGTGTATTGTGGGTCATTTGGGCGCTTTTCAGAATTCGTCGTTTGATGTCGTCGCGACGGCTCTGAACAGTGTCGCCCATTTCAATTAGTTCAAATTCAAGTCGTTGCACAAGGTTGTCGTCTTTCCCAATCAATCGAAGAAGAAGTTTGTCTTTTTCTTTTTGCGGCATTTGGACAATGGCCTTTTTTAGTTCTTCTGGAATAGTCATCTTACAAACCTTTGTAATTTTTTTTCTTTTGGCGGATTTCCAAATCTTTCACCACAGTGTTATAAATACGCTCCATAAAAACAGGGTTGGTGGAATAAAATTGATAGCTACGATTGTAAGTTGCCGAATCGACACCGTATTTTTTAAACACCTTAGCCTTCATGTACTCAGTAACAATCGTAGAAGAATCGAGCGATGTCATTCCTAGCCTACTTACTCTTGCTTCGATAATATGAATATCGGTTAAAATTTGCGCCATTTTGGCTTCGGGTACGGTGCCCGCGGGAATTTCTGGTTCATCCTGACAGCCACAGAGCAACAAAGTAAAGACGGAAAAATAAAGGAGGGTACGGCGTATCATGACTGAATTTTGTATTTTTGAGGTACTGAGCTACAAAAATACGCATGATTGAGCAATTTATTACAAAGATTCGTCAGTACGAGATTCGGATTCGAAAAGCCGTCAATGCCGACATGCGCGGGAGCTTTCGGTCGGTTTTTAAAGGCTCGGGGGTAGAGTTTGCAGATTTGCGCGAATACCAATACGGCGACGACGTGCGTACCATCGACTGGAACGTATCGGCCAAAGGCCACGGAACGTTCGTGAAGATTTTCAGGGAAGAGAAGGAGCAAACGGTTTTTTTTATTTTAGACGTGAGCGGCTCTCAGCAAGTGGGGCACGCCAATCATTCAAAATTGGATACCGCCAAAGAAATCTGTGGTGTGTTGGCGTTATCGGCGATTCAGGAAGCAAGCCATGTGGGTTTACTGTGTTTTTCGGACCAAAAAGAAAAATACATTCGCCCCTCCAACGGCATGAAACACGGTTATGAAGTAATTACTGAATTGTACAAACTCAAACCTATCTCCTCCAAAACCAACTTAGCAGAAGGCATACTTTTTACCCTCAACGTACTCAAACGCCGCAGTGTAGTGATTTTTATTTCGGACTTCATTGATAAAAACTACGAGCATAATCTGCGGGCCTTGGCGCGTAAGCACGATTTGGTCATGGTGCACTTGCTCGACAAGCGCGAAACAGATTTGCCGCGTTTGGGCATTATTCCGATGGTAGATCCTGAATCTAACCGTACCGTTTGGGTTAACGCCTCATCTCCGTGGTTTCGCAAACGGGTACGGGAGGATTTTGCGCAGGTGGGAAAAAAAATCGAACAATTTGCCCGTCAAAACGATATTAATTATGTAGCCATTGATTCCCAACAGGACTACGTTGAGCCATTGGTTAAGCTCTTTCGTATACGCCGCAAAAAGTAGGATTGAGTCATAGGTTGCTAAGAATCAGAAAGCGTTATATATTTGAGGGAATAACGAATTTCTGAATGATGCAAGAGTATTGGCAACCGCTGTTGATTGGTATCATGGCTTTTTTGTACGCTTCCGTTGGGCATGGCGGGGCGAGCGGGTATTTGGCGCTGATGGCTATTTTTGGTACTTCGCCGGCTTTGATGAAATCTTCGGCTTTGATTCTCAACGTATTTGTTTCCCTTGTTGCGTTCATTCAATATCTCCGTGGTTTCGCAAACGGGTACGGGAGGATTTTGCGCAGGTGGGAAAAAAAATCGAACAATTTGCCCGTCAAAACGATATTAATTATGTAGCCATTGATTCCCAACAGGACTACGTTGAGCCATTGGTTAAGCTCTTTCGTATACGCCGCAAAAAGTAGGATTGAGTCATAGGTTGCTAAGAATCAGAAAGCGTTATATATTTGAGGGAATAACGAATTTCTGAATGATGCAAGAGTATTGGCAACCGCTGTTGATTGGTATCATGGCTTTTTTGTACGCTTCCGTTGGGCATGGCGGGGCGAGCGGGTATTTGGCGCTGATGGCTATTTTTGGTACTTCGCCGGCTTTGATGAAATCTTCGGCTTTGATTCTCAACGTATTTGTTTCCCTTGTTGCGTTCATTCAATATTACCGAGCGGGGCATTTTCGGTGGAATTTATTCTGGCCTTTTGCCCTTGCAAGTATTCCTCTTTCTTACATTGGTGCTACGCTACCGATTACAGATTCACTTTATAAAAAATTATTGGCTGTAGCTTTGGCCATTGCCATTGCGCGGATGCTCTTTCAACCCGTGGAAAAAGCCGAAAACAAACCCGTTCCTTTGACGGGTGCTTTGGCAATTGGGGCGGTCATTGGGTTATTGTCGGGGATGCTGGGCATTGGCGGGGGTATTATTTTGAGTCCAGTCATTTTGTTGCTGGGCTGGGGACGGGTGAAAGAGACGGCCGCAGTCTCGGCTTTGTTTATCTTTGTTAATTCCATGTCGGGGCTGTATGGGTTGTTTCAAAAAGGATTTGAACCCAATGGGCAGCTAACTTCTTGGCTAGTAGCGGCTTTGGTAGGTGGGTTTATCGGGGCCTATCAGGGAAGTTTTAAGTTTAATCTGCAAACATTGCGTTATATTTTGGCTTCGGTATTGTTGATTGCGGTAGCAAAACTATATTTGACCTAACTTCTTGCCTACAATCGTTTTGTCAGTGAAAAAATACCTTCTCTTTTTGTGTTTGTTTTCGTGGAAAATAAGCGCCCAAAATTTAGATACCCGCCTGCTGCAAGACGTGTATGGTCCCATCCAACCGACCAATGTAAGTACGGCAAAGTTCATTTCATCCACGGCCAAGCCGTTGAGTTTGGCGCTTCCAGCGGGCTTGTTGATTGCGGGTTTTTCAACCCAAAATAAGACCTTGCAACAGCAGGGTTGGCAGGCGTTGGGCGGGTTTGTGATTGGGACGGGTATTACGCAAGTGACCAAACGGATTGTTTTGAGAGACAGGCCTTTTATTGAGCATCCTACGCTTTTTGCGGCGCGGGTAGAAGGTGAAGAGCCGCACTATTCATTTCCGTCGGGGCATACCACGGTGGCGTTTTCAACGGCTACGACCTTGGCCATCAATTATCGTAAATGGTACGTCATTGTACCTGCGTATGCGTGGGCAGGAGCGGTTGGGTATTCGCGAATGCGTTTGGGCGTGCATTATCCGAGTGATATTTTGGCGGGCGCCGTCGCGGGGGCGGCAAGCGCGTGGCTTTCGTACAAAATTCAGCAAAAATGGTTGAACAGAAAGACGCGAAAATCATCGAACTAAAAACATATTTGCATTTTTCTAAGTTATCCTCTTACCTTTGCGGTCAGTTCTGACGCGCAGAATTTTTTACAAAACGGGGTGCCCTAACATGACGGGCTGAGATTATACCCTTACCACCTGAACCGGGTAATGCCGGCGGAGGGAATTAAAAATGCTAAAGTTTACATCTTGGTTTTTGGCCGTGGCAACGGGAGTGTTGCTGTACGTGCCTGCACTTGCCCAACTATCTGTGTCGGGCAAAATCGTTGACGCCGAAGACGGCAAACCACTGCCGGGGGCAACCATCCGAGCAGGAAGTTTTCGGGGAGCAGTGACAAACGAAAAAGGCGAATTCTCGCTAAAAAATCTTCCTAAAGACACTGATTTACTGGCGTTTTCGTACGTGGGCTATGAGAGCCAGAAAATAGTACTGGCATCCCTTCAAAGTTCGAATTCAAACGTAGAAATTAAATTAGTCCGCAGTTCTTTCTCGGCCGACGAAGTGGTCATCAACGCTACCCGGGCTAATCAAAATTCGGGGGTGGCGTTTACCAATGTCGGAAAACTTGAATTGAGTAAGCAGAATTTAGGGCAAGACCTGCCCGTGTTGCTCAATTTTACGCCCTCACTTGTCACTACCTCTGATGCCGGAGCGGGGGTTGGGTATACTGGATTGCGTATTAGAGGTACGGATGCCACGCGTATCAACGTGACCATCAACGGAATTCCGTACAACGACGCCGAAAGTCAGGGAACGTTTTGGGTAAATATGCCCGATTTTAGCTCGTCGGTTAGCAGTGTGCAGATTCAGCGTGGGGTGGGGACTTCTACCAACGGAGCGGCCGCATTTGGGGCTACGGTCAACATCAACACCAACGAATTTAGAAAAGAAGCCTACGCCGAAATCAACAATTCGGTGGGTTCTTTCAAAACCCGTAAGCATACCGTTATGGCGGGTACGGGTTTGTTGAACAATAAATTTACGTTGGACGCTCGTTTATCAAAAATCACCTCCGATGGCTTCATTGACCGTGCTAAGTCGGATTTGGGGTCGTTTTATGTCTCTGGGGCTTATTTTGGGAAGAAAAGCTCGGTGCGTTTAAACGTGTTTTCGGGTAAAGAAATAACGTATCAAGCATGGGAAGGAACTCCCGAGGCGCGAATTAAAGGTGACCGAGAAGGAATTTTGGCTTACATCGACCGCAACGGCCTGAATGAGCGTGATGCCCAGAACCTCTTAAATTCCGATAGTCGTACCTATAATCTGTATTTGTATGATAACCAAGTAGATAACTATCAGCAAGACCATTATCAGTTGGTTTCGTCGCATACACTCAGCAAAAACTGGACGTTTAACCTTAATGGATTTTTGGTGAAAGGCCGTGGGTATTATGAGCAATACCGCGACAACGATAGGTTGAGTAACTATAAACTTCCAGCGGTGATTGCGGGTGGAGACACCATTACGCGCAGCGATTTGATTCGTCGTCGGTGGTTGGATAATTCTTTCTACGGAACTACGTTTTCGTTGGATTATAACAGCTTTCAAAAGCTCACCGCCAACATCGGCGGAGGGTGGAATCAATATGATGGTAACCACTTTGGGGAGGTGATTTGGGCGCGCTTTGCGAGCAATAGCAGCATTCGTCAGCGGTATTATGAAAACGTTGGAATGAAAACGGATTTCAATGTATACGGTAAAGTATATTATCAACTTACCGACAAACTGAATGTGTTTGCCGATGCTCAAGTCAGAAAAATTGGTTATTTTGTGAAAGGCGACGACAACCAGCAACGGCAGCAATCGCATGATGTAAACTATACTTTTTTCAATCCTAAAGCAGGGTTGACCTATCAGGTGTCAGAAAGTAGCGCTGCTTTTGCCTCTTTCAGCTTGGCGCACCGCGAACCAAACCGCGATGATTTTACGGAATCTACGCGTCAGATTCAACCCCAACCAGAGGTATTGCGTGACTTAGAGTTTGGCTATCGTTTCCAAAAAGGCCGCGTAGCGGCGTCTGTTGGCGGATACTATATGAATTACAAGAACCAATTGGTGGTATCGGGACAGTTGAACGACGTGGGAAATTCCATTAAAATCAACGTGCCAGAAAGCTATCGTTCGGGAATTGAATTGGAGTTTGGGGCGCAGTTGAGCAAACAATGGAAATGGAATGCCAACGCGACGTTCAGCCAAAATAAAATCAAGAATTTTACGGAATACATTGTCAATTACGACGACGAAAATGGTGGTTATCAGACCACAAACCACGGAAATTCAAACATTGTGCTTTCGCCAAATGTGATTGTAGGGAGCCAACTTATTTACACACCCATGAAGAACCTAGAGGTGGCGTTGTTGACCAAGTACGTAGGGAAGCAATATTTGGACAATACTTCCAACGAAGGCCGTAAATTGGATGCGTATTTTACCAATGACCTTCGGCTGATTTACCGCATTAAGCCTAAATGGATGAATGAAATCACGGTGAGTGCCTTGGCCAACAACGTTTTCAACGAGTTGTACGAATCCAATGGATACACCTATAGCTACATTTTCGGTGGTCAGACTACCACCGAAAATTTCTACTACCCGCAGGCTGGGCGCAATTTCTTGGTGAGTGTTGGTTTGAAGTTTTAGGTATTACCTTCTCGAAAGTTCGAAATTTTTGGGAAGGGAGATTTCTTATTACCTTTACTTAAAAAAACAGACATGGCGACTCTCCTTATTGAAATCGAAGACAAAAAGCTCAAGTTTTTTAAGGAACTTCTTCAAAATTTATCCTTCGTTAAGATGCGTGAAATTCTCCCTGACGAAGATACAGATGAGCAAGTCATCTCCAATATTCGCCAAGGCGTAAAAGAAATGCGGTTAGTGGAGCAGGGTAAAATGAAAAGTCGTTCTGCGCGTGAATTTCTACAAGACTTATGAGCTATCGGGTAGAGACGATTGAAAACTTTGAACGAGAAGCGAAAAGGCTAAAGAAGAAATTCCCTTCATTGAAGCAAGAAATCAATGACTTGATTGATATTTTGGAAGAGAATGCTTTTTATGGAATATCTATGTACGACGGCTTTTATAAGATTCGTCTTGGTATTAAATCAAAAGGGAAAGGTAAGCGTGCCGGTGCTCGCGTCATTACCTGCGTTAAAGTTGTAGCAGAAAAAGTGTATTTGGTTTCAATTTATGATAAATCTGAACAATCGGATATTGCTGAGAGCGAACTAAAAAGGCTTTTTACCGAGATTTCTGATACTGAATAATTTGAGGTAAACCACCGAAAATTTCTACTACCCGCAGGCCGGGCGCAATTTCTTGGTGAGTGTTGGTTTAAAGTTTTAATAGAAAGAAATAGGCTTCCCTTGGAAATTACTTTGGACTTTGTTTTTCTTTAAAAACCCCAGCTAACTATTGCTGGGGTTTTTAACTTTTGATTAACTTACCACAGAATAATACAACATTTACAAATTTTTCATCT
>NZ_QPIW01000036.1 GCF_003339505.1 Runella aurantiaca
TAGTCAATCGGTTCAGGTTGATTTCTTCAACCATCTGGCGCATCCGTAGTTCGTGTGCCTGTTTGCGAAGCAAAAATATGTGTCCCATCTGCTTGTGTAGATGGTCAATCTATTTTAGGACAAGACATCTTGTATCGTCCTAAAAAATGTTAACCGTTTGTCTGATCCTGAAAAATAGACATAGCAGGGGCGGAAGCATTAGCATTACTGCGGCAACAGGTGATCCCCATTGTAATGTAAGGATACGTAAGGTAACGTAATACTGACGAGGAAAACAGGAGGCAGAAAAAGGTATGTTAATGTACGTTACCTGGCATCCGAAACCTTAGGTAACCTATACGTATCATAAGGTAACCTGTAGGTATCATAAGATTTTCTGTTACACTCAAAAATCAGGTTACCTAACCTGGCCATTTCTTCAGGTAACCTCAGGTTACCAATGGTAACCTTTAGGTAACCCGGTGGTAACCTATGGTTACCTGAAATCGCAAAAGGTGAGGTTACGTGAGGTTACGTGAGGTTACCTGCCGGTTGGCAAGTAACCTCAGCAAGAGCATACTCCTCGAAGTATCTGTTACCTTTTACAAACAACCGTTCGTAAAACGCCACAAAATTTAAAACACCTAAAAATGTATCAATAACTCATAGTAAAATGAGAAATTATACCTTGAATCGTGAGATAATCAAATGAGGCACTTTTGAAGGATTATTTGGAAGAATTTGCAGCATTGGCTTCTGTCTCACACAAACGCCCGTTTTACGAGACGGGAAATCGAAATAAACTTTTACTTAAGAGTCCATAAAACTCCGTTTTTCGATGTTGATTTACTCAGCTGACCTGAATCGACTAACTTTTGAAGATAGGCATCAGTTTCATTTCGGCTAATTCCCGAAAGTTCTGAAAATTCCCGAGAGCTCATCGTAGGATAGTTTAAAAACAGCTTTTTCCAATGGGTATTAATTGAGGATTTAGCTACCGTAGGCAATTGTTGATGCAGCGCGGTTTCATAAGCGGAATAGGGTTTTGTGCCGTATACTTTCTCCGAATGTCCTTCACCGTCTACAAAGAACATCGTGGGGAAGCCTCTTACTCCCAACTGCTTTCCTAAAGCCAAATCCTGTTGAAAAAGCTCTTTCGCTTTCCCCTGATAATCGATTTGAAACCGATTCAAATCCAAACCCACTTTTTGAGCGGCAGTTGCCAGATGATCCCATTTGGCAATATTCTTTTTTTGCAGAAAAACCATTTCCCGTATTTCCCGCAAAAAGAGAATGGCTTTGTGTTGATCCTGTAATTGAGCCGCTTTAAACGCAATGGAGGGGGGATAGGAAGAATCTAAAGGATCTTCAAGCCATACATCTCCGTCAATGGGCATATCATAATGTAAACTTACTTCGTCCCAATGGTGAGCTACGTCAGATGGTTTACTGATACCACCACTGTTATAACTCCAATCAGGCAGTAAGCCACCCATTCGGTATTCAATATCAATACTGTGACCATATTCGAGTTTCAGCTTGCGTAATTGCGGTTCAATTCCCCAACAGGAGGAACAGATAGGGTCGGTAAAGTAGACAACTTTGACCGATTTTGTTTTTGGTGAAACATTCTGTTTTTGCGTAACAGAAGCAGAATCAGGGATTTCACACATTCCTGATTCAATATCACATAAGAGCGGATTACTTGTTTTCGTTTCCATGGTTGAATTTGATTGACCTTTACAGCCTATTGCAAACAAGAGCAAAAAGGGTATAAGAAATAGGGATTGTTTCATTGTTGGACAATAGCTTAGCTATTTATAGATTTTTTATTTCGCTCTAGCTTCCACCAATGATCTATTGAGAAGCGCCCCCCACCTGTCAGCAAAAGCATACTATAAACTAACAAATAATGGAGTGACATTTCTTTGACTGAAAAGTCATCAGCGGCATGTACCACCAAAGCCGCTACGAACATTGTAAAAGCTAAGGCTGCCAATGCAAATCGAGTGAATAAGCCAAAAATAAGTAAAAGAGAACATACGAACTCGGAGAAGACAGTTAATCCGAGCGTTAAAGCAGGACTCATCCCCCCAACTGAGGGAAACTTAGAACCTCCGTCAGATAGCAGCAATTCCAATTTAGGAAGCCCATGAGTTAGCATCATTAGGCTAATGCCTATTCTTACTGTTAAAAGGGCAATATCATACAATCGATGAGAGCCGATTGGTGTTTGTGAAGTTATTGTAGCCATAAAAAGTTGGTACGATTAATTTTATGACTGCAAAGCTCGCTATTGGCTTAATTTGAGTCAATTAGTCAAATTTTTATGACTATCTACTTTTTTCATTTTATCGACATTTTGACCGATAATGGAAACTAAGCAGTAGGGCTTAGCGTTTTGCAATCGAAATATGGCTTTGATAGTAAGGCCTTTAACTGCGTAGATATGGAAAATCACTCAATTGATGAAAATAAATGCCCTGCGGAAACGTTGCTAAAACAACTTTCAGGGAAGTGGAAACCTCAGATTATACGGATAGCTGTAACGGAGCCTGTTCGCTTCAATACGCTTCTGCGTCAATTGGAAGGCTCCAATAAGCAATCAGTTGCTACAGCACTGAAGGAATTAGAGGAACAGCAGCTATTAACCAAAACAGTCATAAAGCTCAAACCGCTTCACATTGAATATACCTTGTCTGAAAAGGGGAAAGCTTTAATCCCTGTTTTTAGGCATATCGAAGACTTCTCATAAAAAATGCTCTAAATCTAGTGGACTTAAAGCATTTTGAAAATAGGTATACCTTTCTCCAAAAAGCTGGGTATTTTATTGAAATCACCAAAATCCGCCCTGTTCGGCAGAAAATCATCTGATAAATACGGGCAATCAAATGAGTCTCTGATAGAAGTCGGCCAACCAAACGCCAGTTTGCGAAACAAAAATAGGTATTCCTCTGCTTGTATGTCGGGAGATGCAATAGTTGAGGATTACCCCTCCATCCATCGTAAAAACTCCGACGCTTTTGCTTTGCTTATGATAATGGTTTCGGGGGTGGGTTGGGTCAAATGGACCACTAATTTGCGCGCAAAGTAATGTTCGATTTCACGTACAAAAGCACGGTTAATGATATATTGGCGATTGGCGCGGTAAAAATTTGTACTGTCCAGCATTTTTTCGAGTTCATCCAAGGTATAATGGACCCCCAACTCTTTCCCTTCAAACCCAATGGCAGTTGTATGCTGAGAAGAGTAGAAGTAAGCAATTCGGTGAAAGTTAACAGGGATAATTTTCTCTCTATAATTGACTAAAACACTTTGTTTTTGTGGCTTATGAAGTTGAGCAAAAAGCTGCTTTAATGTATCATTTGAGTCTTCGGATTGTCGTAAATCCTGATACTTTTCAATTGATTTTTGAACGTCTGCTTCGCTGAATGGCTTCAATAAATAATCTATTCCGTTGACTTTAAAGGCTTGCAATGCATATTGGTCGTAAGCCGTGCAAAAGATAATGGGACACTTAGGGGGGTGTGTATCAAAAATTTCAAAACTCAATCCATCGGCAATCTGGATATCTGAAAAAATCAAATCGGGAAAGCCCGCTTCTTCAAAATACTCCAAACCCGTTTCCACTGAATCAATAACTTCTGCAATATCGAACCTACCGTTGATTGATCTCAGTATTTTTTCCAGGTTGGCGGCCGTCTTAGGTTCGTCTTCGATGATGACAATTTTCATGCAAAAGGGATGTTAACAATAAACGAAATGTCAGTTTTATCCACTTTTATTTCTTTGTGAGACAATAGTTTAGAGCGATTGTTAAGGTTTTGCAAACCAATTTTTGTAGATCGTTCAACACTGCGTTTGGGTTGAAAATTATTTTTTACAATCAACTGATCTTCTGAATCATAAATGCAGATCTCCAGGGGTTTACTCCGCGAAATTACATTATGTTTTACGGCATTTTCGATGAGCAGTTGTAACGACATGGCCGGTATTTTTTGTTCCGATGCTTTTGGGGAAAGGGTGATTTTGAGCGAAATATTATCCTCAAAACGATTTTTTAACATAAAAAAATACGCTTGGGCGATCTTCAGCTCTGCGTGTACCGTTACCAAATGTGACTCAGAATTATCCAAAAAATAACGGTAAACCTCCGAAAGCTTGATAAGATATTCTACGCTGTTCTCGTCTTTATCTTCAACCATTGCTTTCAGCGTATTCAACGAATTAAAAAGAAAATGGGGATTTAATTGTGCCTTCAATTGCGACAGCTGACTTTCCAACTGATTCCGTTTAAGACGTTCGTTCTCTGATTCAATTTCTTTGAACTTACTGAAGATGGTGGTTGAATATAAAAATGTAATGATCAACAAATTGGCAACAACCCCTCTGAATCCGATCCCTACAGGTCTTACGCCTTTTATTTCAGCAATGATACTCAGCGAATCAGATATAAATAACATGGCAAAATACGCGCAGACACTGGTAATGAAAATTACAAGGAAGTAAGCCCAGTTTTGGGTCATTTTTTGGCTGAAATAAGAAAACAACCCCAAATTGAAGACCCAAAAAAACACCGAAAAAGTAAATATGCGGACAAAATCAACCAACAACAGAAGCCATACATATTGCGTACTGCGGATCAGACCGAGCACCAGGTAAATGGACGCTATGCTCAGCGAACTTAATATGATGGTTTGGATGTATAACTTCCGATGAGCCATGTACGGGTTAATTAATTATTCTGCCGTCCAGCATTTCAATGGTTCGGTCTGATTTTTTGGCAAAATCATTATCGTGCGTCACCGCCACGATGGTCTGGTTGTTGGTCCTTGCCAATTCCTGAAAAATATCGAACACAATTTGGGTGTTTTTGCTGTCGAGGTTACCCGTAGGCTCATCTCCCATGATGATCAGCGGGTCGTTGATGAGCGCCCGGGCAATTGCCACCCGTTGCTGTTGGCCACCCGAAAGTTTGTTGGCAGGTTTCAGCGCCTGCTCCTTCATTCCCAGCATTTCCAGTTTTTGATAGGCTTTGTGTTCAATTTCCTCTACGCTCCGTTTCCCCAATCGAAGGGCAGGAATCATTACGTTTTTGAGGCAGGAAAATTCCTGTAAAAGGTAATGAAACTGGAAAACAAAACCTATTTTTTCATTTCGAATTCGCGCTAATTCATCAAGCGTTTTGCCCGTGGCAAGCTGATCGTCAATGTATAATTTGCCAGAATAATCGGTGTCCATCGTAGATAAAATATACAGCAGGGTAGATTTCCCGCACCCGGACTTTCCTGCCATTGTCAAAAATTCGCCTTTACGAACCTCGAAACCCACATGATGCAAAACCTGAAATCTAACAGGATCGTAAAAGTATTTTTCTATATTTTCGGTTTTGAGTGCCGTTTCCATGTTATTTTCTGAATATACTGACGGGATCAACTTTTGCCGCTTTGCGAGCGGGTATAAAACCGGCCAGGAAAGTAATAACTAAGCCGAATACGATGCCCTGAACGAATTTAAGTGGCTCGAAGTGAATGGGAAAATAACCGATATCGCCGCCTATGTACACTTTTTGCAGCAGATTCACCATGAGCAATGCCACCAGAACGCCCAGTACCACGCCTATCATACCAATCACCAATGCCTGCGTAACAAAGATTCTAATCACATCCCGCCCTTCGAAACCCATGGCTTTCAGGATGGCTATGTCGTTTATTTTTTGGCTTACGGTCATGTTTAAGATGTTATAAATACCGAAACCGGCAATAATCAGGATCGTAGTGGAAACAAACGTTATGATGATTTTTCGCATTTTTGATGCCGCCATCAGGGTCTCATTCGCGGTTTCCCAATCTTCGGCTTTGTAACCTGCCAATGCCGCAAGTTGTGGGGCAATGTATTTGGCTTGGTAGGCATCCGTGGTGTTTACGTTGATATCGGTAATGTAGGCATTGTTTTCTTTGAGCAGCTGTTGGGCTGCCATCAGATTGATATATGCCTTGCTGTCATCTTCTTTTTTGTTGTTGAGTTGAAAAATACCCACCACTTTGAAAATTCGACTGACTGATTTAGAAGACAAAACGCTGATATTATCCCCGATTTTCAGGCTAAGTTTTTCAGAGATTCCACTGCCGATCACGATGCCGTTGAGGTTATGTTTCAGGTTTTCCATTTTCCCTTCCACCATCGATTCCGAAATACTGAACATTTGTTCTGCTTCGATGGGTACAATGCCTACCGCTCTCACTGAAAGTTGGCTCATACCCATATTAAAAAATACATTTTGGCTAACCTGAGGGGTAACAATGCTTACATTTTTTTGCCTTTTGAGCAAATCCATTAAGCGGTTGGGATTCAGAATCGTGTTTTGGGTATTTCTTATTTTGGGGTTGACCAACAAAGACAGCCCATGCGTATCTGTGGCGATGGGTTGACTGATTTTCTGTTCATTGAAGATACGGATATGAGGCGAAACTTTAAAAATAGAGTCATCGGACATTTTACCAAAGCCTGCCATCATGGAGTTCATAAAAATATAGACTGCCATGCCCAGCAAAATTCCCATAGCTGCCACTGCGGTGAGTTTGCGGTTGGTGTTAATATAGGTAAAGGCTATTTCTGAATTTATCCCGGACATTGATTTAGGGTTTTAGCGGTACGAGAATATCTTTTTCGGTAAGCCCCGAAAGCACTTCAACATATTCATTTGATACAATTCCGGGGATGATGATTTTACTTTCTTTGGTTCCTTTCAGTTGTACTTTATAACCAAAGCCCATGTATTCTCTCGGAATGACCAATACGTTTCGACGTTGAGCAATTTCGATATTCGCCTCCAATTGAGTACCCGACACGCTGAAATCAAGGGGCTTGACGAACACGGCCCTGCCTATAAATGATTGCGTGGCCTCATCAAAAGTCGGGAGTATTTCTTTTACCAGGGCTTCATATTTTGCATTGGGGTGCGTATTGAGGCGGATCAGTACCTTTTGCCCGAATTTAATTTTGGCAATGTTTGATTCATCCACGTTCAGTTGAGCAATAATTGATGCCGGATCACCGATGGTGGCAATTACATCGCCTTTGCGGACAAAATCTCCTAACTGTTTGTAGCGTTTCAGCACCGTACCGCCTGCCAAAGCTTTGATCAGATTATAGGATACATTTGTTTTGCTGAGTCGGTAATTGTTTTGCTGAATCAGCATTTGCTGTTGTGCCTGCTGTTTCAGGTTTTTATACTGTTCCTTGAGCGCATTGAGATTGCTCAGCGAGTTTTGCGTCGCCAATTCACTGCTTTCGTACTCTACACGGGCAATGCTATTGCTTTCCAACAGCGTTTTGTATCGTTCCTGCTGTTTCCTGTCCTGAAGGTGTTTTTTTTCGGCAAAGTCAATGTTTGCTTCCAGCTGTTTAAGTGACGGGGCATTTGATGTGAGGTTATAATCTGCAATTTTTAATTGTTCATTCGCACTTTCGGTATTGATCACATTGCTCTGATTATCAATCACCGCCAGTACCTGATTCGTACTGACCGTATCATTTTCGTTAAAATTTACTTTACTCAAATACCCATCGGTTTGAGCGACCAAATGATAGCGTTGGTGGGGTTGCAGGGTACCTGTTGCAAATACATATTCCGTAATATCCCGCCGAGCGGGTTGTACTTCTTTGTCTTGACTGGATGAACAGGACCAGACAAGTAGGACCGGCAGTATAAGAAGGCTTTTTTTCATCGAATGAGCTTATTTTTCGCCAACAACTTCGTATTGAAACCCTTGATTTGTTTCGATGCATTTGTAAATGGTATTGTCGAATTCATAGAAAATTTTGCCTTCAATCGTAACTTTTTCGGCTTCATGGGGCAGTTTCGGCACGAGTGCTCCGACAGGAGCCTGTGTTACTTCAAATTCTTTCCCTTTCTGTGCATAGTATACTCCCTCCAAATAATAGTAAGACATCCCGCTTACCTGAAAATAGAAATAATGAGATGGAAGCACACTCACGCGCAAACCCCGGGGTGGGGCAACTACCACGTATCGTCCGCCGATAAAGTTGTAATACAAGCCGGCATGAAAGTAATAAGGAACATTTCTGAAATGAATAATACGGGCTTCAGACGGAACCGCCCGGACAACTCTTACGTTGGGGGAGGGGTTTACATAAATTACATTTCTTTTAGGATTTCTTTTAACAACAACTACATCTCTATGTTGCGCAAATGTGTTGTAAACTATTGCAAAACAGATGATTATGATGGTGGAGATTGTTTTTTTGATTAGTGTTTTCATCTCAGTACCTATTATTGATTTCTATTTTTGATTTTGCAAACAACACGGCGCTTTTGGCATTTAAAAGGCTTGATTCCTGTAAAATGAGTTCGTTATGGGCCATCAGCAGTTTATCAAGACTCAGAATATTTTCCCGGTATTGATTTCGACTTTTTTCAAAGTTTTCCTGCTTCAAAGCCACCAATTTTTGCTGATTTCGGTAGTGGCTTATCGTTTTTCGGTATTCTGTTTCTAATTGGTCATTTTCTGCGTTTTTCTGAAAATGACTATGCTGTTGGGAGATATCAGCCAAATGAGTATTTATTTGGGCAGTCTTATAAGCAGATAGTTTATTTACGTTCGTTGGCAGATCCCAATTCAGGCGCAATCCCCAATAATTACTTTTTACGAGGTTGGCCTTGGGGTCGAAAAAACGACTGTTGCTGTTGTATTGCCACGCAAAATTTGACACAAATGACAGCGTGGGCAATTGCTGCCACTTGGCCGATTTGAGTTCAGCCTGCATAAACCGGTGTTGTAAAGCAGCCGTTCGAACCACCAAATCGCTGTTGGCTATCACAGATGCAGTTAGCTCAAGCGACGACCTATTCAACTGTTCTGTAATGTCAATGGGCTCATTCGTATCACAAAGCACCTGCAAAACGGTATACTGTTGGCGCACCGATGCTTCCATTTGTTGGATTTTGTCCTCAATGGTGATTTTATTAATCTTGGTTTCGTTCAAATCCTGAACCCTTACCAATCCCTGATCGTATCGGTGCATAACAATCATCAGAATCGAATCGGCAATGTTCCTGTTATCACTCAATATTTCGATTTGAGCGTTGTAACTCACAATGTTGTGATAAACGGCATTTACCTGCTCAAGTAGGGTTTTCTCAGCCATTTGCGCATTGTTTTCAACCACTTTCCCGTTGATTTTAGCTGATTGTATCCGCGCATAATTTCCAAAATTCAGGATTTCAAACTGAGGCGAGAGGTTGAGGGTCGACACGTATTGTTGCCCCATTGTAATCTCCCGATATGTTCCCGCAGGACCGCCAAAAATATCGGCAGGAATAAAACTCACCGGTTGTTTTGAGTTATCAATCATCGACACCGCAGTGGGTATCCTTGGATTTAAAACATTACCTACTGCCGTTTTGATAGTAAGCTGAGCCAATTCCCGTTGTTTTGCGCTAATGGATTGAACCGAACTGTGTTTTTGCGCATAGTCAAGCAAATCCTCCAACTTCTCAATCCGAATACCCGACTGTGCATACCCGGCGTTCAGCCATCCGCTTACGATAAAAACAAAAGCGAGTTTTTTACCCAAAGCTCTTATTTTCTCTTCCATATTTTTGTATCGCTTATCATGCCTGTTTTGCCCGTAATGGCCAGGGTATTGGGAGAAGTGAGCTTCAGAGAGCAGTGAACGGTACGGTTTCGTTTGGGCAAATAACAGGAACCTTGGTAGGCTTTTCCGTCGAATTTCAACTTTGTGAAAATTACTTTTCCTTCAAAATCAGGGTTTTTATCGTTGACGATTTTGCCCTCTATCAACGAACCTGACGGATAAAACTCAACGGCTCGTGTTCCGTCTTCGTTTTGCCATTTGCCGATGATTGTGGGTTCATGAACCTCCCTTAAGGCAAAAAATGCGGTTAAAATGAATGCAATTACGCCTGTTTTCATCGCTTTTAAATTTGGTTGAGCAAAAGTAAATGCCTAAAAAACAACTATTGGGGCGTTTAAACCAAAGCGGGCATTTCAACCACTGAAACGGGCAGAAAGGGAAAATTCAAAAATAGAAACCGTTTACTGCCGACACCACGTACATGGGCGTAACAGCGCAATAACGACCCATTGGTTTTCAATAGGTCGTTATTGCAGCCTCCGGAGATATCAGATGGATAAACGGTCGCTTTCAGTAAAGCGGCAAGTTTGCTCATCGTTGCCGTTTATTATACTGGGCTACGGCTTTATACCATTCTTTGTTATCGTAATAATCGTACTACTTGATAATCAGGCCTTTTTCAAAATGAAAAATATTCACAAATCGCATTTCATAAGCAATACCTCCATACTTGGCTTTAAGCAAGCCTTCCGTTACCAATGTATTGCCTTGCCTGATTTCTTGGTGTATATGCCATTCATTTTCATTTTTTGAATTGTTGGCATCAAAATTCCTGAAAATATCAACTTTGCTTTTTCCAACCCAATCATACGTAGGGTCGTAAATCACTGCCTCGTCAGCATAAAACGTAGAGAGTTTTTCGGCAGTAGGCATACCGCAGTAAGCTTCGTAATAGTGATGAACAAAGTTTGCAGGAATGGCATCAGACAACAAAAATCCTGAAGGCTGTGCATTGAGATTTATGGCACTCATGGCGCGTAAAAGCAGGAAAGGGACGGTGCGATTCTTCATAAATAAAGTGTGATTTTATAAATTCAACCAATAGTTAAGTTTAAATACCAATGCCCGATTTTTGATTTTTAAGAAGGGGTCAGAAGCATAGTTGTCGGTATAAACCAGAAAAAAATCGGACATAGACTTATAGCGCCATTGCAAACGGCTATTGATATTGACATTTGTGGCTTGGGTATTGTATTGCACAAAAGTTGTCCAAAACAGATTATTGGTGAAGTTAATTTCGACTTTGGGGCTGACGAGTAAAATATGCTCTTGAATTCCCTTGAGTCGAATCCGGTTCCACTCCGCATTAAGTGAAAAGTTGCCCCAAGGTTGAACCCGATACGTAAGGCTTGGCTTCAGGGTTTCTATTTTGCCACCGTAATATCCTCCCATTCCCAAACGAAGTGTGAAATACAGCGGTTTGCTATTGGAAGAGGCATATTGAACACTCAGTTTATTAAACACATACGTAGCTTTATCGACCGCCAACCGATCGGTCAATTCAAAGGGATAGGCTAAAAAGATATGGCTTCGGTTAGCTTTCAGATAAAAATGCGAACGATTTTTAAATCCTATCTCGGTAGTTAATTCCATAATGTGTTCGTTTTTAGAATAATCAGGATTCCATACCTGGCTGTCCCATCCATTGAGGGTAATGGTATTGATTTTCCCTTTTTGGGGGCGGATGTAATAATCAAGCCGCTTGAACCATTCTTTAAATCCCACCTGAAAGCTTGTGTCCCGCTCCATGTCGTAGGTCTTGAGTCGGGTCGAAAAACCCATGTCAGCATAATAATTCGTACCTACATTGATAAAGTCAGAAAAGACCTGATAGTTGCGTTCGCGATAACGAGCTTGGATGTTATAAAACCAATTTTCGTTGGTAATGCCCTCTTTCCAGGAATAATGCAAAGACGGGTAAATAGAAAAAGTGCCCGCAGTATTGATGTATTGAAACTCAATACCTGCATTCCGGCCGTAGGAAAGCATCGGATTGAGTCGTTTTTCTTCCGAACTCATGTGGGAGGTTCGGTTCAGAAAATAGGTTTTTAAGGTCGAACGCTTCAATAGTCTTTGGTAAAGCGAAATTGCCGAATAGTTTTGTTGAGGTAAGTTGCCTTTTGAAGCAGTTTGCATATTCATAGCGCCGATTCGGAGCGTAGGCGTGAGGTTGCCCGACAATCGTACCCCGTATTGAATCGGGATAGGATTTCCGTCATCGTCCAATCCAATCTTTCTTGAAAAGAAAGGAGTCATAAATTGGGGAATGACGTAATCAGCAAAAATATCCGCGTTTTCGAGGAAGAAGGTGCGTTTTTCGGGGAAATAAAGGCTGAAACGCCCCAAATTAGTTTGTTGCGCATCTACTTCTATTTGGGAAAAGTCAGGATTTACAGTTAAATCCAAATTCAGGGAAGGAGTAAGGGCATATTTGGCGTCAAAACCTGCATTCAGCGTGGTTGTCTGTGTACTGACTTCCCTCTCTTGGCTAAGGCCACCAGTGGTATAAGGAATCAGTGCGATGTTTTTGCTTGGCTTGGGTGGGGCTTCCTGCCAACATAAAGCTCCCGTTTGTCCTAAATCAATCGGCCAAAAGTTGACGGGAACGTTGGTCCAGGTAGTTATCTCATTATTGTTGAAATCGGGTCGAACAAAATTGATACCCCACTCCGATTTTTCGCTTTTATAAGGCAGGATTCTGAATGGGATTGCTATTTCGAGTGTCCAGAAACCGGCATGAACTTGGGTGGCCGAAAGCCAGGTGTTATCCCAGGAAAAAGTCATGTCTCTAAACAATGCACTCGAAAGCAGGTCGTCTGATTGGACGTTATTAGCCGAAATACCAAAGAAAAATCCATTTGAACGCTGATTCATCGGGTCGAGAATGACCGCAAAAGACTCACTGTCCCAAAAGCCCTGGTCTCGTTTACGGGTTTGACTTACAAAATTGCTGCCCTCTATTTTGGCCGCCACATACAGGTATTTTGCATCGTAAGCCACCTGCACGGTAGTTTGGGTTTTGGCTACGTCTTTATCATTGGGTTTACTTTCCCAAAAAGGAGTGGTTCGAGGAGCTGTTGCCCAAACCTTTTCGTTCAATTTTCCATCAACTTGGAGGTACCTATCGGTAGACTTTTGAGGAATGAGCCGGAATTTTTGGTGGAAATCACTTTGCGAATAACCGTTTTTTAAAATGGAGATACACAGATACAGAAGGAGAAATTGTGTTTTTGAGCGCGCTGTTTTCATGGATTGTTTTGTGGTTTGCAACACAAAACTCTTGTGAAAAACCGGCTCCATTTCCCGAAATCGTGATTTTGGAAACGATTCTCAGTTCAAATTTTTTACATTATGAAAATTACGATACTCGGTAGGGGTATATCCTGTTTTGGTTTTGAAAACGGCATTGAACGACGACAAAGTATTGAAACCTGAATCGAAAGCGACCGCCGCAATTTTCTGTTGTCGGTATTCTTTGGATAGGATTCGCCGCTTGGCATCTTCGATGCGGAACTCATTGATCCAATCTGAAAAATTGGTTTTTGTTTGTTCGTTGATAATTTGTGACATTTCCCTTGTCCCCAATTGAAGCTGCTGTGCAAGCGATTGGAGGGTCAAATCGGCATCTAAATAGACTTGATTTTGAAGTACATGGCAGGAAATTTTTTCAAATAATTCACTTCGTTGGGTTTCACCGATTTTTGAATTTCGGTATTTTTCTGTTTTGGGCAGGGCAAACACAAACTTCCGCATGAGCATGGCAAGGGCCAATAGACAGACTAATAACGAGTAAGAAAACGTGGAGGTTTTGCACATAAAATAGATGCTGCCATCATACACAAACGCAAACACATAGCTGCCGATGATAAAGCCAATGGACAGGGTAATGATAAGTGCCCAATTGTAAAGGTCTTTTTTGTGGGCTTGCCAATGACTCCCCACCAAATAAACACAAGCCCCCCAATACACTAAATTTTGGGCTAAAATGAACGGATAAACACGATCGTTAAAAACGTTGTCGGGTAGCGTAATAACCAAATAAATCAGCGCCGAAAGCAGGTGGAGGCTGTCAAGCCACTGTAATTTTTGTTTGTTTTCGAGTAAACATTTGAGGTATAAAAAAAGCAAAGGCACTGCCAAAAGCATGGCGGTCAAACCGATTTTTTCTAACCAAAAGGGCAATTCGGCATACAGCAGCAGTAGGGGCTTTACTACACGCAACGAAACCGATACCAATAAGGTGGCCAATAGGACATTGGCCGGGCGGCTGTTTTGATTTCGGTGTTTTATCAGCAATAAAGCCAAGCCAAAACTCAGAAAAATACCAAAGGCACTGATGGCAGAAAGTAAAAAGGTGGAGAAATTCATGGCTTAATCAAAAGGCAACAGTTCGGGTGCTAAGAAATGCTTTTTGGCTGCCGGCGACCTGAAAATATCGGTCGCATAATGCGCATTCATCAATTCTCTGAAATTTTCTTTGAGTCTTCTGTTTTTCAAAATAAACTCCTGGAAACTGCCTTTTTCGGTTCGTAAATAAAAATGATATACTGCTTTGACGGCGGCCACTGTCAGCGTTTCGTTGTATTTATCGGTAGCTCCTAATGTCTCAACATAGGCCCGAAGCTGAGTCGTTATGTTTTGGAGGGCTTGCTCTACCCCATATTTTTTGACGTGAATCCAGGCAAGCCGTACGTGGGCTTCATGTGTAAATAAGTCCAGAGCGAGCAAAGAGTCATGAAACTGTTGCTCAAATTGCTCATCTGTCAGTTCAAAATGCTTTTCCATAAATGACTGTTTAAAGGGTTGATGACTAATAAATTACAAACTACACGAAAATCCGACAAAGAATCCATTGCTGTCGTGCGACGGGTTTCGTTCAACGCCGCTTGTATTGCCATTGGAAATATGCAAATGACGAATGCCGAACAGAATAGCGGCTTTGCCGCTAAGCGTTATTTCTGAGCCTACTCCATATTTGGTAATTCCATTCAGGTGAGTACCTAAGCGAGCATCCCGGTCGGTGGGTTTGGGAAATTCATCAAACAAATAGATGAAACCACCCCCCGACTCAAAATATAGACGCCAATTAGAGCGACTGACAGGATAAAAACGAGCAAAGGGTCGAATCGCTAATCCCGTAGTGTTGTTGAAGTTATCTCTCGGAAAAACAGCCTCAAAATCGGCGCCGATCGAGAGCCATTTTCGCAGCATAAAATTGATGCCCGTATTGTTTTGAGGAATAAAGGTATTCGGATATTTATACCCCCACGAAAACCCCGATTCGTTGTATACACTCAGTCTGTTTTTCAGATCAGGGTCTTTTTTCGTGAGCAAAACAGAAGCGCCTACTGCTACGGCAGGAATAAAGAAAGCCATTGAAGTATGCAGGTTGAGAGGGCTGAACCCCAAGGGATTTTGGTACCATTTGTCTCCAAAAGGGTATTGGGCAAAGGACGTGTTTATGCTCCAGAGCAGAAACAGGACAACATATTTTGAACTTGTAGCATGCATAAGATTCTTGAGAATATTGACAAAATTGCAGTTTAATCCCCTGTTTTTCCTCCAAAATCATGATTCTGGAAATACTATTACCTACTTTTCAATTCGTATTTAAAACCCAAACTCAATGTGGGCAGGAAATTCATGATATTTTGATTTTTAATAGATCTTGTAATGTAAGGCGACACTTGATTGCTCAAAATCCTGTCAATTTGAGGGCTGTCGGAGTCAAAGTCTAACTTGGCAGATTGGTTGATTTTAAAATCAAAAGACAGTTTTGGCTCGAAAATTAGTTTTTTAGCCAGTTTGATATTCTTCCCCAGACTTACCCCAACCATCATTAATACAAAGTTGGGCTGCATTGCTGTTTCGTCTAAAAATTTTTTGCCACCCAATAGATTATTCAAAATGCGGTTATTACTCAGCTTATTTTCGATTTCGTCCAAACGATCCGGAGCAAAAATCCCAATCATAGCTCTTGGTGTATCTTGATGTAAGCCTATTCTCACCATCCTTAAGTGGCTGCCCACATAAAACGAATGAGCTTTTTCACTGAAATGGTACTTAAAATCGGCCGAATAGCTTATGCCTCTTTGCAGGTTTTCTCTTATGTACAAATTTTTGGGATTTGTATTGGTAGAACTTCTTAAACCGACTAAAAATCCGGTATGAATAATGCCGATTTCGCCGCCGTATGACCATTTGTTCAGTCGATACTCATACCCTAAAAAAGTAGGTAACGGCAAGCCGACACCGGCACTTACATAATGCCACTTTTGGTCGGGCGTAAACACAAAAGGTTTTCGTTGGGCTATGCATGGCTGCCCGGCGAAAAAACAGAAGGTGACTAGGTGAACGATTTGCTTTTTCACTTGATTTCTGTTGTTTTATGCGCTACCGTATAAGCCCCGAAATACCCTAATGCCCCTCCGGAAATATTAGTCGGTGGATTCACACCCGATGAGCCGCTATTGGGCCCTTGTCCCTGTTGTTTAGCAAGCGTCAGGAAATATTCAAAAGTAGCTTTGTCAATACACTGCATTTCAATCGTGATGGTATCGCCCGTATGGATGTCGATGCCGCTGTCAATCACCTGTTCAATACGATTGCCATTATTGAATGCATCACTGCGTACAAAATACGCGCGACTGCGAATGCCGTCGTTTCCAATGGTGGCCCAGCGATAATAATTGGTTTGGCTTTTTGGGTCGTTATACACGGCTACCATCCGAATAGTGGTCTGAAAACGAGATACTTCCCGGTATGTTAACTCGTCAAACGGCACTTTTGCAGGCATGGTTGACGTAGCTTCATATACGTTGCCATTATAGTTCACAGCCATTTTGTAGTGATGACCGGGCACTCCTTTGAGGGTTTGAATCGAATAGACTCCCGAAAACGTTTGAGCGAGGGTTTCGCTTTGACCTGTTGTCACATCGGTCACGGTTACTTCGGCAGTGGTAATGGGAGGAAATTCATTTTTTTGCTGAAAGTCTTGGGTCAACGTAATTTTCACTTCATTGCCAACAGCGCTGTCGGTGATTTTTCCTTCAATAACGACTTGTGGTTCTACGCTTCTTAAGTCCAATTGAACGACTTCTATACAGGATGTCATGCATAGAATGAGGAATAAAAGCAGGCTTAGATTTTTCATCGTTTCTTAAAATTTGAAATTGTAGGTTATGTAGGGTACATATTGAAAGAGTGTCACGCGGCTTACTTCCGTCACCTCCGGATTGTCAATGCTTTGGCCAAAATTATAAGCGTAAGGGTTGGAGCGACCGTAGGCGTTGTACATTCCCAATGAAAGACTTGATTCACGATTTGCCTTTTTGTTGAGATTAACCGTTGCTCCTACATCAAGGCGATGATAATCAGGCATTCGGTAGCCGTTTCGTTCCGAATACAGAAACGCAACTCCCCCGTCAATTCGGTACTTGGCCGTCGGAAATGTCACGGCATTGCCCGTGTTATAGACCCAAGTGCCCGAAAGCGTCCATTTCTTTGACAATTGATAAGTGCCAACGATCGATACATCGTGCGTACGGTCCTGTTTGGCCGAGTACCATGCCCCGTTGTTGATGCCTTCAATCTGTCGTTCACTTCGTGAGAGGGTATATCCAATCCAACCCGTCAGTTTGCCCGATTTCTTTTTGACCAAAAACTCTGCTCCATACGCACGGCCTTTGCCGAAAAGCAACTGTGATTCAATGTTGTCAGATAGGATAAAATCAGCTCCGTCTTTGTAATCCACCTGATTTTGCAGGGATTTATAATAAATTTCCGAACTGAATTCATAGATATTGTCCTCCGAGTTTTTGAAAACTCCGACCGAAACCTGATCGGCCAATTCGGGTTTAATGTTGTTGGTATTCATCAGCCAGCGGTCCGTCGGAGAGGCGGCATTGGAGCTGCTGAGCAGGTGTAAATGTTGGGTATTTCGGCTATAGGCAGCTTTAAACGAAAAGGTCGGACTTACTGAATAACCGGCTGAAATCCGGGGTTCAAGATTAAAATAGTTCTTTACTATTTCGTTGCGGTCGTATTTGAGCGTATTGACGATGTTTCCTGCCGCATCAAATTCATAAAAATCACTGCCTCCCATGACCGTAAAGGCACTTAAACGAAGACCATATTCGACGTTAAATTTTTCCGTTGGGCTCCACCTGTTTGATGCATACAGGGCTGATTCAAATGCCGTTTTGTTGGGTTCGTCGGTTGTGTTTACGCTTGAATTTTCTCCCATTGATTCACGTGTTCGGGGAGTAAGCGTATGATGAATCACGTTGGCACCGAAGCGAATGGAATTTTGCGGATTGGGAAAGTAGCTAAACTCCTGTTTCAGATTAATATCCTTGATATCAGACGTCAAAGTAAACTGACTGCTTCCGTTCGCAACACCGACTTCGTAATTGTATTTACTGTAAATGAGCGATGTATTACTGAAAAGTTTTTCAGAATACAGGTGGTTCCAGCGCAGAGTACCCGTGGCATTGCCCCAATCAAGGCTAAATAAATCATTGATCCCAAACTTATCCCGTCCAAAATACCCCGATACATACAAACGGTCTTTGTCCGAAAATGTGTAGTTGAGTTTGGCGTTAAGATCGTAAAAATAAAGGGTGTTTTTGTTTATGTTTTTGTTATTTGATAATTTAAGGAACGCGTCAGCATACGTTCGTCGCCCCGTCACCAAAAATGAACTTTTTCCTTTTTGAATCGGACCTTCTGCCGACAAATGGCTGGCTATCAATCCAATGCCTCCTCCGATTTTGTAGTCTTGGTTATTGCCATCGTTCATTTTGATATCTAATACCGACGACAGTCGCCCGCCGTATTGTGCGGGGCTATTGCCTTTATAAATACTCAGGTCCTTGATAGCATCGGCATTGAACGTACTGAAAAAACCCAGTAAGTGTGAGGCGTTATAAACAGGGGCTTCATCCAGCAAAATCAGATTTTGATCCACATTTCCCCCTCGCACGTTGAACCCGCTGCTTCCTTCTCCTGCCGATTTGATGCCGGGCAATAGTTGTATGATCTTCAGCGGGTCTCGTTCTCCCATCAATACGGGAAGCTGATTCACTTCTTTGATATTGAGCTTTTCAAATCCCATGATGGGATTGCTCACATTTTCGTTGGCTTCCGAAGCTTTTACCACTACTTCATTGAGCAGAGCTGCTTCTTCCAAGAGCCGGAAATCAATTTTTTGGTTTGATGTCAAAACAACTTTTACTTCTTGGATTTCATACCCCATCATTCCCGCTGAAAGCGTGTACGAACCCTGAGGTATTGTCAGCGAATAAAACCCGTACTCATTGCACGACATGCCTACATTGGTCAATTCCCTGATTCGAACGGTTGCTCCGATCATCAACTCTCCCGTTTTGGCATCTTTTACGGTACCGCTGATGGTGAACCTACTTTGTGCAGAAACAATGGAAGAAGTGAATAATTGTAAGAGGATTAGAAAAGAGATCCAGTACATAATAGTTTGCATTTTTTCAGCAAAACTATGTTCCCAGACTAACCGCCTCCCGTAATTGCTGTATGAAGCAGGCAAAAAAGCTACTAAAGCGGGCACTGAAAAGTGTATTTCCCAGAAATAGCTTAACAAAGGCTTTTTTGAGTAATCGAATCGATGAAAGTGGTAGTATATAGCTGATGTTTCAATGATCAGCGCCTATCTCGCTTATCAAAAAATTCATTAGAATACGGCATAGCAGACGGTATTTATAAAAGGATTTAAACCTTAGTATAAATCAATACATTTAAGCCCATTTACAAAGAATGATCTGAGGTCACCCCTCGTTTATTCGAACTCGACAACTTCTACTCCCATCCGCTGTGATAGATTATGCCGTTGTCAACTGCCAAAAACTCAACCGTCATTCTTAATAAATTAAGCTAGATTTTATCAGTTACAGTCATAATCTGAAAATTCTATAAATGATTCAGGTAAACATGTAATCAAGACAGAGCATACAGTGTTGTATATTTGCAGTATAAAATACAAAACCGCAAATGACTCTCTTCAAGCGTATTTTATGTTTTTACATGGCATTTCAAGTACTGCTAGCCAGTACTGGATTTGCAATGTATGAGCATTGGTGCCTGATGAGAGGCTCCAAAACGGTCTCTCTCGTTCATAAACAAACCTGCTCGATTCGGCACAATGAAATCTTAAAGCCATATTCTAAAGAGTGCACCAACTCGATTCAACGCAGTAAATGTTGTGCCGAAAAGGTGTCACTTCAAAAGATACAGACTCCTTCTGCACATGGTCATTCAGTGGATTTGGTGGGTCAATATGTGGGGGCTATTTTGGCTTCATTACCCCTTTATTTTTCACCAAGGACTTGGTTCAGTCCAGCTATTTCGTTTCGTCTTCCGCATTATTACAGTGCGGCGCCTCCGCTTCACGGGCGTAGTATGCTCGTTTTTATCCAGTCTTTTCTGATTTGATTAGGTAATAGCTCCGTAGCTAAGGGCAACCCTCTTCGTTGCCTGTTGGTGTTTTCTTCTTTCCACCAATATCACCTGATTCACAATGTTATCACTATTCTTATCACCTAGTTGGGATGAAACTGTACATTAAAAACATGGTGTGCAGTCGCTGTAAAACAGTGGTCCGCCAAGAACTTGAAGCCCTCGGGCACGAAGTCCTCACGGTTGAGTTAGGGGAAGTTACCCTCAAAAAACCTGCAACAGAGGCGCAACTCGAAAGCATCACCGAACGTTTGCTTAAGCACGATTTTGAGTTGCTGAGCAATAAAAAACAGCAACTTATCGAACTGGTCAAAACGGCCATTGTCGAATTAGTGCATCAGCAAAACGATGGGCTGCGTCGACAAAAACACTCCGACTACCTCGCCGAAAAAGTCAACCGCGATTACCGCTACCTCAGCACGCTTTTCACAGAAGTTGAGGGTATAACAATTGAACAGTTTATCATCAACCAAAAAACCGAACGCGTTAAGGAGTTGCTGGTCTACGATGAGCTGTCGCTTTCCCAAATTGCAGACCTGCTCAATTACAGCAGTTTGGCGTATTTGTCAACCCAGTTTAAGTCCGTGACAGGCATGACACCCAGTCAATTTAAACAGTTACGGGATAATCAGCGAAAGTCGCTGGATAATTTATAGTGTAGCATTCCTCACACGGATAAATCACAATTAAGATGAAAAGAGGCACATTTTTGAAAACACTTGGTTTCGGAACGGTCAGCACACTGGCTGGGGGAGCCATATTATCCAGTTGCATGAACCACGACATGGAAACCATGACCCCTGCCGTAGCTCCCGATGTATTGGAGGGGAGTTTTTCAACACCGTTATCATTTCCTGAAACTTCTCTGACGGGTACCGCCTTAAATGCTGGCAGCCAAAACATCACTACTATTACGGGAAAAAATACACAGGCATGGGGATATAAAAACGGCATTCTGGGGCCTACTTTCCGTATCCAAAGTGGAAGCACTGTTTCGATTCCGTTTACCAATGGATTGACCGAAGAAACCAATATTCACTGGCACGGCCTATTGGTTCCAGCGGCCATGGATGGTCACCCTGACCAAATGGTAATGCCTGGAAAAACGTTTAATTATTCCTTTAAAATTGACCAACGGGCTGGCCTATCGTGGTACCACCCGCACCCGCACGAAAAAACGGGGAAGCAGGTTTTTATGGGTTTGGCGGGTTTATTTATTATTGAATCTGCCGAGGAAAAAGCCCTCAATCTACCCGCAGGTGCATACGAACTGCCGCTGGTGATTCAAGATAAGCGCTTAAATACGAGCGGGGGAATTGATTACAGCCCTACCATGGATGAGGTAATGATTGGCTACATGGGCGAAACGATTATCGTCAACGGAGTTCATTCGCCTTTTCACAATGTGGCCACTCGTACGTACCGTTTGCGCGTTCTGAACGGTTCCAACGGACGTATTTATAACTTGGCCTTGAGCAACGGAAATGCCTTTACGGTCATTGGCTCTGATGGCGGGTTACTCCCTGCCCCTGAAACCGTCACAGACCTTTTGTTAGCACCTGGGGAGCGGGTTGATTTATTGGTCGATTTCAGCAAATCAGCCCTCAACAGCGAGGTATATCTACAAAGCAGCGTTTTTTCGGGGGTAAATTCTCAGGGTCGTCAAGCCTTCAAAATTGTAAAATTTGTCGTCAATAAAGCAGAAACGGATAGTTTCAAACTACCGACTTCACTCCCAGAGATTGCTCCGATTTCTTCATCTGCAACCACCAAAATCCGAACCTTTGATATTGGGGTAGGCATGGGCACATCGGGCGGCCATGGTGGTTCAATGGCGATGAAAGGAATGCACACCATCAACGGAAAAGTATACAGCGGTGAGCGAATTGATGAATCTGTACCCCTCAATAGCACCGAAATTTGGGAATTTAACAACAGCGCCGGCGACGAGCCGCACCCTATGCACCTGCACGGTACATTCTTTCAGGTAGTCAGTCGCACGGGTGGACGTAGTCGTTTGATTGCTTCCGAAAAAGGTTTGAAAGATACTGTGTTAGTCATGCCAGGCGAGAAAGTCCGCATCATCATCAAGTTTACGAATGCTGGAAAATTTGCCTTTCACTGTCATAATCTCGAACACGAGGACGACGGGATGATGCTCAATTTTGAAGTAAAATAGCAGAATCATGGTAGAGAAACTCATCCAGTTTGCGGTTCACAACAAATTTGTTGTGCTCACCCTGTCGTTCTTTTTGTTTGGCTGGGGTATCTATTCTGTCCAGACCAACCCCATTGACGCCATACCAGATCTTTCTGAAAATCAGGTAATAGTCTTTACCGAATGGATGGGGCGTAGTCCGCAGCTGATTGAAGACCAGATTACGTATCCGTTGGTTTCCAACCTTCAGGGCATTCCCAAAATCAAGAATGTACGCGGTACGTCGATGTTTGGAATGAGCTTTGTCTATGTCATTTTTGAAGACAACGTTGACGTCTATTGGGCCCGAACGCGGGTAATGGAGCGACTTAACTACGCCCAACGATTGCTGCCTCAGGGCGTTACTCCCTCATTAGGCCCTGACGGAACGGGCGTTGGGCATATCTTCTGGTATCACCTCGAAGCGCCGGGGATGGATTTGGGTGAACAGCGGGCGTTGCAGGATTGGTATGTCAAATTTGCACTGCAAACGGTCAAAGGTGTTAGTGAAGTGGCATCATTCGGTGGTTTTGGCAAGCAATACCAGATTAATATTGACCCCTACAAACTGAATTATTTCAACGTACCGCTCATGGATGTACTCAACGCAGTGCGGAAAAACAACAATGACGTGGGTGGTCGAAAATTTGAAATGTCAGACATGGCCTACATCGTTCGGGGATTAGGGTACATCAAAAATACCAAGGATATTGAAGACATCCCCATCGGTAATTACGGTTCTGTTCCCGTTCGAATCAGAGATGTAGCATCGGTACAAATGGGTGGAGAATTGCGTTTGGGTATTTTCGACGTCGACGGAGAAGGCGAAGTGGTGGGCGGTATCGTAGTGATGCGTTACGGTGAAAATGCCGATGCGGTCATCAAAGACGTAAAGCTTAAAATGAAAGAGGTCGAAAAAGGCCTGCCGCCCAATGTCAAGTTCAAGGTCTCATATGACCGAAGTGAACTTATCGAAGCAGCCGTTGCATCCGTGAAAGGCACATTAATTGAAGAAATGATTACCGTGTCGATTGTGGTCCTCATTTTTCTGCTCCACTGGCGCAGTGCTATCATCATTCTGATTCAGTTGCCGATTTCGGTCGCTATCGGTTTTATTCTGCTCAACGCTTTCGGGATTTCATCAAACATCATGTCGCTAACGGGGATTGCGCTGGCCATTGGGGTAGTAGTAGACGACGGCATCGTGATGGTGGAAAACGCCTACCGCCACCTTTCAGAAGCCCAATTGAAAAAAGAAAAAAATGAGTCGCTATGAGTTGGTTTAAAAACATATTTCGTCTCAAAAAGGACCCACTTACCCCCACTGAACGAGCGGAGATTATCGAAAAATCGTCAAAACAAGTGGGTCCAGGGGTGTTCTTTTCGACTGTCGTAACGATTGCGTCATTCCTGCCCGTTTTTTTGCTGACGGGCATGGAAGGAAAGTTGTTTTCGCCTTTGGCTTGGACCAAAACGTTTATCTTGCTCGTTGATGCGTTTTTGGCTATCACCCTCACTCCAGTATTGATTGTGTTGCTGCTAAGGGGGAAACTAAAACCCGAAAGTGCAAATCCTATCAACCGTTTTTTGGAAAAAATCTATACGCCCATTCTCAAATGGTGTCTGAAGTACCGAAAAACAACAATTGGTATTAATCTGTTGGCGTTGGCCGTAAGCGTGCCGATGATGCTCAACGTCGGAACCGAATTCATGCCGCCGCTCGATGAGGGTTCGCTGCTCTTCATGCCCGTCACACTGCCAGACGTTTCCAATTCGGAAGTAAAACGTTTGTTACAAATTCAGGATAAATTAATAAAAACCGTTCCCGAAGTAAGCCATGTGATGGGAAAAGCCGGTAGGGCCAATACCGCTACCGACAATTCACCCATCAGCATGTTGGAAACGATTGTGCTTCTCAAACCCAAAAATGAATGGCGAGAAGGTAAAACCAAAGACGACATTATCAACGAGCTGAATGCCAAACTCCAAATTCCAGGTGTAACCAACGGCTGGACGCAGCCCATCATCAACCGCATCAATATGCTTTCTACGGGCATTCGTACCGATGTTGGCTTGAAAGTCTACGGCCAAAGTCTGGACTCCATCAACGGGGTTTCGCAGATGCTCAAAAAACAACTGGAAGGAATAGAAGGAGTCAAAGATTTGTATGTAGAGCCAATTACAGGCGGAAAATACATCGACGTAGTGGTAAAGAAGGAGGAAATTGGCCGCTTCGGCCTGAGTGTAGATGACGTAAACATGATTGTAGAAAGTGCATTGGGGGGTATGATTCTCACCACCACTGTTGAAGGGCGACAGCGGTTTACGGTCAATGCCCGTTTTGCACAGGATTTCAGAAACAACATTCAGGCCCTCAAACGAATGCAGGTACAGACGGCAGGTTATGGCCCGATTCCACTGGAATCCGTAGCCGAAGTAAAGATTTCAGAAGGCCCTCCCATGATTAATTCTGAAAATGCCATGCTGAGGGGCACCGTCCTGTTTAACGTCCGCGACCGGGATTTAGGAAGCACCGTTGAAGAAGCAATGAAGAAATTGGAGGCTTCGGTCCAAAAACTACCCAAGGGTTATTTTATTGAATGGAGCGGGCAATGGGAGAATCAGCTTAGGGCCAATCGTACGCTCAAAATCATCCTGCCGATTGTACTCGTGATTATATTTTTCGTGCTCTATTTTACCTATAACTCTATGAAAGAGGCGCTTATCACGATGATTACTGTGCCATTTGCCCTCATCGGTGGGGTGTTCATGGTGTATTTTTATGGCGTAAACCTTTCCGTAGCGGTGGCGGTCGGCTTTATTGCGCTCTTCGGAATGGCCATCGAAACCGCGATGCTGATGACCATTTATCTAAACGAAGCCATGCAGCATTTGGTGTCCGAAAAAGGAAACTCCAAAGAAACGATTACCAATGCTGACCTGCGGGAGTACGTGATTCGGGGTGCTGCGCAACGCCTCCGTCCTAAATTGATGACCGTCTCGGTGTCGCTTTTTGGGTTGATTCCCATTTTGTGGGCCACGGGTGTAGGTTCGGATGTGATGCTGCCGATTACGATTCCGCTGATTGGCGGGACTATTTCGTCCACTATTTACGTGCTGCTGGTGACGCCGGTCATCTTTGAAATGACCAAAGAATGGGAACTCAAACGCAATGGAAAAATTGAAATTTACGATGTCAAAGAATAAGATGTGGTGGGGTTTGTTGATTGTTTGGTCAACAACCACTCA
Organism: Runella aurantiaca; assembly: GCF_003339505.1. GTDB lineage: Bacteria > Bacteroidota > Bacteroidia > Cytophagales > Spirosomataceae > Runella > Runella aurantiaca. Next base: position 25,595 of record NZ_QPIW01000036.1, read on the forward strand.
GGCGCAATCGGTGCTATCGTTGGAAACAATATTACAACACATTGAGGTTTCTCACCCCAATTTACAGCAACTCGATGCCAAAGTAAAAGAACTGGATGCTTACGCTGAAGGCGCCCGAAACTGGGAAGCCCCCAAGTTTGGGGCGGGCTTTTTCATGACGCCCTATAATTATATGATGTGGAGTCGAAAGGGCGCACTTTACCACGAAGGAATGAGTCAGGGGATGGGTTCTTTTATGGTGCAGGGCGAGCAGATGATTCCTAACCGTAAGATGCTCGACGCCGAAGAACGCTACATGAAATCCATGTCAGGCATGGAAACGGCCCAAAAAGGCATGGTGCGTAATATGCTCTTTGCCGAAGCCAAAACGGCCTATTACAAATGGCAGGTGCTTGAAAAGAAAAAAAAAGTGTTGAGCGAGAGCCAATCCTTGCTCAGTTACATGATTCAATCGGCCGAGATTCGCTACAAATTCAATCAAGAAAAATTGAGCAGTATTTACAAAGCCCAAGCCGCCCTGAGCGATTTGAACCGCATGAAACTGATGCTCGACGGAGATATTCGTCAGCAAAAAGTAATGCTCAATACACTGATGCTTAAAGAGAGAACCTTTGATTTTTACATTGATACGCTCACGACGACCTCATCGTTCACCAATGGTTTGATGGCGCTGGATACTGGTATAATTGGCAATCGAAGTGATTTACGGATGATTGAACAAAGCCTGTTGATCTCCCGCAACAAAAAGGAAATAGAACTGCAAAAGCTCAAACCTATGTACGGCGTTCAGTACGGACACATGTTTGCGTTTGGCAATCAATGGCAATTTACCCTGATGGGCATGGTGACGATTCCGTTTGCAAAATGGTCAAGCCGACAGATTAAAGCCAACCTTAAAGGACTTGATTATCAACGTCAAACGTACGTAAAACAACGCGAAGGACTGGCCAATCAAATTTTAGGAAACTTGGCAGACCGTTGGGTAATGATGGAGACCTTTCAGGCACAAATCGACCAATACGAAAAGGAACAGATTCCCGTTTTGCGCAAGCGCTATCAAAGCACACTACTAGCGTATGAACAAAATACCGACGAGTTGTTTATGGTGTTGGATGCCTGGATGGAGCTTAAAATGGCGCGAATGAACCAGCTGGATTTAGTGCAACAATTACTGCAAACCCACGTAGAATATGAAAAAGAACTGGAAAAAAGGTAAGCTATTCCATTGGCTTATCGTGGCGCTGCTCAGTGGGCTAACGGGTTGTGATTTTGTCGGCCAATACTTCAAAAAAGAAGTCACCCAGCCCCAAGATACCTATGCATGCCCCATGAAATGCGAAGGCAATAAAACCTACGACGCCCCTAGCTCTTGTCCCGTCTGTGGCATGGATTTGGTCAAAGTGACTTCTCATTCATCGCACGCCGATACGGCCGTGGTAATGATGGGCCAACGACGAAAAACGGGCAAAAAGTACTATTGCACCATGAAATGCGAAGGCGAAAAAACCTACGATACCCCTGGACAATGCCCAGTGTGCGGGATGGATTTGGTGGAAAAAAAAGAGACCGTCACTGACGAACAACTCTCCGCCGACGATAGTTTGGCAATACTGGTCAAACCTACTTACGAATACGTATTAAGTGGTGTCAAGACCGTTCAGCCCCAACGTCGCTCGCAACAGTTGGTGGTTAATGCCTTTGGTTTTTTATCCTATGATGCTCAGGCACTGAGCAGTATTGCCACACGATTTGGCGGTAGAATTGAGCGTTTGTACATCCGTTACCCTTTTCAAACGATACGCAAAGGCCAAAAAATCATGGACATTTACAGCCCTGACATCGTTACAGCGCAACAAAACTTAATTTTTCTACTCCAAAATGACGCCGAAAATCAAACGCTTATTGATAATGCTCGTCAGCGCCTGCTCCTTTTGGGATTAACTTCCGACCAACTCAAATCAGTAGAGCAAAGTAAAAAACCAATCATGCAACTCAGCATTTATAGTCCCTACAGCGGCATCATCGTTGAAGGCAGCGCAGGGAAGATACCCATGCCTTCTGCTGGAAGCAATCGAATGAATGAAGGCATGGGGGGAAACAAGTCTGCCGCCCAGATTGCACCGCCACCCATAACTACAAATGGCGAATTGGCATTAAAAGAAGGAATGTACGTACAAAAAGGACAGCGTTTGTTTGAGGTTCAAAATACTCATTCGGTATGGGCAATGCTAGAGTTCTATCCGACGGATGTTCCCAAGGTTAAGGTGGGACAATCGGTAATGCTTGAACTTGAGGGGGGGGCGGAGAATCAATTTTTCGGTAAAATCAATTACCTCGAACCCCTGATTACGACCAACAACCGAAATCCAAGGGCGCGGGTGTATGTGCCCAATCCAAGTGGTAATCTAAAAATTGGTTCATTGGTCAAAGCATCAATCAATGCGGGAACTCAAAACGGGCTATGGGTCCCTTCTTCTGCGCTTCTCGATATGGGTCGCGAAAAAATGGCATTTGTGCGTAAAGCAGGCGTTTTTCGTTCACGAACCGTCCAAACAGGATTGCAGGAAGGAAACTGGGTGGAGGTGTTGTCGGGCCTTACGAGCGAGGAAACCATCGCAGAAAATGCCCAATTCCTGATGGACAGCGAAAGTTTTGTCAAATCAAATGAACTATCAAGAAGATGAAAAGAAGGGCATTTATACATACAGTCAGTTGGGCAAGTCTCACGGTAGTATGGGAAGCTTGCATGTCCAAAAACGGCGAGCAGGTGCCAGATAACGTATTTTACACCTGTTCTATGGACCCACAGGTGATGGAAAAAAAGCCTGGTACCTGCCCCATCTGCAAAATGGCATTGACCAAAATTGTAGTAGACCCAAATATGAAAAATGCGGGGCTGAAATTGAGCGACCAACAAAAGCAATTGGCCAATATTCAAATCGAAACGGTTGCCCTGCGCCCCTTGGGGGAAGAGATTACGCTAGCCGCCATCCTGACCGAAAACAAAGATAAACTCGCTACTGTGACGGCACGGGTGGCAGGGCGTATTGAGCGCTTATTGGTGCGGAATGTCGGTGAATTTGTGCGCGTTGGACAACCCATTTATGAGGTATATAGTGAAGAACTGTCGGCGGCGCAACAGGATTACCTTATAGCCGTTCAAAAACAAAAAGTACTGAAAGATGCTGATGTCAATTTCAGGCAATTGACCGAAGCCGCCAAAAACAAACTGTTGCTTTGGGGGATGAATGAGGGGCAGATTGCAGAACTGGAAAAGGAAGGACTTCCTCAGAAAAAGTTGACGGTTTTCAGCCGCTACGCGGGAGCCGTCACGGAGGTGCTGGCCGACGAAGGAACCTACATAAGTGAAGGTACAACCGTATTAAAGCTCGCCGATTTGAGCACCCTTTGGGCAGAGGGACAATTGTATATGACGGAGTTGTCTATTCTGAACCAAACCCAAGAGGCTTTAGTGGAGATGCCCTATTTCCCAGGCCGTATTCTCAAAGGAAAAGTCAATTTCGTCAATCCAGAAGTGCAGACTTCTAGCAAAATCCTGACCATTCGGGTGGATATCGCCAATGGAAAAAAAGAATATCAACCAGGAATGCAGGCCTACGTTACGCTGAAAGGAACCGTAAAAAATATGATTGCGGTACCGACAAACGCGCTTATTCAGGACACAAACGGCGTGACGGTGTGGCTAGAAAATGCCGAAGGTGCATTTGAAAGCCGCATGGTAAGCGTAGGCATGACCAATAAAGATTATACAGAAATCACCGACGGCCTAAAAGCAGGTGAAAAAGTGGTGATTTCCGGGGCCTATCTGCTCAACAGCGAATACATTTTCAAAAAAGGCAGCAACCCAATGGAAGGACATAAAATGTAGTATCAAAGATATTGAAAATCAGGAAGAATGAACCGTTTAAAGGCGATCAAAAAACATAATTGATGTCATTGGGCTACCCTTGTTCTAGCTGTGCCCTTTAAGAGTACTTTTTTAATCAAAAACCAATTTTAACTCAATTTTTCTAAAAATGACAAACTCCCAAATTTTCCGAATTGGGGTTTTTATCACCCTGCTGTCTTTCGTTTCAATGTCAGTTTTTGCGCAGGTAAATTACAAACAGTCTTTTAATCTCCATAAAGACGGCAAAATCATTGACAACAAAGGCAAGGTAATCGGCTATGTACACGATAGTTTCAAAGGCAGTGCCTGTTCGATTCATTGCTTTCAAAACAGCATGGCTAAAAATGCTGACGGTAGCCGCTTAAAACACCAACAAAAATAGGGTAAGTTGTTTCAACTCACCCCCTAATTTAACAACTCAAAATTCAATGAAGAAACCACTCATTTTCGCCTTTATGGCAACAGGCCTTTCGGCAAATGCCCAATTGAACTTCCCTGCCCCAAGCCCCGAAGCCCACTTTACACAGCAAGTTGGTTTTGCTCGTATTACGGTTAAATATGAGCGCCCTTTGGCGCGTGGACGCAAAATCATGGGAGGCTTAGTGCCCTATGACGGCGAACTCTGGCGAACAGGCGCAGGCGATTGCTCCACCATTAAATTTAGTGAAGACATTACAATTGGTGGTCAAAAAGTACCCGCAGGAAACTATTCACTTTTCTCAATTCCAAATGCGAATGAATGGACGATTGTGCTAAATCGTGATACGACCTTGCACGGTACGGGTGGATATGATCAAACAAAAGATTTAGTCCGATTCAAAGCAAAACCTGAAATGGTGGGTCGTTATTATGAAGCTTTTACGATTGAAATTCAGGATATTATTAAAAACAACGCCAACCTGTATTTGGCTTGGGAAAATACCTCAATAAAAATCCCCATCCAGACTACTGCTGATGAAAAAATCATGGCAGAAATCAAGAAAAAAATCATTGACGATAAAGGAAGTCGTCCCATGCTATTGTTTCAAGCTGCTAATTATTACTACGAAAACGATAAAGATATCCAGCAAGCACTTATATGGATTCAGCAAGCAACGGCGCAGGAAGCCAAAGCTAATTTTTTGATAACCCAAGCTCGTATCCAGATGAAAGCGGGTAAACACAGCGAAGCGATAGCATCCGCAAAAAAATCAGCAGAGGTTGCTCGTGCCGACAAAAACGAAGCCGCTGCTAAAATCGCGGAGGCGTTTATCGCGGATATGGGTAACAGCGGCAGTAAAATGGAACATAAACACTAATTCGACATTACCCAAGCAACTTTCAACCAAATCATCCAAAATATTTAAGCAATAGGCTATAAAGTAATTAAACATAAAACTTTAGTAAAATGACAACTTTCATTTTGCAATCCAAAATTACTTGCCCTAAGTGTGGCCATCAAAAAACAGAAACCATGCCTACGGATACTTGTCAATTCTTTTATGATTGTGAGCATTGCAAAACCGTACTGAAGCCCAAAAATGGTGATTGTTGCGTGTATTGTAGTTATGGTGATGTGCCTTGTCCATCGATTCAACAAAACCAGAGTTGTTGCTGATGAAATCTTTTATTTAGTAGTAAAAGTCAACTTGAGAAACTTAGTTTATTAATTCTCTTATTTTCAATTATTCATCTTTTAAAACCAATTCAAACCAATGAAAAAAACAATCATTTTCGCCTTTGCACTTTTGGTTTCAGCAGTATCGTTTGCCCAACACGAGGGACACAACATGACTAAAATGGGCATTGAACCCGTTTTGACCGCATACTTTAAAGTCAAAAATGCACTGGTCGCGTCTGATGCCAAAGCCACGGCGGCTGAAGCCAAGGTATTGTCAGCAGCCGTAAAAAAAGCGGGTAAAATGATCGGTGCCGATGCCGTCAAAGCCGCCGATGCCATGGCAAAAAGCTCGGATATTGATACCCAACGCGCCCAACTTGGCACCTTGACAAAGGCAGTATATGCCGCCGCTAAAACCATGAAGCCCGGAGGTACGGTGTATTATGATTTCTGTCCGATGGCCAATAATAACACAGGCGGCTATTGGTTGAGCGAAAAGAAAGAAATCGCCAATCCCTATTTTGGAGATGCCATGCTTAAATGCGGAAAAGTGAAAGAAACACTTTAATGAAAAAAAGTGATTTCCACCGTAAGATTCGCAAGAGCCACCGCTATTTAGGGGTGGCTCTTGGAATCCAATTTTTGTTTTGGACCATCAGCGGGCTGTATTTCAGTTGGTCCAACATGGATGATGTCCACGGCGACCCTCAAAAACGCGCCGTCCCGTTGTTTAAGGTCAATCAAGCGTGGGTCTCTCCCTCCATTATTATTGATTCCTTACGGGCCCATGCGCCCGTTGACTCCATTATTGGTTTAGAAAGCATTGAGTTATTTGGAAAGCCATTTTATCAAATTCACTATACTGTATCAAAAGTGCACCTTCATTCGGGCAGCCACGTTTGCCTAGCCAATGCCGAAACTGGTAAACTTCGCCCCGCGCTTAGTCAGGCTGAGGCGGTAGTGCTTGCTCAAAATCGGTTTGTCGGCGACCCCAAGGTGGAAAAAGTAGAATTTTTGACCCAAACAAATGGGCACCATGAATACCGTAACCTTCCTTTGCCCGCCTATGCCGTTACTTTTGGAAAACCCGTAAGTACTACGGTTTATATCGCTGCGGAGCTGGGCACTGTCCAGAAATACCGTAATACCAAATGGCGGATTTTTGATTTTTTGTGGATGTTGCACCTGATGGATTATGAAAGCCGGGATAATTTATCCAATGGATTGTTACGCGCCTTTTCTCTCTTCGGGTTACTGACAGTTGCCTCGGGGTTTACCTTATTTTGGGTGAGTCGAAAAACCACAGTTCAAAAAAAGAACCAGAAAATGAGTTGATTATCTACGTTTGATAAATACTATTTATGAACCACAAACATAATCATTCGACCAACGGCGGGAACCAACCACCTGCTGGCCACGCAGCTCACTCCGCTGAGCATCTGGGGGAACATTCTGGACATGGTAAAAACCCAAAACACGGTGAAGCGGGGCATGACCATTCTGGCATGATTGACGATTTCAAGAAGAGATTCTACGTAAGTTTATTTCTTACGGTTCCAATCTTGGTGTTGTCAGACATGATTCAGCACTGGTCAGGTTTTCAATTAGAATTTGAGGGGAGAAAATACCTTCTTTTAGCCCTTTCAACCGCACTTTTTTGGTACGGAGGAAAACCTTTTTTGGAGGGTTGTTGGGAGGAACTAAAAAATCGCTTACCGGGAATGATGACCCTCATCACAATGGCGATTATTGTCGCGTTCGTATATAGTGCAGCTACCGTTTTTGGATTTCCAGGGATGGATTTCTTTTGGGAACTGGCCACCCTTATTGTCATCATGCTATTGGGGCATTGGCTCGAAATGCGTTCCGTTTCGGGGGCTTCAAAAGCGTTGGAGCTACTCGTAAAGATGATACCCGCCGAAGCGCACATGTATCACGGGGCTATGTTGCACGATATGCCCGTAGAAGAACTCAAACCCAACGACCGAATTCTGGTTCGTCCAGGCGAAAAAATACCCGTAGACGGCATCATTGTGAAAGGTGAAAGCTACCTAAACGAATCTATGCTCACGGGAGAATCGACCCCCGTACTAAAAAAGTCAGGGGAAAAAGTAATTGCAGGAGCCATTAATGGGAATGGTTCACTCGACATAAGCGTAGAGCAAACAGGAGAAGGAACGTACCTTGCGAAGGTAATTCAAATGGTAAAAGAAGCCCAAAACACAAAATCTTCTACCCAACGATTAGCCGACCGTGCCGCTTTTTGGCTTACCATCGTGGCATTGGTGATGGGCATCGGCACCCTGACTGCCTGGGTGGTATTGGGTCAAACGTGGGCTTATGCTATTGAAAGGATGGTCACGGTGATGGTGATTTCTTGTCCGCACGCATTAGGATTAGCTATCCCGTTGGTCGTGGCTATTTCTACCACCCTTGCCGCCAAAAATGGATTGTTGATTCGTAATCGTACGGCGTTTGAAAACGCCCGAAAAATAACAACATTGATTTTTGATAAAACAGGAACACTTACCACGGGTATTTTTGGCGTAACCCGCATGGGCAGTTTTTTACCTTCAGTTTCTGAAAACGAACTATTGGGATTGGCGGCGGCCTTAGAACAAAACTCAGAGCACCCGATTGCGACGGGAATAATCAATGAAGCTAAGAAACTAAACCTCGACATTCCAACCGTAGACGGCTTTGAAGCCATTACTGGAAAAGGCGTTTCAGGAAAAGTAAGAGAAAAAAAGGTGTTGATCGTCAGCCCTGGTTATTTGCGGGAAAACCAACTTTTGATTCCCAATAAAGCCATTGGCGACGCCTCCGAAACCATTGTTTTTATTTTGATTGATAGTCAATTAGGAGGATTCATTGCATTGGCCGATCAATTGCGGGAATCATCAGCCGAAGCCATTAAAATAGTTAATGACCAAGGAATAAAAACCTTCATGCTTACGGGAGATAACAAAACAGTAGCCAAAACGGTGAGTGAAAAATTGGGCATGACTGGTTTTATGGCGGAAGTACTGCCTCATCAAAAATTAGATAAAATCAAAGAGCAACAACAAAAAGGGGAGTTCGTGGCCATGACAGGTGACGGCGTCAATGATGCTCCCGCTCTTGCGCAAGCAGATATTGGGATTGCTATAGGTTCGGGGACAGATGTGGCCGCCGAAACTGCCGATATTATCCTCGTCAACAGCGACCCCAAAGATGTGGCTTCTTTGATTCAGTTTGGACGAGCCACCTACCAAAAAATGATTCAGAACTTAGTTTGGGCAACGGCTTATAATGTCATTACGCTGCCACTTGCTACTGGTTTCATCCCTGGCATCGTTATTTCGCCCGCCATTGGTGCAGTCTTTATGAGCCTCAGCACCATTATTGTGGCTATTAATGCGCAAATGCTTCGAATTCGATAGCGTTTTAAAGAAAATATACACCACATTTTATAAATATGGTTATAACCTCCAGCAAGGGTAAAAAATGGCTCTTGATATTAGGCCGCTCAATAGAAAAAATCAGGGGAGCCTATCATTTGTTTCGTCACATGATGTTGACGAGAGGATTATTCTGGATTTATGGGGTTTTGGGGGTCAGACTCTTAAACAAGCAGGAAACGGACGATTTTTTATCTCCTTTTCAATTGATTGAGCACCCCGAAAACCTACTTCACATGCCAGAAGTAGTTGATGTAATAGATACAAAAAAACGTTACTTTTTACCCACTTTGGCTAAAACCGACCGTATCATGGTCTGGAAGTTTGCCGCCCAGAATGGTAAAATTACTTTACTTCCTTATGGCGCAGTCCACCTAAGCAATAAAGTAGTTTGTACCGATACCAATAATACTGACTTTTATCGTAACACATTGCATCGAAAAAAACGAATCCATCTTGACGCTGAGGTACTGATTGTACCGTGGAGCCACTATATCGACGGATTTGTATGGGGAGGATATTATGATTTTTTACTGCTGGTGGTTGGAAAACTTTGTCGAATGAAAGAGGTATTACCACCATCAACCTTCGACAAGGCAATCATCTCCTACCCCCTTTTTAATACTTCTTATGAGCGCGAGTATTTTGAATTGTTAGAAATTGATTTGCACCGCGTAAAAGACAGTAGAAGCTATCGAATTACGCCTAAAGAATGTATTCTTGGAAACAATGGGCATTGGTTTTATCCAAATGCGGCAGACATACACGCCCTTCGTAAATACATTCTGCCTAAGTTTGTCGACCCAAGTGGAATACACAAAGAAGCGCGGATTTATATAAGTCGTAGCGGTCGTCGTCGAATTAAGAACGAAAATGAATTGATTACCCTCTTAAAGAAGTATGATTTTCAGATTATTGAAGACCGACCACGGACGGTTTTCGAGCAAATAGCTCTTTACCGAAATGCCACTTTTATCATTGGGCCTCACGGCGCTTCATTTTCCAACATCATATGGTGTCGATCTGGCACACATCTTTTTGAATTATTTTCCAAAACCTACACCCCAGATTATTTTCGATATTTGGCAGAATTGTTGGGGCTTAAATACACTGCATATTATTATGATCAGGATGTTCCTCTCAAGTATTGGGCCGACGGATTAGAAGATGATTTTACGGTGAATATTGAGGAAATCAAACAAATTCTGATGAGAGTGTTGACACAACTTTAGTGCTTATAACTGTATGTTATAAAGTGAAAGTGGCAAGAAGCCGCTGGAAATAAAGAGAGATTTTAGGCAGCCAAAATGCTCTGACAAATCTAAAGGCCGCAGCGATCAAACTTAGATTTGAGAACATTGTCTTTTTCAATCAATGCCGATTATCATAAAGTTTAATTAACTTCTCTAAGTGGGGTAGTTCTGCGGAATTGGAGATAATTCGTCATTTGGCGGATTGGGTTGGCAAAGAAGGTCTAGATAAGGGGAAATTTAACAGAGCCACCAGATCAAAAACAGTTTCCAGGCTTTCAATCCGTAAAATCATATTCCCCTCTCAGATTGATGTGATGCCAGGAATGGGTCGACGATTGCAGGATGGTGCGCAACAACTCCTGCAGTTCACTTTCGGTCGAGCATTGCCGTAAACGCTCCGATAGATACAGCAGGTTGTAGTAGTTAATTGCATTCATTTGGACGGCCAAGAAATAAATCCAACTACCTGTGGCTCAAAGTTACTACGACTGCCGTAAGCAGAGTGAACGTTCTGCTATCATCAATCTACTGACAGACAATGATTTACTATCCTGTAAGATAACCCTTGATGCCTTGTACCTGACCCCCGGCCTAATGACACCTCTGTTGCGTAGCCGTATTGTTAGAACGCAGCTCAGACCCACCGAATTTGTCGAGCTTGATTCAGCCCAATTCAAGCATGGCCGCCATCAGACACGTCAAAATCAGTATAACTCACTGCAGGGCTTGTCACTTGACAAGCCCTGGCACAAGGCGGGCTTATGCACCCTGATTGAGGTAAAGCGAACGCGCTGCGACGCCCTAATGTATAAGACGCGAAGTTACTATGTCTGCAATGCCCCTGTGAGTTGTCAAAGTCAGGCCAACAACCTTTATGAGGCCATTAGAGGGCATTGGGGCGTAGAGGAGATGCACTGCAAGCGAGATGTTATTTTGAGCGAGGATGCGTTTCGGTCCCTCAAGACAAGTGTGCAGAAGGTCATGGCTACCGTGAGTCCTATGGCAGTGTGCCTACTAAGCGGCCAAAACAAGAGTATGAGCGCTCTTATTGATCTGTTTCTTGATAAAATAAAGGAGTTGTTTCAATTTTGAAAATCAAAAAAGTTTTATGAGAAAGCCCTGCATCCAACTATTTTTTGCCAATTTTTAATTGTAATTGTTTAGGTACACTTTTAACTTAAAAATTACAATTTAAATGCCCAAATTTAATTAGAAAAGTACAATTTCCCGTCAAAGCAAATCTTAAAACCCAAAAAGCAGTATTTTTCAGTAAATTGCTCAAGTACAAAAGAACCAACTACTTGATTATTAATCTTTAAATGGCCTGTGGGGTGCCAAAACAATTACTTTTAACCTAAGCATATTATGGCTAAATATAACTTAAAAAAGCCCAGCAAGTGGAAGTTGACCCTTCTACTCTTATGATTTGGGTGCTGCGTGATCACCTTGATTTGACAGGTACTAAATAATGAACAACCTTTTGGGGATAAAACAACCTTAAACATGGAAAATGCAAAAACAACTTATAACAGGCGTTCTTTCCTGAAAGCCTCAGCCCTTTCGGGCGGAGGAATGCTGATTAGTATTGGGTGGTTATCAGGCTTTACACCTGCCGAATCGCCAGACCTAACTGGTCTTCCTCTTGATTGGAATGAACTGAATGGTTTTGTGAAAATTACGGCCGATAACGTCATCAAAATCATGTCGCCTAATCCCGAAGGGGGACAAAATGTAAAAACCTCCATGCCCATGGTTGTGGCGGAGGAATTGGACGCAGACTGGAAAAAGGTAGTTGTGGAACAAGCAGACTTAGATACTAAGCATTTTACCCGGCAGTTTATAGGTGGTAGTCAGGCGATTCACCAAGGCTGGCAGACTTTACGGATGGCAGGGGCCACCGCCAAACAGATGCTTCGAGAAGCAGCCGCCAACCAATGGCAAGTACCCGTGGCAGAGATTAGTACAGAATTGGGGGTTTTATATCACAAGAAAAGCGGAAAATCAGCAAAATACGGCGAAATGGCCACTGCCGCCGCTCAGATTCCAGTACCCAAAGACGTAAAATTGAAGGATGTAAAAGATTTTAGGATTGTTGGCCATTCTCAAAAAAATGTAGAAGGCCCAAAAATCATCACAGGAAAACCCTTATTTGGCATTGATACCAAAAAAGAAGGTATGCTCATTGCGATGATTACACATCCACCAGCCTTTGGATTGAAATTTAAGTCTATCCAAAACGAGGCCGTTGTCAGGAAAATGAAAGGGATTAAAGACATTTTTCCCGTTAAAATATTTCAAGACGATTACGAAAGGCAGTTTTTCGATACCACTACTTTTTTGGAAGTGGTGGCCATCGTGGGTAATTCTACATGGGAGGTGATGCAAGCCAAAAAAGCCCTAAAAATCGAATGGGAGCCTTTTGCCGATTACTCCGAAAAAAAGAATATGATGGGAAGAAAGCTAACGGCCAAAGTTCCCGCAGGATTGGAAAGTACGACAGACCATACGGCCAAAATGGCGGAAAGAATGGGCAAGCCCGCCACGGTCCGTCGCAAAGACGGCGACCCTGAAACTGCCTTCAAAAACGCGGCAAAAGTACTGGAACGCACCTTTACTGGCCCTTTTTTGGCCCATAATTGCATGGAACCCATGAATTTCTTTGCGCATGTAACCGATGAAAAAGCCGAATTGGCGGGTCCAATCCAAAAACCAGAAAATACAGAACAGGCTTTATCTGCTCGTTTGGGGATGCCCTTAGAGAAAATTGACATTAAGATGACTCGCCTTGGGGGCGGTTTTGGGCGACGTTCGTATGCGCATTGGTTAATAGAAGCCGCCCTGATTTCTCAAAAAGTGAAAGCCCCCGTAAAGCTGCTGTACACCCGAGAAGATGATATGACTTCGGGTATTTATCGCTCTGCCTATTCGGCCACTTATCGTGCGGCCTTGGATGCCAACAATAATTTAATCGGTTTCCATGTAAAAGCGGGCGGAGTGCCAGAGTCGCCTTTATATGCCAATCGTTTTCCTGCGGGGGCCGTTGACCATTATTTGGCCGAAGATTGGAGCGTCGAAACCAACCTTACCGTTGGCTCTTTTAGGGCTCCTCGCTCAAATTTTATGGCGGCTGCCGAGCAGTCTTTTTTAGATGAAGTAGCCGAAGCGGCAGGCAAAGACCCGATAACATTCAGATTGGAATTGCTTAAACGAGCCAAAGAAAATCTAGTAGGTAAAAATAACGAATACGAACCCGAACGCTACGCAGGGGTTTTGGAGTTGGTTCGGGAAAAATCAGGGTATGAACAGGCAAAGCACACCAAACATTTAGGTGTTTCAGCTTATTTCTGCCATGATTCATACGCCGCTCATGTATTTGATTTGGAAATGAAAGAAGGAATGCCCGTTGTTAAAAAAGTGTATTGTGCCATAGACTGTGGTATCGTTATCAACCCAGATGCGGCCAAAAACATGGCCGAAGGGGCAATAGTGGATGGCATAGGTACGGCCTTGTTTGGCAATATGACGTTTACGAAAGGAGTACCCGATAAAAGCAATTTTGACGGCTACCGCATGATACGCATGAACGAAGCGCCCAAAGAAATTGACGTACATTTTGTGCAAAACACCATAGACCCGTCAGGAATGGGCGAACCAGCCTATCCTCCAGTTTTCGGGGCGTTGGCCAATGCCCTTTACAAAGCTACTGGTAAGCGATTTTATAACCAGCCATTCACACCTGCTTTACTTGAATAGTATGACAAAGGGTGATTGAATGCCTCAAATTGAGTCCCCAAAAAATGGGGATTCGATTTGGATTCTAGCCTGAGGCATTCATTTAAACCTTAGATTATTGATGAGAATCACAGCCCGATTCAATGAGATGACTTTGAACGTCAGTTAAGATTTCTATACTCGTTCGGGGTATATCCTACGCGCTGTTTAAACAACCTTGTAAAGTGTTGTGGATATTTAAAGCCCAGCTCAAATGCAATTTCATTTACCGTTTTATCATTCCCAAACACCTTATTTTTTGCCTCTTCTATCACTTTATCTTGTATAAATTCTTTAGCAGATTGTCCGGTTTCTTTTTTGAATAAATCTCCAAAATAATTGGCCGACAAATGAAGTTCATCTGCAAAATAAGCCACCGAAGGCAAGCCAAGAGTTTGTGGTTTTTCGGACAAAAAATAATTGTTTAAGAGCTCTTCAAATTTTTCTAAAATGCCCTTGTGAACCACATCTCTAGTAATAAACTGGCGGTCGTAAAATCGCTGACAGTAATCCAAAAACAATTCTATATTACTGGCTATGAGCTTTTTACTGTGTTTATCAACGGGCTGTTTCAATTCAAATTCTATTTTAGAAAAAATATCAAGAATCATTGTTCTCTCATCATCAGATAGATGAAGGGCTTCATGGGTTTGATAGTTAAAGAACTTATAGTTTTGAATGGTTTTTCCCAAAGGTGTACCAATCAAAAAATCAGGATGAAACAATAATCCAAATCCTATAGGTTGATACTTAACTTTGGGGTTTTCCATACTTATAAACTGACCAGGGGCATAAAAAACCAGTGTACCGGCCTGATAATCATAGTAATGGCGACCATACCGCAAATCTCCACACACCACATCTTTCAAAATAATACTGTACAATCCATAATTAAATTTTATGGAATCCACATCTCCCCATTCTCGCGGATTCGCCTTTGAGTAATCAATTACGGTTACCAGCGGGTGCAGCGTTTTGTGATTATTGGCGGCATTGAACGCGCTGATGCTGTCTATGTTTACTATCTTTTCCATTTCCTTTTCTTTTGAAATCCATTCAAAATTAAGATATAAAAAATACCATACTTCGCATAAATACCGTAATCAGTAAAAATGGTAGAAAAAGCAGTAATTTATATACTATCAAAGCAAGAAAGTTCATAGAGATTTGTATCTCAAAAAACAAAACCATTTTTAAAATGAAAACAAATATCAAATTTTTAGCATTACTCTTTTTTTGTTCTATCTCGGCTTTTGCTCAATCAACAAAAGAAGAACAAGAACTTATCCAACTCTCTAAAGACAAATGGCAATGGATGGCGGATAAAAACGTGGATAAATTAAAAAATTTATTTGATGCCAAAGCCAAGTTTGTTCACATGAGCGGTACATGGAAAACGGATGAAGAACTGGAAATCATTAAAACCGGCAGCATTTGGTACAAAGAGGCCAAAGTGCATGATACAGCGGTAGAAGTTTCGGGAAATACAGCCATTGTCTGGAACAGAATTACGCTGGTAGCTATGGTTAGAGGAAATGAGGCCATCACTGAATTTACCGTCACAGAAGTCTATCAAAAACAAGGTGAAAGCTGGAAAATGTTGGCCCTGACATTTAGCAGTGTACGCGATACGCATCAGATTAAGAAGTAAATTCTTTACGAATCAGTAAAAAGAGGTAATATCCTCATGAAAAACAACTTAGTTTTCTTCTTGTTTTTTACAACCGCTATTTGCCTCTTTACAGGTAGTTCGTCGGCACAAGCGCTGGTTACTGACAAAAAAGTACTGATTGTGTATTTGTTCCGCACCAACAATACCAAAGCAATTGCCGAAATCATCCACAAAGAAGTAGGTGGAACATTGGTAGCTTTGAAGTTGACAAACCCTTATCCCGAAAACTATACGGAAACGGTGCCGCAGGTAGTCAAAGAAAATGAAAAAGGGTATTTGCCACCGCTCAAAACAAAGATTGACAGCATAGCCCAATACAACGTAGTGTTTGTTAGGTTTCCTACTTGGTGGATGAAATTGCCACCGCCCATAAAAAGTTTATTACATCTGTATGATTTAAAAAAAGTGGTTGCAGAAAATAAAGATACTATAACCCTTTTTTACGGCAGAAAAAAGCAGCAACAAATTCGTTATTTTTCTGTTTGATTTTTGTAAGTATTCGATTGAAAAGTGTTGTTTTTTACGGAATTTTCGGTATAATTTTGATAAATTTTTTTATAACATATTCCTGCTCATGGCAAAGTATAATCTTAAAATCAATGGCAAAGCCCGCCAAGTGGATGTAGATCCAAGTACGCCAGTGCTTTGGGTACTACGCGATAGTCTCAACATGGTAGGTACTAAGTTTGGCTGCGGCATGGCTCAATGCGGCGCCTGCACTGTTCATTTAGACGGAAATGCCGTTCGTTCGTGCGTGTTGCCCGTTTCGGCGATTGGCAAACAGGAAATTACCACCATCGAAGGCCTTTCTGCCAACGGCGACCACCCCGTACAAAAAGCATGGCTCGAACACGACGTGGCTCAATGCGGCTATTGTCAATCGGGGCAAATTATGAGTGCAGCGGCGTTGCTCAAAAGTAATCCCAAACCAACCGATGACGATATTGATGCCGCCATGAGTGGGAATATCTGTCGTTGTGGAACGTATTTGAGAATCAAAGAAGCGATAAAAACGGCCTCTAAAGTATAAATTGTGTAGCGGTAGCACTAAAAAAAAGCAAAATAGCAATGAAAAATACACATAATCGCCGTTCATTCCTCAAATCTTCGGCGTTGGCTGGTGGTGGAATGATGCTAAGTTTCAGCTGGTTTTCGAATGCGAAAGCCGCCGAAAAAATACAGGAGCGGAACGCCGCCCGATTAAATCTCCCCGACCAATGGTCAGAACTAACGGGCTATGTTAAAATTACCCCCGATAATGTCGTTAAAATTCTTTGTCCAAACCCCGAATTCGGTCAAAATGTAATGACCTCATTACCAATGATTGTGGCGGAGGAATTGGATGTAGATTGGAAAAACGTAGTCGTGGAAATGGGACCGCACGACAACGTGAAATTGGGACCACAATTTACGGGCGGTAGTAATTCGGTTAGAATGTACTGGAAACCCTTGAGAAACGCTGGCGCAGCGGCCAGACAAATGCTCATCGAAGCCGCGTCTCAAACATGGAGCGTTCCTGCGTCTGAAATCACAACCAAGGCAGGGGTTTTAACGCATACAAGCGGGAAAACGGCAAAATATGGAGAGATGGCAAGCAAAGCCGCCGCCATTGCCGTGCCTAAAGAGGTAAAATTGAAAGCTCCCAAAGATTTTTCAATTGTCAGAAATTCAAAGAAAAATACGGAAGGCCTAAAAGTAGTTACGGGCAAACCACTATTTGGAATGGATTATCGGGTTGATGGTATGTTGATTGCCATGATTCAGCATCCGCCAGCCTTCGGTATGAAACTTAAATCCTTTGATGCTTCGCAATCTCTGAAAATGCCCGGCATCAAAGATGTATTTAGCTTTAAACTATACGATGATGGTTTTGAACAAGGCGGTTTTGATACCCGTACTTTCAATGAAATGATTGCCGTAGTGGGCAATAGTACATGGGAAGTCATGAACGCTCGCAAAAAGCTGATTGTACAATGGGAAGCCGCCGGCGACTTAAAAGAAACCATGTCGGGAAGAGGCGGAAAAAGAGAAGTAAGCGTTCCAGGTAGATTAGAAACCACAAGCCGTCAATTTGAAATGATGGCCGAATACGCAAAAAAACCAGCCCAGCAATTAAGAAAAGACGGTGACCCCGAAACAGCTTTCAAAAATGCGGCTCAAATCATCGAACGCACCTACAATGCACCGTTTTTGGCACATAACTGCATGGAGCCGATGAATTTCTTTGCGCATGTAATGGAAGATAAAGCGGTGGTGGCTGGGCCTTTGCAAGCGCCCGGTTGGATGGAGCCTACCCTTGCCAAAATTTTAAACCTGCCAGCCGAAAAGATTGAAATTCAAATGACTCGAATGGGTGGGGGATTTGGTCGTAGAGCCTACGGGTCGTACGTATATGAAGCGGCTCGAATCTCTCAAAAACTCAAAGCACCCGTCAAACTGATTTATAGCCGTGAAGACGATATGACGTACGGCATTTATCGCCCGATGTACACCGCTACGTATCGTGCAGCGTTGGATGCCAACAAAAATCTAATTGGGTTTCATGTCATTGGCGGCGGAATTCCCGAAAACCCAGTTCATGCCAATCGTTTCCCAGCGGGAGCGGTTGATAACTATTTGGCTGAGGGGTGGGAAATTCCTTCAAACGTGACCATTGGAGCCTTCAGAGCGCCCCGTTCCAACTTCAATGCGGCGGCTGAGCAATCTTTTTTGGATGAATTAGCCGAAGCCATGGGCAAAGACCCCATTCAACTTCGCCTAGATTTATTGAAAAAGGCAAAAGAAAATCCAGTAGGCAAAAACAATGATTACGATGCAAGCAGATAC
Organism: Runella aurantiaca; assembly: GCF_003339505.1. Classification (GTDB taxonomy): domain Bacteria; phylum Bacteroidota; class Bacteroidia; order Cytophagales; family Spirosomataceae; genus Runella; species Runella aurantiaca. The sequence goes on from NZ_QPIW01000036.1 coordinate 44,067, forward strand.
ATTGGCGTTTTGGAACTACTGAAAGAAAAATCAGGCTGGGGCAAACCCGAAAATGCTGGCAAAAAACGTGGCGTAGCTGCTTATTTCTGTCACGCTTCGTATGCTGGTCATGTGGTTGATATGGTCATGCGCGACGGCCAACCGTATGTTGAACAAGTAACGAGTACCGTTGATTGTGGCGTCGTTGTCAACCCCGATGCCGCTCGAAATATGGTACAAGGTGCGGTAGTTGATGGTATCGGTAATGCATTTTACGGAGCATTGACCCACAAAGACGGAGCCCCCGAACAAAGTAATTTCCACAATTATCGCATCATTCGCCACAACGAAGCGCCGAAGAAAATTGATGTACATTTTGTAGAAAGCGATGTTGACCCGACGGGTCTTGGCGAACCGCCATTCCCACCAGTTTTTGGGGCAGTAGCCAATGCGTTGTTTAAAACGACGGGTAAACGCTATTATAACCAGCCGTTTGCCTCAGAACAATCTAATCCAAAATCATAAATAGAGTACGAATAAATCAAAGCCATCATTGCAAAGTCAGATATGCAATGATGGCTTTTTTGTTTCTTAAAGGGAAGTAAATCCTCTCTTGAAAAGTTACTTGTTTGTAAAATAAACTTGTATAGAAATCTACATATATTTATTATTTTTGAAGTATAAAATAAGTTTAAGTAGACAAATGAAAATAGGATATGCCCGGGTATCTACCCAAGATCAAAATTTGGAAATGCAGATTGATGCCTTGACAAAAGTGGGATGTGAACAGATATTTCAGGAAAAAGCTTCTGGTATAAAATCGGACCGACCCCAACTGCAAGCCATGCAGCAAATGCTCCGACAAGGGGATGTAATCTATATTTATAAACTCGACCGGTTGGGGCGTTCTTTAAAGCACTTGCTTGAAATTACCTCCGATTTTTCAAAAAGAGGCATAGGTCTGGTTTCAATCAATGACCACATTGATACCACCACTGCCCAGGGCAGGCTCATTTTCAATATTTTTGCTTCTTTGGCAGAGTTTGAAAGAGACCTCATCCGAGAGAGGACAAAATCTGGATTGGAGGCGGCTCGGGCCCGGGGCCGAAAAGGAGGCCGCAGAAGGGGTTTGTCTAAGGAAGCTGAAAAAACAGCAATGCTTGCCCAAACATTATACAATGAACGTAAATTGGGGGTCAATGAAATTGCCGCTGATTTGAAAATTTCAAAAATGACCCTCTACAAATATCTTCGGCACAGAGGCGTACAAATTGGCAGTAAAGTTGATTGAGTAGTTTACTACAAAGTTTTGGTTGTAAGTGGTGCCGTCTTCAAAAACGCCGGCACCACTTTAAAGTTTATTCTTAGCCTCCTTTAGAGTTTGGATTCAAAGCTCATCAAATCGCCCTATCTGCATCAAGTATTAACAAGATTTCATCATTTCTCTGAGTTTTGCTTTGCGCCTACGGGCAATTTCAATGGAATGTCCCGAAGGTAAAATCAACATCTCAAAACGCAGAATGTGACATTGACTCAAATAATGCAAATTCAAAAGGGATGATTTATGAAGCCTCAGAAAGCCATATTTTTCTAACAAAGAAGCATAGAAACTTAAGGGAAGCGAGGTAATTACACTTTCTCCATCTTCCAAATGAAAAATAGTATAATTGACCTGCGCACTCAAATAGACAATCCGCCTCAAATCAACACTTCTATTGCCGTCTTTGGTTTGGAAGCGTGGTAAATACAGCAAACCTTCAAGTGACATTATTGAATCTGGAGTAGTCAGTGCTTTCATTTTCTGCTCATTTTGGTTTATTTATCGCAGCCGCCGATGAGTGCCTGAAAACTGTTGCCCTCTCCTACAGTCGCCGTAAAGCCTGGTAATAACGTCACTGATTTTCCCGCCTGATATACCACCGTTGCGCCTGATACCTGATTAGTCGCTACTATTTTGTCGGCAACTTTCAGCACCGTTCCGCTCGTGATAGGTTCTGTCACCGTCAAATTGGCTGGGCCACTGCTGCCGCTACTTTGACTTTCAAACACACCACGGTCGACAATACCTAAACCAACGGGGAATGGCCTTACATTACCTTCCAAGTCTTCGTTAGGAGCTCCCGCATTATCACCACCGTTGATAGCAGGTGAGCATATTTGCAGGTGATAATCACCCAAGGTACCCAACGGGGCCAACCCAACAGGGTTGGCATTGACAAACAGAGGATTCAGATTACTGTTACCAACCCCAGAAAAACCACCTTCGACCGTACTGTAAGTAATCTCGCTCCCCGAGGTACTTTGAGGTGCTGTATTACCCCACAAAATACTGTTTTTCACTGTCGTCAGCGAGTTGGCATTGAAGATACCTCCCGCATTGTTTCCATCATCCTTGTTGGAAGCAATCGTACAGTTCATCAAAGATGGCTGACTGCTGTTAACGTACATACCGCCGCCTAAGCCTTTGTTAATCACCATTAATACGTTCTCAAAATAGGGTTTACTACCACCCAATACGTATACCCCACCCCCGAAAGTAGCTTCATTTCCGTAGATAATGGTCTTGGTAATGGCTAACTGCGAACTGTCGCGCAGCAACATACCACCGCCACCGATGGCTCGGTTGTCAGTAATAACACAGTTAGTAATCAACCCTTTGCTTTTTTCAATAGCCAAGATTCCGCCCCCTGAGGCAAGTAAATCAGGGACATTGATATTTTGAGTGCCCGCTACAAACTCAGCGAAGCCTCTTTCAATGCGGAATCCATCCAGACGTGTCAATGAATCGGTAGACTTAAACAGCACCACATGATAAGAGTTATCGTTGCGTTGTATGGTGCCTATTTCTCCGCTGAGAATTACGGGATGCGTTACCCAATTACGTTCTGATAGATTTATTTCAGTACCGACAAACCCTCCATAAACCCGTACTTTGGAAGGAATCTTAAAGACATCAGTGCGCAGTGTACCAGGCTTATAAGTACCTTGGGCTACCCAAATTTCGATATCAGGAAACATCGATGTAGCTGCGGCGTTCAGGCCCGATTGTAAATTAGAAAATGCCTTCGCCCAAGTAGACCCATCTTGCGACGGGTTGACATTTGCAGCGTTGACATAAATACGAAGGGTATTAATGACCGCAGCCACGTAGTCTTCCACTTCCCCGTCGGGGGCTAAGCCAGTTGCATTTAAACCACCCATACTACTAAAACGGAAACGGGCTGGTGCATTACCATCGGGCGAGCCGACTGGTACGCTAAAGTTAACTTGATTGCTGCCAGCGGTCAATGAAAGAGTATTGGCGATTCGTTCTCCAATATCATCAAAATCGCCATCTTGATTGAAATCAATCCACGCATCAAGTTTACCCGCTACGGAGGCTGTCACAGTAACGGAGGTGTTGGTTCCAGTCAATAAAAAGTTAGGGAAGGTCACCCCGTCTTCATCATCGCCGTCGGTATCTGTATCATCACCGTTGGCAGTAGCAGTGGGTTGTCCATCTTCGTCACCGTCGATAGCTGTCCCCAAATACATTCCCAAAAGAGTAGCGTGACGTGCCCCATTATTGGCCGTTAATGTACCATAAGATGCGGGAGCATCCCCAAAATCTATTTCATCATTGGTGATGTCTCCAATTTGTATGGTGTCTTTTCTAGCAATAGAGGCATCTAATACCGTACCCGAAAGTGCGCCTAAAATGACCTTAAATGCCTCGTTAGCTTCTACTTTAGAATCTCCTTTGACCAACACGGTGATGTCTTTTGCTTCACCAGCGGTTCCCACAAACGTCAGTGTACCGTCATTGTCGGTGTAATCATTGTCTGCCACGGTTGCGGTACTATCGTTTGTGGTATAAGCTACTGAGAATCCCCCCTGAACTGCATTGTTGAGCGTTGCTGTAAAGATAAAACTCGTCGTGCCACTGTTACCTTCCGCTTTGGAAGTACCGCCACTTAGCGTCAACGTTGCACCGTCATCGTTTTGAATATTACCCCGACCTATGCTCGTGCCCAAAATCACATTGCGGCCGCTCGCTGCAAGATTTGTTAGCGCAACCTTGTAGACTTCGTTTATTTCTACTTTGGTATCGTTGGTAATGCTAACATTTACTGTTTGAGCAGAGGTGCTACCCGCCATGAATGTCACCGTTTGATTCGTAATTCCCGTATAGTCACTGTCGGCAGTTGTAGCGGTACTATCTGTGGTTGAGAAGTTTACCGTCACTGCTACATCCACTGGATTACTCAATGATACACTAAACACCTGGGGAGTTGTCGCTTCCAACTCACTGATATTGCCAACCAAAGCCACCGTGGCAGCATCGTCGTTCGTTATGGTACCCGTCTGTGGACTGCCCGCCATCGTAATCGCCCCCAGCTGCACTGGCGTCAGACCCGTCAGGGTCCCCAAGGCCACCGTGAACGTTTCATCCAATTCCACTTTGTTATCCCCATTGACCAATACCGTAATCGTTTTTTGTTCTCCCGATGTTCCCGTAAAACTCAGACTACCGTCGTTATCGGTATAATCGTTATCGGCCGTAGAAGCGGTGCCGTTGGTAGTCGTGTAAGGAGAACCAAAACCTCCCTGTACCGCCGCACTCAGCGTCGCCGTGAAAGTGTAACTGGTCGTACCTGCGGATCCTTCGCTTTTGGCAGTGCCGCCACTCAGCGTGAGTGTAGCCGCGTCATCGTTGGTAATGCTGCCCGTTCCTGTGGCACCACTAATGCCTCCACCTACGGGATTTGACAACGTCAGAATAACCGTCTCGTTGTCTTCAACCATTAAATCACCCTTGACCGTCACCGTCACGTTCTGAGTCAAAGCTCCTCCTGCGGTAAAATTGGCCGTGCCTGACGCTAAAGCCACATAATCCGTTCCGGAGCTAGCCGTGCCCCCCGTGATGGCATAATCTACCGAAGCCGCATTCGCGTTGTTGGTTCTGGTAATAACAAAGATAAGGCTCGTGGTAGCCGCATTGCCTTCAGCTACCGTTGGGCTACTGACTGAAAACTGCGTATTCAAAATATTTACCTGATAATCTTCCACTTCTCCCGTCGTTTGTAAGCCAACGAACGAGGGCGTCATTACGGTAGCAGTCGTGTATCTAAAACGCGCAAACGTCAGCGCGGGTACGGCCCCCGATGGTACGGCAATCGTCAAGTTGTTGTCGCCTGTGGCTAAAGCTTGATTGGTAAAAACCTGCTCTCCCATGTCACCAAAATCACCATCATTGTTGAAATCAACCCAAGCATTCAAAAAGCCTGCCCCTGAGGCATTGACCGTGATATTGGCAGTAGTACCCGTAATAAAGGCCGACGGAAGCGTCACCCCATCGTCGTCGTCACCTTCAGCATCAATATCGTCACCGTTGCCAGTTGAGGTGGGTTGCCCGTCCACATCTCCGTCTACCGTGGCTCCCAAATGGAAGATAATGGAAGTATTGTGGCGAGCACCGCTATTGCTTAGCAAGGTGTTATACGTATCGGGCGCGTCGCCAAAGTCTAATTCGTCGTTGGTAATCACCGCCTGTTTGGGGGTACCAACAACCGTAACGCCCGCAGGAGCGCCCGTAATGGACCCCAGCTCAACGCTAAAATCTTCGTTGGCTTCTACTTTCAGGTCCCCATTGGCAAGCACCGTGATGGTTTTAATTTCGCCCGCCGTCCCAGCAAAACTCAATGTACCATCGTTGTCGGTATAATCTTCGGGCGCTATGGCCAGACCGTTGTTGGTCGTATAGGCTACCTGAAAACCTCCCTGTACGGGATTGTTAAGCGTAGCGGTAAAGACATAAGCTGTAGTGCCAGAATTCCCTTCGTTTTGCAAATAAGGCGTGCTCGGAATCGATAAGGTCACCGTTGCTGCATCGTCGTTTTGAATCGTTCCTGTGCCTATACTCGTACCCAAAATCACATTGCGGCCCGAGGCACCCAAACTGGAAAGTCCTACATTAAACCCTTCGTTTGCTTCCACTTTAGCATCGTTGACCACCGTCACATTCACCGTCTGTGCCGTCGTTGTACCCGCAGCAAAGGTTACTACTTGGTTGGTGATGCTGGTGTAATCATTATCAGCAGTGGTGGCGGTGCCATCTGTGGTTGAGAAGTTTACCGTCACTGCTACATCCACTGGATTACTCAATGATACACTAAACACCTGGGGAGTTGTCGCTTCCAACTCACTGATATTGCCGACCAAAGCCACCGTGGCAGCATCGTCGTTCGTTATGGTACCCGTCTGTGGACTGCCCGCCATCGTAATCGCCCCCAGCTGCACTGGCGTCAGACCCGTCAGGGTCCCCAAGGCCACCGTGAACGTTTCATCCAATTCCACTTTGTTATCCCCATTGACCAATACCGTAATCGTTTTTTGTTCTCCCGATGTTCCCGTAAAACTCAGACTACCGTCGTTATCGGTATAATCGTTATCGGCCGTAGAAGCGGTGCCGTTGGTAGTCGTGTAAGGAGAACCAAAACCTCCCTGTACCGCCGCACTCAGCGTCGCCGTGAAAGTGTAACTGGTCGTACCTGCGGATCCTTCGCTTTTGGCAGTGCCGCCACTCAGCGTGAGTGTAGCCGCGTCATCGTTGGTAATGCTGCCCGTTCCTGTGGCACCACTAATGCCTCCACCTACGGGATTTGACAACGTCAGAATAACCGTCTCGTTGTCTTCAACCATTAAATCACCATTGACCGTCACCGTCACGTTCTGAGTCAAAGCTCCTCCTGCGGTAAAATTGGCCGTGCCTGACGCTAAAGCCACATAATCCGTTCCGGAGCTAGCCGTGCCCCCCGTGATGGCATAATCTACCGAAGCCGCATTCGCGTTGTTGGTTCTGGTAATAACAAAGATAAGGCTCGTGGTAGCCGCATTGCCTTCAGCTACCGTTGGGCTACTGACTGAAAACTGCGTATTCAAAATATTTACCTGATAATCTTCCACTTCTCCCGTCGTTTGTAAGCCAACGAACGAGGGCGTCATTACGGTAGCAGTCGTGTATCTAAAACGCGCAAACGTCAGCGCGGGTACGGCCCCCGATGGTACGGCAATCGTCAAGTTGTTGTCGCCTGTGGCTAAAGCTTGATTGGTAAAAACCTGCTCTCCCATGTCACCAAAATCACCATCATTGTTGAAATCAACCCAAGCATTCAAAAAGCCTGCCCCTGAGGCATTGACCGTGATATTGGCAGTAGTACCCGTAATAAAGGCCGACGGAAGCGTCACCCCATCGTCGTCGTCACCTTCAGCATCAATATCGTCACCGTTGCCAGTTGAGGTGGGTTGCCCGTCCACATCTCCGTCTACCGTGGCTCCCAAATGGAAGATAATGGAAGTATTGTGGCGAGCACCGCTATTGCTTAGCAAGGTGTTATACGTATCGGGCGCGTCGCCAAAGTCTAATTCGTCGTTGGTAATCACCGCCTGTTTGGGGGTACCAACAACCGTAACGCCCGCAGGAGCGCCCGTAATGGACCCCAGCTCAACGCTAAAATCTTCGTTGGCTTCTACTTTCAGGTCCCCATTGGCAAGCACCGTGATGGTTTTAATTTCGCCCGCCGTCCCAGCAAAACTCAATGTACCATCGTTGTCGGTATAATCTTCGGGCGCTATGGCCAGACCGTTGTTGGTCGTATAGGCTACCTGAAAACCTCCCTGTACGGGATTGTTAAGCGTAGCGGTAAAGACATAAGCTGTAGTGCCAGAATTCCCTTCGTTTTGCAAATAAGGCGTGCTCGGAATCGATAAGGTCACCGTTGCTGCATCGTCGTTTTGAATCGTTCCTGTGCCTATACTCGTACCCAAAATCACATTGCGGCCCGAGGCACCCAAACTGGAAAGTCCTACATTAAACCCTTCGTTTGCTTCCACTTTAGCATCGTTGACCACCGTCACATTCACCGTCTGTGCCGTCGTTGTACCCGCAGCAAAGGTTACTACTTGGTTGGTGATGCTGGTGTAATCATTATCGGCCGTGGTGGCGGTGCCATCTGTGGTTGAGAAATTTACCGTCACTGCTACATCCACTGGATTACTTAATGAAACACTAAACACCTGGGGTGTTATCGCTTCTGACTGACTCACATTGCCGACCAAAGCTACCGTGGCCGCGTCGTCGTTCGTTATGGTGCCTGTCTGTGGGCTGCCCGCCGTAGTCACTTCCACAGGAGCAAGCGTAATAGCTCCCAAAGCCACCGTAAAGGCTTCATCCAATTCGACTTTGTTATCGCCATTGACCAACACAGTAATCGTTTTTTGTTCTCCCGACGTTCCCGTAAATGTCAATGTACCGTCGTTATCGGTATAATCGTTATCGGCCGTAGAAGCGGTGCCGTTAGTGGTGGTATAAGCTACCGACAAGCCACCCTGTACGGGGTTATTAAGCGTCGCCGTGAAGGTGTAACTGGTCGTTCCTGCTGCTCCTTCGTTTTTGGCAGTGCCGCCACTGAGCGTAACTACGGCCGCATCGTCGTTGGTAATGGTACCTTGCCCTTGCCCATCGGAAATGGAACCATTGCTTAAATTGGACAGGTTTACGAAGAATGTTTCATTGGGTTCTACCTTTAGGTCTCCGTTGAGCGTAATGACAATATCCTCTGAGGCATCCCCAACTGCAAAAGTAAGCGTTCCATTTTTGGCAACATAATCATTGTCGGCAGTGGTGGCCGTATTATCAGCTGTTTGATAATCAATGGTTTCAGCCGTTGCTGTGCTGTTACGCGTTACCGTAAAAGTCAGGGTTTTTGTTCCTGAATTTCCTTCTGAAATGGTCGCATCGCTGATGCTGAAAGAAAGGTCATCATCAAGAATGGTTCCCAACCCTTGATTATCAGCGAAGGTTACCCCCGCTGCTCCCATAATATTGCTCAAATTCACAAAGAAGGTTTCGTTGGCTTCCCCCACGGCGTCTCCGATCACCTGAACCGTAATCGTTTGGGTTTGTCCAGCACCGTTTGCCGGAAACGTTAATGTACCAGAATTAGTGGTATAATCCCCACCAGCGTTAGCAGTGCCGGGGGCGGTGGCAAAATCAACCGTCACAGCAGAACTTACCACTTGGCTGAGGGTTACGTCGAAGGTAAAAGTAGTGGTACCTGCATCCCCTTCCGCCTGCGTCTTATTGTTGATGGAAATTGTAGCAGCATCATCGTTGGTAAGCGTACCAGTGCCTGTATTCTGTATGCCCGATATTACAACGTTACGACCAGAGGCGCTTGCTGAGCTGAGTGAAACGCTGAAGGTTTCGTTGGGTTCTACTTTCAGGTCACCATTGACCACCACGTTAAATGTTTTGGTTTCTCCAGCCGTACCCGTAAAGTTGAGGGTCGTACTGTTGGCCACATAATCATTGTCGGCGGTGGTCGCGGTACCGTTTGTAGTGGCGATATTCACCGACGCAGCGGCATCAATAGCTTTGTCGAGGGTAACAGTGAAGCTGTAATTCTGGGTTCCAGCATTTCCTTCATTCTGAGAGACACTATTGACCGAGAAGGTGGCTTGGTCGTCATTGGTAATGCTTCCCGCTCCAGTCGCATCGGTCAGGATTACTCCAGCGGGTGCTCCCGACAAAATCACCGAAAAGGCTTCACTTAACTCGACAATTTCATCGGCATTGACCGACACATTCACCGTGGCCGTTGGGCTACCATTTGCCGCAAAGCTCACGGTACCATTTGTGATTGCGGTAAAATCCGTTCCGCTGACGGCGGTACCTCCTAAGGTATTAACCGTCAAATCAAAAGCGGTTGTAACGTCATTGCGCGTAACCGTGAATCCAAATGTAGTTGTTCCTCCGCCGTTACCTTCCGCCAATGTTACATCAGAAATGATAACGTTTATCGGTGTTTTGAACCCAAAATCAAGGGTCGTATTGTTTTCTACTAAACCATTAGAAAAGTCTAGCGTAATGGCCTGACTCGCAATTGACCCTGAAAGAGCATCTTGCCCGTTGTCGTCATTATCAGTATTGTTATCGGGATCCGAAGCAGCTCCTTGTGGACTAGAAAGTAAACCCTCTAGCTCTTGTCCAACACCAAACTCAGCGGCAGGAATTTGAACAATATAATCACCAGAACAAAGATTTGTAAAACTATACAAACCTCCACCAGCCGTTATTTGTGTGGCTACAAATACATCTCCTGCGTCCAATGTACCAGCGGTGGTGCCATTGTCGCGGTAAAGGTTAACCGTTACCCCATTGACTCCCAAATCACCTCCATCAAAAGTGCCGTTTTTATTGTTATCTTTAAAAACAAGATTCCCTAAGCTATGGGTGCTGAGGGTAGTTACGGTTGGGTTATTGTTACCAATAGCAGTTCCTGTCAAAACATTGATACCACCAGCGGCGGTAACAGTTCCTTGATTTGAGATTTGGCAAGTACCTAGAGGCAGTGGGCTATTGATTATTGCTTTAAATTCAATCGTAATGGATTTGCCAGCTGGGAGTGCGAAACCTGACATTCCTCCTACCGTAACTGTTTCACCAGAAAGGGATACCTCAGGTGCTGACAACCGTGGCGATTTGTCAGATTCTGGTTTGACGTTTTGAAGTTGCGGTGCTTTCGATTCCTGTTTTTCAGGCTCATTGGCCGCTACTGTTACATTGTTTAGCGAGTCATTACTTCCGATTGACGCTACCAAAATCTGCTCATCCATGATAGAAGCTGGAGCAGCGTGGGCTGGCACATTGCAGACACCCCCAAACGTAATACCCACATTGGGCCCATAAGCACTAATGGTACCATTGTTATTGGTATTCATATTGCTAATCCAGTTGTCGGCCGTAGTGGGTCCAGTACCTTGTAAATTCATTATGGTTGCATCTAAGTGCCTGACCCGAAAAGCACGCGCAACCGAAGGAGCCAAGTTCAGGTCATTACGGGCAATATATCCGCAAAGGGTGTTAATATCTCCCCCCGTACCATCCCCCGCTCGCAGCACAACCCCCTCCAAACCAGTAGCAATTGGCATCGTAACATCGGTGATTGTGTTGGTAATGTTATTGTTATCCAATGTAATATCAAAGCGCGCAGCAGGCCCAGCACCATTTAAAGCAACAAAATCTACTGGAATATCAAGATTGTTTGATAAAACATTGGAATTATCTTTTATTTCTAAAATTGCCTGCCCGTTTCCTTCGTGCAAAACCCTTATATTAGAAAACGTATTTGCCTCATTGATTGTATTGGTAATATTAGTGTTGTTATTTGTACGACCGTTGAGGTCTGAAGTGATAAAAGTTGAAGCCAGAAAGGCCACTTCACCCGCAGATTCAATGTTTGAATTATTATTGACGTTATAATTCAAGGTAGCCGCAGCCCCATTGGAGCCGACCTCAATTCCCGCCATGAGTCCTCCAAATCGCTGTACACTACAATTTGTTATGTTGAGATTCAAAGTAGAATTTCCTTCCGCAAAAACCTGAATTCCTTTACTTCTAGCTCTATGAAAATTGCTGTTCTTCAAGTTAACAGTACCTGTTGCAGTGCCTTGGGTACGCAATTCAAAACAATCCGCCCCAACTCCTGAAGCGGCCGTGTTGTTGAATGTACAGTTGTCTACTGTCAGATTCAAATTACCCGTTATATTAATTATGTGAGCAATTCTGAAAGCCGACAACTGGAAAGTCGAATTGGTAATAGAACAGGTACCCGAAAGGTTGCGCAGTTTTAGTGCATTTTCTTCATTGCTGTTGCCATTATTGGTGGCAGTACAATTGTTTATGGTAAGATTGCTCACATTGAGGCCCATAATACCATGTTCTTCTGTAGCGCCAATGTCGATATTATCTAGACTAACTGTGCTCACTCCATTCATGTAAATAGCCGCAAAACAAGCCGCTACATCGTCTTCGTCACATTGAGTATCAAAACCACCATCACTCGTTGAATTGGCCGAAGGCAGGTTCATGTTTTTTAGGGTAATATTGGTTGCATTACGCAAATCAATACCCCGCCCCGATATATTGGTCAGGGTTCCTCCAGAAGCGTCTGTGATGCCCGTACCCGTTATTTGCACACTACCCGTAGTCTGGATGATACTGATTGCATTGGCACTATTTGACGCAGAAACACTTAAAAAAATGGCATCCATCGCGCCATTGTTGAAGTTGATCGCCACCCCACCCGTATTGTTTATAGAAACCTCCCGAACCAAAGCAGATGTAAAATTACTCCCTAACAGCGACGTGCCCCCGGTGTTGTTGATATTGACCCCACGTACCTGATTCTGCGACTGCATATTGATGTTATTTGCGGCCTGATTAATGATAGGGTTGGTACCGTTGACGGCGGGTATGGTAGCAGGTGAAATAGGCGGGTGAGTTGAAAAAGTGACCCCTGCCAAAGCAGCGAGGCTCGCACCAACTGCACCTTGACCGATTAGTTTTTGTTGTCCTAACAAAATGGTGGCGAGCGTATTGTTATAAGTTCCTGTATAGACAAAGATATTGTCGCCCGGATCATCCAGAGAAGATGCGTTGAAGTTGTTCATGCTATTCCAGGGTGTACTAAGGCGTCCATCTCCACCCGGAGCAGCAGAAGCATTAATAAACCAAATCATGCCTGTCACGGTAACGGTAACGGTCCCTGTGGAGGTCATATAACCATTGTCAACGGTGTAGGTAAAAGTGGTCGTTCCTTCAAAACCCGGGTCAGGATTAAAGGTAAAACTCCCATTGGCGTTAAAAGTAACATCTCCCATCGTACCAGTATCGTCAATGGCAGTCACCGTCATGGGCGTACCGTTCAAATTAACATCGTTTAACATTAAGCCTGCACCTACGGGCACAGCAATGGAAACGTTACCTACGGTCGAATAACTGTCATCAATCGCAATAGGGCCTGACTTTAGTGAACCTGGCACAAGCGTGGTATTGGCATCAATCTGATCAGTAAAAATCACCCCAGAGGCATTGTTTCCAGCACCTGCCACCGCGCCATTACTGATAACGACGGTATATTTGAGGGTATCTCCTGGAGTTGGGCCAACTGAGCCTCCCGCTTTTTCGAGTAATACAAAACTTTTGATTGCCGTTATGGTTGGTGCAAGCAAAGAAGAAACGCTATTTACCTCCCAAGAAGATTCATTGGGTTGGTAAATGAAGGGGCTAAATTCTTGCGAATTGGAAGGTTTTAGATTTCCCCTTCCAAATGAATAAGTGCCCCCCCCCTCTTTAACGGGGGTATGCTTACCTGTATGAATGGCTGCATTTTTCTTTTGGGCAGCAATAGACAATGTATCTTCAGGAGGATTCAGGATTCCGATCAATAAACTGAGCAGAATACTCACAGAAAAAGGTAGTGTAAATTTCATGACATAGAGCTTTTCTTTGATTGAGAAGTAAATCTGATTTTAATTTATGGACAGTTATTATGCGCCCATAATTCAATAAAATGGCCTTAAAAACTCCGCCTGATTTCAATGTGATTTAAGTTGAATTCAAGGTATTTAAGGTCATAAAATGCAATGTTATCAATGATTTATATTTAATGCATTTGGCTTATGCATTGTTATTGTCCTGTGCTTTCCCTCCTACCTTTTACAGAGTCCCGACGTTAACGCTAACTTATAACCACCTCATAGCGCATACCTTTTGTACCAAGTCCGATGGGTACCATAAAAAGTACCAGCTCGCCTACGGTGGGGTGCACCAGTACAAAAGTTCCCTGTAAATAGTAGGTTTGAGTCAGCCCTGTCTCAAATTCGAGCGTAAATGGCTGACGAAATTTATCTGATTCACTTCCCCATGTCGATACCCTGATAAGTTGGGAAGACTGAATTGTGTCAGGCGTAAAACGAATAGAAAAGTTTTGGTTTAAGTAGGGTTGAAAATCAGCAACAGTAATTTTTTCTACCATAATAAATAGTGTTTTAAGGAGTATTGGCCGCTGGCTTCCACTCATATAAGTAATACACAGAATTAAACTCGCCAATCTTTCGGAAATTGAGGCGTTCATATAGTTTCATAGCGGGGTTATTATATTCCACATGAATAGTTACTGTTTTACCTAATTCTGCTCCTTTGTTAAGCACCGATTCGAGCATTTTTTTTCCAATGCCTCTACGGCGATAATCGGGTAATAAAGCAATATCCATTATCCTGACTTCGCTGGGGCTGTAGTTCCAATGTACATACATCCTACCCACAGAAACTCCATCATTCTCAATAATTTGCAAATTTGCACCTTGATAAAACTCCTGATAATACTGGTGCTGGGCCATGAATTGCTGCGTCAGAAACGCTCGTTTATCGGTTTCACTCCATTCAGGCACCAGGGCCATTTCATCGGCCCTGGTGCTGGCATAAATGTCTAATAGCGTAGGAAGGTCTGCTTCCGTGATGGGTCTCAACGATACCATACTTTACTTTTATCTAGGTTCTTGGCGGAAAAACGCCCTGTAATGCAATATTGAAATAAAAGGTTAGATACGGCATCATGTTATTGTGCGGAAGATCTCCTCCTACGGGGGCAATCGTATTGACCGACATGCGGGTGGGTCCAGGGGGTGGATTTGTATTGTACACATTGGCCCGGGCAACAAACGCGCCGCCGGGAGTTGATTGTAACCCGCTGTCGTTGACGGCCCGAACTATATGGCTATGCGACGGTATTTCAGATTCTAGTAAGGTAACCGTTTCACTTCCACCAGTTTCTCCCAAATCGTGTAGGGACAATCCTGGCCCTTGTCCGGGGTGCATTGGAGCACGTCCTTGCAAATCAGGCAAGGCAAAATTTGACTTACCGTTGCCTCCATAAGTTGTTCCTAAGAGAGAGAAAAGCGCGGTATTTTGTGAAAGTGGCAAAAGCTGACCATCGCACCAAGCCCAGCCTTTTGGGGCAAAATTGAAAGGAAAGATACGTATTTCTGCTACAAATGGATCTGCCATGATTATGTATATTTTGTCGTCAGAAGCCGTGTTTTAAGCATATTGGCCTACTAGACGTGGGTGAAAAAATCTATTTTTAATTTTCAAACAATTAGGTGGGCGATGGAAAAATACCAAACAAGGAAATGATGAAATCAACGCACAGATAGGGTTGAAAATTGGTGTGGGGTTGTGAGCCTCCCACAGGATTGACCATTGACGGCGACATAGACACCAACCCAGTCGAACTGTCAGACGTATATCCATCTACGGCAGCATTCCTAGCCAATACCGCCCCCGCAGGGCTGCCACCACTGCCATTCGTATTTGTACCCATAAATGAATGACTATGCGCAGGAATTTGCTGCGTGGTAAGGGTAATTTCTTCTGCCCCTCCTGTTTCGGCCAAAACAAAGCCGTTTCCTTGATGAATGGGGATTCTGCCGCGCAAATCTGGCAAGGCAAAGGTAGATTCACCGTCACCACCGTAGGTTGTTCCAATCAATTGAAACAAGGTCTCATTTTCTGAAATGGGCAGCAATTGTCCTTCACAGAACATCCACCCCGCGGGAGCAAAGTTACCAGCAAAGATTCTTACTTCACCAACATAAGGTTGTGCCATGGTTTTTCATACGTTATAGGTTTGCGAAATGGGTTTTAATTCGGACTCGGGAAGATTCCCTGCAATGCAATCGAAAAACTTAGCGTTAGAAACGGTTGCATATTGAGGTGAGCCTGACTCCCTCCCGTAGAAGTAACCATTACGGGATTCATGGCAACCAACGCTGATGCCCCTCCCCCATAAAATTCCGAAGGACTTGTATCAGCAAAAAATGACGAACTGCTAGGTGCAACAGAATCTTGGGTGGCTGGAGATGCATTTACAAGGTGGCTATGCGTAGGCAACTCTGCTATTGAAATCGTATGCGCCTGCTCACCTCCACGCTCGCCCAAGGTATGCCCGCTACCAACGTGAATCGGTGTACGCCCTCTTAAATCTGGTAAGGCAAAATTTACCCGCCCATCTCCGCCAAATGTGGTCCCCAACAATGAAAAAAGCCCCTGATTTTGGTTAATCGGTAACAACTGACCATTGCATAATGCCCAGCCTTTGGGCGGAAACACAAAGCTCATAATTCGAATTTCTGATAAAAAAGGTTCTGCCATAACAATGAGTTTTTAGATATATGAATAAGTACGAAACTGAAAAGTAGGAATAGAAAAACACATATTTTAAAGTGCATTGCACATGCCAATATTCAGTTTTGGATGGGTGTTTGATTTTTTTTAAATGCTTTTTAGTACCTTGAAAAAAAGCAAATCAAATAAATCAATCCGTCCACAAATCACAGC
Organism: Runella aurantiaca; assembly: GCF_003339505.1. GTDB lineage: Bacteria > Bacteroidota > Bacteroidia > Cytophagales > Spirosomataceae > Runella > Runella aurantiaca. The sequence continues at coordinate 60,268 of NZ_QPIW01000036.1, forward strand.
ACTTTATTAAGAAATAATGGATTGTCTTTTAAAAGACTTTTAAAGTAGGGGAGATAATAAAATAAATAACCAAACTATTGCTCAAAGCAAGCAAGCACTGAAAATTATGGAATGGTTTAGTTTTTGATAACGAATTTATGTGCAACATACTACGGGGAATGTAGCTATACAGCCATCTGTAGGGCATGCTCCAGATGATACTCTTGTTTAAAAAGAAGCTCCGACTGATTCCAAATTTGGATATTGGCCTGAACACTCGTTGAATTTAACATTATCTTCAAGTCTATGTGCCCTTTTCGGGTATTGTAACTCAAGGATTTTGTTTCTCTGACATAAGCGGGCAACAGAAAATCTGGCAACTGTCCCTCTGGAAGCTGTGTCTCAAGTGAATCGACTGACTTTAGAATTGTATCTGCTTCGTATGCATTGATTGATTTTACGTACTTCCATTGTTTATCATGAAGTTGTTCGTAAAACACAAAAGCCCAATCAATACACCCCAATGAAGCGACTTTTAACTGCATCGGCACGAGCACTAAGTTGAAGTTAGCTAACTGAAACGCCCTTGTTTGAGAAAATTGGTAATTACTTTTAAGGAAATTATGAGATGTTTCCTCGAATACCTTCATAAAAACGGGATCAGACCAACATGCATCAGATACCTTAAATTCAAACGCTTCCACCAGACGCTCCAACAACGCTTTGTTTAAATTTTTAGTTTTTTCCGTTGCTTGTATCAGTGACGAATCTAACAATGTCAATGACATTGCCGATAACGTATTCCCAATAAAAACACGTCTTTTCATAAAATACAGAGTTCATAAACAATTAAGAAGTGCTAATATATTACTATTTATATTGCGTTAGTAAAATATTCATAATTTATTTTTTTAAAATACAATTTTAATGTTCTTTTTCTCGCTGTATTGTTCTATTATTTTGATCATTATCTATCTTTTGTTTTAACTGTTCATTTTCTAAAATGTATCGCTGTAGCTGGCCTTTTAGGTAGGCATTTTCAGAAAGCAAAGCCGAAATCATTTTTTCTGTTTCGTCATAAGGTACTGCTTCTTCTGATTGTTTGGCTTGATTTGCGTATCCACGACAAGTGCCGCAACAATATTTAGCCGTTGAGCGACTAGCATAGAAAAGCGTACCGCACCAAAGGCAGTTTTTTTCAAACACTTTGGCGTTGTATTTAAAATCGGAGCGGTCTAATTTTGGCATTGCTTTAGTTGTTTTTTTATCGTTACTATTTCGTTTTAAATATACACAAATCATTTAAATGATTTGTCAAAAATATAAATATTTTTTTCCCTCATAACTATATAAAAATTATATTATATTATATATATGGTCGCAATCTTATAGCGGTAAAAAAACATAAATATCTATTTATCAAGTAATTAAGAAATTTAATCCGGTCGCAATCTTATAGTGCTCTGTCTTTTGGTCGCAATCTTATAGCGGTAAATGGCACTCCGGTCGCAATCTTATAGCGGTAAATGGCACTCCGGTCGCAATCTTATAGCGGTCGGTCGCAATCTTATAGCGGTAAATGGCACTCCGGTCGCAATCTTATAGCGGTAAAACCCCCTTCGGGTCGCAATCTTATAGGGGTGAGTTGTATTTTTCTAAGAATCCTCTTGTTTTTCTTCGTTCAGATTTTTAATGTAGCTATCCAAAAGGTCTTGAAGGCTCAAATCCTCCGTTTTTTCATGTTCAGACATAAAACTTGCCTTGTAAACATCCCGAATAATTCGGTCTTTTAGTTCTTTATCATACTCCCGATTGGTAAGCCACTGCTGAAACAACTCAAAATTGTCGTCATACTGTGGAAACTGATCATCAAACGCCTGGCGCAAGCGTTCATTGAGCAATTTAAAGAACAGGTTCTTTTTGTTACCCTCCAGATGAAGTTGTGAAGAATCAAAAATAAGGCGAATACTGTAGGCTTGTTTCTGGCCTTTTTCGGCAAAAAATTCAATCTGAAATTTTAGGTCAGAGTTGTCTGCGATGTTTTTAAGGTACTTATGTAGCGTAAATTTTCGGTGTTTTGGAAGCTGGTCTTCAATATTGGCAATCTCACAAAGCAGGTCAAAATTGGGCGTAAGCACGTTTGTATTGTTATAAATCAGCACATTTTGCATACCCGCCAAATAGATATACAGGTTTTTGATTCGGCCACTATTTTTATTTGAAGCAACCCGAAGATAATCTTTGAGGCTCAGCGTGACATAAAAACTGATTAAATTTTCGACAAATCCACGGCCAAGCTTAAACGAATAAAAGCGTTTCTGAGGGCGATTCACGTTGTAACTCACCCGTATGTCACTTATTATCTGCACAAAAGACACGTTAAGTTCTTTCATGCTCGGGATTTGAGTTTTCTCAATACGGGAAAGCGGAATATTATTGGCAGCCAGTCGATAAAGCGTATACTCAAATACACTTTTAAACTCATGCCCCAACAGTGTAGGTGGCTTAATCATACCCGCCTCAAAAACAGGATGTGTTTTCTGTAAGTTAGGCGATTTGTAGCCCATTAGTTTACAAAAATCATTGATACCGAAGTTAGTATACCCAAACAAATCAGTTTTGTATGAATGCGCCAGAAAGATGATAATGTCCCGGGCCAAGGTGGCATCTTCTTTAAAATTACGCTGTATATCGGGCAGATTGTAAAAAAGGTTCCGGTCTAGTCGGACCCTGTCCAACCACTCCTGTGCGTTATTGGGAATAAAGACTAAGGGTTCTGATTTGGAATTCATAGGGGTGTAATGTATCAAAATGACATATCGCTGTAATTAGGGTCTCGCTTTGCCATCAGCTGTAAATCTTCGTTAAAGTCTTTCGTGTAGGGCCGGTGTATTTTCAGCCAATGATGAGGTGGCTTTTCATTCACCAATAAGGTTTCAAGTTCTTCAAAGTGAATCGGTGCCGTATCCAGATGTACATCCACCCAACCGTCTTTGCGAGAAGCCACAAATTTTTGAGCAGTTTTGAAGTACCGTTTGACCATTGCTTCAAGCTCATGAATCAGCGTCTCGGGCTTCTCTATCTCATAACGCAATGAAAAAAATAGTTTTTGTCCCTGTAAATGAATGGTTGTTTTAAGGTTACATGGGCAAGTAGGGTGCAGGAGCAGTCCCATCAATTTTACATTCTGTTGCGTACCCGCTTTGTCATTATCATTAGCCAATATGATTTGTTGTGGTTGGTAGAGTTCAATCAGGTATTGAATAAGGTTTGGTTGGGTTTCGCTTAGATTACCAGCAGTTGCTACATACAGTCGGCTTTCTTGGGGCCCAGGTCCATAAAGTTGATGGTACGAAAGGGCATCAATGGGGCTTTCGGTAATTACCATCGTACACTTTTTGGGGGGAGGCAATGCCAAATTTGAAATCCAGCAAGCATCACCGCGCGGGCGCTCAATCTTATTATAATGCGTATTCCGAACAATCGCGGCTACCACGCCCGTTTGATTTCGCAACGGGAAAACGGTGTTTACATAATGGATTCCGTTGTGTTCAAAAGTTTTGTTAAACACTTGGCCATGAAAGCAATCTGCCATAATGGTGTCTGACTCAATTCCACGTTGAGTTAAGTAAGAGATGTCAAAAAGTGGCTCAAACTTAAAGTCGTATTCAGCGTCAAATTGCGCTTCGGGCGGGGCTGTGGGCCGTAATACCTTTTTAGGTTTTTTAAGTTTACCAGTATTTTGTTCATTCAAAAAACCATCTAACGATGCAAAAACAACCCGCCAATTACGGTTGCTACGGTTGTATTCAAAAGTCAAGATACTGCCGTTATCTTTTGTGTCCAACGGATTGAAGTAGCCCTGATAGCCAGTATTTTGGTTTTGGTAAACAACAATTATATCTCCATCTGACTTCAACACCACATAGTTACGGGATGTTTTTAGAGAATTAATGGTATAACCTTTCCACTGCGCAAATTCAACTAAATCGATCTGCGCTTTGTAATATTCCCATTGGTGTTTTCCTTCTAAAGTTAGTTTTTCCATGAAATAGGAAGTTTAAACCCACACATTACCACTATAAGATTACGACCATGAAGGGATAATTTTCTTGATTTTTGAGGCGCAACGTATAATTTCATCACAAATAGCAGCATCTCCCGTTTGTTGCAGTTGCTTGGTTAATTCAGTCAACCTTCGAATCAGGGCTTCACGAGGCGTTTCTTCCACTGACTTGACAACTACTTTTTTGACAATGCTCGGCACCTTTGCCACCTCTTCAATTTCTTCAATCGTGGCTATTGGTAATGTTTGCACCTCTGACTTACCAATCTGCTGGATGAGCGTCTTATTAACCTTGGTTTTACCCGCCAATATTTCAGATTTCAAAGCAGGTTCTAGCTTCTCCAAACCCGACGCAAACTCAGCATCACGCTTGATTGTTTTCCCGCTAACGTTATAACGTTTCCCAAGTTTTTCGGACGTTGAAAGGGTTTCTTGAGCATAAGGGACAAAATGTCCCTTATGCTCTCCCCCCCCTAAAATTGAGGTACTTTCAACTACTTCATTACCATAAGGGACAAAATGTCCCTTATGCTCTAGTCGTTCATATTTTCCTTTTTCTTTTTTCTCCGTGAGGTACTTCATTCCCCTCAAATAAGAAATTTGTTCAGCAGTTAAATTGCGCCTACCCAATTGATTATCAATCATATACTGCCTAACGTCATATAAATTTTTAAAATCCACCAAATGAATTTTAAAGTCTATTCCGTGTTTTGAGCAAATACTATAACGATTGTGTCCGTCGATTAGGACATAAATAGCGGCTGTCCCTTTTGTCTCGGGGGCAATGATTTCTTCCGTTGTCTGCCAAATCAGCAAGGCTTCCCGACATCCTTCTCGCAGTATATTTTGCTCCAATTGGTGCAATTCATCGGATAGTAAAGGCGGGATGAGTTGTTCTAATTCTGGCAAAATCTGAATCTGTTTTTTGATTTCTTCAAACTGCAACAGACCCTGATCTTTGATGATTTTTTTCTCCCCCAGAGAAATCTGATACTTTTTCATGGACAGTTAATTTTAGTGGCTCGAAAGCTCCTGTGCTAACTTGAGGTAATCCTGCGCTCCGTTGGAATCGGATGCATATTCAAAAATGTCTTGTTGAGCAATCTGGGATTCTTTCAACGCAACATTCTGACGAATGATGGTATTGAAAATTTTAAAACTGGCTAACGACTCTTTGATATAATCAATCATATCGCGGTGCACTTTGAGACGTGCGTCCACCATCGTCAACACAATTCCCTCAATGGTCAATTCGTAATTGATACGGTCACGTACTTGCGTAATTCGGTCAAACAAGTTATTGACACCCTTCAACGCCGACGCTTCGGGCTGGAGTGTAACCAAGCAGCCAGTAGAGGCTACCAATGCCGAATTGGTAAAAATATTGAGGGCCGGTGGACAATCAATAAATATGTAATCGTATTGATTACGAATAGGTGCAATGGCGTTTTTGAGCTGATTAACGCCACCAACGGCCTGTACTAATTCTAAATCAGCATACGCCAATTCTAAATCACTAGGCGATAAATCATAATTTTCGGCGATGGCGTACACTGGCAATGTATCTCCCTTCAAAAGTGCCTGTACTACTTGTTTTTCTGGACTATCGTAGCCCAATGCCTGCGAGAGATTGCCCTGAGAATCCATGTCAATCAGCAGCACTCGATAACCTAATTTTACCAATGCTTTGCCAAGATTCAGGGTAGTCGTCGTCTTACCTACGCCGCCTTTATGGTTCACCACGGAAATAACCTTTGCTCGGGTACTGGCAAACTCCTTAAATCCATATTTGATGAGTATAGGATACAAGCTCGCCAAGTGCTTAGGATTGAGTTGGCGATCTCCAGTTAAGGCTTTTGAAAGGGTGCTGCCTGGCAATTGGGCCTCTTTCTCCAATACAGATAAGGAAAGGGCAGGGTTTTGTTTTAAAAAAGAAATGGCTTTTTCGTGGGTAAGCATAAATCAGTAATTTGTCCTAAATTTAAGACAAATTGTTTTTTTTGTCAAGAATGTTTGACAAAAAAGTAGCACATTATCGGAAATCCAGTCAAATTTCCGTTTATAAAGTTCTTCCAGTGTCTCAACCTTGTCCATATTACAAAACTGGTACTACTCAAAAATCGCCAACACCTAATTTGCAGTGTCGATGCTCACGTATTTTTTTCAGGTCGATAACTGATATTACAATTTTAGTTGAAGTGGAAAATCTCATTTAACGAATTTTGTAAATTCCTATGAAATAGGAAAACAGCAAGTGGATAACATGCTTCAAAGTATGGGGAGTAATTTAGATATTCGTATGTTTTCCCCAGAGGAGTTTTTTATCAATCATAATAAGGTAGTCGTCATCGGACAAGAAACAGCCATTGTCAAAAATACAGGCAAGACCTATCATCAACGTTGGGTACACATTTGGGAGGTTGACGAAAACCACAAGATTACTCGTATTACCTCTTATAACGACACGGATGCCATAAAAGAGGCTTTTTTAAAATAATAAATAGGGACAGAGCATTGTAAGTGATAAACAGTAAGTGAAATCAATTGAAAGCGTTAAGCCCGAAACGGTGCATATTTTTGGATAAAGTGGCAATACTACATACCCATACATTTGGTTTCAGGGCATAATCGTTGGCCGAAGGAGTGACGATCAGCAACGGGGGATTGCCCAAATCCTGTAAAGAAATTGTATTCCCTTTGGAAATTGTCGGCGAATCAGACAGTTTAATTTCAATGGCCAGTGAAATACCCAGCCCCTGTTCAATGACCAAATCAAGTTCTGAGCCGTCTTGCGAACGATAAAAAAATGGCAGAGCGTCGGGTGGCAGTAAACTGATGATTTCCTGAATGATATATCCTTCCCAAGAGCCTCCAGCCACAAGATGCCCTAATAAAGAATCCAACTCTTTAATATTGAGAAGATGATGTAACAGTCCGCTATCTCGAATGTAAATCTTCGGTGATTTTACCAATCGTTTCCCAATATTGATAAAATAAGACTGAAGCCTTCTGATAAGAAATGCCTGTTCGAGAAAATCAATGGCATTTTTAACAGTTGGTTGGCTAACACCCAATGAATTCGCTAACATACTGTAATTCAGCACCCCTCCCTGCATACCAGCAATCATCATCAAAAGACGGCGCATCAATAGAGGAGAAACTGAAAGTCCCAATTGTGGCAAATCTCTTTCCAAATAACTCCTTAAAAAATCGGTAAGCCACAGATTTCTGCTTTTGTCGTTTTTGGCAAGGTAAGATAGCGGAAACCCGCCCCAAAGCCAATGGTCTCGGTAGTTTGCAGGTGCAATTTCTCGATAGTGAAACGGGTGCATTTCAACATAAGAGATTCGCCCAGCCAACGATTCTGCCGAATTTTTGAGCAAATCGGGGGAGGCTGACCCTAATAATATAAAGCGTCCGGCTTCCCGTTTTTGGTCAATCAACCCGCGTAATAAAACAAATATATCAGGCAACCGATGGATTTCATCAAATATGACCGTCAAATTATCATTGTTCTTTAAAAACAACTCTGCATCAAATGACAGTTTTGCCAAATCAGAGGGAATTTCTAAATCTAAATAAAGGCTTTCTTTCGGTAGCACTGCCCGAAGGATTTTTACTAAAGTGGTTTTGCCTACTTGACGCGGCCCTAAAATGGCGGTTACGGGAAAATGATTTACCCGAAATAACAATTCGTTTTCTACTTCTCTCTGAATCATATATGAGAAAATTATTCCTGTAAATATAAATTAATATTTTAAATATGCAGGAATAAAAGTCGCGTATTTTAATGGATAATAAACTAAATGTAACCTAGAAATCCTCAATAACTAGCTCTGTAGGACTCATTTACCAACGGGTATTTTCATCAGTCTTTAGCCGACAGAGATTTGAAATTCATCACTCACACAATAGCCCAAAATGACCAAAATCTTCCAGATATTGGTCATTTTGAGTACAAAAAAACAGGTAAAAACGTTAGTGGCAGCGGTTGGATAGTGCAAATAGCTGAGGCCCAAAGCACTATTGACTCCATCTTTAATCATATAAGAGTGGAATATAATGTTTGGGAATATCTAGCTTTCAATTCCGAAAAATCCTTAATCGTACAAAAATGGAATTGAAATATAAAGAGACCTAGAAAGATAACGATCCGATGATATTACTGGCTTCCATCACCAGCACACAAGTAACTGTTTGGTTTAGTATTACTTTTTCACAGGCACTGGAAATGGATAAGTGAGAGGGTACAAAATGACACCATCAAACTCGCGGAGATAGGTTTTAAATTCCTTTTTCCCCTCCTTCAATTCAATGACCCTAGCTCCATTTTTGGTACGCAAGTAGGTATTTTCACTCCCAGAAAAACAGCCGTATGTTAATGCAATGCCATTGTAATCGACCAAATAGTCATTGACATGGTCATGACCGACAAACATTCCTAGCACGTCGCCAGATTCAAGCATAGCAGCGTACATACCCGTATTAATTTGAGGAGCACATTCATTCTCATAGCGAACTCCCCGTCTTTTGTTTTTGATGTTATCAAAAGCAATTTTAAACTCTGGCAGAGGAATATGGAAAAAAGCTAACGCAGGCAAGGTATCCTTCCGACTTTCTCTGAATGAAGCACTGGTTTGCCGGTACCATTGCACTTGGTTGTGATTAAACCATCCATAGCCATCTACTTTTTTATTTTTTGAGTAAGCGTGTGAATCCATCGCATACAATAACGCAGCATTCGCTCCTGATCTCCCTTTTATCGCTATTGCACCGTTCAAGTAACCATCAACACCACTGGTTTCAGCGGTTTTATTGAGTAGGTAGGGCTTAGTAGCAACATAAGCCGCCACTTCAGCTCGTTTCATTTCATTTTCATCGTCATGGTTACCAAGGGTTACCAAATAGGGTATTTTGCGGGCGATTACAACGTCCAGAACTTCGTCCCAGCCTTGTTTGGTGGGCGCACTTACAACAACGTCACCCGTAAAAACCACCAAATCGGGCTTTATTTCATCAAGAGTGCTCCGCATCAATGCTATTGATTTTTTGGAGGGCGTCGCCCCCGCTTTATAATGAATGTCAGTGAACTGAACAATGCGAAAAGTGCTGTCGGAGCGGAACTGAAGCTCTTGCGATCTAGAGGCAATACTGAAGAGTAAAAAGAATGTAACAAAAGAAAGAGATTTGTTTTTCATAAAAAGTGTTAGGTGAGGAATAAGAGTTTCTGATATTGATTAATACTCAATCTCTAAGAAAGTGTCCTACTGGTATGGATTGCATTCTTTAGTATGACTGATAAAATGAGTAATTATTGTAGCCTTTTCAAATAGTAGTTTTAGAGAACTCATTGGTCGAATTGACTTTTGTATACTTTTATCTATTTAATGTGTTTTATTTTATATACATAGATTAGTATACAGGTTTATCTTACAAAATAGCCTTAAAAACAAACGACAATTGTTCGATCTTGTTTACTAAAATCATTGTCGGTTTGTACAATTAGACCTGCGTTTTTCTGTACTCGCAAAATCTTGTATTGTCCTAAAATTAGTTGACCGTTTTTAGTTAATCCTGAAATATGTTTACCGTTTTCTTCTTAGTCCGAATTTAATCTATTTTTTCTCTTTCCGTTTAGAAGGATCGTAATAGTTTTTCCAA
>NZ_QPIW01000037.1 GCF_003339505.1 Runella aurantiaca
ACAACTTATTGTTTTTGAAACCGTTTGGATACGGCTTGAAGTAGAAATAAGTTGGCTGTTTGGTGATGAGCAAGTTGGTATACACCGCCGACAAGAAGCACAACTCGGTGCTGTGGTAGGCACTCATTGAGTGGCTGCCTTTGAAACGCTCAGTACCCAACAGGTATGGCATACCGTTGCCAAACACGTTGAAGTACACCCCGCCGTCGTCGGTATCGAGGAAGAACGCATTGTAGAAAGCGGCCGACTCGCGGGCGTATTTGAGGTAATCGTCGTCTTTTAGAATACCGTGCAAAATCATGTACGCAAGAATGGCTTGCTCTTGTTGCCACCAAGCCTTGCGGTCGTGCCATACAAACTGGTGACGGCCATTGGTTTTGGTTTCGCGCTCTACTACGTCATACCAGCCACCGCGCTGCGGGTCAGAGCCTGCTTCGGGCATCAGGGCGGCGATTTTCTTGGCAAATTCGAGGTAAGAATCTTTGGCAACGAGCGATTGCATACGCATCAAGTTCCAGGCGATTTTGAGGTTGTGACCCACCACAGCCCGGTTTTGCTGCCAGCCCCAAGTTTGGTCTTTGCTCCAATCTTCAAAGAATTTCTCCTGTACAAAAGGACTGTTTTCGTAATCAGGGAAGTATTTTGTGATGGTATCAAAAGTGTACTCAAGGAAGTCAGCGTATTTTTTCTCACCCGTGGCCAAGTACAGGTTGATGAGGTACGCGGGCGCGTGGTCACCTACCGAGTTCCAGTTTTTGCGGGCGCGGTTGTGGGCCAACGATTCTTCGTGGGCATCCAACGAAATCGGGTCAATGTGTGAATAATAGCCTTCTAGCTTGTCATCTTTAAAGTATTTCTCAAAGAGTTCAATCGTTTTTTCGATGTCCCACATAATGCGTGGATCACCCGTTAAACGATAAGTTTGGGTAGGACCAGCCAAGGCGTAAATCTGCTCGTACATTGGCAGTGAATCCAAGTCATCTCCGAATTCAGAAGTCAACAACTTGGTTTCTTTTTGGCCCTCTACTTTTACGCCGTGGTACCAGTATACCAAGTCAGCATCCTGATCGTAGAAACGCATGTGGTCGCGGAGGTATTCCGTTCCTAATTCAGCGCCTTCCAAAAACGAGTCATTTCCTGTGAGCATGTATGCCGAGGCAAACCCGTAAATCATGCGGGAAATGGTATCCGTTTCTTGCAAATAATCCCCTTTTTTTGCACCCGCCAAGTGTAGCATGGTGCGGTAGTTTTTATAATCAATCGGCTCTTGCGGATGATTAAACTGCCATTTCAAATAACTCGTGGCAATGGAAGAAATTTGCTGAATCCACCAATCCTGCGCTTCGTGGCGGTATTCGTGGGGCTGGGTACTTGGGAAAATAATCCACTGCACTTCAAAAACAGGCTCGCCCCCTTCTACTGGCGGATAAAACGTACCGTAAGAATATAAAAATTGACCTTTTTGGGCCAGCAAATCTTGCATCACTCCCGAGGCATCTTGATAGGATTCATCAAGGTTACGGAAAGTGCGCGCATAGGTAGAAGGAAGCAAATTTACTTTGAAAACCCGCTTATCGGAGGTTTCGACAGTATACCATTTTTCGGCAGCGTTGTATTCTATGACGTACCCTGCTAGGGTATCAGAGAAGGTAAAATCGAGTTTCATGAATTGAGAGTTTAATAGTGTTAAATTAAGGATTTAGAAATCAGTCAGAATTTGAATCGGTGATTAATCCTCTTGGTCAACGTACCCTTGGGTGATTTCAATGATATTCCCTTCGGGGTCTTTGACCCAGGCAGTTTTCCAGCCGGGAATAAAATCATCAAACGCCAACGGGCCCAGCGTAATGACGGCATCAGCACCCATTTCTGCCAGTTTGGCATCCACATCGGCTACTGAAAAAGCCAAGTGACGCAGACCGGGATAATGTGGGCCGTCGCCCTCTACGTTGGGAATGGGGCGCTCCTCGTCGGGGGGAAATACTTCAAAATAAAAATTACCTGCATCTTTCATGAAGACCAGTTCTTTTCCTTCGCCCAACGAAATGGTACGCGCACGTTTAAACCCGAAGTATTTTGTATAAAAATTCTCAAATGCGGCGAGGTCTTTGACCGTTACCGCTACGTGAAAAAAGGAGGTAGAGAGCATATACAGCCTGAGTTAAGCTTTTTCGGATAAGATTTCGATGATTTTGGCGGCAAAAAAGTGCGCATGTCCACCCGAACGACCTGTGACTAAATCGCCGTCGACGACCACATCCTCGTTGACATAAATCGCTCCGTAGGCTTTGGCATCGCCGATGAGATTGTTATGACAAACCAGTTTGCGGCCTTTGACCAACTCTGTTGCGGGAGCTGTAAGCCACAATCCGTGGCAAATGATGCCTTTGAGGATGGTTGGCTCGGCAAAAACGCGTTTGAGGAACTCCGTAGCAGGCGGGATTTTTTCGACATCCTCAGTATACCGAAGCCTGTCAGAAACCATGCCCGAGGGTACGATGATGGCCGAGTAGCTCCGCAATTCTTCGTCGCTCATGTTTTCAAAACTTTCCCAACAGTCCATCGGCACTTTGTGTTCGTGACCGGCGAAAGTGATTTTGGGCTGTCCCCAGAGCCGGGTCAGGAAATGAATTTCGGCACCTTCTTCCGGAAAACGATATTGATAATAAAATATCTCGTTTTCGTAATAGTCGGCTTCAAAGAGAATTCCAATTTTTTTACCAATAAGTTTCATGTTAATCCGGTTTAAAGGCTAATCTAACGGGTTGTTAATCAGTAACTTTCTAAACAATTTCAGAAAGTCAGGTAAAATAATGGATACAGTATTAATCCTTTATTTTACCTGCTTTGATTTAAAGCGTTGCCGACCCTTCGTAGTATTTCAAATCGTCGACGGTGTATCTGGTGATGATGGGGCTACCGTTGGGGCCCACTTTCACGTCCCAAGTTTGGTAGGCGTCAAGTGTAATACGCTTGCTGTAGGCATCGGGTGCATTCCAAACACTGGCTTCCCATTTAACTACTACTTTAACCACGGCGGTGTCGCCGTTGATGACGGCTTCGGTCGACTTTACGGTGTGTACTTCGTCGAAGAAAATGCGGATAACGCGCTGAAACCAGCCTTCAAAGCCAGCATAACCGTAGACCGTTGCTTCCGGAAAAACCATTTCCAATCCTTCGTCGGCCAGCATCGGAAGTACTTCAACCATGGGAGCGTGAACGTCTAACTTGCGGTACCAAACCTCGGCAAGTGATTGTATTGATTCTGGAGTTAACATATAATTTTTTTGTTTAATAAATGACGAGTTATAATTTGATGCGATGGGTTGTAGGTGAGGCCTTAGGCCAATGTACCGTCAGGATGTTGAACCATACCGGCAAAGTGAATGGCGATTTTGCCGTCTTTCAGCACCCAGCTGTCGGCAAAGCGCATATTGGCGGTATCGTTCCCGAATTTCATCGTGATTTGTTCGGTAATCATCAGGGTTTGTGGGTCTTCGGTTTCGGCCCAAAACACGATGTCGGTTTCTAGTCCGTCGATTCCCAAAATTCCTTGCATGTGTTCGCGGATTTGGTCACGACCTTTATAAATGACGGGCGCTTTTGAAAAACTGCTGATCAGGAGCGCGTCGTCGGTGTATTGATCCAGCAGGGCCTCAATGTTTTTGTCAAGGATAAGTTGGATGTGTTCTCGGTACATGTTGCCCAGTGGGCTGTCGGGTACGTTTTTCATGACAAATAATATTTTTTCAGGTTGTTTATTCTTTGTGAGCAGCTTCGTTGATAAGCCTTTTTTGAAGCCCTAAAAGCCGGTTGAGCGACCAAAAAAAGATGCTCGCCAATGTCACTAAAACGAGGGTAATTCGTAGTGTGTCGTTGGGTTCGGTCTCCCATCTCTTTTTAATCAACAGATAATAAGCAAGTCCTAATACAAAATAGACCGCGCAGATGATTGCGTGGCTATTAAGGTCTGAAGAATGGCCAGTACGGTTGCTATGGTTAAAAACGATGGGCCAAACGTACCAAATCGTCATGGCAAAATGCCAAGTTGAAAGGGCCCAAACATACAGTTGAAAATGATGCGGAGATTCTGCCAAGAATGACCACATTAAAATCGGAAACAAAGCCGAAAAGCGCGCGGTATCGAAGATAAATCGGTTGAAAGAACCCTGATACGGCACGCGTTCCATCAAAACACTGAACCCCAACCACGCCGTAACGATAAAAAACAGCGTGGTCAGAAAAGAAACTAACACCAATACATCGTTCCAAACGGTAAAATCAAAGTTTGGGGATGTGTTCCAATGAAAGCGGTCATTAAGAAGACGAAAGCCCGTTACGAGCGTTAGTGAAAAAAACAACGTGATTAGATTCGGTAATCTTACCAGTACTTTGGATAAGGTGTTAGTTTCCATTTTTATGTTTAGTTGGGATTTTGTAGAAGGTAAGGTTTAGCGAAGTTGCTCCAGCAATCCCCAATCGTCCCAGTTCGCCCATGCTTCGGTAATTTTTCCATCTACGACGTGATACATAACTATGCCTTTCCAAGTGGCTGTTTTTCCCGTGGCTGGGATTCCCGCAAAGGTGTTTTGGTGCGTACCCGGGGCGGCAAACCGTACCACGACTTTGTCGCCTTCGGCCACCATGTCTACGATTTTAAGGTCAAGGTCAGGAAACGCGCCGTAGAGCATATCCATTTGGTTATGCAGGGCATTTTCCCCTTTGATAGCTTCTGGAACGGCCGAACGGTCGATGTAGAAGCCGGGTGCTGTAAAATCGTTAAATTTACTAAAGTCCCGATTTACGAGGATGGCATTTACGTATCCTCGTACAAGTTCTTTGTTTGCTTCGACTGACATAATTTTTTGGAGTTTTAAAAAGAGTTTAATGACTGCAACCTGCAACGCTTAAAAGTCGTACAGCTTTTTGATGCCTCCGATTTGACTCATCAGGCTCATGACATCATTCTGAACCTTGGCTTCGTAGATTTTTCCTTCTTCGTTGAATCTGAACAGCGTCATACCATTGATGGCAACATCTTTGTAGCTGGCAGGTACATTGCGCCAAGTACCAATGTGCTTTGACTTCATGGCCCAGAAAGCAGCTCCTTTTGTGTCATCAGCAACAATATCGTCTTCTGACTCAACGGAATACGTCAAGTTTTCAAAAATACTTCTGTTTCTTTCAACCAATCCCATGAATGCAGCACGTCCGTCGAGGTGCGCAAAAGCCAGTATAAACTGGAAATTTGGGTCTATGATTTTTTCGGCGATTTCAACGTTGCCTTTACTCCAGACATCTTCCAGAAACTGGCGAATCGCTACCCTGTTTTGTTCTATTCTAGTCATGATGACAGTTGGCTTGAGAGGATGGAAGTTGGGTTTTGAACCCAACTTATGGATTGATTAAGCACCGGGAGGAGGAGGAACCACACCTAATTGCTGCAAAAGGCCTAATTCATCAACGTTTGCCCAGCGCTCAGCAATTTTGCCATCTGCCATCCGAACAACTGTTGTGCCTGTAAGTGTAATTGTCTTGCCGCTTGGGGGCATTCCCATTACGCCACCTGTATCTGTTCCCAAAAGGCTCCAACGGTGTACTACTTTATCGGCAGTATAAATCTCGTCAAGGATGGTCAACTTAACATCGGGCATGGCATGACGAAACATGCCAACAATGTGTTTGAAGCTACCAGAGCCAGGTTCTGTCTTACTTTTACCACCTACCAAAGAGTGGTCAACTGCATCGGCAGATAATAAATCTTCGCGTACGTTGCCTGTGTTCCATGCGGCCTCAAAAAACTCAATGCAAATCGCATTATTTTGTTCGGGAGTAAGTGACATAACTGTGTGTTTTAGGTTTTATTATTGGTTATTTGTAAAGGAAATTGTTTGTCATTTGTTGTAAAATGTTATTTATGAGGTGGTTGTATCGTTAGCAAAAGCAACTTCCGTTGGTAGTGTGCCCATCAATGAACCTACCAATTGCAGGTGTACTTTTCCTTCCCGAAACAGCATCACATCATAAACACGTCGTTCGCCCAACGAACTTTTCACAGTGGCCTCAAACCAAATGTAATCTCGGTCGTTGGTAATGTTTTCGACCGAAAGGGGCGTAAAACCCGATTCTTTGGCAAACAGGTCTTGAAACATCTGTCGGATGGCTTCGCGACCCGCTACGTCTACGCGGGCCGTAATCAGTTGCGCATCCTCCGTAAAAAAATCATCCGCCAATCCATTAAAATCACCCTCACTGTGGAACTCAAGATAGCGACTGTGAAACGCTCGCGCTATGCTGGAGTCAGGAGCTTTAAACCCCGAAAAATCGTCGGGTTGCCACACCGTACCTTGACGCAAGCCAAAGAGTTGGAGGTAGAATTTCCCGTTTTGAATAAACTTTACCTCGTAAATTTTGACAGGATTACCTTGGGGATTTTGAATGGTCATTTCCATCCAAATGAAATTTTTGCCCACCGTAAACTTGTCAATGGTACGTTCTCCCAGCGTGCTTAAACGGCTCAAATACAGTCGTATCAACTCTTTTAGGGCTGCGTATCCTTCTGCCCTGAAAGTGAATCCGTGGATACGGGCATCGGCAGCATAACACCCCTCAACCATGCCGTCAATATCCCCTTGTTGCAGAAAACCCATTTGCTTCGCTTGTAAAGCTTCGGCTTCAGTGGTTTGGGTATTTTGATTTTCCTGCATGATTGAAAATGACGTTTTTTGAGGCGTTTTATTTACTTAAAGAACACCTAGTTGGTGCAACAAACCGAGGCTATCGCCCGACATCCACATTTCGGCAATTTTGCCATCTTCGATGCGAAACATATTGATACCTTGATCCGTAACTTTGAGGTGGGTGGCGGGATTTCCTAGAAAATCACCTGTGTGGGTGGCAACGTATGACCACCGACAAACCACTTTATCCCCTTCGCCGATGAGGTCGTGCATCGTAAAATGAACGTCTGGAAAAGCCGAAAGTGCCGTTTCAAACCATTTTTGCAAAGAAGGCGGTTGGTGTGCCTGTCCCGGTGGAAAATGGAGTTTAAGGTCCGCAGCCGTAATTTCAGAGATAATATTCCCTTGTTTTTCGTTCCAAAAGTCAATCCAGTACCGGGTGACCACTTTTTTATTCGCTTCTACAGACATAATTTTATGAAGTTCGTTGAATGGGAATGGGTCGACTACATTGGAATAACGCCTAATTGCTGCATGAGACCGAAATCATTTTCGTTGACGTGAACAGACACAATCTTGCCGTGACGAATGGTGAAAATGTCGATACCAAAGTCTTTGATTTTGTTTCCTGTGGCGGGTGCTCCTAAGAACTCTCCCAAGTGAGTTCCCGTAATTTGCCAACGGCTGGCTACTTTGTTGCCTTCGCTCATGTGGCGCAATGCCGTAAACTGAATGTCGGGGAATGCATTGCGGAGGTACATCACGAAGCCTTTGAAAGCCTCATATCCCGTAATTGGCTCTGGTTGGGTAGGAATAATGAAGGCGAAATTGGGTGCCAGAATTTCTTCAACCACTTCCAGTTTACCTTCGCTCATGATGTCTTGGAAATAACGCATGGCCAAGGCCTCGTTTTGCTCAGGCGTGGTTTCTTCCACAATCTCAGGGGCAGGAATGACACCGAGCTGCATCATCAAACCGAGCGTGTCTTCGTGGCCGATTGACTCGGTGATTTTGCCGTCTTTGATGGTGTGCCAAGTCATTCCATCAATCTGGAAATAATTTCCGGTAGCTTCCAAATTGCCTTTTACGGTCAACAAAGGTCCGCCAACGTGCGTGCCGCCACCTACCCAGCGGGTAGCTACCCAATCTCCACTGGCCACCATGTCTTGGGGGTCAATATAAAAATCGGGAAATGCACTGTGTAACATATTTACCAGACCCAAAAAACCATCTGGCCCGTGAAAGGGCTCGGGGTGAGTGGGTAAAGTGAAAACGAAGTCTTCTGACAGAATTTCATAGGCTGAATCCTTATTCGCCTGGTTCATGATTTCATGAAAGTACCGACGCGCGATGGCTTTGTTTGGGTTGCCTTGTGACATTTTTGTAGAAATTAAAATTTATAAGCTGGTTTAGTTACTTCAAATCAGGATTTGTAATTATTCATTTAAGCATCTGCCAAAATCATTTCAGCGGCTTTTTCGCCAATCATAAAGCAGACCGCTACGGTATTGCCACTCGTCACGTTTGGCATTACGGAGGCATCGGCCACGCGCAAACCAGTTATTCCGTGAACACGCAAGCGGGAATCTACCACGGCTAAGTCGTCAGTACCGATTTTGCAAGTACCTGCGGGGTGCCAAAGCGTGGAGCTTTGGGTGCGAATGAATCCATCAGGATCTCCAGGGCCTGGCGCTAACTCACCCCCATTAATGGGCGCAAATGCTTTGGTATTGCTCAAATTACGAACCAGTTGAATGGCTTTTCGCAATACCTCCATGTCGTCGGGATGCTCCAGATAATTGGGATTAATGAGCGGCTTGTCGTGCGGGTCGTCTGAACGAAGTTTGACGTCGCCTACACTTTTGGGCTGCACAAGAATCGGGAGAAAAATGCAGACATTGCCGCCGAAATCTGGTAAAACAGGGGCTAAAGGCGCAGGAATACTGGGGGTAAAATTGAGCTGTAAATCTGGCCCAACTGAATTTTCGTTGGTTCTGACAAACAACGCATTACCCGTCAATAAAGTGGTCATTGGACCGTCGTTGGTGCGGAAAATAACCGGCAGCTGCACGTGATCCTGTAAGTTTTTACCCACGCCCGGTAGCTCATGCTGTACTGGAATGCCAACGCTTTGTAAATGTTCAGCCTCCCCAATGCCAGATAGCAAGAGGATTTTAGGAGAACTTAGCGCTCCCGCACTGACAATTACTTCTTTCTCCACCAGGAGTTGCTCAATCTTGCCGTTTAGCTGGTATTCAACGCCGATTGCTTGCTTATCCTTGATTAATATACGCGTTACTTCAGCGCCTGTTATGAGCGAAAAGTTTGGACGGTCAAGAATTGGCTGCAAAAAAGCGGTGGCACTGTTGGCACGTTGGCCTTCAGGGGTGATGTGAAACTGAAGCAACGCAGCGCCATTTTCTTGGCGCTCCCCGTTGTAGTCCCAATGGGGGCCATCATAACCTAGCTCGACGGCTCCCTGCAAAAATTCCTCCGAGCGCATTACATCGTCTGGACAGTCACGCACGGAGATTTCGCCGCCGGTCCCTCTAAAATTGGGGTCACCACCTTGGTAATCTTCCAATTTTTTGAAATAAGGCAACACATCCTTGTAGCTCCACCCTTCAGCTCCCAGCGCTTGCCATTGATCGAAGTTGGCGGGGTTGCCCCTTACATACATCATGGCATTGATGGAGGTACTACCCCCCACCACTTTTCCCTGATTGATGGTCAGTTCGCGGCCTGCCATCGCGGGCTGGGGAGTAGTTGGAAGCGACCAATCAAGTTGAGAACCCCACAATTTTACAAAGCCGCCCGGGTCAACAACATTGGCGGTTTGATCCCATTCTCCGGCTTCGAGCAGTACAACCTGCACGGAAGGATCGGCACTGAGTCGGTTTGCAATGACGCTTCCCGAAGCACCTGCTCCGATTATAACATAGTGGCAGTGAGATTTCATTAAAGGTTTAGGAAAGTTTTAAATAACGTCAACTGAAATTAATGAGAACAATTGATTTTAATCAAGTCTGGTTTATAATCACCCTCAAGCACCAAGTCAATCAGGAAAGGCTCGTCATCGGCCAGCATTTTTTCAATGGCTGGCAAGATTTCGGATTCTTTTTCTACCCGCACCGCTTTGACTCCCATGGATTGGGCCAAAAGGTCGAACCGAATGGCAGGGTAAGATAAATCAAAGGGCAGCGGATAGTCGTGCTTATCAATGTTGCGTTCTTTCCAATAAACGTCAATGTTGAGTTGAAGCAACTTGTACGAACCGTTGTTGCAGACAATAAATTTAGCCCCTGACTTGTGTCTTATGGCCGACCAAAGCGCCTGAATCGTGTACATACTGCCACCGTCTCCCGAAAATCCAATCACGACTTTCTCAGGATTTGCCAGTTTTACCCCAATTGCACCCGGAAATCCAACCCCAAGAGAACCGCCCCGGGTAACAAAGTAATGTCCCGCTTGGCGCGGCGGAATGTACCGCGTAATGGCTGGTGAATTGGTCAAGGCTTCGTCGAAAATAATGGCATCTGAAGGCAATTTTCGAGACAGTACTTCAGCAAACTGCGCCATCCGTAAGGTTTCTCTGGCGGGTTCGTCTTGGTCTTTGGCTAGTTCGGCAGAATGTTTTTTGGCTTTTTCGTCCCCAATCTGGTGAACCCGAGCCGCTGCCGCTGCTTTAAATTCGGGCGTCATTGCTGATTTCAGCGCATCGGCCAGTGCTTTCAGCGAAAGTTTGGGGTCACTAACTACACCTACGTCAACCCGGTGATTCTTGGCGATTTCGTAACTGTTGAGGTCAAAATGCACCACCTTGGCCCCCGGGGCATAGATACCACCCGTTTCGGGAAATACCTCCGGTAGCATATAAGTGCCAACGATCAGGTTTATATCACCTTTGGTCGTAATCGGTAAACTATAAGAACCAAACATGTGTCCCGTGGTACCTTGGTAGAGCGGATGGGTTGTATCAAAAATGACATCTCCAAAATCCACTCCGTACACTTCGGCCCCGATGAGTTCCGCCACCTGAGTTAATTCTGGAATGGCATTAGAGTAGGCCACTCCGTCCCCGATGAAAATCATGGGTTTTTCGGAAGCCAAAAGCATAGTTGCCGTTTGGGTAATCAGCTCAGGGTCAGGTAGTACCCGCGTAGATGGAATACAAGTCGGAAATACTTCCTCTTCATTTACTTCGTCGAGGACGTTCATGGGTAAACAAACGTACACGGGCCCCATCGGCGGGGTAGAGGCAATTTTTACGGCTTTTCTGAGGGTTCGCAACAATGATTTTGAATCCATCACCATCGTCGAAAACTTCGTGACGGGCGCCATCATTGCTACCAAATCATTGGCCATTTGCGCATCCATGTTCATGTATTGCGTACCAGCATCCGACCCAATTACCACCAGTGGTGCGTGGCCTCTTTTGGCTTGGTAAACTGCACCCACCGCATTCCCAATTCCGGGAGAGCTGTGCAGCTGTACCAACGTAGGGCGTTGGGTATGCCGAGCATACCCATCCGCCATCATTACGGCAATACTTTCTTGCAATGTAAGGATATACTTCATGTCGGGGTATTCGGCAACGGCGTCCAGGAAACCCTGTTCAACCGTTCCCGGATTACCAAACATAAAGTCCATCCCGTCGGCCAAAAACTGCTCGACGATTTTTTGATTACCTGTTTTACCAGCCATACCGTTTTACTCCTTTATCAAGCACATTTACAAATTGGTCGCCAAACTCGAATGAACATTGAAGAGAGCGGGCAGTAATGAATGGATAATCGACGATAACGGAAGTTTCTTTGCCAAAATTTCCGTGGAATTGACCTTCGGGGCCAACGGCATCGGCCAAAATGTATTCAAGGCAATACGGTGGAGGCCCCATGTTGAGGTCAGTGTTGAGGAATCCCGTACCGTCGTGATAATCGTACTCGATGCAGTGACCCGTTACGTGTTTGCCTTTGATGATGGAAATACGCTCGTTGAAATCACGGGCAAAAACCAACGGAGCAACTCCGTAGCAAATCGCACCGATAGGCTGATTCTTTTTGTAAAAACCTAAAATGAGGTCATGAACGCGCTGGTTGTTTACCATGTCGATGATTGGACCGCTTCCGCCGACCAATAAAAGACCTGCATACTCTTCCGTCAGTTTTTCTTGGGCTACTTTTAAGTCAGCAAAATACTGCTCAAAGGCCCGTAAGAAGTTTGGTGTTGAGAAATAAGGTCTTTCAGGAACTTCCTCCGAAAGGTTGCGACGTTGCTCCAGGCGATTTGTAGCTTCAAAAGCTTTCACTTTTTCGGCGGCTTCGGGCGTAGTAACGCAGGTGCCCAGCGGGGGATCTACGTAAGTAGTATCATAACTTGGGGGCAAGGCCTGGGCCTTTTTACCCTTCGGGGTCATGAACTCGACGGTATAACCGGCGGCTTCCAATTTTTCGAGGGGCCCGACTAACTCAACGCCCCAGTACCCGTACTCAGACAGGATAGCCAAAATTTTCTTAGACATAAAAGAGAAAAAATCTATGATGAACGATAAATTGATTATTATAATTTACTCTTTAATAATACTGTTTGACCTCAATACACATCGCTTGCCTCGACGGCTGAGGCGGTGGGATGAGGGATATTTTTTTTTCTTTTCAGGGCTATTTCGTGCGCGGTGTCGTAATGGGTGCGCATGTTGTTCCAGCTGAATTTTTCAAGTACATTTTCCATTCGGTTGCGCTCTGATTCATTGCTTCGGCGGGTTTTTTTGACAAACCGAAACATGATATCTGTCAACTGCTCAACGGATTCAGTATACGTTTGAGATTTTCGATTGACGACATAGATACCCCGGTCGTCGTGATTTTTCATGTTTTGGGTAACGTAATGTCCAAAACCCGATAAATTACTGGTCACCGTCGGCACCCCCGCTACTACACATTCTTGGGGAGTATAGCCCCAGGGCTCATAAAAACTCGGAAAAATTCCTAAGTGGCATCCACACACAAATTGGCCGTATTCAAGTCCAAATAGCGGATTGGAAGAAGTGATAAATTCGGGGTGATAAACGACCTTGACCTTATCTTTCTGATTATTAAGGAGATTGGTCTGTCGACAATAATCCGTGATTTCATCCTCCTGCGCTAAATCATGGGTGAGAAAAGCGGGTTGATTTTCAGAGCGCCAGCTCAGAATCGTTCTTACTCTCCGGTGTTGGAGATATTCACTCACAAAAGAATTGAGATTAGGCAATTGAATCTGGTCGCCCGTCACAAAACTCTTGAAGAGCTTACTGCCAACTTCCCTTTGAATAGACTTACAGGTTTCTTCCAATTCATTGAGGACGGAGTGTGAATTGATGACCGAAGCATTGACCGACCTAACTTTTTGATTGGTAATGATAAACATCACTACTGTAGTGTCCATACGCGCCTGCTTCATTTTAGTGTTAAGCAGAGAAAGTGCTTCGAGGGTAATATCAAATCCTTTGTTTTTATATTCAAATCGACCCGACGTGAAAAAATAAATGGTCTTGTTCAGGTCAAATGAATAACTCGGAAAAAAATGGCCCATTATAAACTTATGAATGTGCTTTCGGTATTGCAAATGCAGATTTTCTAATTTGAAGAGGGGGAACTTTTCCAGTTTGATGCCATTTGGCGTAATCAAATCGGGGACCCTTCCTAGAAAATGAATGCATTCTTGGGAGGTAATTTCACTGATGGTGGTGAAAGTACCAGCACTTTGGGCAGCCATACGTTCTATAATCACCTGCGCCTCAATCCCGTAGCGGCGAGACTCTTGTCGCCAGTCAAATTTTTCAAGTTTTGTATAAAAATCTGGTTCATTTTGGGCTAAATACCGCCCTAAAATGGTTGCATGGGTGGTAAATACCGTGGCGATGTTTACTTTTTTTGCGAACAATTTTGGCAAACCACTACCTGTCATCCACTCGTGGAAATGGACTACTACTTCATTGGAAATGGGATTGACCGACATGAATTCGACGATAAAAAGCTGAATCAATTCGCCAAATGCAAGTACTTGATTTACAAGTGGGTCTGTCCCAAAGTCCTGTACTCTGTATTGTTCCTGAAACTCAGTTTTGAGGTGACTGAGTTTGGACCAAATACAGTTTAAATCAAATAAAATTACCCTTGGTTTACCTGTAACCAGCAACCAATAGCCACAATGTATGGTTAATCCCATACCTCGTAACTTTTCTACTGTTTTGCCAACAGGGGAATCATTCGGATAATCAATCGGTTCAAATTCTACCGCCTTTTGGGCAAAATAGGGGCCCATCATTATGTAGCCATCTCCCCATTTATCCATCATTGATGGAATTTTTGAACGAATTACAGTATGAATTCCCCCAATTTGGTTACATATTTCCCAAGAAACTTCAAACAGTAGTTTCTTTTTCGAATTTGTAATTAATGAGGTCAAAAGTGTTACCGGGTTTAGGGGTTACAGTCAAAAAAATGCACATCTTCACAAATGCACATTGAAAGAGTACATTTGTAATCAGAGGCAATACAAATCAGGTCATAACCTACAAAAATAGATTGATGAATTTGCTTGCCACAAGAGTGTTATTGGACCAAGCACAATTGATTTAGAGTTTTTCAGCGGTGCTTGCCGAAGGGTTAAAACGTTTGAGAATACTTTGTTTTGAGTCTTTATGCTAACATTGATATATCAAAAATCATGGATACCCTAAAGAATACCAAATATTTTCAGTGAAGAACGTTTATTTTCCATTGAATTGCATGTTATTCACAGGGAAGATGGTGAACTTCATCAGGGATACGGTTTTTAATCACTAAAATTTACAGGGAAGGCCAAAACTTTATAAGCCTTTAATATATAGGTGTCTTTTTAGGATAAAATTGACTTTATATGCCTTTTTTAGGACCAAATGTATTTTTTGAGAAAGGTAAAAAACCTTGTATATTTTCAGTGAAAGTGGGTTTATTTTCAGTGAATGGCTATTTTTATCCAGTAAACAGTTGTTTTTAGATACTGACTTGTCAAGTCTTTTAAAATTCATTTGTATTCTACATTTTGGGCTTGATAATGTAATGAGTGGTAAAAGAAAAATACTATTTAACGGTTCAAAAATAGCTCTAGTAGTCAAAAAATGCTTTTTGAGTTAATATAAGCAGAAAAATTACCTATATTTTTCTAAGTCGGCTCATCAACTCTTCTTTTGAAGATTTACTCAAGGGAATCTGTTTTGTGCCAATATGAAGATGTAGTTCCCGTATTTGCTCTACGTGTTTAAGATTGACAATGAAAGACCGATGTACTCGTATAAATTCGGGTCTGTTTTCGAGGGCTTCACTTAATTTGCCCAGGTTTTGTGTAAGCAGAATATCATTTTCTTTTGATATAATTTTACAATAATAATCTTCGGCTTCAACCCACAATATATCATCAAAGAAAACGCGCTCCATTCGGTCTTTTGTCTTGATGAACAGGCGGTCGCTGAGGCACGGAGTGCATTCGGGGGTTTTGACGGATTTGAAATCTTTTGGTTCTTTTTCTGAATTTTCAATGGCTAATTCAATCGTATATTTTAAATCACGAATGCGGAAAGGCTTAGACATAAAGGCTACTGGTGCCGTATTTTTCGCTTTAGCAAAGGTCTCAGCGTCAGAGTTACTTGATAAAAATATGATGGGTAGCTTCTGTTTTGTGAGTATTCGTTTGGCAGTTTCGATTCCATCCCATTTTCCTGCCAGTTGAATATCCAAAATAACCAAGTCTGGGTAACCGTTATTTAAAGAGCTTACCGCATTTTCACCCTGAGAAAATGGACCAGTTACAATGTAACCCATTTCCTGTAGTTGGTCTTTAAGATCAGCCCCTGCAATGGGCTCTCCTTCTGCAAGAAGTATATGTGTTTTTTTCATGTGCGAGGTTTTTCATACCAATTTCGTCTCTTCGGCCAATATTTAGGTTAAACTGCTTTGTATTGCAATAACCTGAATTGCCAAAAATTGTGTTTTTACAACAAAATAGTATCAATGTATAGCATAAATAAACCCCTACAAAAATAAATGAAAAATATTCCTATTTGCAAGTGTCATTTGTATTAATCTAAAAATTATTAGATACTTTTTTTTAAAGTAAGGTGGGTTGTTTTACTAAGTGTCTGGTTATCAGGGTGAAATTCTGGGAAAAGTTATATTTCTAGTGTAAAATACATCAAGCTAGGAAAGTGGAATTGTTCTATTTGGTATATATTATGTATTTGTTTAGTGGGTACAATTTTCCAAATAATGCTTTAGCCAAGGATTTACATTTAAATAGTTAAGAATTTATCTAACGGTACTTAGAATATAACTATAATGTATATACGTCAAATTTTGCTACCTATACTATTATAATGACTGATATTTATGTTTGGATATTATTATCAATTTGTGGTACGATGTAATCGTTAAGTTATTTTTGATTTTAAGTTTGAACCAAAAAATATCGGGAGTGTTCAATCGTTTTGCCTCTTTGGTCACTATGGCAAACTTGGATTTATACCAATTTCATTTTTGGGCTTCTAAGTTTATGTAATTGGGTGAAGATGTTATTTTGTTTTTTTAGAATCAACGACTACGTTGTTATATCTAGGTTAGGTAAAAGTTTATTAAATAATATGTGATTTTATAACGGATTAATTCTGTTATAATTTTAAATATTTTACTTTTCTGTAAAATGAGCACATGATAGTGTAAGTTAAAAACTGGTATATTTAAGAAAATGAAGAATTGAAGCGAAATCTAAAGTAACGTATTCTCAATTATATTTTACCAACGTAGTGGGCGAATGTTTTTTGGCCCGCTATGTTGGTAAAATATCAATTACAGAACTGAAATTAAGGGGCCATCATTCTGCGTATTAAGCCGACCAAAGGATTGAAATTCATGCCCTAACTCTTTTAATAATTGCTCAAATTCCACCGTAGTTTCTTCTGAAACGGCAACCAACAGACCGCCGCTCGTTTGGGGGTCGGCCAAGATATATTTTTGTTCTTCAGTAAGCGGGCCTACTTTATGTCCATAACTATTCAAGTTGCGTTGAGTGCCGCCCGGGAAACAGTTAAGTTCAAGGTAATACGGGATTGATGAAATAACAGGAACTTTATCAAATTCAATTTCTGCCGACAGGCCGCTGCCTTCACACATCTCCGTAAGGTGGCCCAGTAATCCAAAACCAGTTACGTCGGTCATTGCTTTTACGCCTTCCATTTTTGCAAAAACTTCACCTAGTTTATTCAATGTAACCATACTTTTCAAGGCAATAGCCGCATCTTCTGGTAACAAAACGCCCCTTTTTTGCGCAGTTGATAAAATCCCCACCCCCAACGCTTTGGTCAGGTACAAGCGACACCCCTGCTCTGCAGTAGAATTTTGTTTAAGCTGTGGAATGCTCACCATTCCGTTTACAGCAAGTCCAAAAACTGGCTCAGGACAGTCAATGCTGTGGCCGCCAGCCAACGTAATGCCAGCTTCGGCACAAACAGCACGTGAGCCTTCCAATACTTTTTGGGCAACCTCTGGTGGTAATTTATCAATCGGCCAGCCTAAAATCGCAATGGCCAACACGGGTTTTCCGCCCATTGCGTACACATCGCTGATGGCATTGGCCGAGGCGATGCGCCCAAAATCATAGGCATCATCCACGATAGGCATAAAAAAATCAGTCGTTGAAATCAAGGCAGTTCCGTTGCCCAAATCCAACACCGCTGCATCGTCGCGTTTGTCATTTCCCACCAGCAGTCGAGGATCGGTTTGAGCCGCTACCGAACTGTGAAGTATTTTATCAAGAATGGCGGGGCTGATTTTGCAACCACAACCTGCACCGTGAGAGTACTGCGTAAGTTTTATTGTTGAACTATCCATTGACGTAAGCTATGCCTGCACCATTATGGGCAGGGTTTGGGTAAATGTTAAAATTTTGTCGGCATTAATTGCCATTTCATTATCAGTAAAATCAAATGTAAACAGTTTTTCGGGTTTACGTTTAGCTAGCCCCGAGGTATAGGTTTTATCATAGTACACCAGCACCAGCCGAACAAAATCCGCCATACGGTTTTCACGAATAGCCGTCACGGCCTGTTTGGTTTGGAGTGGGCCGAGCCGCTTGTGGATTCTTTCGGTACATTCCACCAAAAAATCTTTGTCCAATTCTCCATATTCCTGCGCCAAAGCATTGATACGTTGTTCCAATCCCACCTGAATGTTAATCAAAACGGCCTCTTTCATCTGATGCCAAAAAGGGTTGGGAATAAAAATTTTACCAATGGTGAGGCTTTCATCTTCCACCCAAATTCGGCGTTGTGAGTCGAGCAAGCGTAATTGGTCGGCAAAGTTATTTTCAAACTGCTCCTGCGTGGGTTGTACCATTTTGTTCATGGTCCCGTAAGAAGAACCCTGATGCTGGGCTAAATCTTCCAAATCAATTACCTGCTCACCCTTTTCATTAAGCGCGTGGAGGAGTTTGGTTTTTCCTGACCCAGTCATCCCTCCCACCATCCAAAGCTGATACGTTTTTTCAAATTGATTCAATACCCACCTTCGGAAGCTTTTGTAGCCCCCTTCTATGAGGTAGACTTCAAATCCGTAAAGATTTAGTGCCCAGGCCATTGCTCCGCTTCGCATTCCTCCCCGCCAGCAATGAACGCCGATTTTTTTTTCGGGAGCAATTTCCAACGCCCGTTTTATAAAGCCCGACCACTTCGGTCCAGTCAAATCAAAACCAAGTAAAATCGCCTCTTCCCGTCCGATTTGTTTATAAGTCGTACCCACCACAACGCGCTCTTCGTTGCTAAACAAAGGTAAGTTATAAGCGTCTGGGATATGACCTTGCTCAAATTCGGCGGGGGTTCGAACGTCCGCCAAAGGGATGACGTTTTTTAAAGGAAGAAATTCATCTATCGTAATATTTTTAATCATTTTTTGACAGCCTTTGGCCGTAAAATTAAAAAGGAGTCGTTGGAGAAATGTGATTTTTGGGGAAATTCTATGGACTTAAATCAAAAGATCATCAATTTTGATGCCTGCTATTCGCATGGCTTCGTATTCAACTTCCACAATAAACTCCGTTTCATCCTGACTAAAATTTTCATTATCCCACTCCGTAAAATAGGTTTGTACACGCTCTTGAAGGTTAGGGACTTGTGCCCTGAGTTGGTGGATTAAAAAGTCGGCAAAACGCAACACTTCATTCCTCATTTGTGCAATAGTGTGCTCCGACGATGGCTCAACTTCACGGTCTTCCCAATGATCTAAAATAAACCTTTCTTTGATTTTATAAGCTTCCAACTGCTCAATACGCTCCTGATTCGGCATCGATTGTTTTTTTTCAAAGTTAACAAAAATTATCCCTAACTCTTCTTTCCAAAAGTTAGGGATGATTTTTATGCAGAACCTCTGCGCTAGATTAAGTTATTTTCAGGTCTTGTTATCTGCCCATCACCAATCGTGTTTGTGCCGCTCCACCCTCATTTTCAGCCAATTGAACATTTAAGGCATTGTCTTTGAACAAACTTCTATCCAATGCCAATGTAAACGTATGAATCCCTGGTGCAAGGTCGGCAGCTCCACCCCGCTCCGTTAGTTTAAGCGGTTTTCCGCCCACCCAAGCGGTAATACCTGTGGTAGAATTAAAAGCTAAGTTTACGTTTCCTTTGCTCACTACTTCGATATCAAACTTTATAAACGTGTACTTTTTGTTTGCATTTATTTCAACAACTGGCAGTTCATCCAAGGGCAAATCGCCCGCTACTTTACTGTAGAATGGCTCATAAGTAAGCTTGGCATTGTCTTTCACCACGTAGCTAGGACCTTCTACAAGAATTTTTTTGACCAACTCCTTGCTGTTAGAAACACTATTCCAACGACGGACAAAGCGGGTCGTCGGAACCCTGAACTTACCAGATTCGCCCATTTTGGAAAGGAAACCGATAAGGTTTTTGAATTCTTCTTTGTCCAAACCAGCCGTCAATCCCGCAGGCATCAACGAGCCTGAAATTTTTTCAACCACACTGATTTGACTTTTAGGTACTGCTACTTCCGAGCCCGTTACGTCGCGGATGATGATTTCGGCGGTCCCGTTGCTAACAATGTAGCCCATCATCTCACTTTTGTCTTTTTTCACGATGCGTTGTAGCTCGTAGCCCTCTTTAATGGAGGCATTGGGGTACAGAATAGAGCGGATGATGGTCTCGGCGGGCGAGCTGGTTCCTAAGCTGCTCAGGTCTGGCCCGATGCGGCCGCCTGCTCCCCCAATGGCGTGACAGGTGAGACAAGCAAGCCCTGCTTTACGGAAAATCAATTCTCCTTTGGTAGGGTCGGCGGTTTCAGCGACGGTTTTTGCCAAACTGCTGATTTCTTTTTCGTTTAATTCCTGCGGCATTTTTTCAACGGGCAATACGCCCCCCGACGCTTCCAATGCTTTTACAAAGGCTTTAATGTCTTCACTGTTTCGTCGGTTGTAAGGGACTGAGCGTTGCAAAACCTGACGAGCTGCGAGGGCTATTGGTTCAGGGATTTTCTTTAAATTCAATTCTTCGGTCAAAGCAACGGTAGCAGCTTTGGTAGCAATAAATGACCTAAATATTTCAGAAACATCCGTTTGACTTGGTAGCGTACGCAACAGGTCCGAGGCGATGCGGGCTGCTTCAGAGGCATCCGTCGAAACCAATCGTGAAGCCGCCGCAACTCTCAAATCAACTGGTTTTTTGCTACCCGTGAGCCCAATCAGGGAAGTTCTTGCTTGTTCGTTTTTCATGGAAACTAACGCGTCAAGAGCGGCTTTTCGACGGTTCTTTTCCCCCTTTTCGGCCAAAGTAACCAATGTACCGTTCAATTCCCTGATTTGCCAAAAACCAATCAGACGAATAGCAGCCGTGGCAACTGCTTCCTCCTCACTTTCAATAAACCCTGTAATGCGATTCAAGTCACCAGATGGTTTGGCGCCTCGGCGGGCGGCATCCTCCAGCGCGGTTAATTGTGCCGCAACTTGTTTATTTTTAGTTGTGTTACCTTCAACTGCTTTGCCAAAAACAATGGCTAAATCTGCCGCCTTACCAAATTTAGAAATGGATGCCAAAACATCGTTACGGTATTCCTCAAGAACCCGTTCGGCTTGGTATAACTGCGCCAGTTGCGCAACTGCTTCGGGGCTGCTGGTTGATTTCAAGGCAAAAACCGTCTTTTTGGCATCTCCAAAGAAATCAGGCGTAGTTTTCAGACGCGCGGCCCACAACGGTTCTAATTCACGAACAGTTTGCCAAAGCGCAAAATCCAAAAACTCATCCATCGAATTATCTAATACTGAGAGCGCCATACGGGCAGATTCAGCGGTTTTTACATTGCGAAGTCCAATGACTGCTTCCAATCGCACCTGCGGATGGGGGTCGGTCACGGCCTTGGTCAAGTGGGCAACTGGATTCGTGATTTTGGAAAACCAAAGCCCAAGGGCCCGCAGGCCTGCCGCGCGCGCTTTGTGGTTTTGGGCGTTCAATAAAGTCAAAAGCAGCGGTTCATTGACGGTGTCGAGGGTTTGGTACACCCAAAGTGCTTCCAACAACTGATGTTCAT
Source organism: Runella aurantiaca (assembly GCF_003339505.1). GTDB lineage: Bacteria > Bacteroidota > Bacteroidia > Cytophagales > Spirosomataceae > Runella > Runella aurantiaca. The sequence goes on from NZ_QPIW01000037.1 coordinate 21,287, forward strand.
AATTGGGATCATTTCTATCTAAGTTTTGAACCCATTTTTGCAAGGCGGGTAGCACTTCCGTAGCCCCACGGGCTTTCAATACCTGCTTGGCCTGGGCCCGGGTCCAGTCTTCGGGCAGTTTGAGTGCTTCCAAGAGTTCATTCACGGAAGCTTTGGTCAACTGCGTTTTTTTAACCAAAGGGCGGTTTTTTGCCACAATCCGCCAGATACGACCGTGCTGCTGGTCGCGGCGTGGGTCGTGAAAATCCACTTCTCCGTGTTGGATAATGGGGTTATACCAATCTGCTACATAAATGGCTCCATCGGGGCCCACCGAAATATCAACGGGACGAAAGGCCACATTGTCCGTCCACATCAGGTCCTCCACCTGCTTAGAAGCATACCCACTTCCCTGCTCTTCTAGTTTGAACCGATTGATACGGTTGGCACGAAAGTCGTTGGTAATCAAGCTTCCCTGCCACGACTCAGGCAAGTGTCGGCCCGAAACAATGTCTAGCCCGCTGTGTTTGGGTTGACCCGGATTCAGTCCCCGGATGATTCGCGCCGCGCCAGGAGCGGTTACGAAAGTAGCCCCTGGAAAAGCATAATTGATGCCTTCACCACCTGCCCCGTCGGTCAGGAAAGATTGCCCCCAGCGGTCAAATTGCAGCCCCCACGGATTAATCAACCCACGGGCATAGACATCCATGTCGAGATTTTTTGGGTTGAGCTGCCACACGCCACCGCCTTCGAGGCGCTTAGTCCCAAACGGTGTTTCTACGTGGCTATAGATATAAATCGACTGGTTAAAATAAAGTCGCCCCTCTGGGCCCCAACGGAACGTATGAATGAGGTGGTGCGTATCAGCCGTACCAAAACCGTTTAAAATACGGCGTCTTTTATCGGCTTTTCCGTCGCCATCGGTATCGGAAAAATGCAAAATTTCGGTTGAATTCGCTACGTAAACGCCCCCATCCCCGGGCAATATTCCCGTAGGCGTGATTAGACCTTCGGCAAAAACGGTCGACTTATCGGCCCTGCCGTCGCCGTCGGTATCCTCAATTACAAAAATTTTATCGTTGGCTTCTTCTCCCGTTTTGAGGTGAGGATAGGCGGTACTGCTCACCACCCACAAGCGCCCGTCGGCGTCCCAGTTCATCTGTATGGGTTTGGCCACGAGCGGGTCGGCGGCAAACAATGTTACTTCAAATCCTTCTGCTACTTTAAACGAACGAAGTTCCCGCTCCACATCGGGCTCAGGATTTGCCTTGCGGTCGTCTTGGTGAACCGTAGACGTAATCAACACAGATAAAGGAATGAAAATAAACCGTTTAACAAATACAATTGTGGTGTTGGACGAGTTGAAAAAGCTGAACTTTTGCATAATAACTTATAAATCTTTTATACTACTTTACCGGGGCAAGTTGATACACGATAGGCTTCGGAGTGCTGTGCAGGGCTATTTGTCCTTCTAGCCATTTCATAATGAGGCTTTGCTCTTCGAGGCCCTTGGCGTGTCGGCCCTGCTCGTACGAGCGAAACCCAAGAATGTAGGTTCGATTGAGGGGTCGGTACTGAAAAAAGAATTGTTCATTTTTTTTCAATATCATTTCCCGCAATTTACTGACTTGGTTGAAGGATGTCCCTTGGGTAATCTCAACCCCCTCGGCCCATTTTTTTTCCGACGCCGTCATCACTTGCTGATTATCCGCAGTCAGGGTATAAAATCCCTTTTTCAATCCTGTTACCTTGATTATCTGGCCTTTGGTAGAAATCGAGGGGTTGTTTGTCGGAAACGGAAGGGGTAAAAAGCGCTCCTCGGTGGTAAATTTCAGCATCCCGTTCTTTACATCAGCATCGAGTATTTTAGCTGTCGCCACCGCCTCTGCGTTATCTTTTGTAACTGCAATGCTGACTGGTTTTGGTTGTGGATCCAATCCCAGGCTCTTTTCCAAAACTTCGGCCAAGTAATAATAACCTGCCTCATTTAAATGAACTCCATTTTCCAAAATGATTGTTTTTTTGCTCATTTCTTCAATGGGTTTGTAAATATCAATAAACATTTTGCCGCGCTCAGAAGCCAATTTTTCGATGGCAGAAGCGTAAATCGCAAGATTTGCATTTCTTTTTTCAACATTTGCGGTGGCATCATCGTACCTGACAGGAATCGGTGAAAGCAATATAGACTTTGCGCCGAGTGAATCAATTTTATCCAGTAACTTGGAAAGTCCATCCCTAAAACGCGGCAGGCCTACTTCGCCTTCTTGTGCCTCTACACCACCATAAGCTACAAAAACAACGGTTGGCTGTGCTTTGGTGATTTGCTGCATGAGGTGCTCATAAGGGGTCGGCGGATTGGTAAAAGTACTCCGGGCTTCTCCCCAAACATTATCACCTGTCCATCCCAAATTTCTGAATGTTACATTATGCCCCGGCCACCTCGTGGTCAGGGCTAACTCCAAATACCCATATTGAAATTCATTTTCAAACATCGAATTTCCTAGAAAAACAACTCGGTCATTGTCTTTGAGTTCAAAAAATTTGCTCGTAGAAGGGGCTGTTTTAGACTGGTTTTGGGCAACTACCGACCCCAAGGCAATAAAAATTACGACTAAAATGGGACTGAATAAAGCCTTTACATTTCTCTTTTTCATACAATTAGTGTCCGGGTAATAGATACCAGAAATAGAAGGTCGTGTAAATGTGTTTTAGGTAATGGAATAAGTCGATTCGGTCTCATTTCGAACCATATATACAAAGCTTTTATAGACATACTTATACTACGAAACGGGCTAATTTCTCCGATGGGGCGTTTTTACATGGAGCCATCTCTTGAATGGTTTAGATTAAAAGTAATTCCCAATGGCGTTTTTTTAAAGGAAAGCTGATTTTTTGTACATTTAGGAATTAAATTCCTAAATGTACAAAAAATGATTCAACGGCACCTAACGTCTAAAATAAATGCGTTGTTAGAAAAATACCCGATTGTGAGTATAACTGGGCCAAGGCAGTCGGGCAAAACAACACTTGCAAAAATGGTACGACCAGACTATCAGTATGTAAGTTTAGAAAATTTGAGTAATCGACAATTTGCCCAATCGGACCCACAGGGGTTTTTGACCCAATACCAAGGCGGAGTCATTCTGGATGAAGTGCAATACGTACCCGAATTGTTTTCGTACCTGCAAGTATATACTGACGAAAGAACCCGCAAAGGAGAATACATTTTGACGGGTTCGCAAAATTTTCTGTTGATGGAAAAAATCACCCAATCATTGGCGGGACGGGTCGCGGTATTTCATCTTTTGCCTTTTTCGTGGAACGAACTGAAAAACACCGAATATCAGTCGCAAAACTGGGAGCACTACCTGAGAGAAGGCTCGTATCCGCGCAAACGCGTCGATGATATTGATGCGGATACATTTTACGAAAATTACCTGCGTACTTACATTGAAAGAGACGTTCGTCAGATAAAAAACATTATGGATTTGGGACTTTTCCAGCGCTTTATTCAGCTACTGGCGGGCCGAATCGGTCAGTTATTCAACCAAAATAGTTTGGGAATCGAACTAGGGTTGGACAACAAAACCATGAATTCGTGGCTTTCCGTCTTGGAAACTTCTTTCATCGCTTTTCGCTTACAACCTTATTACCAAAATTTTAATAAGCGAGTGGTGGGTACGCCTAAGGTGTATTTTTATGATACAGGATTAGCGGCGTATTTACTAGGGATAAAATCTACGGATGACCTAAACCTACATTTTGCCAAAGGAACATTGTTTGAAAACCTGATTATTAATGAGTTACAAAAAGATGTGCTCAATGCAGGTGCTCGCCCACGGTTTTATTTTTGGCGTGATTACGGTCAAAACGAAGTGGATTTACTGATACAAGAAGGAACGCTACTAAAAGCCGTGGAGATAAAATCAGGAAAAACCATCAACAACGATTTTTTTAAAGGTCTCCATTATTTCAAAAAAATAGCCCCTGATGCCCAACTGAACTTGGTATATGGTGGCGGCGATTTTCAAAAAAGAAGCGACACGACGGTGTTTGGTATTGAACAAATCAACAAAATTGTAAACTAAAATATGGAAATTGGAATTGACAGTTTTGCCTCGGTAACCATCAACTCGGCGGGTGCAGAAAATACAAGTACGGAGGCAATGGCCCGATTATTGGATCGAATCGAACAGGCAGATCAGGCAGGTCTTGATGTCTTTGGCATTGGAGAACACCACCGCAAGGAGTTTCTTGACTCGGCACCTGCGCTGATTTTGGCGGCAGCAGCAGCCCGCACCAAACAAATCCGCTTGACGAGTGCGGTTACGGTGCTCAGCGCCGCTGACCCTGTGCGGGTTTTCCAAAACTTTGCAACCCTTGATTTGATTTCTCAAGGGCGGGCTGAAATGGTCGTAGGAAGAGGTTCATTTACCGAAGCCTTTCCCCTATTTGGACTGAATCTTCAGGACTACGACGCGCTTTTCTCGGAAAAACTAGAACTGTTGCTTAACATCCGTGACAATGAGACGGTTACATGGTCAGGCAACTTCCGCCCGGCACTCAAAAACCAACCCATTTACCCAAGACCCCAACAAGACCCATTCCCCATTTGGTTGGGCGTAGGCGGCACACCTCAGTCGTTTGTACGGGCGGGGGTGCTCGGTTTGCCGCTGATGGTGGCCGTGATTGGGGGCGAAACGCACCGTTTCCGACCCTTAATTGATTTGTACCGTGAAGCTGGAAGAAGGGCGGGCCACGCTCCAGATAAACTAAAAGTTGGCTTACATTCTATAGGATACGTCGCAAATACAACCGAAGAAGCCATTGACGATTTTTATCCGGGTTACGCCGAAACTTTTACCCGAATTGGTAAAGAACGGGGTTGGCCTCCCGTGAGAAGAGAACATTTTGACGCCCAAAGAGGCCCGCAAGGGGCGTTGCTCATTGGCAATCCAGAAGAAGTAGCCGAAAAAATTCTGCGTCACAGTGAAGCACTTGGTGGTATTTCCCGATTAACTTTCCAGATGGACAATGCAGGATTATCACATTTAAAGCTGATGAAATCCATCGAATTGATTGGAACGCGGGTTGCAACGAGGGTAAATCAGTAGAAATATACGCCTAAAACCTGCCTGAGAATTGTTCAAATCAAGACTAAGTACTTTGAATCTGAAAATAAACAATTCTCAGGCGGCTTTAAAGACCTAATTTTGTGGCGGCATTGTGTTTTTTGATGTCCTCAATTCGGGTGTATCGCTGAATCATCAAACTCGTTTTATGCTTACTTTGTCGCATAATTTCAGAATCGTCGGCACCGTTGATTTTTGCAATGGTGATAAATGAAGCCCGCAAGGAGTGCGCTGAATATTTTTCACCTAAGTACTTTTTAACCGTAGTGTAGACCGTCATGTCATTGAGTCGGTCGGTCGTAAGTCGGTCGCCTTTACGTACTCTTACAAACAGTGGGCCAGTGGTGCGCTCCAGCCGCATGATCCAGTTCTTTAAATTCCTAATGGGACATAAACTTGCTTCCGGGCTATAAAAAAAGGCTTTTTCTTCTGCTTCCCCGTATTGATTGGTTTTACTTTTGGTCAAGGTTATGATTGCTCCATCTTCGTTAAATTCAACATTTTCGATGTCTAAATCCACCAATTCTGAACGTCGGTAGGCTCCCGCAAAGCCCAATAAAATCAGGCTTTTATCACGCATACCAGCGTGGGTTTCGGTCTCCATTGTTCGTAAAACTTTCTTTAATTCATTCATTTGAAAAGCTGGAGCCTGTTTTTGGCGAACGCCTTTGGTTCTTTTAATGCCCTCCATCACCGCCTGAAAAGCCCGGTCATTGGTGGGTAGGTCTACATTATTCAACTCGTGCAACTTCCGGATGGCCGCTATTTTACGATTGATGCTCGCCCACTTGTGCGTATCGGCCAAATGTGAAACGTACGCTGACAACGTCGCCGCGGTGGCGGGGAATTCTGTTTGTCCGTTTTCATTACACCATTCCTTAAAATAATGTACATCCGATTTATACGCCCGTTGGGTGTTGGCTGACCCTTCCAAGCCTTTGCGGATATAATCAGCGACTTTTCCAACAAGCGCTTTGGGAAGTTGGACATTAGTTGAAGTTGCTGGAACGTTTTGAGAGGCGGCGTTTTCTGACATCGGTTCAAAAAAGGAATGAAAAACAAAAGTAATTATTACCTATGATAATTAAACCTTATCGTAAGTAATAATTTATTTTATAGAAAAAAGCATACAAATGAGTACAATTTATTTATCCCATAAAGCCGCTTAATGATGGGAGAAAAAAAACGAAAAGCTGTACGGGCGTAAAGGCAACTATCCTGCCATGCGTCGGGCATTATTGAAGGAATTGTTTATTTGAACCCGAAAGGGTTTTATGAATTCAGGATTCTCTAAAATATTACCGAGTATCTCAATTTCTTTTTCATGTGAACTTCTAACTGGGCCTTCTAAATGAAGTTTATTGTCTTTGACTGTATAAAAATGATAGGCTTTAGAAAACTCATTCCAAAGTATGACGCAAGGTTGGCCGTTGTAGCTGACAATATCAGCTTCGAAGAGATTTTCACCGTTTTTGTCACTAAAGCCAATAAATTGTAGTTCGATAAACCGCTTTATTTTTGGATTAGATTGAAAAGCAGATCCATCTGGTAAGATAAGTTTCAAGCCTTCGTCAATGTGAAGTTGCACAGGCAAACCATCGAGGGTAAGCTTGACGGGTGAGAGATGCATCTTTTTCCCATCCCATACCTTAAATACATTTCGTTTGTTGGGTCGCCAATCCATCGTATTGTTGTTTTAATTTTTGAACTTAAAGCACTTCGGACGACTGTACCCAAAACCGTATAGCTAAAGATTTGAGCTTGTGCATCGATTGATTGTTTTGATACTTATTGTTGCAAATATATGATACAATAAGTATCATATACAAGTTTTCGCCTTGCTTTTTTAGGGATATTTTTTATATACCTATGGAACGCCTATTATTTGGGGATTCATCCAACCATTTGTACATTTGTCACGTAACAAATTGTATCATGTACGTATCGTCAAACTTGGTTTTCCTCAGGAACAAAGAACAAAAAAGTCAGCATGACATCGCCGATGCTGTACAAATCGGACGGGGAAGCTATTCACAATACGAACGCGGCCGTTCTATGCCACCGATGGAGGTTCTCCTGCGTCTGGCTGATATTTTTAAGGTAAGTCTGGAGACGTTGGTAAGAAAAAATTTGGCAACCATGAATGCCAGCCAACTGGATGAAATCTTTAATGCTCACCTCAAAAATGCCAAGGGCCTCAACTTACGCATTCTGCCCATATCAGTGGGCAACGATAACCTTGATAACGTAGAATTGGTGCCGAAAAAAGCCAAAGCAGGTTACATTGGCGGAGGGCATGAAGACGCCGATTTTATTTCCGAGTTAGTACAGTTTAGGTTACCAATGCTCCCCACAAATCGGAAGTTTCGGATGTTTCAGATAGAAGGAGATTCTATGTATCCTATCCCTGATGGCTCGTATGTACTTGGCTCTCATGTTCATAACTGGTTTAGTGTACGTGAAAACAATGCTTATATCATCATCACCAAAGAAGATATTGTTTTCAAAATTATAACAGCTAAACCCTCCGCCCAAACCGCCGAGCCGTACCTGACCCTTACCTCCCTAAATAAGCTTTATGCTCCCTACAATTTAAAATTGGAAGAGGTATTGGAGATTTGGGAATTCAGTCTTTATATGAGTTCTGAACTTCCCGAGCCCGAACAAGAAGCACCCTTTGGAGAAATACTGAATGAAATTCAGGGGCTAAAAAGAGAGTTTATTTCCCTGAAGTTAGGGTTGAATGGCAAGAAATAACGCTTTTTCACTCAAGGGGAGTAGCCTCAACTACTCCCCGCGCTACAAAACGGTGTCTTTAATCAACAAACTTTTATCAGTGCTTCAATGAACGCTTTTTAATCATCCCACCTTTGGTGTCTTTTACACTGCTCATAACAACGAATGAATTGGGATCAATGGTTTGAATCTCGGTGTTCAATTTATTAAGCTCCAAACGCGTAATGACTGTGTAAATAATATCAAATTCACCCGTTTCGCCGCTTTTTCCGTAGCCGCGTTTTCCTTTATAAACGGTCACTCCTCGGCCCATTTCGTTGATAATCATTTGCCGTATCTCTTCGTTGTGAACCGAAATAATGGTAACGCCCGTGTATTCATCAATACCCTCAATGACAAAATCTAGCGTTTTGGAAGCGGCCAAATACGTAATCATTGAATAAAGGGCGGTTTCGATGGAAAGAAAGTAGGCTGCTGCCGAAAAAATGACAATGTTAATCATGATGATAATGTCACCGATGGTGGTGCCAAACTTGCGGCTTAGAAAAATAGCCAATACTTCTGTCCCATCAATCACGGCTCCTCCCCTCACGGATAAACCAATTCCAGCTCCCAGAAAAAAACCACCAAATACGGCCACCAACAAGTTATCGTTGGTTATTTCCGGAAAATGAACGGTTGCCACACAAACCGCTAAGCCCGCAATAGCGAGGGCAGTTTTGATTGCAAATTGTTTGCCGATGACGATGTAACCGAGGAAAACAAACGGTAAATTTATAAGTACCAATAAAACAGCGAGAGGAATACCCGTCAGCTTTGTAATAAGAAGTGATATACCAGTGGCACCTCCGTCGATGAAACTATTGGGAATCAAAAAACTTTCTAACCCAAAAGCCGCCGACGCAATGCCGAGGCAAACCAAGATAAAGTCTTTGAAATACCTGACAATATTAATCTTGAGTTCGCGGAAGCCTTTGGCCAGTACGAAGTCGGAATATTTCTGTTGGTTACCTAGCGATTTCTTATTGCGAAGAATCGTTTGGGTGATTACTTTGGTCAAAAACGAATTCATATTTTTTATATCTTGAAATGGAAGGGGGTGAATTTTATCCCAAACAGAGCCGTTAAGTTACCCTGTTTGGGAGGTGAAATTTATCGCAGAGGGGTTACTACTGAAATTTTGTCATTGACAATCTTACCCCATTTTTCTACCATTTGCAGCTCTCCAGATAACGTCAAACTATCGTAGGCAGCATTATAAAATTCCAAAATAACCTCTGATTTTTGTTTATTATGGTAAGTAAATGCTAGCTCAAGTCTTTCAATTTCACCCGAATTACTGGCTGTTTTTCGTGAGATAATGACCCGACACTTTTGAATTTCAGAAAGATTTATTTGTCGTAAAAACGCTTGGTCATTTACGGTTCTTGTAAAGAAAACTATGCTATTTTGGTCATCAATTCCAATGCTAGAATGATGCCATGAATCGAATCTGCTGATTGTAAAATTGCTATTTTCGGCAAATCCGAAAAGCTTTTGGCGTAGTTTTTCGCCTTTTTTACGATTATTTATGCTTATTAAAACAAACGGAATGATACAAATAAGTATGACAATCATACCTACGATTGAAGCTCCTAAATCCATTTTTTAGTTTTTTAAATTTTTAAAATACACAATCGTTACAGAGACGGCAGTCAATGCCATTTCTGCAAAAAATAATTTTTACGAAGTCACGAAAGGATAAAAACTTAATTACCAGAAGTAATGGAAAGGAAAAATGATGTCGGTCCGCTCTAAACGAACCAATAGGTTGAGGGAATAGAAACTGTACTGTGAAAAGGTCGTTTCAAATAACTGCTCAGCGGTTTTGTACCACGCCAAAAACCTGTTTAGAAAGTTTTCGGGACGAGGAGGCGAAGGGGATTGCAAAGGCGCAACCGATATTTCGGCGTGCGCAGTGAGGCAAAACAGTTCTGGTAATTGTACCGAACTACTGTGTTTACTTTGAGAATCAGCAAGTTGTGAATCCGCGGAATGGTTGACAAAAACATTCCCACTGTATAAACTTAATACAAAGCTATACAGGGTTAAAATGCCTAAGAAACCAATGAGTTTTGCCGCTTTTTTCACCAAATGAAGGTTATAATTGATACGTGTATTTCTGCAAGTTACAAAAAATAGCAAATTTTAACTACCGTTTGAGAAGAAAACACAATTGAAAAACAAAATAAAAAACTGCTTTTTAAAAAAATACCTTTAAAATAAATAGGATTAAGTCCCTTTATTAGCTGAAAATAGGCATTCAGGCCGTATATTGCGATAATTATAGGTTATTCTATTTTGTCCTCACTTCATTATGAAAAAACTAAGATTTACGTCCCCTCCTCCCCCATTATTTAGTAAACCCTCACCGCGTCGGTTGACCTCACACGCACAAAATGGCTTCACGTTGATTTTGTTTTTTCTCCTTTTGTACGCCACCAGTTCGTTGGCTCAACTCACAAAAGCCAAGGAGGATTCTATCTACGTGCGTCAGCATTATACAAAACTAGAGCAAATGGTGCCCATGCGCGACGGGGTCAAACTGTTTACCTCTATTTATGTTCCCAAGAATGTTTCGACGGGGGCAAAATACCCCATTATGCTTTGCCGTACACCTTACAGTTCGGCACCGTATGGCGACACGCTGTACAAAACATCATTGGGGCCTTCCATGCATTTCGCCCGCGATGGATATATTTTTGTTTATCAAGATGTTAGAGGAAAATACATGTCAGAAGGTGATTTTGAAGCCTATCGTCCGTTTATTCCAAACAAGAAAAACAAAACCGACAATGACGAAAGCTCCGACGCCTTTGATACGATTGATTGGTTAGTCAAAAATGTGGCAGGAAACAACGGTCGGGTGGGCACTTGGGGCATCTCTGCGCCGGGTTATTATACCACCATGACCAACATCGAAGCGCATCCCGCCTTGAAGGCTTCTTCGCCACAAGCTCCCGTCACGGATTGGTTTATGGGCGATGACCGCCACCACAATGGGGCTTTTTTTCTGATGGGAACGTTTTCTTTTATTTCTTCTTACGGCGCGCCAAGACCGACGCCCAGCCCCAAGGGTAAGCCCGGATTTTCGGCCTACGGCACTCCCGATGGCTACGAGTTTTATAAAAATCTTGGGCCGCTTAAAAACGTAAATGAGAAGATTTTTAAGGGAGAAAACCGCATCTGGAATCAGTTGATGGAGCATGAAGTGTACGATGAATTCTGGCAATCACGTACGCCAGTTCCGCACCTGAAAAACATCAAACCCGCTGTGATGGTGGTGGGCGGTTGGTTTGACCAAGAAGATTTGTATGGCCCGTTAAAAGCGTACGCAGGTATTGAACGCAACCAACCAAAATCGCCCAATCTGTTGGTCATGGGTCCGTGGATTCACGGCGGATGGGCACGGGGTACGGGAGAATCGTTGGGCCACATTCGTTTTGGCTCTCGAACAAGCGATTTTTACCAAACAAACATTGAATTGCCCTTTTTTAATCATTACCTGAAAGACAAGCCAAACCCAGAACTGCCCAAAGCTTATATTTTTGAAACGGGCTCCAACGAATGGAAAAAATATGACCAATGGCCTCCCAAAAATACCGTAGAGAAGAAACTCTACCTACACCCTGACGGTCGTCTTTCTTTTTCGCCCACCATCACAGCGATGCAGTTGAATGCCCCACCCGCATTCAATGAGTACCTAAGCGACCCCGACAAGCCCGTTCCTTACACCGCCGAAATCAGAAATATCAGAGGAAGCGATTTCATGTACGAAGACCAGCGATTTGCGGCCCAACGCCCCGATGTGCTGGTGTATGAATCGGAAGTTTTGACGGAGGATGTGGCGATTTCGGGCAATGTTTTTGCCAATTTGTTTGTTTCTACCACGGGCACTGACGCCGATTTTGTGGTAAAATTGATTGACGTATATCCGGGCAATGCGCCCAACGATAGCCCCGAAAATCCACGCAAAGCAATGGGCGGTTTTCAATTATTGGTGCGGGGAGAAGTAATGCGGGCTAAATTCAGAAAGAGTTTTACGGTACCAGAAGCGATAGTCCCCAATAAAATTGAACAGGTAGCCTTCGACATGCAAGACGCCGCCCACCGCTTCAAAAAGGGTCACAAAATTATGATTCAGGTCCAAAGCAGTTGGTTTCCATTGGTTGACCGTAATCCGCAAAAGTTTGTAAATATTTACAAAGCAGAAGCGAGTGATTTTCAGAAAGCCTTTCACCGCGTGTATTGCTCAGGCAATAGTTCTTCTTATGTCAGCGTCAGGGTGTTGGAGTAATTCTTTCTTTCATTGCTTTGTAATAAAAAAAGGGGTTTGTTGAAGCAATTAAATACTTCAACAAACCCCTTTTAAATGAATGACTTAAGCGACTATTTTCTTCTCCTTCTTTTGTATTCGCAGGTCGAGTTATCGGACTTTACAAAATAGGATTTGTAATTTTTGGCCTTCGGGTCCATACATCCTTTCAGCTCCAACAGCTCCACTTTACGAAATTCAACGGGATGACTTTCACTTTGCAGCGAGATTGACCCGTGTTCCAACAATTTACCGTTGACTAAAAGCGCAGGGTCGTGTCCGCTTACGTTACCGCCCCCGATTTGGGGTTTGTTGTATTCCAACACTTTTTCGCCATTGGCAAAATGCTGAATGAGCGAATCCCCCAATACCAGTACTTCGGCCCGTACCCATTGATCTCCATTGTAGGTCTGTGAAGTAGAATTAATGCAATGTTGCGTGATTAATTTGCCGTCAATAACAACGTTTGTACCCGGCGTACATAAGTTGCAGGTAGTACGTTTTTTGTCATTTCCTCCCAATAACTGTACTTCGATGGAGGCGGGAAAATCTTGCTTTAAGCCCATGGTTTCGGCGGGCTGTCCATGAACCATGATGCCACTATTGCGCCAGGCCCAGCCTTCCCCTTTGGGAGCCTGCTCGCCCACAAAACGGTATTCGACGGCAACTCGATAATACGAAAAATCACCTTTGTAGAATATGTGGCCGTATTGTTGTTTGAAATCATCATAGGCGTCGTACCTCACAACCATGCTTCCATTCTCGACCCGAAAGGTGTTTCCAAAATTTTCATTCAGGGCGTATCCCCTGATTTTAACATCCCAACCGTCGAGGTTTTTACCGTTAAACAATTGTTTCCATTCTTCTTTATCGGCTTTTTTTTGCCCAAAAGCCACGACTCCAAGTAGAATCAAAAGGCCCGTTAATGATGCTTTCATCGGTATATTTTTAGGTAAGTTAGACTATTTTTGTTGCGCAAGGAAAGTCAGCAATGAGGCAAATTCCTCGTAAGAAAGTGCATTGACCAACCCTGAAGGCATCATCGAAGTCTCCATTTCTTTACGACTGACAATGTCAGATGTTTTTAGGGTTGTAACCTGCCCCGTAATATCTCTCAATACTACTTTGGTGGCCGATTCTTCCGTAATGAATCCCATGTAGCTTTTATTGCGCTTTGCGGTGATGAGAACCGTAGAAAATCCTTGCGAAATTGAGGCATTGGGCTTTAAGATAGATTCTGCAATCTGTTCACGATTCATGATGGAGCCAATTTGCCCCATAAAAGGACCTTTCATCACTTCACCTTTTGAAAGGCTGTGACAGGCAATACAGCCCTGCTGGGTAAAAATCGTTTTCCCTAATGCCGCATCTCCCTGAAATTTGGCCATAGCCAACATAACATCCTCAATCGACGCTTCTCCTACCTGTCCTTTTTTATTCCTGATTTTTTCCAAATCGACCTTTACTTCTTCCTTCACGGCTACTGGTTCTTCTTTCCCAAACTCAGGGATTTCCATGCGATGACGGCTATTTAGGTCAATGTAAAACTGCTTATCCGCCGATTTTTGCCACTCTGCCACCAAGAAATCCTTGATTGCTGCCGATGACTCCCACGTAATTGCCTTATAATAAGGCCCGTGGGTATCGGGGCGCGTGCTCCACCACCATGAACCATCGTATTCGGCTTCTTTTTTATAAATCCGTGAAAGAGTCGTAAGGATTTGCTTTTTTAGCGATTCATCATTTGTACGCTGGTACGCAGCCATCAACCCATTTGCGGCTTTAGAATCGTGCATATAACGCAACGCCCAAAGGGCAATCGTTGAATTGGCCGTTCCAATGGCTTTTACGCAGGCATCCACGGCATTTAGGCTTACTAGTGACCGTACCGCGATGTGGGCTGGAATAATGGCCGAATTTGGCGTAGCGTGGGGGCCTTCCGTACCAATGGCTGGGGCGGCAAACGTGGAAGGAACGGCCACTTGCAACAGCGCATCCGCGACCTCTGTACGACCGAAACGGCCCAGTCCAACGGTAGCCGCCACTCGAACCCTGGGAGAAGAATCCTTTAATCCATTGAGGAATGGTTCTGTTGGCACTGGCGCCAGATTTCCCTTTCGGTCGGCCAATGCGCGTAAAGCAAATTCTTTTAAATCGGCATCTTCTGTCAGCATGAGCAAATTCGCCACACCCTCAACTCCAGTGGCTTGAGCGTAGGTAAAAAGGGCCGCTACCCTTGCCGCAAGTGGTTTATTCTTGTCAGTCGTTAATTTCCAAACCGCCTTACTGTATTTTTTTGTCGGACGCGTAAGTAATTCCTGCTGAGCCGCCAACCGCGCCACGGCACTACCCGAAGCTAAGTAGGAAGTTAACTTACTGACCGATGCTTTTTTAAGGTCAGCAAAAGGCTTGTAAACCCAGTTTTTTGGGACAGCCCGCACCACAAACCCTTTTTTGGGATTGCCCGAATAACCTGCACCATCCCAAGCCGAAAGGTAGGCCCGCCCAGAAGCGTCGATGTCAATATCGGTGATTTGGGCCAATTTAATAAATGGCTCCTCTTTCTGAGTAAAGCTGGCACCATCTGGCGTAACGCGGTGAATATAAAGCTGGCTACGCCCCCAATCGGCCATCATGGGTACGTTGTTGTATTTTGCGGGCCAAGTTGCATCATCCATAAACAGCGCTCCCGTTCCCGAGCCGCCGCCCAAGTCAATCAGTGCGGGGATAATTTCATCCGTAAAATGTTTGAACAACACGGGATAACCGTATTCGCCAGATTGAATTTGGTTGCTGAAACGAATGTTCCAACCACCGCCATCGTTGGTATTGCCCCGGGCAAAAATATTCATGTACGGGTCAATGGCTACGTCATAAATATTTCTCATGCCGTGGGTATACACTTCCATTTCGGTCCCATCAGGACGAACACGGACAATTCCACCGCCCAACATGGTCATTTTTTTTCCTGAACGGTCAGTCGCGTTGTGGAAACCAAAATCCCCAACGGCGATATATATCCATCCATCAATCCCCATACGGATTCCGTTGGTGGAGTGGTCGGTTCCGCGACTTTGTAGAAACTTAGGCGAGCTGATGTGCTCGATTAGGGGAGACGAAGGGCCGTCGGCCACCCCATCATTGTTTTTATCTTCAAAAAAGACCAAATCCATCCCCGATGCAATTCCTGTTTCTTTAGAAAATACGGTATGAAGAACATAAACCCGGTCGCCAATCGGTAGGATTCCGCGTGGATTGTCAACCATAGCGTAAGTGGTATGTTGATCCACTTTGCCATCATTGTTGGTATCAACCAATCTAACAATGCTTCCGTTGCCGGGCTTTTTGCCAAGTGACCCAATTTTGTCAACTCCCACATACACCTCCCCTGAAGGAGCGACAGCAATGCATGCTGGACTAGGCGTAATATCTGCGCTGCTGAAATTGGAAATATTCAGTTCTTCGGGCCAACCTGAGGCATTCCGCAAGGAATCTTTTTGGTTTGTAGTAGTGTAATTTTTCGGCGTTTCTTTCTTCCAAGGTTGAGTACCGTTTAAAAAGAGGAAAAGCAACGAAGCAATCAGTGTGTAGGAGACTTTTAGCATATTAGATAGAAATTTATGGTCATTGAGTAAAGTTGGGTTTTAACGGATTATAATGCAGCGACGAAGGCTTTTGGTTATTTATTTGGCTACTTCAACGCTTATTTTAAAGTAAAAGAAGATTTGGTCGTTCATAACTCATGCAAAACTACTAATTCAACAGAATCATTTATACCTATTTTTTCGATTTGAAAGAGAACCAATTAAAATGCATAGAAACTTTAAGTGAAGCCGTAAGCAAGCGAAGCTACTAACGTTTTAGTCATAAGTGCAAGTTTTGCACTTATGACTAAAACGTTGTATATTAGATATTTACAAATAATAATTTTGTTTTTTTTCGTTCATACTTTTCAGAAAAAAAACAATTTTAAAGCCTTTCATTTTTTTACAAGAACAACCGAATATTTCTAAGTTTTTGTAGCCAATACCTCTACATTAAAGAGATAAAAAATCCATAAGTGCAAGTTTTGCACTTATGGGTAGAACTCCTGATTATTAGCAAATTACAAATATTTTTTCAATTCTTTTACCTTTTGCACGAGCAGTGCATAGTCTGATTTTGAAACCATATTCGTCGCAATTCGGGCCACTTCCTTTTTGCGTTGTGCCAGCTCTTCCAGAAATGGAGATGATTCAGTTTTTGAGGGCTCAGAAAGTGCATCAAAGGATTGAAAAGCTCCTTCAGCAACATCTTCCCGTTTGCCTAGTTCCTGTATTGTCGTTTTGTTCAAAGCGGCGTTGCCAGCCAATACTTGTTGACGTAGCTCAGGCGAAAACTTAGAAATACCCTTGGCAAAATTTCCGTCGTTTTTAATTGTACGCTGACTTACTTTGAATTCATCGGCTAGCTGCTTCGATATGTCTATACCACCTTCTTCGCGGTCGTATTTTCCCTTGCGACCTTTTTCTCGATTGTATCTCAACCCTCTGAAAAAAGATAATTGCTCGGGACTTAAATTTCGACGTCCTAGTTGGAAATCAATCATGTAATCCTTGACTTTCTCAAGGTCATCAAATTTTAGGAGTACAATCTTAAAATCAATCGTGTATTTTTCGCAAATCGTGTATCGATTGTGCCCGTCGATAAGCACATAAGCCACTTCGTCAGTATCATCCATACCTGCTGCTTTTCGAGTTGTTTCCCATACTGCCAGTGGGTCTTTGCATCCCTGGCTCAAGATATTTGCTTCCAGTATGGACAATTCATCGGTCGTCAGCGGGGTAATAAATTGACGAAGTTCTTCTAGAATGATAAGTTGCTTTTTTATTTTTTCCACTTCAGAAAATGCCGAACCAGGCAATTGAGCGGTTGCTTTTTTGATACCTGACATAAAATCTTTTGCCATATCTCGAAGAAAATTTATGCTGTTGCCAGTTCTTGAGCCAGCGCCAAGTACTGATTAGCAGAATTGGATTTGGGAGAATATTCAAACAGGTCTTGTTTGGCTACCTGCGATTGTTTGATGACCGTAGAGGTTTCAATCAGGGTGTCAAAAATGGCAAAATGACCATAAACCTGACGAATATGATCAATCATGGTACGATGAACGCTCTGATTTTTGTGAACCATTGTAAAAAAAATCCCCCTCACTCGTAACGAATAATTCAAATGTTCTCTAATTTCAAAAATCCGATTGAACAGATTCTCAACCCCGTGATAGGCCGAAGCTTCGGGCTGAATCGGAATGAGACATTCGTGCGAAGCAACCAACGCACAGGTAGTCAGCACATTAAGGGCGGGCGGGCAGTCAATCAGAATAAAATCGTATTCGGAGAGGATAGGAGCAAGTTTGTTGGATAATCGCTTTTCACTGCCGATTGAATTTACCAGTTCTAACTCCCGATATGCCATTTGAATATCAGAGGGTGATAAATGCAGTTTGGACTCAATTTCGATGATTGGAAGTTCAAGCTTATCCAACAAAGAATCAATTATCTGCGTTTCGGGTTGATGGATTCCAAAACATTGTGACAAATTTCCCTGCGAATCCATATCCAGCATCAGCACACGGTTCCCGAGCAAACTCAGCGCTTTGCCAAGGTTAATGGTGGAGGTTGTTTTTCCGACTCCGCCTTTGTGATTGACGATAGATATTACTTTCGCTTTGCTGAACTGCTCTTCCGAAAAACCGTAGTTTCTCAAAACTGGACCCAATTTTGCCAAGTGGTTCTCGTTCAGATTTATCAGTCCCCCCTGCGCTTTATAAAGGGTTTTTGAAGGCAATCCCGCCTCTTTTTCTATTTGAGAATGATTCAGTGCAGGTTTTGATCTAAGAAAACGAAACACAATATCCTGTGTCAACATCAGCAATTAGGGGTTAGAGTAGTGGTCCAAAATTAGATATAATTTTATCAATATTTCTTTTTTTAGATATAAAATTATCTAAAAAACCACTATATTACTCAAAGACCAATCGATTGGAGAAAAGTGTTAGGGGCTATTGAAGATTCGACTTACAGCCTGCTGTTTTGAAGCGTATTTTTAGGGCCCTTACTTGATTATCTTTAACTCAAATGCCTCATCCAGTTCAAAATACAGCAAAAAACCCCTGCTTTTGGCGTCCAGCTCCGTTACCTCAATGTGTGACCGTATTGCCGAAAGGGAGCGAAGCGATTCAGCATGGTAAGGAAACATCCGGAAAAACTCTTTCATCATCCATTCCACATCCGTAACCATGTTGAACTGATTGACCAACGATGTCCCCTGAAATTTCACAATCAATTCACTGTAATGGGTCTTGTTGGCTGGATTGGCCAGCAGGCGGTCATAAAATTCGTCGGCATGTTTGCGCAGACGGGCTTTATAGTCGGTCGAAAGCTGTTCGATGTATTTATCAATATCGGCAAAAACCTCCCCATTATTTACCTCCGTTTTCTTGTCTTCCAGCGCTTTAAGGTTTTTTTTCTCCCATACCCAAAAACGTATGCCGGTCACACGCGGTTTTTTTGATTCTAAATTATTACCCAGAAGTTCGTACTTGACAAACAAATCTGTTTTGTCATTAATCTCCTGAATAGCAGGGTCTATGACGTGTTTTTTAAGTGAAGAAAAACGTGAATAAACCGCTTTGTTAAAACCTAGTTTTTCTTTAAATGACTTTAAATCAACCTCTATCGGACGTCCATAATTTTTCCAACTGCTAAAAAAAGGGAATAATTTAATAGACCGCGTAGTTTGAAGTGCAAAGACATTCTTCTTAAAAAAACTAAAGTTTTCAGTCTCACGTACCTGCAAAATCTGTTTTGCCAAATCGTGTGAAATATAGAGATCAATCTTGCCCGAATCGTGTTTATGAACACTCTGTGAAATAATCGGAACAATGATGGTTTCTCGCCCTTCAACCCATTCAACAAGTGTTGTTTGCAACATTTTGATAGAATCAATCAAATAGGAGTAGCCTGACGTGTTAGTAGTTTGAATACTTTTTAAAAAATCTTTGATTTCGAGGGTCAGGACAATGTTTGAGTTCCGGCTTAAGTTTTCGAGGTCAGAGGGTTTGAGTCGCGAAGCTATTTCATAAAATAACTTGGGGGTATATACTTCATTTATTTCTGCTTTTTTACTTTTAGATAACTGACGTATAAAAGTTGGCGTTGCTATTGGGTTGTTAAGAATCACCACTTCAGAATTATTTTGTAAGTCCTGAATGTATTCTAAATTGTTTTTTTTTGCCATGGCAAGACCGTTTATCCAGTTATTGAGCAAACTTATAAATAATGTAAATAAACTCAAAATTCATTTACATTATTTATGGATAATAGACTGATTATCAATAATTTAAATTGGCCAACGAGCACTAAAACGTCACTTTATCCACAATAATGTAAAAAACCCAAAGTGAGTATACATTTTTTAGTGACTTAAAAGGCAGTTTTACATGAATGAATATACATTTTATTGAAAGTTATCCACATAATTTTTAACATAAAATGCTATAAATCAATAATATATATAGTTATCCACACATGAATGAATATACATTTTATTCATTCTGTGATTATACATGAATGAATATACATTTATACATGACTCAGTATACATTTATACATGAATGAATATACATTTATACATGAATGAATATACATTTATACATGAATGAATATACATTACTATGTTTGTAATCAACTGAATATAAGCCAATTAGCCCCTATTTTTGAGCTGCTAAAAAACTATATTAAAAAACTCTTTAAAAAAGTATTAAAAAACTCTTTAAAAAAAAATTTTTAAATTTTTATTTTTTTAACCATCGGGGAAAAAAAATCAGTAAACTAAATAGATAGGTTAACTTCTTTAAAAAGAGGGTAAGAAATGGGTTTTGAATTAATAAACAAAATGATTTATTGCGAAACATGAATGAATATACATTATGCAAATCTTTAAAACAGAAGTAATTTTGATTTGCTCTAGCAAACACCCACGGGAGACCAACGGATGCGATTTAAGCGCCTTTTTGGGTTCGCTGAACTCTTTTATTGCAAAACACGATACTGAATTAATTTTAATTGAAAAGTTGAACAGAAGGGGTTTATGGGGGTTCTAGTGGAACGTTAGGCATTAATCCAACTCAAACCTCCTCAATCTGCATAAAATTAAGAAATACGAAAACAAAAGATGGAAAGGGTGTAACAAAGAAGTGTTAATCAGACGATGACTATCTAACGTAACTAAAAAAGTTGAATGCAAGAATTTAGACAAAGTAGTACAAAAGGCTTTTTAACCCGAATGATTGAGAAGCTGCTAGTAGATAAAAAAGATTGCAAAATCAGGACTTAACAAATACTAACATCCCAATCTGGAACTGTTTTTTTGACTAAACTATACTGATAAATCTATATTTTACTATCTTTGAATATTAATTATTAGTTATAAATGAATAAAATATACTATTTATTTTGGGCTGATATGTATATTTATCCATGTATAGAAAACATGACACAGATGTTACAATATTTGAAACTGTTAAGGCTGCAATATGCTATCAATTAAACACTAAATAGTACACATACTTGATATATTAACTAGTTATAGAACCCCAAAAAAGAAATTAAATTATTGATTTATGATGATAAGACTAAAAAGCATAAAGTTATGTCATTAAATTGATTTTTAAAAAATTCGTAATTCAAAATTGAATAAATCACTTAGGCGTAATTTATTTTTCGCTTTTTTTATTTTTCTAATAAAATTCAAGAAATAAAAATCAATGGGTCAATCGAAAAAACAACCACTCTATGATGAGAAAGAGCTTAGATAAATATTATAATTTTAGTTGAATACTTTTGAAATTTATCTTTAATTATAGAAATATAAGTTCTACGTTTTCTGAAAATATGAATAAATTATGAATCTAATCACTTCAAGTATAAAAACATGAAATCCAGAGGTAGGCCAAAATTAGAAAGCGATGAAAAAGGGAACTATAACCCAATTTTAGTTGGTGAGAAAGTTTTAAAAACCCTGCAAATAACTTCCGAAATAAATGAAGACCCAGCGGTGTTAAGGGCAAAATTATCGGAGATTAAAAAGCATATAGAAGCTTGTGAATATTATTGGAAATTGGTGTTTACCTACTCTTTTTTTGTTTACAAGAATCGCAAGATGACAGACGCAATTTTTGAACGTACCGATACCGCCACTATTGATGCAATAAAGAAAATGAATCTCAAAAATTTAGCAGAAATTGTGGGGATAGAATACCATAATTTTAAAAATATGTACTCAGGACGTGGGAATGCGAAGAATTTACTTCATTATCAGGCTTTTTTGTACGAAAACGGAGTTAACTTTATTTCATTGCAATTCACTGAAACCCTCGTAAACAAAGCTTACACCTATTATCAACTTTTACTGACAAATAAATACACTAGCGAGGAATTAAAAGATATATTTTTTTAATTCCTCGCCTTAAAAAAACACTCATGCATCGTGATTTAGACCAACTAAGGAAGGAAGTAGATTTAGAGCTGGTGTTACTACACTACGGGTATCAATTGAATACAAAAAAATCAAATAAACGGAATATTTGGCGATTGTATGAAATAGTACAAAATAAAGATAAGCATCGACTTGTGTTGACGATTAACCAACAAGGCTTAAAATTTTTTATTGACTTGAACGACCCAAAATTTAGTGGGGATATTTTCAAGTTCATGGAACGCATGGAGCAGGGGAATTATCATAACATATTTAGAATACTTGATTTAATCAAGTCAAAAATTGAGTTTAATCAAAATAAAAAATCATTTGAACCAGCAAGCCGCCAATTGTATAGTTTATTAGATGATAATTCACAACGAGAAAAGAAATTATATGCCAAATACTCCATTTTATCACTAGAAAATACCGATTATTTAGAAGGAAGGGGAATAGCAAAAAAGGTACTGTTTGCGAAAGAGTTTAATGGATGTATTAAAAATATAACCCTTTTTTATAACAAAATAAAGCATATAAATACAGCTTTTTTGATGTTTGCGAGTGATGGAAAAATGGTCTCAATTGATATAAGAAATACGAACTTTAAGGCTTTTCCTGAAGGGGAAAGGGGAGAAGCACTTTGGATTTCTAACCCTTTTTTTATGGTAAATTCGCCAGTAATAATAGGAGAAAAAGAAGAAATACAACAGGGTATCATCGGCACTATTGGTAGGTCAGTTACCGAAAATAGGGTTTTTTCATTTGGTAAATTAGGTGAGGAAAAACAAGTATATCTACTTAATAATGAGGTTAAAAACAAATTTCAGGAGCTAACTTTTCACCGCATTTTGATTTCTGAATCTGCAATAGACGCTCTTTCACTAAAGCAATTGTCGCCTGAGCAACCCGATGAACGCCGTCTTTACGTGGCTACCTGTGGACAACCTAGCAATAAACAAATAAAATTTTTACAAGAAATAATAAATAAAAATCCGCAAGCACAACTTGTAATGGCCCAAGATAACGACCCAGCTGGTTTGCGTTTTGCGATTAATTATTTGGCCTTGATGCATCCTTATGAAAATCCTGAAATGAAAATTACACCCTCTGTAACGTTTGTTTCTGCTATCAGTGAATCAAAAGGTAATGTATTTGATAAACATATATTTACCATTGGGATAAACCGTCTTAGTTTAGAAATCCGATACCCTTTATCATTAGGAGTTAGGAAGGCCCAGGAAGAAAATGAAGGTTTCGTACAAACATTAAGTTTGTTGGTAAGTGAACACGGTATAAATCCAATCCATGGTCTGAGTTATGAGGATGAAGAAAATCCTTCTAAAATAGGGATAGAATCAATATTTGACGAAAATTTGAAGCACATGATTACCCGTGCAACCATTGCGGTTCCAAATCTGACAAATGTATTGACACTAATCCTTGAATTAATCACGACTGAAATCGAAAAACGTCAGGGGCAAAGATTATTTCATATTCTTTGCCCAACACCACCCGCGAAAGATTTCAATGACGTATTGCAATTGCAGAAAGGGGAGGAGTTGCCTTTAGCTCATCCCCTAAAATTGCCCGAATCTCCCGTTATTAGACCATACTATCAAATTCAAACAATAAACTCAAAACAGCATCTGGACATCCAAGGGTTTGGACAAGTGAAAAACATAATTGATTTTTGATTAATCAACCAAATTTATTGAATTCCAAACACCGTTCGATTCCCCAATACTTTTTCAAATTGCAGAAAAGTTGAATATCCTTCCGTTGTTTCGATGATTTTGGAGTCTCCTTTGAGTTTTTTACTTAAAATCTTTACCAGATTCAGCCCAAAAGCGGTTCCGTTATTTAATTCTGGGGCTTTGGCGGAGCCAATACCATTGTCTTTTACTTGAAGGCAGAGTTTACCATTTTCTTCACAAAACGAAAGTTCTATCTCACCTGTTCGCCCCTCTGGAAAAGCATATTTTAGGGAATTTGTTAATAATTCATTAACAATCAGGCCAATAATCATGGCAGTGTCTACGTCTAAATAAATTGGATCCAGCTTATAATTAATCCTCACCTGCTCTTTGTTAATCAAACCAAATGAATCTAACAAAGAAATACCCAGGTTTTTGAGATAATCGTTCATGTCAACCGTCCCTGGATTGACTCCCATGTATAATTTTTGGTGAATAAGCCCCATCGCTTCTACTCTGTTTTCACTTTCTCGTATGGCTTCCAAAGCCGCTTTATCTTTTATATATCTACTTTGAAGATGCAATAAACTGGAAAGAACTTGAAGGTTATTTTTCACTCTGTGATGAATTTCTCTTATCAGATACTCTTTTTCTTTGTTGCGCTGGCGCAAAGTACGAATGAGCCTGAAAAGCATCAGACCACCAATAACCATAAGGCCAAGAAATGATGATAATGTCCAAAGTTTTATTCGGTCCTCCGATAATTGTTTATTCTGTATGGCAATTTGAGTCTCCTTTTGCTCGGATTCGTATTGGTTTTTTAAACTCGAAAATTGAGCGCTATTCTGATTACGAAGTAGACTGTCACCGATATAGGATGCTTTTTTTTGAAAGTAGAAGGCAGAATCGTATTGGTTGAGCTGGCCATAGGCTTCAGCCAGAAGTTTAAAATTATTAACGGCATTTTGGGAGTGAAAAGGTTTTTTTAGCAGTTTTTCATTTTCAAGTAAATAAGGCAAGGCTTGCCGATATTTTCCGATCAAATGGTAAACATGGCCAATATTGCCAGTAACCGATGAAGTGAGCCAATTGATTCCGCTACGCTGGGCTATTTGAAGACTTTCGTTGTAATCCGCTAGGGCGGATGAATATTGTCGCTTTTTTTTATAAACATTGGCTCTACTGTTTAGTGAGAGAGCAATATCTATGTCGTAGTTGAAGAGGCGCCTGATTTTTAGGCTTTCGTTATGAAATACTAACGCTTTTTGAAAGTTACCAAACTGTAGCCATGCATCCCCGAGCAGTTGGGCAGATGTGGAGAGGTCTCTTAAAATATTTGATTGTTTTTGTTCATAGTATGCTTTTTGTGCATAATTGATTGCTTCTTCAAATTTATTCTGAGAAAAAAAAACGGAAGCTAAATCCGAATTGGCCTTCGCAATTCCAATGGGGTCATTGAGTTTTTGATAAATTGTAAGCGCCCGAAAACCGTAAAGTAGTGCTTTTTCAAAATTGCCCAGATATGTGTATACCCAGCAGATTTTACCAAAAATTCTGGCTTCCCATTTTAAATTATTTTGCTTCTGAAATGCGTATAAAGCCCGATTGTAGTAATAAAGAGCAGAATCGGGTTGGCTTAAGTTTGCCCCTGCATTTCCTAGATTAAACTCAATTTTTGGAAGCCACTCTTGGTGATTATTTGCTTTAGCAATATGGTAAGATAAATGAAAAATTCTTTTTGCCCTTCTGATATCGGTGTTGTTTACAGATTCAGCTAAAGTATATAATTTTCTGATTTTAAGGAGATTATTGTCTAATAACAAAATATTTTTCTCAGAACTATCAGGGAGAGAATTTTGTGAAAAAACCGAAAGACTAAACAAAAAAAACAGTGTTTTGAGTAAAGTTTTTTTCATTATTGAAATGAAATTAAGAAATCTTCTTTAAACGTCCCATGATTTCCTCTCTGGCGGATTTGCTAACGGGGATTTGATGTTTACCAATATAAAGTGAAAGATCACCTATTTGCTCAACGTGGTTCAAGTTAACAATAAAAGAACGGTGTACTCTCAAAAATTCGGATAAATTGCTGAGTGTCTCACTAAATTTACCCAAAGTTTGCAAAATTTGAATCTCTTTGGTTCGGGTAAAAACTTTACAGTAATAATCATTGGCTTCGACCCATTGGATGTCCTGAAAAAACAAACGTTCCATTCCATTTTTTACTTTAACAAAAAGCCGATCCTGAAGAACGTAAGCACTCTCATCTCCTGCAACTACATCAACCAGTTTTTTTGTTTTCTCCGCCGATTGAATGATGGCCAACTCAATAGCATGTTTTAAATCCCGACCCCGATATGGTTTTGAAAGAAAAGCCGCTGGACCAGTGGTTTTTGCTTTTGAAAAGGTGATTTCATCGGAATTACCCGTTAAAAAAATGATAGGGAATTGGTTTTTTTTTGTTAACTGCCTTACAGTTTCAATTCCATCCCATTTTCCAGACAACTGCACATCCATGATTATTAAATCTGGCGAAGTTTCTTGGATGTATTCATAAGCTTCTTCACCATTATCGAATAGACCAATTACTTCGTAGCCCATTTCCTCAAGGCGGTCTTGGAGGTCTGCTCCGATAATTGCGTCATCTTCAACAATAACGATTTGAATTGTATCCATGATTTCCTAAAAGGAAGTGTTGAGTAAAAAAAGTCAAGGTCTTTAGTGTACTAAATAAGGGGCTAATTAAGCCATTTTAGGGTTAAAAAATGTTTTTTTGTGTACGAAAGGGCTAAAAATTATATGCCAATCGTAGGTTTTAATTATACGAAAAGAAAGTAGCCACAAAAACTATACCTAAAAGGCTTAGTTTCTGTGGCTACTTTCTTGGAATTTTATTGGTTTAAGAAAAGAAATGTGTCTCTTAATTGCCGTTGAATTGGATGGTCAAGACTGTAATATCATCAAATTGTGAGTTTTCGCCGATAAAATCTTTCAAGTGCTGGCGAATGGAGTTGTTGATGTCTTGAGGCAACGGAGCATTGACAAATGGCATTAAAACCTCCTCTGCTCTATGGGTTCCGAAGCGATCACCCGCCTTATTATTGGCATCGGTTACGCCGTCGGTGTACATAAAAAGGGTGTCGCCGGGGGTTAATGTGAGTATTTGTTTTTTGTAGTTGTAGTCGGGATCAATACCGAGCGCCATCCCTGTGGTTTTAACGACGGGTTCAACACCCTTGTCTTTTCTCAAAATAAAGGGTGGCTCATGGCCTGCATCTACGTATTCAACCACGCCTGTCTGTAAATCCAAGATACCGACAAAGGCCGTCACAAACATAAAAGAGTCATTGTCTTCCGATAAGAATGCATTGACTTCTTTTACTTCATCGGCGATGTCTTCATAATTTCGGTGTAAAAAATGGGTTTTGAAAATGGCTTTTGTTATGGCCATAAACATACATGCGGGCACCCCTTTGTCTGATACATCGCCGATGATGAAGAAGAGGTGATTCTCATCTATCAAGAAGAAATCGAATAGATCTCCACCTACCGATTTGGCGGGTTCGAGAAAGCCATGCAAATCTAGGTCTTTTCGTTGTGGAAAAGGTGGAAAAATCTTTGGTAGCATGGACTGCTGAATATCACGGGCAATGAGCAAATCATTCTGAATCGAAACCAATTGATCTCGCTCCTTTTCATGCTGTATGACCATTTCGATGTACCCTGCGGTTTTGTCGATGGTAATGTCTAAGTCATCAAAATTGATGGGTTTCGTTATAAAATCAAACGCACCAAGGTTCATGGCCCGGCGAATGTTGTCCATATCGCCGTGGGCGGAAACCATCACGGCTTTAATCCTTGATTTTTTTATTTGGTTGAGGTGCGACAAAAAAGTCAGCCCGTCCATCTCGGGCATGTTAATATCTGAAAGCACAATGTCGATGTCGGAATGTTCAGTCAACGCTTCGAGGGCTTCAACGCCATTATGTACAAAAATGAATTCGTATCTTTTTTCACGAATTTGTTTTCTGAATCGAGTTTGGATGAGCATTTCCATATCTAATTCGTCATCCATACTTAGTATCTTGATTGCCATTGTCTTGGTAATTTGAGGTGAGTTTTTAACGTTTTAACAGATTGGTTAGATCGTAAAGGGTTATAATACACTTAAATATTTCATAATGTTAGGGGAATTTGAAGGGTAAATTCGGTAAAAACACCCGCCTCAGAGTCAACACTCAACGTACCTCGGTGCATCACAGTTACAATGTCTCGGCTCAATGCTAACCCCAATCCTGAGCCTTTGCCGACGGGTTTGGTGGTAAAAAAGGGGGTAAATAATTTTACTTTAATTTCGTTCGGAATACCGATGCCGTTGTCCCTGATTTTTATTTCAACCACATCATTCAGCCGTTTTGAACTGACGATAATTTGTGGGGTGTAGCCCTCAATCTCCTGTTTGAGTTTTTCATTGATGGCGTAACAGGCGTTATTCACCAAATTCAGCACCACCCGACTGATTTCGGTGGCTGATAATTTTACCATTTTTAAGGTGGCATCCAGTTGAAAAACCAACGACACATTAAACGATTTATCTTCTCCCCGCGTACCCTGATAGGCAAGTTTGGTAAACTCCTCCAACAAAAGATTTAAATCGACGGGGTCAAATTGGATGTTTTTATTTTCGGTTCTTGTTTGGGCTAACATACTTTGGATGATGCGGGTGATTCTGCCCCCATTTTCCCCGATTTTTTCGTTTAGACCGTTTAGTTGGTCAAGCAAAAAAAGTAAATCTTCCTCCTCGGCGGTTAGCTGAACATCCTTTCGGTTGTCAAAAATCTCCTTTATTTCTTTAATCAGGTCAATGGAGAGTTTAGAAAAATTGTTTACAAAATTAAGCGGATTTTGAATTTCGTGCAGAATTCCCGCCGTTAATTGACCAATTTCTGCTAATTTATTTAATTGCTTATATCGCTCTTTCAGGGCTTCAATATCATGCTCAGATTGTTGATTTTCTTGGTGTTCTAATTCACCTTTTTTTTCAGACTCAATCGTTTTATTGTCATTTTCCATATATCCTTTTGATTAAAAGAGGCTTAGCTGAGCGCAGGTAATGTGATAATTACTTCGGTAAACTCACCCTCTTTGGAATTGAGTTCTATTTTCCCTTTATGGAGTTCAATGATATCTTTGGTCATAAAAAGACCCAATCCTGTGCCTTTTGAGGTGGGCTTTGTGGTAAAGAAAGGACTGAATATCAGATTTAAGTCGCGTTGTGGTATCCCTTTACCGTTGTCTTTGATTCTTACTTCTACTTCTCCGTTAATTAATTTTGTTGTTAATTTAATTTGAGGTGAAAAACTTTTATTGAGTTTACTTTTTTCAGACAAAGTGTAGAGGGCATTGTCTATAATGTTGGAAAGAACATCCCCAAACTCAGGTGGAAGAATCCGGGTTTTGAGTGATTGATTTTCAAGTTCGATAAGTAAATCGCCGTTAAAATCCTTGTTCTTTTGGGTAAAGTCGTGAAAAATGACTTTGGCCCTGCTTTCGATAAAATGATTTAAATCTGTTTCAAAGAATTCACGAGATTTTTCTTTCAGCAATTTCTGCATGTCTTTGACAATGCGCGTGGTACTGTTTCCATGGTCATAAATTTTTGTAATGCTATTTTTAAGTAATGTCAGCGAATCTTCAAATTCTTCCTGTAAATCCTGGTTGAGACTTGCCTTGTTTTTTTCAAGCAGCTCATTGAGTTCATCAATCAAAATAGTTGAAGATTCAGAAAAATTGTTGATATAGTTTAAAGGATTCAAAATTCGGTCAACAATTCCTTTCGTCAATTGACCCACAGAAGCCAGACGTTCCTGCCTAATCAACTCCTCTTGGGTATTTTTAAGGTTGCTTAGGGTATTTTCTAGGTCTTCCAGAATGCGGGTTTTGATGTAAGCCGCAATCAGGTGTTCCTTTAAGTTTTTAATCATGTTGAAATCTCGCTGGTCAAAGGCGTTGGCGCGGACGGAGTTTTCGAGCGTGATAAAACCTTCAATATGATTATCCACTTTGATAACGATGGCAATCATGGATTTGGGAGTCACCAATGAATCAATGGGGTTATTCAGTTTTTCATAACTTATGTCATTCTTAAAATATATATCTTCGTAGACTTCAATGGCTTCGTAAATATAGCGATTTTCGGCTTCTTCGAGGCTTAACTGAACCGATTCTACCGTCGATAGTTCATTGAATCCATAAAGCGCTTTGAATTGATAGCCGTTGGTTTCATTATTAAAAATCAAGGCGCTTGCACAGTCCATATTACGAATGATTTTCAAACGGTTTAAGACGGTTTGAAACAAATTCGCGAAGTTAATTTCAGTGTTGATGGCCTGAACGATGAAGTCGATTTTTTCGAGTTGGTCATTTTTGGTGGTTAGCTCTTCGGATTGTTGTTCCAACTCAACTTTTTGGGTCACCACCTCCTCGGTACGCTCGCGAATAAGGTTTTCAAGTTCTAGTTTTTCACGGACCAATACCCGCAAACGCCAACGGACGGAGTTGTAAATAAGCGCTCCAAAAAATAAAATATAAGCTGCAATAGCCCACCATTTAAGATACATTGGCGTGGCAATTGAGAATTCCACAATGGCTTCCTCACTTTGCTTCCCGTAAATATTGCGGGCTCTTACCCTAAATTTATAGTTTCCAGGCGGAAGGTTGGTATATTCTTTTTGAGATTGGGTAGTCCATTCTGACCATACCTTATCAAAGTTTTCGAGGTAGTATTGAAAGCTCAATACTTCGTTGACATTAAAACTTGGGGCTGAAAATTCAAATTCTATGTTATTATTATTAGGCTCTAAACTAATTTTCGGCACTGACAAATTATCGGTGATGGCTGCTGTATCGGTAGGATAACCGTTGAAAAGTGCCTGTTCACCTTTGACAGTCACTTTCCGAATCAATGCTGGAAACGACCTTTGGTATTCTTGACTATGGTTTAAATCAAACCGAATCAAACCTTCAGACCCCCCAAACCAAATTACGTTTGATTGGTCTGGATAAATGACGTTAAATGGAATATCTGAAATCGGCAAAAATGCCGTATTGGTAGCCTGATAGGGTTTGTTGGGCTGGCCAGTGGGTAGATAAGAGGTAATCAATTTCTCGTCGCCACGGGTGGTCCATATTTTTCCGTTTCGCTCTTCCAAAATTTTTCCATTCCAATATACAGTTGCTGCGCTATCGGTCTGGAAAAGATTAAAAGGCTCGAATTGGTCTTTTTGGGGCTGAAACTTAAAAATCCCCTTTTGATTATAGGCAATAAGTCCTTTGGAGGTGTTGGTGATTCGATTGTACGACAAGGGCGGCAAACCGTCTTTGGCAGCGTACTTTTTTTCTTCATTGGCTTGAACGTTGATTTTTATGACGCCGTCTGATAGGGTTTCAAGCCAAAGATTCCCTTTTTCGTCTTCGGTTATCCCTACTATTTGCTCATTGGTTTTACCAACAAGTCGGTAGTTTCGTCCACCGCCCGCTAGGTTTAACATCCCTAGCCCATTTTGTTGCCCCACAAAAACGACGGAGGGATTGATTTTAGAAACGTAGACGCACAGCGAATAAAAAGGTGTAAGTTGTTGAGTGCCACGTTCAGTAACTAAAATTAGGCCTCGGTTGGTGGCGGCGAGGAGCCCATTAGGGGCCACGGCTAAGTCAAAACAGCCTGCATTGAGGGCGGCTACTGGCTTGACGTTAAATTTGTCGATGTAAAAAAGACCATTGAGCGTGCCAGCATATAGGCGTCCATTGGCCCGTACAACGGCTTTTACTTCGCCTTTCAGGTTACTAAATTCGTTGAATTTTTCAATGGGAGAGTCTACTTCAATTTGTACAATACCGTTATTAAGCGCTAACCATAATGCCCCGTCGCGGTTGGTAAAGATGGCATTGACGAGCAAGTTTTGCAAGTAGTCATTGTCCTTAAGTTGGTTGATAATTTGGCCATTATTAGAAATAATGACAATGCCAGCATTCAAGGTTCCAATGGCAAATTGGCCATTTCTTAGAACTGTTCCAGAGGTAGTTTGATTGGCAATTAATTGGCTATTGGCTTCACAATCAAAAACTTTGATGGTGTTTTCGGATAATTTGAACAAACCTTGACTGCTCGTAAGCAACAGGAACTCATTGTTTTCTAAAGGAAATACGGCGGTTAGGTCAAAAAGTGTAGGAGTGATGGCGGTTTTAGGGATGGGAACCAAGTTTTGGCCTTCCAAATACTGTGGCCCTCCGTTTTTTAGAAATAAGATAATTTTTTGATTTTCATAAAACGAAGACAGAATGGTGCCCTTTACTCTAAATTCTTTGAGGCCTTTGGAGGTGAGTAAAAAAACGTAATCTTGTGAGATAAAATAGACGCCCGCCTTTGTTTGAAATATATTCAGTATTTGCCCAAAGGAGGTTTTAATGGCTTTGCTTAAACTTTCAAAATAGAGCGTTCCGGTGCTATCGGGTTTTAAATAGCCAAACTCTCCTTTTCCACCCACAAACACCCGCCCGAACTCACTCACACACAGTGCCGAAACTTTGGTGATGTTTTGGGTAGGTATGGTTCTCCACGAAACCCCGTCGTACTCAAGTACTCCTGCAAAATTTCCGAAATACATCAAACCCCGTTTATCCTGCGCAATGGCGAAGTTTTGACCATGGGCGTTGTATTGTTTCGGATTAAACATCCTGCTGAGGGGTATTCCCTTTTCAGTAGCCTGTTTGTTGTATTGTCCCCACGCTCCACCTCCCCACAGTAACAAAAGCCACATGGTTATTCCACGGGCAAAAACAGCTATTTGGTGTAAACTGTTTGGTTGTTGATAGGTTGACAATAAGTTTTTCATTGATTCTTGATATACTGGACGGTTTAGGCTGTTTCCAAAGCAACATCCTCTTTGTAAGCAGTATTTTCGGCAATAAGATTATAAACTAAATAGGGGTCTAAAAGAAAAATAGTGCTGTCTTTCAGGGCATTTACTGAGTGTAGATACACCTTTGGAGGCGGTTCTGGTTCGCGAAACCAATACCCGCCTTCGCTTATACACTGCTTATTGCCATCGGTTTCGAGTAGTTCAATTTCACCGTCATACACAAACAACAACGGCGGGCCTGCCGTACAATACCGATCTATGAGGAGGGTTTCGTAGGAGGTCAATTGAAGTTTTTGTAGTGAAATGGTCATTGGCAAGAGCGAATCGGCGGGCAATTTTTTTAATAAATCGATTGAACGAATGGCGTTGAGTTTATTGATTAATAAATCTTCCTGCTTAAACCCATGTTCTATCTTTTTGCAAAGATCAGTTCGATGGCAATTGGGTAAAAACGCGGCTGTTTCCTTAAATTCTTCAAATGCTGTAGGATATAACTTGTGCAACACATAAAGGGCTGTTTCAACAATCACTTCACTGTTTGAGTGTGCGCTTGAGATTAAGACGTATTGATTTTGGGAGTTCGGAAAATGCAACAAGCTTTGAATTGCGGAGGCTTTTAATTCACTGGAAAGCTGGGCAAAATCCCGGTTAATAATGTCAAGTACACGCTCCTCAGGTGACAAGTGCTGCTGTGGATAATTTTCGCGGCATTTTTGCACTTTATCTTCAATTGTATCATCCTCAAAAATTGGGGTCAATTTTACGCGAAGTTCTTCAGAAAGGGCCATCGAAAAGACTTCTTGTACAAAGCCTTGTGTAGTTTCGTTTTTATTTTCGTGTAAGTCTTTAATTAAGTCAAAATCTTGGTCTATAATCAGGATATTGAGCAGATTAAATAGTTTTGGAGCAGTTTGTTTGGTTTCTTCTTCCAACGAACGGAGTAGAGGGGCTAAATCGGGCATTCTCGCAATATCGGACTGTGCGGCAATCAGCCAAACCACAAAGGCGGCTTTTTCGTCAATTTCAGCGTTGATGTGGGTGCGTTCGAGCACCGTTGCGGTATAACGATTTTGATTGAGCGCTTCAAAAACCCGGTCTCTTATGTGAGGGTCGGGATGGTTCATTTTAGCTCTTAAAAAACGAGTTGAAGATAGACTATCAATTTTTTCAACAATACTGATGATTTCCTTTTGGGTTGCACGGTCGTTTTCTGAGCGGTTAAAAAAACGTTCCAATTCTCCCATGACAGGGTCGCCGATGGATGCTAGAGCAATTTTTGTGGGGAGTTTAAAATAATTAGAGGTAATGTTGCTTAACAAATGCGGCCATAATTCCATTTTTCGTATGTTGCCCGCGGCCAGCAAGGCAGCCCGTTTTACGCGCGGGTTAGGATCCTGCATCAAGGTATCAATGTATTTGAAGGCATAATAGCGTCCTGAGTTTTCAAGAAGGGAGACTGACTCAAGCCTTTCTTCGGGCAATGGAGAGTTTGCCATTTTGGTGACAACATCGAAATCTGTTTTTTTGCCAGTATACTCTACAGGCATAAATGTTTCTGTGGTTTTTTTATCGCTTGTATTTTTACGTTCTGCGGACTCTTTCAACAGGTTTTTCAATACGTTTCGGTAGAGAGTTTGGGTACTGACCGCAACCCATAACCATACAAGAAGGATACCCACAAAAATGTAGGAAAGATAAATGGTGTCGATGAATGTAAAATAGGTCAGGACTAAAAGTAGTACGCCCGCTACAATATTTCCTCCCGCCTTGGGGCCGCCTTCAATCCGGCTTTGTAGTTCAAGCCTTTCTTCAGGATGTATGGGTTGGAAAAGCAATTGGTAGGAAGGGTCACTGATTGATTTTCGAACCGTACTCATTGCAAAACGGCTCATGACGATAAATGCAAAAAACACGTAAGTAGTACCATAAAAGGTACCATAAACTGCGGCAAACGCATAAAAAATGGTAAGGACCAAGGGCAATACAACCAAGCCTAGTTTTAATCCATATTTTTCAATAAAGCGCCCGTACAGTAAGGTTTTGATTAACAGCTCAATAATGGCACAAAGCCCAAAAAATAAGCCCAAAAAGCCAGTTAGTAATTCTTTGTCGGGAAATACTTTTTTGGATTCAACTGCAAAAATAAATTCGACATAAAACAACCCCATTACTGGGAACAACGCCAACATAAATACGGCTGTATAATACGGCGTTTTGAAAAAATAATTGAAGGTTTTTTGTTTCGGTTTTTCTTTTTCGCGCGAAAAAATGGAAAGTTCTGATTCGTATCTTTTAGAAATCGTTACCATCAAAACTAAACAAAAGACCAGGGTGCCAATTGATAAATACAACAATCCGTTGGTATCTGTTAACTGCAATAACAGCGGGACGGATAAATAACTTACGATGGAAGAAATGACGTCGCCTGTGGTAATAAAGCTAACAAGACGCTTGGCTTGTTGTAGATTGAAAATGCGCGAAACAATGGCCCAGAAAGAAATTCCGTTGACAAAAACAAAGACGCGGTTCCAGATAAACAGAAAAAAGTAAATCCACTTATTGCCCGTAATGAAGTGGCCAATGAGCAGTCCCGTAACGGAAATAATCAAGAAAATAATCAAGAACAGGGCGATTTTTGAAAAGTAAACGCGTTCTTGAATTTTAGAAACAATGTATCCCAAAGCATAAACGATGATACCGCTGGCGATGTACGCTTTTGGCAGCATGGTTCGGTCAAAACTATTGAGGAATAAAGACATCGTTGCGGTATAAAAAATAGCAACGGATACCCCCATAAAAAAAGAGTAACGCATGAAAGGATTGACAACCTTTAGGTCGCCTTCTTTCAAGTTCATCAGGTGATATAGCCGCTCTTTTTTTAACATAATCAAGTAAAATATAAATGGACTAAAGGTCTAGCTTCATGAGGAAGAAAGGCCGTTCGGGCATTTCGGGGATGTTTTCAAGTTGAGAAATTAAATTAAAACCTAGTTTTTGCAAATGCACAAGTCGGGACAACTGTGGGAAAGCAATCATTATTTTAGAGCCAGACTTTGCCGCTTCGTTAATGCGCTCATTGTCCAGAATTCTGGCAAAACCCCGACCCCGAAACGCGGGGTCGACCACCAAACGGTTGATGGAAGCAATGGGGCTTTTTTGAAAAAGCGGACGATGTTCGTCGTGCAAAAAATCAGCGTAAGGAACTTCCTCAATGCACTCATGAAAACTTAAACGTGCCGCGGCCACAATGACTTCCTCTTTGGTTATAATCCAATGGTGCGCGTTTTTATCTAAAGAATCTATCCAAACATCCTGTGAAAAAAATGTTGGATTTATTCCATTCTCATTCCGCCAAGCCCTAATTCTGAACCGACCAATTTCTTCCATTCGTTCTGGAAAATAGCCCTCATGTATTTCAAACCCGTCGGGCAAAGACTTAATTTTATTTCTTTCCATTACCAAAAAGTCAAAAAAATCGGGTAAAGTGTTCATCATGAATTATTTTATTTCAAACAATATACCCATTGAAATATTTCGTTTTTCTTGCGGAAAGCGCGACGCTCCCACAATATTATCGGCTTCTCTGATGCCAGGGACAAAATATTCTTTGTTTAATAGATTATAACTTGTTATCTGTAACGATACACCTTTGATGACATCGTGGTAAGTCAGAGCACCATCCATGATGAAATAAGGGGCAAACAGTTGGATGGGGTTTCGGCTGCCAGAAGTTCCAGCTCCCGTTTTACGGGCACCCACATAGTGAGAGGTGATGTTTAGCCTCAGACTTTTTGTGAATTGATAATTTGCCCCAATATTGAATGAAAAATCTGCAATATCACTGATACGCAAATTTGACGTTAAGTCGAGTGGATTTGTATATGTAAAATTGCTCCACACGTTGAGTTTTTCCCAGAGATAGTTTACTTCGGCCTGAAGCCCCCAAATCCGCTGACGACCAATACCCTGAAATTGATTGGTTTTGGTGCCGTTTTCTAATACGACCGAGGCCAAACCCACCGCATTACTGTAGTTGGCGCGGTAGGCGGCAACCGTAATATTAAGGTCTTTGATGGGTTTGTAATAAAGGCTGAATTCCATGTTTCTCACTTTTTCTGGTTGAAGCGTAGGGTTATTCAACCGCCGTTCGGCGGTTGTGCCGTATTTTTGAAGGTATGAAGCATCCTTAAAGGCTTCCGCATAAATAGCCTTTAGGATAAAGCTCCCCTTGCTATAAATGGCTGATAATCTAGGGTTTGCTACCATGCCGTATCCGCCATTATCTCTTACACGGTTGTTGTCAACCCGTAAACCACCTACCAAACTGAGCGATTCGGAATAACGATACGTGGCTTGGGCGTAGATGCCTATATCAAAAACCCGGAAGTTGTTACCACCCCGTAGGGTATCGGCAGGAAAACCCTGTTCTTCGGGATTACCAGTACCAGAGGTAACGTAATTGCCCTGAATTATACTGTTTCTGTACTCTACACCACCGTTGACGTCGAGGTTGAGCAAAGGACTCCAGAGCGCCCGAAATTCGTTGCGAAACTGGTTTGAAACGCGGTAATTATAAGTGGTGGAGAAGGTAGGGGCCGTGCCTGCGGCTAAGTCGGCGATACCCAGACGGGCGTTATAATAACCGCGATAAGAGGGCAAATTGGTTCCTCCATCTATTTCGTGCAGGCGGTAGGATGAAAGGTTAATAATCTGGAATTTATCATTTATAACCTTATTGTACGTAACGGCAAAACTTCGGTAATAGGTTATCCACCGGCCTAGGTCGGCGGTATTGATTCGGGATAAATTGGTATACCACGGCACGGCTCCTTCGTCGGTTTTCCAGTTGGTGATGGCAATGGTTAATTCTTTAAACTCAATTTTGGTTTTCATGTACCAGTTCTTAGAATAATCGTTGAACTGAACGGGTTTATCCAAGGCATTCCCGTTAAAAAGTCGATTGTCAAGCTCGGCGGCTTTTTCGGCGCCCTTCGGGGTTAGCCGAAGCGCACTAGGTACACCGTTGGTAAATTCAACATTGAACAAATCAGAGTTTGGAAATTTGGTCAGCAGTTGGGTATTGTTGATGTAATTGAGGGCATCGGTACCCGTTCTGTCTAGTCGTGTGCCATAGGCGGCGGGGTTGCGGGCGTCGTAATTCCATTCCGGGTATTTCGACAAATTCATTTCGTTGGACTCAAAAAACCTACCCGTGACAGAAATGGCCACGTCTTTGGTTTTGACCGCTATGGTTCCGTCGGCATACCGGGTTTTCCAAGTTCCTGACTTTATTTGGCCATTAAACCGCACTTTGTTGTTCCCGTCGATAATCTCACGGTATTTTTTGGTAATGATATTTATCACCCCCATGAAAGCGTTGTTGCCGTACAAAGTCGAAGCTGGCCCGTACACTACCTCCACCCGGTCTATGTCGGAAAGCGTATATTGTCGCGAAATGGGAATATTATCTGAGGCCAAATCGTTTTCTTCTACTCCGTCAATAAGCATCAACATACGGTCGTTGGAGGTAGACCGGTAGCCCCGCGTGTAGAAATTTGAATAGCCAGGACCGTTGCCTTTTGCAATGTCGAATCCTGACAAATCGTGCAGGAGTTGTTCTAAGTTTTGATAGCCCCGTCTGACAAAATCTTTCTCCGTTATAACGATTACAGTTGCGGGTACTTTCAATACGTTTTCAGCCCTTTTTGATACGGAGGTTATTTGTACAATGCGCTCCTGCGAATCTTTGATACGCTGAAACATATCTTTGAATTGTGGTGATGAGGCAAAATCTGGGTCAAAATTGGGGTTGATAGCCAACAAACTCTGAATGGATTCGGCCGCTCTGGAGCTTGAATCCATTGCCAAATGCGCCATGGCCAGTATCTTATAGGCTTGAACTTTGGCCGTAGGCGAAAAATCGGTTTTCAGGCAGGGCAGAAGGATTTGGAAGACTTCGTCAAAGTTGCCCGTGGTGTACTTTTTCTCGGCCTCGGGAATGCTCACCGTTTCATCACAAATTTGTCCCATTGAGCACGTAGCCTGTAAGCATGCCCCAACCAAAATTCCCCATTTTATCAGTTGTATAATTTTTATCATTGTACAGGTCATTTTCAAAGTAACGTCACTTTAAGGCAGTTTGCACTTTTGTGAATTCGACATCTTTTCCTACATATTTATTCCATTCGTCGACGGTCAAATCCCGGGTTATTTTTTTGCTTACTTTAGTATAAAGGTCATCGATGCCAATATCCCAGAGTCGTACCGTACGGTCAGCGCCATAAGAGATTAGTTTTTTACTGTCTTTTGTAAACCGCACGCCCGTTACCCATGTGTTGAAATCATTGATGACAATGGGCTGTTGCTGGCGTGTAATATCTTCGTAATTAAAAAGGTGAACCGACCAATCAAAACTGCTCGTTGCTACCAAATGACCATCTGGAGAAAAGACAATATCACTGACGGTCGAATTGTGCTTGCCCAGTACCGTCCCCGCCGAAAATTCAACGATTTTGTCATTTTCATAGTCCCATACCGTTAAAACACCAGCAGAGTTACCAGTCAATATTTTCCTTCCGTTGGGGCTGAATGCCAGCGCCGTTACCCGTGCGCCCATTCCGTAAAAAGAAAAGACGTTGGGTGCTTTTTTCAAATCATTTAGTTCAAAAACAACGACTTTTTCTTTGGAGCCGCACACTATTTTTTGGCCATCTGGGCTAAGTTTTGCGCAAAAAATATCTATCCCTGAACGAATACTAGCCACGGAGTCAATGCCGTTGCCCGTTAGATTCCAGGTCCGAATATTTCCATCGTTGCTCACCGAAACCATTTTATTGTTTTCGGCTAACAATAGGGAATGAATTGGACTGCGGTGCCCCTTCATTACAAACGGTGTTGGGGTAGGGGAGTCTATGTTCCAACTGAATAAGGTGCCCAAAGCTCCACCAGCAATTAGCTTTTTCTCGTTTTTATCTAAAATAACGGCCCTAAATCCCTCGTTTGACTTATTTCCGCGACTGAAAGAACGGGTGGGCTGTATCGGGCTGAGGCCATAGTCCCAGAGTTTAATGGTGGCGTCATCGCTACCAGAAGCAAAGATATTATCGCCTGATTTAACACCTACAGCTACTGAGCGCACCACATCGGTGTGCCGTCTTAGTATAACTTTTGCGGTTGTTCCAGCAGCTTTGGCCAGGGCATTAAAAATGTCAGGATTACTTTTTTCGCCTTGGCTCTTCAGGTTGAGGTTATAGGCGTGCAAGGCCAACAATGCTGGCAATTCATCCTGCGAATTTTCGGGCATCTGAAACGACTGAATGGCAATTGCCCGGGCAATTGCTTTTACTTTTTGTCGTTCGGCATCTCGCTTGGCGTTTTCGGCGATGGTTCTTTGTCGTTCGGCTTCGCGGCTTGCTTTTTCGGCCTCGTCTTTGCGTTTTTCGGCCTCACTTTTGGCGGTTACGGCAATTGTCTTTTGGTTTTCGGCGTCGCGCCGGGCTATTTCTGCTTTGTTTTTTTGTTCAGTTGCCGCCTTTTGGGCCATGATTGCTTCCTGCCGCTGAATCTCCGCTTTTCGTTGTTCCGTTACCGCAATCTTTTTTTGTTCTTCGGTCAGTTGTTTTTGAGCTTCGGCAATTTCTTCTTGTTGTTGGGCAATCCTTTTTTGGGAAATCGCTTCTCGTTTCTGGACTTCTGCTTTCTTTTGTTCCGACAATGCCAGCTGCTCTTTTTCTAACGATTCCTTTTCACTTTGTTGGGCTTGCGTTCGGAGAATGATGGATACCACCAAAAACATGAGTGACAACAACGACCCAATGCCCAAAGCAATGGCAAATTGGCGGGTTCGTTTTACCTCTTTTTTGTGGCGACTTTCTTTATTTTGTACCTCAAATTCATACTGGCTTCGGCTGTATTCAAGGTAATTGATGGCTCTTTCAAAATAGGGGTCGTAGCGGAGCGCCCATTCTTTGTTGGGACGGTTTTCTTTCAACCACCTCAACCCGATTTGTAATTCGGGATTTACCCATAAACCTGTTTTTCCCTGTTGGTATAAATCGGCCGAGAAACTTAGGTTTTTGTATAGTTTTGCTGATTCCGACTCCTCATCGACCCATGTTTTGAGGCGTTTCCAGAGGTACGTGAGGCGTTCGTGGGTGAGGTCCACCACCGATGCATCAGACAGCGGTGTGGAGTAGGAGGGCGAAAGAAAAGAAGTCCCCAACTCGCGCAGGCGGTCAATGACATCCAAAAGTAAAAATTCATTTACACCAGTTACTTTTTTGATGGTTGATACCGTGGTCGGGCTAACCACTCCGACATCTCCCGAACCGACAACTATCAGGGATTTGAAAAGTTTTTCGGTTACTTGTTTGCGTTTAGCATCAAAAACATCCTGATAAATTTCTTCAGCGTGGAGTGAAAGCGCATCAGACATGGTTCCGATGGCC
Source organism: Runella aurantiaca (assembly GCF_003339505.1). Lineage (GTDB taxonomy): Bacteria > Bacteroidota > Bacteroidia > Cytophagales > Spirosomataceae > Runella > Runella aurantiaca. Next base: position 62,066 of record NZ_QPIW01000037.1, read on the forward strand.
TCATAGTCTTGTTCATCAATCGGCTGCTGCGGTGATTTGTGGACTTGCCAATAGTCCCACGTTCGCATGAGCGAATGTTGAAGTACGGGAAGTTGGTCGGTTTTACTGCCAATGTCGCCCAAGAGACGGTCTACTAAAGTGGGTGAAATATCTACACCAACAGTTTCGAGTGGCCCGTTGATGGCCTGAATGATTTCGGCGTGATTCATCTTGGGCAATAGATAATACCCACGGTTGATGGCCTCGGTCAGGCCGTTGTAGTTGGTACAATAATCTAAGTAGTCAGAGCGCATCGTGAGCGCCACGTGGATTGGCAGGGTGCGTTGCTGAATGAGTCGGATTAAAAATTCAATAAAAAGAATGGTTTCATCACGGTCTGTGGTGATTTGCGCTTCTTTTTGGCGGTAGCGAAATACTTCTTCAAATTGGTCAATGACCAACAAGATATTTTTGTCACCGAAAAGCTGAAAAACTTTGGTTAAACCGTCAGAATCATTGAAAATGAACGACTCTAGGTGGTTAATGATTTCTGGGGAAGAACTACCGATGTTATATTTTGAAAAGTAATCGGTAAGAATACTTATTAGGTTTTTTATAGGGTTAGCCCCCGGTTTTAGTATGAGAATATGCCAGCCATTTTCATTCGTGTTTTCCAATCGGTTTTTTTCCAATGACGGAATCAAGCCGGCTTTAATTAACGAAGATTTTCCACTTCCAGACGAACCGATAATGGCCAAAAAACGCGAGCTACTTAACTTTTCTCTCAGTTTTTTGACGTGCGTTTCTCTTCCAAAAAAAAGATTTGCGTCTTTGGAGTCAAAACTTCTCAGTCCAGGGTAGGGGTTCGCATAAGTTCTGTTGGGTGCCATATTAAAAAAAAACAGTCAAGGGTTGCCCCTTTGGGCTAAGGACTTTTGATATCCACTACGAAAATATTTCGATTTCGGTTATTCTTGTACTCATAAGAAAAATCACTTACACCGGTAATGGTAAGGTAAATTCCTAGTCCACCAATGGGCCTTTCTTCCAGTGGTAGATTGAAATCTTCCTCGTCGGGGAGTTCGCGTGTGGTAGGGTCAAAGGGGGTAGCATCATCCTCAAAAATGACTTTAAATTGAGTAGGCGTAGCTTCGCTAAAGACGTCAATATTTCCCTCTAATCCAGTATTTTGATAACCATACAAGATGATGTTTGTCGCAATTTCATCGACCGCTACCAGTAAATTATAGGTTGCTTTTTTGTCTACTCCCGCCTCTTGGGATTTTTCTTTGACGTACTGCCGAATGGCATCAAGCGAGTCAATGGTTGCCGGAAAGGTTTTCAGTTCCATTTGTTAATTGACAAAGTACGAACGATGATTGAGTTGATTCTCTATACGAAGCCTAAATGTTGTTGGTTGCTTTTACCATTAAAATAGATTTAAGTAGCTGATAAATGAGGTATTAACACCAATTTTCAACTACTTAAGTCTATTTTATGTATCCAAAAACATTTACGTGTCGTGTTGACCTAAACAGGGTATTGATCAACAATATTGACGCTGTGTTGAAGCCCCGTTTTTTCGAGCGTATCGACGATGATTTCCTGCGGTTTTACAATGTAAATCGTAAGCCCAACGCCCATTTTTTGCTTTGAAAAAATCAAAACACGCAACCCTGCCGATGACATAAACGACAGATTTTCTAAATCCAGAACGAGTTCGGTAGGCGATTCAAGCGCTACTTTTTCGATTTCTTTTTGAAAAACCCGGGCTGATAATGAATCCAGCTCACCCGTCAGTTTGAGTTTGGCAACCTTATCGACTACTTCTGAGGTTATTGTAAAATCCATGTTATTGAGTGTTTTTGGTTGAGATTAATCAATTTTATTTTGCGACCAGAATAATGACTGAACGTCCGCCTACAAAAAAGCCTGCTTGATTTTCGAGCAATGGTTCCTCTCCAATTTGGTGGATGTCTTCCGAGTTGGCCATGTCAGTGTTGGCAAAGACGTGCCATTTCAGCCCAGGTTCCAGCGTCGGAAGTTCAAAATGCAGTGGTTCCCAGTACATATTCAGGGCTACGTAGATGGTTTCGTCGCGGATGGTTCCTCCTTTGGCGTGGCTACCGCAGAGCATAAAAGCCAAGGTGCGGCTTTCTGCCGACCAATCTGGCCGCCATGCTAGCGTGCCGTGGAAGCTAATATCGGGCAGACCGCTACCTACGTAGTCATAATGCCGGAAGTGGGTTGGGCTTCTCAGTACGGGGTGTGCCCGGCGGAAACGTAGAATCTGTTGGGCATAATGAAACAAATCGGCGTTTTTATTGACCAATGACCAATTGAGCCAGTTCCATTCCACATCTTGGCAATATGTGTTGTTGTTGCCGAGTTGGGTATGTCCCATTTCGTCGCCCATCAAAATCATCGGAATCCCCTGACTGACCATTAAAATTGTCAAGGCATTTTTGATTTGTTTATGGCGCAGAAAATTAATGGCTTGGTCGTCGGTTTCACCTTCCCAACCACTGTTCCACGAATTGTTGTCGTTGGCACCGTCATTGTTGTCTTCGCCGTTGGCCTCGTTATGTTTTTCGTTATAGGCAAACATATCGTGCAGCGTAAACCCATCGTGACAGGCCACGAAATTGATGCTCGCGGTTGGCCCTCGTGAGGGGTACAAATCGGGAGAACCTTGAAGCCGTTGGGCCATTTCTCCCACCAGACCCGTATCTCCTTTCAGAAAACGGCGCACCGTATCGCGGTATTTTCCGTTCCATTCGGCCCAGCGGCCGTAGGCAGGAAACGAGCCAACTTGGTACAAACCGCCAGCGTCCCAAGCTTCGGCAATCAGTTTACACTTGGCCAAAATGGGGTCGTACGCCAGTGATTCCAACAGCGGTGGGTTACTCAACGGACTACCGTCTTGGGCACGGCCCAAAATGGCGGCCAAGTCGAAGCGGAAACCGTCGATGTGGTAATCTGACGCCCAATAACGAAGGCAGTCAAGCACCATGTTTCGAACCACGGGGTGATTACAATTCAGGGTGTTGCCCGTTCCAGAGAAGTTGAAATAATACCCCTCAGGCGTGAGCATGTAGTAGGTTTTATTGTCAATTCCTCTAAACGAAATGGTATGCCCACGGTGGTCTCCTTCGGCGGTGTGGTTAAACACCACGTCCAGAAACACCTCGATTCCATTTTTGTGCAGTTCCTTGATGAGGGTTTTCAATTCATCCACCTGCATTCCAAACTTACCCGTGGCGGCGTAGCCTGCTTTTGGCGAAAAGAAGTTTACGGTACTGTATCCCCAATAGTTGACCAACAATTCTCCCGTTTTGGGGTTGGTGCGGCTATTTTCCCATTCGTCAAATTCATAAATGGGCATGAGTTCGATACAGTTGATACCCAGCGATTTGAGATACGGTATTTTGCTGCGTATCCCCGCGAAGGTACCCGCGTTTTTGGTTTCTGACGAGGGGTGACTCGTAAAACCCCGCACGTGCATTTCGTAGATGGATAAATCTTCGATGGGCGTTTCGAGTGGGTGGTCGTTTTCCCAGTCAAAATCTTCAAAGGCCAACCGTGAACGATAGGGGTACACATCATCCCAGTTGGGTTGGGCACGCCACGTATCACGGCCTCCTAAGACTTTGGCGTAAGGGTCGCTCAAGATGACATTTTTGTCAAACCGATGACCTTCTTCGGGTTTAAAAGGCCCGTCCATGCGATAGCCATATTCAAGTCGTTCAAAATCAAGGTCGAAAACCGTCATGCAATACACATCCCCAATCCTGAATTCGTCGGGAAACGGGATTTCTGCGTACGGCTGGGCTTCGCCCCGTTCAAAAAGAACCAAAGTACATGAAATAGCAGCACTTGAATAGACGCTGAAATTGACCCCGTTTGGCACCATGGTTGCTCCAAACGGCAGCGTATGCCCCCGTCGGAATTTTATACCCTCGTGTTCGTGGGTTGGGTAGTAATCAATACGAATATCTGCCATAGTTAGCCCTTTTTTAGTGTTTCTACCGCTTCTTCTAATGTGTTTACAATGATGAAGAAGTTGATAAAACCAGTGTTCGACATTACGTCCTGAATATCTTCGGATACTCCCACGAGTACCACTTTTCCGCTTTGCGATTTTATTTGCCGATAAATCATCAATAAAACCCGTAAACCAGCGCTGGAAAGAAATTCCACTTTGCTCAGGTCAATAATGACTTGCCCTTGTCCTTTGATGGCCGAAATGGCGGCTTTTTCAAATTCAGGGGCGGTTTTGCTATCTATGTTGCCTTCCACCTCAATGACAGCAATGCTCTCTATTATATTCTCGGCTACTTTCATGTCGATAGTGTATTGTCTAATTTAAATAACTGGACTTATAAGCACTTTCACCCGAACCCTTTCGTCGGTTTTAGGGAGTGTGACAAATAACTCGTTGGCGTCAAAATTGGGGTACGGCTCATCATTGATGTAGCACGCGCTGATGTACACACTTCCTTTGGGGAGAATATCAGGCGATACAAACAACTTATTGTTTTTGAAACCGTTTGGATACGGCTTGAAGTAGAAATAAGTTGGCTGTTTGGTGATGAGCAAGTTGGTATACACCGCCGACAAGAAGCACAACTCGGTGCTGTGGTAGGCACTCAT
>NZ_QPIW01000038.1 GCF_003339505.1 Runella aurantiaca
GAGGTCTCAAAAACGCAAATGATAATTTTATACGCTTATGCACTGAATATATTGAAATAATGATTCGATGGATTGACATCCAAATATCCTATAATCAGATAGTTACAAAATATCTTCGGCTTTAGTAATAGCCAAGTACATCGTTTATAAAGAAACGCTCGTTGATTCGGTAGAAAATTTTTGGTCATTTGCCGGCGCTTTTTTGGGGGTAGGCCTGATCGCTTTTCTACAAAGCGCCCTCTCCGAAACGGACAATTTGTTTTTAATTGGCTCGTTTGGGGCGTCTGCGGTACTCATTTTCGGTGCCATCCAAAGTCCGTTGGCCCAACCCCGCAATCTGGTGGGCGGGCATCTCATTTCGGCGTTGTTGGGGGTCACCATCTACCAACTTTTCCCCAATATCATCTGGCTTACGGCTCCGCTTGCGGTAGGGCTGTCTATCATCAGTATGCAAATCACCAAGACGTTGCACCCGCCTGGTGGGGCTACGGCGTTGATCGCAGTCATTGGTTCAGAAAAAGTAAAAGACCTTGGTTATTGGTTTGTGCTGACGCCCGTCGCTTCGGGGGTGTTCATCCTTCTGGTGGTGGCGCTTGTTTTCAACAACCTCACGCCCAACCGAAAATACCCTACCAACCGCCGATATTCAAGAACATTCAAATGGGCCATCATTCCAACCAAAAGGATATTGAAAAGGGTGCGAGGCAAGCGATACGTCATTGCAAGCATTTTGCAACACCGGCAAAGCAAATAACGGTAAGCCCTGAGGTCTGTTAGCAGTCGTCACGGCTCGGGCGATTCCGTATTCAGAGCCAAGCGACTGCGGAAAAATAGGACATATACAAATTTGTATATATACAAACTTGTATATACTTTGATAAAAACAAAAGGAAGTCGGCTGCGTTTGTAGCCGACTTCTCAGGGAAAAGAACCAAACTTTTACATTTAAAATTTTACATTCAAACTTTTTCGGTTCTAATAAGTCCTTACTTCAATCCACCCACCATATCTTCAGGACGAACCCATTCGTCAAACTGCTCGGACGTCATGTGTGTGAAATCCAAGCCTTTCAATTCAAATTCGAGAGAAGCCTGTTTGAGCGTAATGCCGCGCTTGTGCGCGTCTTGGGCAATTGCGGCCGCGTTGTAATATCCGATTTTGGGGTTCAGTGCCGTTACCAACATCAGTGAATTATTGACGTGTTTGCGGATATTTTCGGTCAATGGCTCGATACCTACCGCACATTTGTCATTGAACGCCACGCACACATCGCCGATCAAACGGGCCGAGTGCAGGAAGTTATAGATCATCACCGGCTTGAACACGTTCAACTCAAAGTGACCGTTGGAGCCGCCGATGTTGATGGCTACGTCGTTGCCCATCACCTGACAGGCCACCATGGTCATGGCTTCGCACTGCGTGGGGTTTACTTTGCCCGGCATGATAGAGCTGCCCGGTTCGTTGTCGGGAATGTGAATTTCGCCGATACCCGCACGCGGGCCCGACGAGAGCATCCGAACGTCATTGGCGATTTTCATCAAACTTACCGCCACGGTTTTCAAGGCACCGTGCGCTTCAACGATGGCATCGTGGGCAGCAAGGGCTTCAAATTTGTTCTCAGCCGTAATGAAAGGCAAGCCCGTCAACGCCGCAATATGTGCCGCTACATTTTCTGAATAACCTTTGGGTGTATTGATACCCGTACCAACCGCCGTACCGCCCAACGCCAACTCCGACAAGTGAGCTAAGGTGTTTTTAATGGCACGAAGTCCGTGGTTCAATTGTGACACATAGCCCGAAAATTCCTGACCGAGGGTCAGCGGTGTAGCGTCCATAAAGTGGGTACGACCGATTTTTACGACATCTTTGAAAGCTTCCGACTTGGCTTGGAGCGTATCACGAAGTTTTTCAATGCCCGGAATGGTGATTTCGCTCAAAATCTGATACGCCGCAATGTGCATCGCGGTTGGGAAAGTATCATTCGACGATTGCGATTTGTTGACGTCGTCGTTGGGGTTCAAGTATTTCTTTTCATCCAAAAGCGACCCGCCATTGATGACGTGTGCGCGGTAGGCAATCACCTCATTACAGTTCATGTTGGACTGAGTTCCGGAGCCAGTTTGCCACACCACCAACGGAAATTGGTCGTTGAGTTTACCGTCCAAAATTTCGTCACATACTTTGGCAATCAAGTTTTTCTTGTCTTCGGGAAGGATTCCTGCCTCAAAATTGGTGATGGCGGCGGCTTTTTTCAGGTATGCAAACGCCCGAATGATTTCTTTGGGCATTTTGTTAATATCTTGCGCAATCGGGAAATTCATGATAGAGCGCTGGGTTTGCGCGCCCCAATACACGTGAGCCGGTACTTCTACCTTGCCCATGGTGTCTTTTTCGATACGGTATTCCATTATTGTGATTGGATTTGAGATTATGGGAATCTTACATCAAGATTGGTAGCGCAAAAGTAAACACAAAACGCTGAATCGCTTTTGATAGAAGTCATAATCTCTCTAAATTTACCAAAAAAACAAAAGGCAATGGCTGCAACAGCAACTCTCCGAAAACAACGTCTTATGCTGGACATTGAAGTCACATTAAAACAAAAGAAGGCTTTGATGAGTGTACTTAAAGCATTGGATATTGAAATAAAGCAACGCGAGCTTACGGAAGAAGAAGAGGATACTGCCCTGTATTTGGCAATGGAGGAGGGAAAGAAAGAAGGGCGAGCTACTGAGAAAGAGAAAGAAGACTTTGAAAAATGGCTTTTTCAGAAATAACCGCATGAAATACGACTATGAGAATGCCTATTTGAGAGATGCCCAAAAGTTGCCTGAAGCCCTAAGATTATTGCTTCAAGAAGTGGTATTGTCAGTCAGAGAAGCCAAAACACTTCAAAATATCCCCAATCTCAAAAAACTTTCGGGTTATAAAAATGCCTACAGAATCCGGATAGGTGACTACCGCATTGGCCTTTATTTTGAAGGTGATGTACTCGTATTTGCCCGAATTTTACCCCGAAAAGAGATTTATCGCTTTTTCCCATAACTTATTTGATATGTTACATAAAGTCTTAAAAGTAAACTCCAACGATAACGTTATTGTGGCCCTGCGCGATTTGCCGGCGGGAGAAGTCGTTGATTTTGAGGGCGAAAGCTACCTGTTACCCTATACCGTTTACGCCAAACATAAATTTGTTACCCAAGACCTAGCCATCGGCGATGCCGTCATGATGTATGGTGTGTTGGTGGGTCGTGCTTCGCAACCCATCAAGCGCGGGGAACCCGTTACGACTTATAATTTAAAACATGATTCCGAGCCTTACAGTACAGCCAAGCGCCAACCTTACAGTTGGACTCCGCCTGATGTGAGCAAGTGGGTAGGCAGGACGTTTAAAGGCTACCGTCGTTCGGATGGCAAAGTGGGGACGTATAATTATTGGTTAGTAATACCGCTGGTATTTTGCGAGAACCGCAACGTGTTGACGCTGAAAGATGCTTTTGAACGCGAATTGGGCTATGCCCAACCCGATCTTTACCGCGATCAGGTGCGGGAATTTTTGCATTTGTACCAAAACGGGCAAATGGATGTCCTAAAGAAAATTGAGCCTTTTGTTAGCGTTGCTGCTCCAAGTACAGATGCCTCTGGCATGACAAAAAGACCTTTCAAAAACGTCGATGGCATCAAATTCCTTACGCACGAAGGCGGTTGCGGTGGTACGCGGCAGGATGCGCATACCCTGTGCTCGTTGTTTGCATCATATGCGGTGCACCCCAATGTGGCTGGAATTACGGTGTTGAGTTTGGGTTGTCAAAACTCCGAAGAGAAGATTTTGATGGACGAAATTCACAAGCGCAGCCCTTATTTTGATAAACCGTTGTACATTTTTGAACAACAGCAGGGCACCGAAGCACAGATGATGTCGATGGCCATAAAACAGACGTTTTTGGGCCTCATCAAAGCCGACAAACACGAGCGCGAAGACGTGCCCATTACCGAGCTGGTCGTGGGTTTGAAATGCGGCGGCTCGGACGGTTTCTCGGGCATTTCGGCCAATCCCGTTTTAGGTCAAGTCTCGGATATTTTGGTGGCCTTGGGTGGAAAAACGTTACTGGCTGAGTTTCCTGAACTCCACGGCGTGGAGCAGGAGTTGTTAAACCGTTGCGTTACGGAAGAAAAAGCGGCCAAGTTTGAAAGACTTATGCGCGATTATTCGGGCAAGGCCGATGCGGTCGGGTCGGCATTTGCGTTCAATCCTTCGCCCGGCAATATCAAAGATGGGCTCATTACCGATGCCATCAAATCAGCGGGTGCGGCCAAAAAAGGCGGCTCGGCCCCGATTCAGGACGTGACCAATTATACCGAAATATCATCCGAAAAAGGACTGCAACTTGTTTGCACGCCCGGCAATGACGTTGAAGCCACCACTGGTAAAACAGCCGCCGGCGCCACCGTAATTTTGTTTACGACCGGTTTGGGAACTCCCACGGGCAACCCGATTTGTCCCGTCATGAAAGTGTCTACCAACTCTACTTTGGCCCAAAAAATGTCAGATGTGATTGATTTTGACTGCGGCCCCGTCGTGACGGGCGAACAAACCATTGCCCAAAATGCCGATGCGTTGTTGGAAGAAATCATTCAGGTAGCGAGTGGCAAACTTACCCACGCCCAACGTTTGGCTCAAGATGATTTTATCCCCTGGAAACGAGGCGTTTCGTTGTAGCGTTCTGCTATCCGTCTGACGGAGTGGCCGTTTCCGTTCAAAACCGTCGGACGGGTATAGATTTATGCTAATCCCATTATTTTAATTGCATTTAAGCCGATGTTGGTGGAAAAACACCAACATCCCTTCGCTGGTCAGACTTCGCGGTTGTGCTGTTTGGTGTTTTCACCAAACAGGGCAGCAGCAACAGATTTTTAACGGTCAGTCGGTTTTAAATCTGCTGACCGTTAACTTTGCCGCATTATGTTACAGAAAACAGCCACACTTTATCGAAATGCCTACGGCGGTATCTCCCGCGAAATCTGGCTTTTGGCCTTTGTGATGTTCATCAATCGTTCGGGTACGATGGTGATTCCCTTCATGAGCGTATACTTGACCCAAGCCCTTCATTTCAGCCTGCCCAATGCCGGTTTGGTAGTGAGTTGTGCGGGGGCTGGTGGGATATTGGGGACGTATTTCGGCGGTAAACTGACCGATAAAGTAGGGCATTACTACGTTCAAATGGCAAGTTTGGCGTTGGGCGGTTTGATGTTTTTTGTGCTGATGCAAATGCGTACGCTGCCCGCTTTATGCGTCTCTACGTTTTGTTTGAGTCTGGTGGGAGAAGCTTTTCGCCCCGCCAATTCTACTTCTATTGCCTTTTACAGCACGCCCGAAAATCGCACGCGGGCGTATGCCATCAACCGTTTGGCCATCAATATCGGTTGGGCCATTGGGCCGGCGCTGGGTGGTTTTTTTGCTACCATTGGCTACAAATATTTATTCATCGCTGATGGCATTACCAATATTTCGGCGGCAGTGGTGCTGGCTTTATTGGTTAAAAATCGGGACAAAACCCACGCTGCCGAGTACGACAAAGATGCCGTAACGGTACCGGCTCAATCGGCTTTTCGGGATGGTATTTATATGCGTTTTGCGGTGTTTACCATTCTGTTTGCTATTGGATTTATGCAGTTTTTCAGCATTGTACCTGTATTTTGGAAGACAGAACTGCACGTCAACGAATTTTACATTGGCTTGCTTCTCGGGGCCAACGGACTGCTGGTAGCGGCCTTTGAAATGATTTTGATTTACTACATTGAGCCGTTACGTCCTAAACTCACCTTTATCAGTTGGGGGGTGCTTTTTTGCGGGTTTAGCTATTTGTTATTCATTGTTTTTCAAGGTTTTGTCTGGATTTTGCCGATTGCTGTAATGATCATCACACTCAGCGAAATGTTGGCTATGCCGTTCATGAACTCTTTCACAATGGAGCGCTCTACCCCGCAAAACAGAGGGCAGTATTCGGCATTGTATTCCATGTGCTACGCCATTGCCCAAGTGGCTGCTCCGGTGTTGGGCGGGCAAATTGCCGCCACTTACGGCTATTATGCCCTTTGGTGTGTTATTATTGGGTGTATGCTGGCGGCTTTTGTGGGCTTTCGTTGGGTACAGACCCTGATTGAGCAGGAGAAGCAGTAGTGCAGGCGGGTTCTCAAACCCGCTTTTGGCTCGGGATGTGAGTATCCCTTGGCACAAAAAAAATGCCGACCCTCTCCAAAGTCGGCATTCATTTGCAAACACTGTTTCACTTCAACCCCTAGATACGAATCACGCTCGTATCCGTTGATTCTTTAATGGCGGTCGGCAGTACTGCCCATAAAATGATGTAAATCATGACAGTAGGAAAGCCTGCGGTAAAGAAAAAAGCCAGCACAAACAGGATGCGTACCAGTGCGCGGTCTATCCCGAAATGATGCGCCATTCCAGCAGCAACTCCCCCGATAACTGATTGATTAGTAATGCGATATAATCTGTTTGTTTCCATGGCTATTTCAGTATTTTAATGCTTTGTTGATTATTCTTGGCTGTTTTGATGGGTCAAATGTAGGGGTGCTGTTGAAACTTGCCAAGGGGATTATAACCAACGGAAAAGGGGCTTGATGAATGGATGTTTTTGAAGATGGCCCGACTGATGGCCCGCAGAAATCAGTCAAATATGGCGGCCAATTCAATCTCAAAATCAGGAAAAACGCGTGAGATAAGTGTATCTTCGTCGGTGAGAGGGTGTAGGCCAATGTAAATCCCTTCTTCGTTTAATACGTACTGAAAAACGTTACGGTCGTCGGGCTGAACGAGCCAATATTCTTTAACCCCTGCTTCTTGGTAGGCATCAAATTTTTGCTTCATTTCTTTTTTTGTATTGCCTGGCGAAAGAATCTCTACCACCAAATCGGGGGCACCTACGCAGCCACGGTCGTCGAGCTTTTCGAGGTCGCAAATAACACACAGGTCGGGTTGTACTACCGTAAAGGTTTGCTTATCGCTGATTGCCCCTTTTTTTGGTAAGCGCACATCAAAAGGTGCCTGATATACTTTGCAGGGTCCTTTTTTGAATTTCTCCCAAAAAATACCCGATACATTCCAGACTATCTGTTGATGCTTTCGTGCTGGGGCGGGCGACATTTTGTAAACATAGCCCTTGATTAGTTCCAAACGCTCCTGAAACTGCCACGTCAGATAATCGGCGTAGCTGTATTGCTGGGTTAGGTCTAAGTCTTCAAATTTGGTAATCATGGTTTTTGCTTTTTAGGTGCTGCAAAGATACAGATTAAACCTCACCTGTTTTGAAAACCTGTGAGGTTTAGCGCGCCCCTCTACCACCGCTATCTCCTCCACCGACAGCCCGTAGAGGGCATACACGAGTGCGTCTATCTCAGCCTCTCACGCACTCGTATCCTCGCCGTTTTTCTTGCCTTCAATGATTCTTTTTCCTTGGGCTGTATATTCGGCAATCCACTCATAGACTTTCTTATTTTGGTTTTCGTTGTCTAAAAGCATAAAACGAGACTTTGATAAATAAAGGCTTCCTTTCAAATATAGGCAAACTTCAACCCAATCGTGTTTCAATATTTTAATTCAAATAACAGTAATTCAAAATTTAGTTTTCTTTTAAAGAAAAGCCATTACACCATTAGTTTATGTCTTACTTTAACATAGATTCCATCAAAGAACGCACCGGTGCGACGAATCGCTTCGACGCCATCGTCATCGGTACCGGTATCAGCGGAGGCTGGGCCGCCAAAGAACTGACCGGAAAAGGATTGCGCACGCTCGTTTTGGAGCGTGGGCGCGATGTAAAGCACATTACAGATTATCCAACGGCGATGAAAAATCCGTGGGAATTTCCGCATTTGGGTCAAGTGCCGCTTGAATTGAAACAAAAAAGCCCCGCGTCGAGCGGTCATTATATATTTAAAGAAGAAACGCTGCACTTTGTGGTGAAAGATTTTGAGCACCCGTTTGTGCAAGAGAAACCGTTTTCGTGGATGCGCGGCTATCAAGTGGGCGGACGCTCGTTGCTGTGGGCGAGGCAAACACAGCGCTGGTCGGATTTTGATTTTGAAGGCCCCGCTCGTGACGGTTTTGCGGTGGACTGGCCCATTCGCTACGATGACATTGCGCCTTGGTACAGCTACGTTGAGAAATTTGCGGGTATTTCGGGCAACAAAGACGGTTTGCCTAACCTACCCGACGGGGAGTTTTTGACGCCGCACGAAATGAGTTGTGTCGAAAAACATTTTAGTCAACAGGTCGCTAAAAACTACACCGACCGTCATATCATCATCGGTCGTACGGCCAATCTCACCGATCCCAAGCCGATTCATTACCAACAAGGCCGGGCTAAGTGCCAACACCGGGTGCTTTGTGAGCGCGGTTGCCCGTACGGCGGGTATTTTAGCACCAATGCGTCTACTTTGCCGTGGGCGGAGCGAACAGGCAAAATGACCCTGAAAACGCATTCGGTGGTGCATTCAATCATTTACGATGAACAAAAACAACGGGCAACGGGGGTGCGGGTAATAGATGCCAACACGAAGGAGATGACCGAATACTACGCCAAAATCATCTTTCTGAATGCCTCGGCGCTGAACTCCAATTTGATTCTGCTTAATTCAACCTCGAATCGTTTTCCTAATGGTTTCGGCAACGACAGCGGCGTGTTGGGAAAATACATTGGATTCCATAACTACCGTGGTCGAGTTTCTGCCGAATACGACGGTTTTCACGATACCACCACCGAGGGCAAACGGCCAAACGGTGCTTATGTGCCGCGTTTTAGGAATGTCTATAAACAAGAAACGGACTTTTTGAGGGGCTATGCGGCTTCGATGGGCTCGTCTAAATTGGGTGTTCCGACCGATGGAATGTTTGGGGAGGAACTCAAAGACCAGCTGTCCAAACCCTCCGAAGAGGGCTGGAATATCAGTGCCAATATGATGGGTGAGGTGCTGGCCAAAGAAAGCAATCATGTACGCCTTGACCCGAATCTGAAAGACGATTGGGGTATTCCGCAGTTGCGTATGTCGGTCGATTTTGATGACAATGACATGAAAATGGTAAAGGATTTTTACGAGCAATTTACCGAAATGTTCACCAAAGCAGGCTTCACCAATATCAAAACGATAGACACGAAGCGCGTGCCAGGCAACGAAAACCACGAAATGGGTGGTATCCGGATGGGCAAAGACCCCAAGACGTCGATGCTCAATAAATGGAACCAAATGCACGCCTGCAAAAATGTATTCGTGACCGACGGCGGTTGTATGACTTCAACAGCCACCCAAAATCCATCCCTGACCTACATGGCCCTGACGGCCCGGGCGGTCGATTATGCCGTGAAGGAAATGCGGAAGGGGAATATATAAATAATTTTGAATGTGGATAAAGAGGAATCGAAAACATTTTAGTCATTCTTCGCCCCTTGCAAAATCCATTTTTGGACTACTAATAATTGGCAATCCGTCAATTTTCCAGTCGGGGGCATGGGTGAGTAGCCTTGTTGCGAACTCATTGTGCCAAAAAGTCGTTGGTTGTCAACGTAAATTTTTACCCCTGTATAACTGTCTAATAGTACACTTCCTGAGGCAGCACCTGTTTTGTGGCAACCCACACAATAGGTGTCCAACAGGGGCTTCACTGATTTTGAGAAGGTTACATTGGTCGTATCCACGCTTACATTGCAGATTGTTTCCTTCGCGCCTTGTTGAATCCATTTAAGAAACAAGTCGGTTTGGGCCTTGGAGAGAGGCGCAGAAGGGGGCATTCGGTCTTTTCCTGTATCAATCATTACTTGGTATAGCTTGCTGCTGAGGGGCTTGCTGATATTGATGCCTTTGCTAGTGATGGTTTTATAGCTCGTTAATTCATATCCGTCTTCCTTACTTTTGGCATCATGGCAGCCGCTTGTGGCGCAATTGCTCACAATCAGCGGAAGGATTTGGGTATTGAAACAGACTTGGTCACTTGCCGTCGTGTTTGGAACAATCGTGCAGGTCAGGGCGATACCCGTAGCAGTATTTGTACCATTTGAGGGATTGGCCGGGTCGGGTGTAGTGGTTGACGTGGTTTCGGGGGTAGGTTTTTCGTAAAGGCAGGAGCCAAGCACCCCGATAATGCCAATAAAGAGGAGAAATTTAAGTGGTTCCATGGCTTTATTTTTTTTGGGTAAAGACAAAATGGTTTTTGACGGTCAGCGACTCGGCGATTTTGGCCATCACCAACGTCGGGATTTCTATTTTATGGTCAGCAAGTTTTACGTCGAAGTTACCGACAAAGGTTAATTGCTCTTTTCCAACCGTTAGTTTCCCCTTAATGACTCGTTCTTGTTTTACCCCGTGCATCTCTAAAATGCCCTTGGCAGATACATCATATACCCCTTCTTTTTTGAAATCAATCACTTCTTGAATCTTCCCTTTAAACGTCGAATTGGGATATTTTTCAGATTCCATGTAATTTTCATTGAAGTGCTCTTCCATGAGCTTATTGGGAAAGTGAAACGCTACATTCTGAATTCTCACGGCCACTTCCGACGTCGAAGTGTTGATAATTGCCGCCACCTGTTTATTAAGGGCAGAAATATTCTCTAAAGGGGTTTCGGAAAAAAAACTCGTTTCGCCCCCCTGCGTCATAAACAATTGCGCCTTTGCCTGAAAAGCAATAAAGTGTATGATAATCAATGAAATAACAAGCCTTGTTTTCATGATTGTTTGATTTTTGGAATACAATTATTTGTGTGTTTTCTTGGCGCTTTTATCAAAACTGAAGACCCTTGATACATTGAATCCGTAGAAGATATCACCGTTTTGCCACATTCCTTCGGTTTGGCCGATGAGGTATTTTTCGGTCATTCCCTTGGAGTTGGTGAAATGCAGTTGGAATACGTGGCCGCCCGTTTCGATGTCGAAGCCGATGGAAAGGGCATTTTTAAACTGTGGGTCACGTAGGGAAATTTCACCGGCCGAGGTAGGAGTGTAGTAATATTCTACGTTGAAAGACGTTCGGCGCGTCAATTTGAAGCGGCCGCCCATGCCCAAGCTATACAAAGTGTTGGCGTCGTTTTCGGTTTCTACTTTGTTGCGGTGTAGTATCGAAGGAGAAAGCTGCAACGAAACCCGCTCCCCAAATTTTCGGGCAATCAACAATTGCCCACAATAAGTTTGGCGTTCTAAATTGTT
Organism: Runella aurantiaca; assembly: GCF_003339505.1. Classification (GTDB taxonomy): domain Bacteria; phylum Bacteroidota; class Bacteroidia; order Cytophagales; family Spirosomataceae; genus Runella; species Runella aurantiaca. The sequence continues at coordinate 11,218 of NZ_QPIW01000038.1, forward strand.
AAAAAAACGGGCATTGGGCTGAGAGGGCATCGTATTGGTGTAGGCCGCCGCCAACAATGCCACGGTGACGGGCATTACTTTGGCTCCTGAGGCTTGCCGCAACAGTTTGTACTTGGCATAATAATCATAGGTTTTTTGGTAGCTGTTACGCCCTACGCCAACTGTGAGGCGGTCAGTAAGGCCAAATTCAAATCCTAACCGAATTTGAGATTGATCCAGACCAAACAATTCCTGATACCCCGAATTCAACGCACCGAATCGGTGTGAGATTCTGAAGTCAAGGTGCTTAGCCGCGACGGTTTCAATCGAATGCCCCGATACGATACGGCTTGACTTGAAGGTAGCCGAGGTATAGTTCACAACTGGCTTTTGAATTTTATTGAGCTCATCCAACAAATCGTCTTGGGCGTGTGCCACAATCGCAACAAAGCTAATCAGTAGAAGAAGTGGGTATTTTTTCATTTTAAGGCGTTAGAGAAGTGTCAGGCTGAACGCCTGCATGATAGTTAAGCGGCTTTTACCGTAAGTGTGGTGCCATTGAGCGCAGTGGGATAAACAGTCAGCCCTTTTTTACCTTCAGTGTTCAGTCCTTTTCCTGTATTGTCGAAACGGGCTCCGTGAGCAGTGCAATAAAACTCCCCTGACCTATAGGTGATTTCGCGCCTTTGTTCGTGGCTACAGATGAGCGTTACAGCTACATAAGTGTCGGTACCTGTACGAGCTACCACTACATTTTGGGAGGAAAGTACCACATAACCATTATTGGCTTTGAGGGCGGAGTATTTGCTGTCGCTCAGGTCAAGTATAATATCTGCCGCTAAGGGAGTTACTGCTGAATCATTTTGGCAACTTGTGAGGCTATTTCCAGCACAATAGACAGCTACAAGAGCGGCCCCTTTTAATCCTAAATTCTTCAAAAATGCATGACGGTTGATTTTTTCTTGGTCAATCATTTTAAAATTCTGGTTACGTGGGATTGCATGTTTTCGTCAGTAAGAGGGTAATTTTGAAGAAAAGGTGGGGTGATCCACAAAAAAAAGTGCCGAACATTGTTGGTCGGCACTTTTTAAAAGAGGGATTTTTCTTTTGGAGGTGTTTTTTACCTGCAAACGTATTGGCGGTGATAAAACCACCAATGGCGTACTTTTTAAAGAGAAGGATTTCTTATTTTTTCAATTGATATTTTAGCCCAAAACGGCATCCAAATCCGCCCACAAACGTCCGGAGAGGCAAATTTTGAACCATACTTTTAATTCCGGTTTGATAGTAGGGTTCTCCAAATACACTCCAATGTTGACCATAACGTATTTCTGCTCCTAACCCAACATTCAACCCAATATTTGCGCTTGTATTTTGGAAATGGGTAAGTGTTGTATAAAAATCGTGGCCGTCTGGCTCATATATTTCAACTTTCATTTGCTGCTTTGTGGGGGTGGCCCAGTAGCCACCAACAAGGGCATAGAGTTTTAAATTGGTGTTTCTTTGCTCAAACCAGTGCAGTTTCTGACGGTAAAAATCATAACTGAATGCCAACGGAATGCGTAAAAATTGCACAAAATTATCTTCGTCACTTTCAAGCACTACTCTACTGCCTACCGCTGGGTTGGAAGTGTAGGAATCTCCAGGGATTTGGGCAATGCCAAAGACCGTTTTTTTGAAAAATGTGGGCTGACCGTTTATATCCTGAGCAATCAAGGTTTCTTTACTCAGTCCAGAATGTTCAAAGCGGATGGTTTGGTGTTCCAGACCCGTTAACAGGTTTAGTTTGTCGGATAGTTTAATGCCAACACGCATACCAGCCACTTGGGTGCTTGTAATACTTTCGTGACCAAACTCAAAAGCATCAATATTGTCTCTTCTTAGATTAAGTTTATTGAGCTCTGGGGCATAATAAGCCGATAACGAAAGCCGCTCACTGAAAGGCTGACGAGGTTTTTTAGGTTTTGCAGTTGATTGATTCTTAGATTTATAATGAATTTTGGGAATGTTCAGGTGCGGTACATTTGAATAATTCAACGGCTCTAAGAAATCAAGATTCAGTAAGTTGTTTTCTGCACCCATTAACGCCTCGGGCGTATATTTTAGGTCGGCTGTCGGTGGCACGATGTTTTCGGTCAGGGCTTGGTTTTTAGCCATATTTTGGCCGTAAGATTCAACTTTGCCAGCCTGTTTTCGGCGATTTAGGTTTTGGGAGAGAGGTTGGCTATTGAAAATGCTGTGTTTAGGGTTGTCAGATTCATTATTTTTAACAATATTTTTTGAATCGAATGACCTATTTTTATGAACTCCGATTTTAGGATGTAAAGTAGCGGTTTCTTCATTCGGTAAAGTTTTAGGATTTTTGTTAGTATTAAATTGATTATCAGGTTCTTCGTGATGATTTTGAGCTAAATCAGGGCCGTCGTCGATGGATTCAGGAATGGGCACCCGAATGTAAACCCGCTCCGTTCGGGTAATATAAACGGTGTCGGTTTGTTTGACTTTTAGTATCTGCTGAACTACCGACTTCTGCTGTACGGGGGCGTTTTCTTTTAGCAATACATAGCCCGTGCTGCCCAACAGCAGCATGACTATGCCCAAGGCGGCTTTAAGCCAACCATTTTCTGTTTGGAGTCGGCCCAACTGCATTTGGAGCACATTGGCCCGCATGGTATCCAAATTGGTTGTGGGTGGTTCGAACGACATCCGTTCAATCATCGTACGAAAGGTTTCGTCTAGTTTGTGTGGTTCTTGCTCGCTCATATCGAACGGGTTTTAGCTTCTTTGTTCATCATCAAAATCTTCTTCTGTAGCAGTCGGCGGGCATCTTGCAAGTTTGATTTAGAGGTGCCTTCGCCAATACCCAATTGCTTAGCGATTTCCTGGTGTTTGAATCCCTCAAAAACGTATAAGTTGAACACCATCCGGTAGGACGGGGGCAAGCTTTGTACCAAAAGTAATAATTCGTCGGCTGAAAGCTGGCTTTCAATATCTTCGTCGGCAATGGGTTGGGAATGTTCGTTCAACAGCGAAATATCATCCAATTGACGACTTGGCTTGACATTCTTTTTATAATGTTCAAGTGAAACATTGACCATTATGCGTCGTATCCAACCTTCAAACGACCCCTCATTGCGGAAGCGGTGCAATTCCTGAAAAACTTTCATAAACCCTTCTTGCAAAAGATCTTTGGCGTCTTCATAATCACTCACATACCGTTTGCATACCACCATCATTTTGGGGGCATACCGTTGATAGAGGCGTTCATAAGCAAATGATTCTCCTCGCAAACAGGCTTTTATGAGCTGACTTTCCGGCAAAATATTATAAGGTTTAGTGATAAATCATATGAACATATCATCTATTCGGAGAGTCTTATTTTTATCATAGGAGTCGGTATTTAGGAATGAATATTGTTCTCAATCCGTCTATCTCAAACAAGATGACAAAAGGCTCAAAAGGGTGGGGCGACCCATAAAATATAGTTGGATTTTGCACGGATTTGTGCAAAATCCAACGGACAGCAAGTCGGATTTAATTACTCCTCCGACTTATTTTTAAGACTCATCAGCAAGGCATACGCTCCTTTTATCACAAAGGTTTGATTGGTTTTATCGGGGTTGACCAGTTCCGTAAAACCATTTTCATTGTTGCCGATTTGCACTTCTTTCATCTCAAATTCATTGGTGGCCTTCTTGATAAAAGCATAGTGTTTGCCTTCGTAGCGTACAATGGCGTCTTCGGGCAGTACGTAGGCGCTGTTGTTTTTGACTTCTACTTCGGCATTCATATAAGTGCCTGGAATAAGGGCTTTGTCGTAGTTTTTGAAATGGCACTGCACTTCGCTCACTCGGTCGGCGGTAAGGTCTTTGCCAATCATAATCACTTCCGAAACATACTTTTTATCAGGGCGGGTGTTGGTAAAAGTCAGGATTTTTTGCCCGATAAAAAGCTTATCTACGTCTTTTTCAAACACTTTCAACGCTAGGTGAATATCGGTCGGATTGATGAGTTCAAACATTACTTCGGTCGGTGAGACGTACTTACCGATGTTGCTGTTGATTTTAGACACATAGCCGCTGATGGGCGAATAGATAGTGACGGTGCGAGAAATGTTGTTTTCGCTCAACTTCTCGGGGTTAATACCCGCCAATTTCAATTTTTCGGACAAGGCACTCAACAATACCCGCTGCCCTCTAAACTCCGCTTCAGATTGCTGATAGACCTTGTCGCTGCTGGCTTTGCTCAGGTTGAGGTCTTTTTGGCGCAGGTACTCGTTTTCCAGAAAATTGATTTTGGATTTGGCGGTCAAATAGTCTTGCTGAAGCTGAATGTATTGTTGGTCTTCCATCACGGCCAAAAGCTGCCCTTTGCGCACGTTCATTCCCACCAACAAATCTGTGTTTTTCAAATAACCGCCCATCGGTACGCTGATGGAAATCACATTTTGCGGTGGCACTTCAATCTTCCCGTTGACTTTCAGCACCGACGAGATTTGCTTTTGCTCTAAACTGCCCGTCACAATTCCCGCATTTTTGATTTGAATATCGGTGAGTTTGATGGCGTTTTCGTTGGTTGACACCGCCGCCGTTTGTTCTTCGGTCGTTTTGCTGCCGCAAGCGGTCAATAGTCCAAGAATTAGGATGAATATGAGTGTATTTTTCATGGTGATTGTCTATTTATTGTTGAAATAATTGAGTTGAATAACGGCCTCATTCAGGTTCCGAATGGCTTCTACGTAGTCGTTTCTGACGGTGGTGGCCTGATTTACCAATTGCACCCATTCGAGGTAATTGATATTTCCCGCAAACAACTGTTGGTTGGCCGTGGTCGTAATCAAACGGGCGTTGGCCAAGGCCGTATTTTCAAAATAAGCCACCGTTTGAGAGAATTTATTGTGCTGATTTTGAGCCGTTTTATACTCAGTATCCAATGATTGAAAACCCACCGAATAATTACTTTCAGCCACGAGTTGCAGCACTTTGGCACTGTTGATTTGGGCTTTTTGGGCCGTCGTAAAAATAGGAATCCCAACCCCCAACTGCACCGACTGAAATCGGTGAAGGCCCGAATAGGTTTTATTGTCAGCCCCCACGCCCCGAATGCTGCCGTTGTTGTACATCACCGAAAGGTTGGGAAGAAATCGTGCTTTTTCGACCTCAACCGAAGCCGCCGCAATGGCTCGTTGTTGTTTCAATAATTGTATGAATGGATGTTCGTTTAACGACAATTCAGTGGCCGTTCGGGCAAGTTTGAAGTTATTGGCAGAAGGGGTAAAAGTAGTGGACGTATTGAGCAACAACTGAAACTGCAACTGCATCATGTCGATATCCTGCAAAAGCTGATTGAGTTGCGTCGTAATTTGTCCCAATTGGGTTTCTGCGGTTGCTTTTTCCAGCACGTTGCTTTCGCCTTTCGACAAACGCAACTCGGCCCTTTTGAAAAAATCGGTGTAAAGCGTGTCGGCAAATTGCAGCAATTGTTGCTTTTGCTGTAAATACAGTAATCCGTAAAAAACCTGCGTCACCTGTTTTTTTAACAAAACTTCTCGTACGTTGACCGCCAGAATGCTTCGTTTCCATTCTTCGTTCAACAGATTTTTTTTTGTGTTATAGACTTTCGGAAAACTGAACGCCTGTCCGATGCCGATTTTTGAGTCCACATACGCACTGTTGATTTGCCCAATTTCGGCGGTGGCATTGGCCTGCGGTAAGTTCCTGGCCGTTTTCAGCAACGCCTGTTGGTAGGTCGAAATCAGTTTTTCATTTTTTACCAACAGGTTGTTTTTCAAGGCTGTATCAATGGCCGCTTGCAAGGTAATGGGCATTTGGGCTTGGGTATGATTGCTCCAAAGGGAGAATCCTAAAAGCAGAATGGTTGTGGCCGTTGCTATTTTAGGAGGTTTTACCCCCACTTTTTCAAAAACCATGTACAAAACGGGCAGCACAAACAGCGTCAAAAACGTAGCAATTAGCAGCCCGCCAATCACGACCGTAGCCAAGGGGCGTTGTACTTCGGCCCCTGCGCCGTTGCTGAGGGCCATCGGCAAAAAGCCTAAGGACGCCACAAAAGCCGTCATCAAAACGGGACGAAGCCGCACTTTTGTGCCATCCAAAATAATGCTTTTTGTATCTTCCAATCCGCTTGCTTTGAGACGATTAAACTCAGCAATCAGTACAATGCCGTTCAAAACCGCCACGCCAAACAAAGCAATAAACCCTACCCCTGCACTGATGCTGAACGGCATCCCCCGCATCGCCAAAAACAAAATACCGCCAATGGCCGACAGCGGAATAGCCGAGTAAATCAGTAGGCCTTGCTTGACGGAATTGAAGGCAAAAAAGAGCAATAAAAATATCAATATCAGCGACACGGGTACGGCAATCATCAGGCGTTCTTTGGCGGCGTTGAGGTTTTCAAATGCTCCGCCGTAGGTCACATAATAGCCGGTAGGAAAGCGCAATTGCTTATCTACCTTGGCTTGCAGTTCGGTCACAATCGTCTGCACGTCGCGGCCACGAACGTTGAACCCTACAACAATTCGTCGTTTGGCATCTTCGCGTTGAATTTGATTGGGTCCTTCTTTGATTTGAACATCAGCCAATTGATACAGCGGAATTTGTGTGCCTTGTGGCGTAGGAATCAGCAGGTTTTGCACTGCGGTCACGTCCTTTTTCTGCTCGCCGCTGAGGCGTACGACCAAATCAAACCGCTTTTCACCCTCAAAAACCATCCCGCTGCTTTGCCCCGCAAAAGCCGTATTGACCACTCGGTTGATGTCGGCAATGTTGAGATTGTATTGAGCAATGGCATTTCGGTTGTACTGAATAATGATTTGCGGCATTCCCGATACTGCCTCTACATACAAGTTTTTTGCCCCTTCCACGGTATTGATGAGACCGCCCAGTTTATGGGCATAAGCCGCCAAGGTATCCAAATCTTCCCCAAAAATCTTGCAAACCACGTCTTGCCGCGCCCCCGTCATCAGTTCGTTGAAACGCATCTGAACAGGATACTGAAAACCTGCTGTCACGCCGGGGATTTCGGCCAAGGCCGTTCCCATTTTTTCGGCCAATTCGTTAAAGGTTTTCGCCGAGGTCCACTCGTTTTTGTCCTTTAAAATCACCATCATATCGCTGGCTTCCATTGGCATAGGGTCGGTGGGAACTTCTCCGCTACCTATTTTGGTCACCACTTTTTCCACTTCGGGGAAACGGCTTTTGAGAATGTGGGCCGCTTTTTGGGTATTGGCAATGGTTGTGGTCAAGTTGCTTCCTGTCAGCACCCGCGTGTCCACCGCAAAATCGCCTTCTTCCAAGGCAGGAATGAACTCGCCGCCCAAGGTTGAGAAAACAAAAAGAGCCAAAACAAAAAGGGAAATGGTAGCGATTAAGACCGTTTTAGGAAAATCAACGACTTTATTCAGCGCATTTTGATAGGCATTTTCTACCTTGGCCATGAGTCGGTCTGAGAAGTTGAGGTCGTGTTTGATTTTCTTGCTCAAAAACACCGAACTCATCATGGGAATGTAGGTCAGCGACAGGATAAACGCTCCCAATAACGCAAACGCCACCGTCTGCGCCATGGGTTTAAACATCTTTCCTTCGATACCTTGCAGCGTAAAAATGGGCAGATACACCACCAAAATGATGATTTGACCAAATACCGCACTGTTCATCATCTTGCTGGCCGATTGGTTTACCTCAATATCCATTTGAGTTTGGCTAATCTGAGAAATGCCGCTAAATTTCTTGTTATGAGACAGTTGGTGCATGACGGCTTCGACAATAATCACCGTCCCATCCACAATCAACCCAAAATCTAGCGCCCCCAAGCTCATCAAATTGCCACTGACGCCGAAGAGATTCATCATGATGATGGCAAACAACATTGCCAACGGAATGACCGATGCTACCAAAAGTCCTGCACGAAAATTTCCGAGAAACAGCACCAAGACAAAAATGACAATCAGCGCCCCTTCCAACAGGTTTTTTTCGACGGTGCTAATGGCGTTGTTCACCATTTTGGTTCTGTCCAAAAACGGTTCAATCACTACGCCTTCGGGCAGGGTTTTCTGAATTTGGGCAATGCGCTCTTTCACTACTTTAATCACTTCGCTGCTGTTAGCACCTTTCAACATCATCACCACCGCACCCGCTACTTCGCCTTGGTCGTTGTAGGTCATGGCCCCAAAACGAGTGGTAAAGCCGATTTTTACGTCGGCTACATCGCCGATGAACAGGGGCGTGCCACCACTGAGGCTTTTGATGGAAATGTTTTTAATGTCGTCCATGCCACCCACTAAACCTTCGCTGCGGATATACAAAACGGTGGAAGCTTTTTCGATGTACGAGCCGCCCGTATTTTGGTTGTTGTTTTCGAGGGCTTTGAAAACGTCGTTGATGGTGATGTTGTTGGCTTGTAATTTGGCGGGGTCCACTTCGATGGAATACTGTTTGAGCTTTCCGCCAAAACTGCTGACTTCGGCCACGCCTTTGACGCCCAACAATTGCCGACGCACAATCCAATCCTGAATGGTGCGCAGGTCGGTTTCGTTGTATTTGCCTTCGTAGCCGTCTTTGGGACGCACCACGTATTGGTAAATTTCACCCAAACCCGTCGTAACAGGGCCTAATTCTGGCACACCAACACCTTGAGGAATAACGGATTGTACTTTTTGCAAACGCTCGGCCACTTGTTGGCGTGCCCAGTAAATATCAGTTGCATCGTCAAACACAATGGTAACAAGCGACAGCCCAAATCGGGAAAAACTTCGGATTTCGTGCATTCCTGATATGTTGCTGTTGGCCTGCTCAATGGGAAACGTAACGAGACGTTCAATATCGGTAGCCCCAAAAGACGGAGCAATGGTAATGACCTGAACCTGATTGTTGGTAATGTCGGGAACGGCGTCAATGGGCAGTTTGGTAACTTCGTAGGTACCATAGCCGAGGAGGGCAATGACAAACAGCCCGATGATGAGTTTATTCCTGACGGAAAACTCGATGATTGAATTTAACATAAAAATAGAATTTAATGAAACAACGGAACACCTTCATCGCACTTGATGAAGGATAAATAAGGAGACATACATCTCAAAAATGTTTCATTAAATGAATCGAGGTGGCTGCCAAATGGTAGAGAGGTGGGCGGCCAAAATATGTGCAGAGGTGTAATAAGAAGGATTTCCTTCTTTGATAATCGTAATGCTTGGTGATAAAGGCGTAAAACTCAAAAAGAAGTAAAAAGGGGATTGAAACGAACTGGAGTGGTCGTTTGACTGAAAAGGGAGTTGACTATCTCTCTCAGCATCGCCATCGTCTGCGTGATTGATGGCGTAGTGATTATGGAGGAATTGAAAAAATGAAATGGAAGAGTTCTTTTGCTGATGTTCCTGAAAATGCATCACAAGCACCGGTAACTTCAACAACTGGTTGAGTTCCGTTGCTGAAAAGAGGTAGATGATTAACAAAAATCTTGAGATAAGCATTTTCACGGTGCAAAAGTAGCATTTTATAAAGATAGTTTTTGTGCTAACGCCAGAAAATGACTTAAGTCATTATGTGTATAGAGAAGCATAAAGACCGATTCCCTCCCACAGATGCGTTTTCGGGATAATCGTTGGTTGGTATTATAGAGTAAAAATTTAACAAAACAATTGCGCGAACAACCTGTTCATCAATCGTAGTATCATTTTATACTATTGACAAAACTAAAAACCAACAATGAAATCAGTTAAAAACACCATTTTCGCTTTTGCATTAAGTCTGATTGCCGTAAGTGCCATGGCGCAGAACAAAAAAGACATCGTTGACATTGCCATTGGCTCAGCTGACCATACCACGCTGGTAGCCGCGGTAAAAGCTGCCGATTTGGTAGCCACACTCAAGGGAGCGGGGCCTTTTACCGTATTTGCACCAACCAACGCCACATTTGCTAAGTTGCCTGCTGGCACGGTAGAGACTTTGCTGAAGCCTGAAAACAAAGCAACTTTGGCGGGAATTCTTACCTACCACGTAGTAGCTGGAAATCTTGATGCTACCAAAGTAATGGCGGCAATCAAAGAAGGTATGGGAAAAGTTGTATTGACAACCGTAGCAGGTGGTAAACTGACTGCTTCGATTGTGGGTGGAAAAGTGATTTTGACCGACGAAAAAGGCGGAAAAGCAACCGTAACGGCTACTGATTTGAAAGGTAGTAACGGCGTGATTCACGTGATTGATACGGTAGTAATGCCTAAGTAAACAAACACGGATTAGCAGTCCACATCATTGGGCGACAGGCATGGATAATTTATCCGTGAATGTCGCCCGTTTTTGTTAGGGTCGGTTTGTGGCGTGATAGGTGTATTTTCGTCTTATTTTTCTATTTTTACCATTGACTCTTTCATCAACGAATTTCTGCTTCCTCATGCTTCTCAACAAACGCCAATTTCTCCAATCGCTGACCGGGTTAGCGGCCTTGCCTTCCATCACCATTGATGCGCTGTTGCCTGCCATTGCTTCCCAAACCCCCGAGCAAGTGGCTCAAAACGAGGAATTTTGGTCAGAATTACGAAAAGGATTTACCGTAACAAAAGACTTTATTCACCTCGAAAACGGCTATTATGTGTTGGCGTCCAATCAAGTACTGGAATCGTATATTCAACACATTCGAGACATTAATCCCATTTCGTCGTATTATATGCGGACGCGGCAGTTTGATGATAAATTGGCGGTGCGCAAACAATTGGCGGAATTGGTCGGTGCGTCGCACGAAGAAGTGATTATCACCCGAAATACCACTGAATCCTTGGATACCATTATTTCGGGAATCGACTGGAAAGCGGGCGATGAAGTGGTGATGGCGGTGCAGGATTACGGAGCCATGTTGGATATGTTCAAACAACAGGCGCGTCGTTATGGCATTGTCAACAAAATCATTTCGGTGCCCAATCACCCCAAATCGGATGAAGAAATTGTAGAACTGTACGCGCAGGCCATTACGCCCAAAACGCGGCTGTTGATGGTGTGCCACATCATTAATATTACGGGACAGATTTTGCCAGTGCAAAAAATCGCCGATATGGCCCACGCCAAAGGCGTAGAAGTAATGGTGGATGGAGCGCATGCCGTAGGTCATTTTGATTTTAAGATTCCCGACCTACACTGCGATTATTACGGCAGCAGTCTGCACAAGTGGCTGGGGTGTCCGCTGGGCGCGGGTTTGTTGTACGTCAAAAAAGATAAAATCAAGCAGATTTGGCCTTTAATTGGCGAAACAGGCTACGCCGACGATGACATTCGCAAGCTCAATCACACTGGTACGCACCCTGTCCATACAGACTTAGCATTGGCGGATGCCATCAAATTCCACCAAAAAATCGGTATACAACGCAAAGAGGCACGCCTTCGCTATCTGCAAAGCTACTGGACGGCACAGGTCAGAAACCATCCGGGCATTGTGGTCAATACGCCCGCCGACCCCAAACGTCATGGAGCCATTGCCAACGTGGGCGTGACCAAGCTCAAACCCGCCGACCTCGCCAAAACGCTCATGGAAAAATACAAAATTTGGACCGTCGCCATTGACTACGCCAACGTCCACGGTGTACGCGTGACCCCGCACGTGTTCACCACTACCGAGGAATTGGATACGTTTGTGAAGGTGTTGAAGGAGTTGGCGTAGGTGGCTTGGCTTTCTATTTCACCTCAAAAAAGTGCCCCTTTTTCCAAGCCGGGCGCGCGGGATTTTGGGCAATCAGACCCAATCAAGAAATTAAGTTGGGCGTATTTGTGGCTAGCCGACCAGCAAAACGTGGAGGCTGTCCAAAAAACATTTGGACAGCCTCCACGTTTATATTTACTGAGAATTATAATCCCGCAATCAGCTTCTGGTTCAGAACCACGTAATCGTCGTTTTTGGCTTGTTTTGCCATTTCCATCGACTTCATGGCGGTGGCTTTTGCGCCGGCTTTGTCGCCTGCTTTTGCCTGAACTTTTGCTTTCAGGTGCATTACCCAATACGCCGTAGGTTGTGCTTCAACGGCTTTGTTGGCCCATTCCAGCGCTTTGTTGATGTCTTTGCCGTTGTCAAAATAATAGCTGGCGGCTTGGAAATACGGGCGGCTGTCTAGGGTCATGGCCGAGTTGATTTGCGCCATGATTTTAGTGTCGATGTCGGCCACTACTGGGATTTGTACGGCGGTATTTTCCCACAGGATTTGAATGTCGGCAGAAGATGCGGTTAGGTTGCCCAAAATGATGGTAAAATTCTCAATCATCATCGGCAATTTCATCGACTCTACTTTAAAGCGAGCCACATCGTCTTCTGTTTTATAGCCCGTCAAGCCACTGTTGTTGGCACCTTTGTTGATGATAATTTCCCATTCGTTGGCGGTTGGTACGGAATAAATAGCGTACGAACCTGCTTTTACGGGCACTCCCCCCACTTTTACATCTTCTCCGAAGGTCACTTTGGTGGCGGCGTTGGCACCTGTTCTCCAGATTTTACCAAATGGCACCAAATCACCAAAAATTTTGCGGCCTTTCGCGGCGGGGCGAGAATAAGTGATTTCGATGGAAGAAAGCGCAAAGTCCTGCTTGAGGGTTTGGGTTGGACTAGGAGCGGGTGTCTTGATTCCCTGGGCCGATGCGCCTACTGAAAATAGAACAAAAAGAAGTACAACAACTTTTTTCATTTGATTTTTGAGGGTTTTGTTTTGATAAGTAATGTGCGTAGTCTATCGACTGTTAGCAGAAGTGTAAACTCAATTATCAGCCAAATAATTCAAAAAAATGAAGTTAAAGTGAAGCATTTGCTTGAATAACGCAAGTGAGTACTGATTTATATCATCATTTTCATGGGGAGAAATGTCGATTTTTGAAGGGTTGGGAATGCGTTTATATCCCTTCGTCGAATCATTTATTAAAACACTGTTTTCCACATGTCAACACAACATACATTTCATATTCCCGTCATGGGGCTGGGATTTACGATGGAATCGCCCATAAAAGTGGCAAGGTTTGGGATTTCGTCGGTTATTTCTATTATTGAAGACGAACTGATGGAGCGCCTCCGCGAGTTGTACAGCCCGTGGGTAAATGAGACCTTTGTTCCGATCACAGAGCAGGTGGAGGATTGGCGCGCCAAACGAATTCACTCCTACCTCAATCTGGTCAATCGGATTGTGATGCAACAGGTAGAAAAGCTCCGAAATCTGCCGTTTGCGATGGGCACCGAAATTGTAAAATACTTCGAACTCCTCCCCGACAATTCGTCGGTCAAGGCGCTTTATCAAAACATGATGTCGTTGGAGGAAGGCGAGGCCAAAGCGCAGTTGCAGGAAAAATTGCGGGGTGAAATCAAACCGGGGGCCATTGATGTCAACATCATGGCGAAGGTAGACCGAAATAATTACACCAAAGAGGGAGAAATGTTGCCCAAAGAGTTTTCGGACGCCCTTTCCAGTTTACGGGGATTCGCCCAGAGTGATTTGGAATCTTCAGTGGTTTTCTCGGCGGGATACAACCCGCGTTTGTACGCATATATTGACACTTTCAGTGACTTTTTTCCCGATGAAAAAGGCTACCTAAAAAAGAAGATTGTATTGAAAGTAAGCGATTATCGCTCGGCTTTGACCCAAGGAAAAATATTGGCCAAAAAAGGTTTGTGGGTGTCAGAATTCAGAATTGAATCGGGATTGAACTGCGGCGGCCACGCTTTTGCGACTGATGGCTTGTTGTTGGGACCAATCATGGAGGAATTTAAAGCCAATCGAGAAGCACTGGCCGCAGAGCTGTGGACGATGTGCAACCAAGCCTTGACGGCCAAAGGTGTACCTACGTTTGAAACCCAACCTGTGCTTCGTGTCACGGTGCAGGGAGGCATTGGAACGGCCAACGAAAATGCCTTTTTGCTCGACTATTATCAGGCCGATGCCACGGGTTGGGGCAGTCCATTTTTGTTGGTTCCCGAAGCCACGAGTGTCGACGAAAACACGCTTCAAGCACTGGCTACGGCCAAGCCCGATGATTATTATTTGAGCCATGCCTCGCCGCTGGGGATTCCGTTCAATAACTTTCGGAAAAGTACCGCCCAGCATCAGTTGGCGGCACGGATTGCGAAGAATCGCCCAGGAAGTCCTTGCTATAAAAAGTTTTTGGTGGCCAATACCGAGTTTACCGAGATTCCGATTTGTGCGGCTTCGCGCCAATACCAGCATCTGAAAATCAATCAGTTGAAAGAACAAAACCTTTCGCCGGAAGTTTACGAAGCGCAGTTGGCAGAAGTAACGGAAAAGGATTGCCTTTGCGAAGGACTGGGCGCGTCGGCGTTGTTGAGTGAAGGGCTCAAACCGGCGCACAACCTCAACGCAGTGACGATTTGTCCGGGCCCCAATTTGGCGTATTTCTCGGGGGTGTTTACGTTGCAGCAGATGGTTGACCACATTTATGGCCGCCTGAATTTGCTCAACTCCGTGAAGCGTTCCAACCTGTTTGTGAATGAATTAAGAATGTACGTAAAGTACTTTGACGATGAGTTGAAGAAAAGTGCGGACCATCTAACCACCAAGAAGGTACGCTATCTGCAACTGTTTCAAAACAATCTTTTGCAAGGCGTCGCTTATTACAAAGAACTCATTCCTTCACTCAAAAACGAAGCGGAACGTTATCTGGAAGAGATGAAGGAGGAGTTAAATCAGTTTGAAAACACGATAAGAAATAAGACGGTGCCCGTTCCAGTAAGTGCCTAAACGTAGGATATTTTTTTAGTGGGTTTAATTGTTTCTAGTGGTCCGCAAGTTTTGCTGACCACTTTTTTGTTTAAAACTGTAGAAAAAGGCTGTGTCTCCACAGCCCCAAAGATTAGTTTACTTCTTCTGCTTCTTTGCCAGTTTTTCTTCTAACACTTTCATATAATATCCTCCCACTACCGAGCGGGCGGTAAAACCTACACGCTTGGCATTGGGGGTTTCGTGCCAATCGGTAAGGGGCGTGCGGGGTTGGGTTTCGTTGGCAAACTTCCACACCGGCTGCATCAGGGATTGAAAATCAGCGGGCGATTGCGCCAGTACGGCCGTCCACAAAATCCAGTCAGATTTGGTATAGGTCTTGCGACTGTCGAGCGGCAGGCCGTAGGGTTGCTGTATTTTGAGGTAATATTTGATTTCTTTTTCCGCCACCGACGGAGGGAAAACGTTAAATTTCAACAGCTTGTCCCAAACCAAATTGTACTTCTGTGACCATGTATTGCCCTTGTCGAACGTCAAGGCGTAGTGGTCGCCCACATCGGCCATCGTTTGCCAACGCGAGGCTAGGCTGCGGGCCAAGTCGAGGTATTTCTTGCCAGTAGCCGAGTCTCCGATTTTCTGAGCAAGCTGTCCGTAAGCGGCAATCCCCAAGATAGCTTTGATGGAAAGGTTGGCGTTACGGGCCAAATGTCCCGCAAAATCGTCGGTACAAAGCTGATTGGCGGGGTCGAAACCATCCCTTTCGAGAAATTCCACCCAAGTAGAGAGCGTTTTCCAGTGTTGTTTGGCAAAATCTGCGTTCCCTTCGGCGGCGGCGACGGCGGCCGTGAGTAGGAGCATATTGCCACCTTCTTCTACGGGCATGTCTTCGGGGTAAGTTTGTCCGTTGGCTAGTGGATAGGTTCCTACGTCGTGTGCGGGGAATGGTTTGGTCCATTGGCCGCTTTCGCTGTAATCAAAGATGGGCCGCAACATTCCTTTCATCAACTCGATATTGTACGCCAAAAACAACGGTGCCGAAGGGTACGTCACATCTACGGTGCCGATAGAGCCGTTGGAAAAGTTTTCTTTTGAGAAAAACAACAGCTCGCCGTTGGGTTTGGCCACTATTTTGTGGGCGGCAATGGCTTGGCGATAGGCTAGGTTGCAAAGTTCGGCGTATTGTTTACCTCCGACTTTGAATGCGTCGTTTTCAATGGTTTTATCAAATGCGGCACATTTTATTTGAATAGCGGGATACTCTTTTTCGGCCATCGCCAAGAGTTGTTCGATGGTCACTTTACCCGTCCGATTCCACCACGGGCGCAAGTTTGTGCCAAAATACTGAACCGAGTATACGTCATCGTATGCCACGAGCAAATGACTTGTTTTAAGCGTGTTTTCTACTTTTCCAACGTTAACCACCGCACTCAAGGCCATGTCGGCAGCCGCACCTGCAGCAACCGCCGTCGATGAGGTTTGATTGCTAACAAAGTTTTGTTTCAAGGCCCTAAATGCACCGCTTGCGAGTTGGGTTTGGGCGTTTTGAGGAACGGCTAGGTAGGCATAACCCCAATCAATGCGTACATCATCGCCTTTTTTCTTGAGCAACGGTTGCTCTTTGGTGCCGATAGCCAGCCAGTTCAGGTTGGTTGCTTTACCGTTGTTTGTCACTACTTCTTGATTGGGTAAGTTGGTGGCAACGGTGCCCGCTATTCCCGTAAACAATTGTACATCATGGGGTTTGGCGTCGTTGGATTTCACCGAATAAGTGATGTAGCTGACGGGCCGAGCCGTTACTTCAAGGTCGTTTAATAAAAGAGGGGACAAAAAGCTGACGCTCAAATTGACACCGCCCGCTTTGAAAGTATACGTTGTTTTGGTGGCGGTAAGTTCTGCCTTGGTTTGCTCGGCCAACTGAAGCGGCTCGGCTTTAATTTCTTGGGCAAGGCCCGCGTCAATAAAGGCATTTCCGCTGGTGTGCAACGCATAGATTGTCAACAGGTTTTGGCCTTTTTTCAATGTTTGCAGTGCTTTGGCAGGAATGGGATACGGCCGATAATCTTCGGCTACGCTGTGGTGTTCATAGAGGGGAATCCCGTTGAGAAATACTTCCACTTCGTCGTTGAAGGCCAGCATAAGTCTAAGGGCGCTTGGGTCGGTTTGGCCGTCCCAATCAAACGTGCGCCGAATCCAAACTCCGCCTTTGGTCCAAGAAAGGTGGCTGCGGTCGGTGTGTGAACCAAACGGAAGCCGCCCCGTTTGCCATTTAGCATCGTCAAAATTGCTCTCTTTCCAGCTTTCGCTTGGCTTCTCAAAGGTATATCTGACCGAAACGTTGGCATCGGCACCCGTGGATAAAACTGATTTATATTGAATGGGTGTTGCACCCATAAATTGATAGGCTTTGCCATCTACGCGCACAATTCCTTCCATGGATTGCGGCTTGCTGGTCCAGTGGGTGGTAGCCACATCCGTCAGGCGGTCGCCCTCCGACCAAATACTAAAATAAGGGTCGTGGGTAATGAGCGGATAGGCTGGTGGGCGGAGGGTTTGGGCTTGGAGGGTGAGGGAGAAAAGCGCAATGAGGCAAAGCGAATAGCCAAATGCGGCATTTGCGTAAATTCGTTGTTGCATGGGTTTTGGGTTGCTTTTTGGATTCTAAGATATGGCGTTAGATTATAAAAACATTTGTTTGATGGTTATACTCAATTAAAAATGAGCGGCCTTTACAATTGAGCTAAGATTTTGCAAGTATCTTGGGGTATATGCATGATACGCAACCATGAAAATCAAGTTTCCAATTTTCATGGTTGTGCTCCAAAGAAATGGGTATTTGTAATTGGTTTGATACATAGATTGTAATTTATTTGTTAAAGCAACTATTGCCTTAGCACTTTTATTTTGTAATTTAGCGCATACTTTTTTGTATCTTATCGAGAAAAGCCATGCCTATTTATCATAAACTCGGCAAAATTCCCCCCAAACGGCACACCCAATTTGAGAAGCCTGACGGGGGATTATACTACGAACAACTGTTTGGCACCGTCGGCTTCGACGGCATGTCGTCGTTGATGTACCATGTGCATCGGCCTACGATGGTCAAAGAGATTTTGTCAGAAACGGATGTTTCGCCTAAAATCGCCGTCGAAAAGGGAATAAAAGCGCGGCTACTGAAAGGCTTTGACGTACCGCCGAAAGAAGATTTTTTAGAAAGCAGAACGCGGCTGTTGGTCAACAGTGATGTGCATATCAGTCTGGCGGCACCGCGCCAATCGTTGACCTCGTATTTTTACAAAAATGCCGACGCCGACGAGCTGTTGTTTATCCACCGAGGTTCGGGGAAACTGCGCACCCAACTCGGAAATATTCCGTTTGAATACGGTGATTATCTGGTTATTCCAAGGGGTATCATATATCAAATCGAGTTTGATTCTGAAGATAATCGACTGCTGATTACGGAGTCGTTTCATCCGATTTATACGCCCAAGCGGTACCGAAATTGGTTTGGACAGTTGCTCGAACAGTCGCCCTATTGTGAGCGTGATTACAAACTTCCCGAAGAACTCGAAACCCACGATGAAGCGGGAGATTTTGTGATGAAAATCAAAAAACAGGGCAAAATTTACGAAATGCTTTATCCTACGCATCCGTTTGACGTGGTCGGGTGGGACGGCTACAATTTCCCCTACGGTTTTTCGATTCATAATTTTGAGCCTATTACGGGGCGCATTCATCAACCGCCGCCTGTACACCAGACCTTTGAGACGAGCGCGTTTGTGGTGTGTTCGTTTTGCCCGCGCTTGTATGACTACCATCCCAAGGCCATTCCCGCGCCCTACAATCACTCCAATATCGACTCCGATGAGGTGATTTATTACGTAGACGGTGATTTTATGAGTCGAAACAACATTGAGCAGGGGCACATCACACTCCATCCGGGCGGTATTCCGCACGGCCCCGCGCCGGGTGCGTACGAGCGGAGTATTGGCAAAAAAGAAACCATTGAGCTCGCCGTCATGATTGATACCTTCAGGCCGCTGATGGTAACCGAAGATGCCCTCAAAATTGACGATGGAAAGTATTACCAGAGTTGGTTAGCCTAATTTTTGGCCATTTTTATCTTTATTCACCCTTTCAAGACCATACTTTATGTGGCTTTCCATTGATAAAAACTCCGATTTTTCGATTCATAATTTGCCTTTCGGTATTTTTTCAACGCCTAAAACCCCAAAAAGAGTCGGGGTGGCGCTTGGCCCTTGGATTATTGATATGACCAAACTGGCCGATTTGGGCGCTTTTGGCGGCGTTGAGTTTGATAAAAACGTTTTTCAAAAGGAGTTTCTCAACGACTTTATGGCGGCGGGTAAAGCCGTTCGGGTGGGAGTGCGGCAGGTGTTACAGCAAATTTTTGAAGACCCGTGTAGCCCTTTCAAAGGCTTTGCCTCCGATTTTTTGGTTCCACAAAAAGACGCCATTTTGCATCTGCCAGTTAAGGTGGGTGATTACACCGATTTTTATTCAAGTGAGCAACATGCCTTCAACGTTGGGGCCATGTTTCGCGACCCACAAAATGCGTTATTGCCCAATTGGAAACATTTGCCAGTGGCGTACCACGGTCGGGCGTCGTCGATTTTTGTGTCGGGGACCCACTTCCACCGTCCTAAAGGACAGACTTGCCCCGACGAGACGCAACCGCCGATTTTCGGTCCGACCAAACGTCTTGATATTGAATTGGAAATGGCTACCATTATCGGCATGGGTAATGAAATCGGTGACTGCATTTCGGTCAATGAAGCAGAGGAGCACGTTTTTGGGTTTTTGTTATTCAACGACTGGTCAGCGCGCGATATTCAGAAATGGGAATACGTGCCACTGGGGCCGTTTTTGGCAAAAAACTTTTTTTCTTCGGTTTCTCCTTGGGTCGTTACGATGGAGGCCCTCGCCCCATTTCGGGTGCCTACACCTGCGCAAATCCCCGCTGTTTTGCCGTATTTAAAAGGGCAACATCTTCAAAACTTTGATGTAACACTGGAGGTGTACATTCAACCAGCAGAGGATAAAGAGCAATCTGAGTTTTTGCTTTGCCGTTCCAATTTCAAAAATATGTACTGGACCGTAGCGCAGCAGATTGCGCATCATACCGTTAATGGCTGTAACCTGAACGTGGGAGATATGCTTGCTTCGGGTACGATTTCGGGCAAAGAACCCGACAGTTTCGGGTCGTTGTTGGAATTGACGTGGGGAGGGAAAAATCCGATTCCGCTACCCAATGGTTTGGTACGTAAGTTTGTAGAAGATTACGACACGCTTATCATTCGGGGTTTTGCGCAAAAAGGTGAAATTAGGGTAGGGTTTGGAGAAGTAAAAACAACTATCTTGCCAGCAAAATAACCTTCATCACCATGCTTACCATCAATCCGAAAGACGTGTCCGTTCCCGTCATTCATCATTATTTGCAAGGCGCAGTGGCACCGCGCCCGATTGCTTTTGCGAGTACGGTCGATAAAGACGGCAACGTTAATTTAAGTCCCTTTAGTTTTTTCAATTTATTCGGTACTAAGCCCCCTACGCTTATTTTTTCGCCCAATCGCCGCGTGCGCGATGCCACCAATAAACATACCCTCGAAAACGTACAAGAAGTAGACGAAGTGGTGATTAACATGGTGGATTATGCCATGGTTGAGCAGATGTCGCTGGCGAGTTGTGAGTATCCAAAAGGCACCAACGAGTTTGTGAAAGCGGGTTTTACAGAAGTTCCATCCCAACTGGTAAAACCACCTCGGGTGGGGGAGTCGAAAGCCGTTTTTGAGTGTAAAGTCAAGCAAATTATTTCGTTGGGTGAAGAAGGTGGTGCAGCCAACCTGATTATTTGTGAAGTGATTTTAGCGCATTTTTCGGAAGATATTCTGGACGAAAACGGCCGCATTGACCAACGAAAAACCGACTGGGTAGCCCGCATGGGCGGCGATTGGTACGCCCGTGCTTCGGGTGATGCCTTATTTGAGATACCGAAGCCCAGTATCCAAAAAGGCATTGGTGTTGATTCCATTCCTGACTTTATAAAAACAAATCCACTGTTTACTGGAAATGAATTGGGACGTTTGGGGAATATTGAAAAATTGCCGCAGGCTGAGGAAGTAGAGGGTTTTAAAAATGAAAATTTGGAGAAAGACTTCATTCAATTGGCAAAAAAAATGCTTGTAGAAGGCAAAGTAAAAGACGCTTGGTTGGCGCTGTTGGCAAGGCAAGGATAGGGTGGAGGCTTTTAATTTATTAGTCTGAAAAAATCCCCTTTTTAAGCCATTTAACTTATAATGAAACAGTTGTTGAATAAAATAAATATAAAATATTTTTATTTTTATTTATCTAAACTAACAAGTACTCACAACTTTGTTAGGTACGCCAAAAAGGTAAAAAAGTTAACAAAAATACCTGCAATTGGAATTTATTAGTTAAAATTGCATGGTTTTTCACACCAGAAACTCCAATTCAACATCACTTTATCACCTAACTAAATCACAATGAGAAAAGCTTTACTGCTGTTTCTCCTCCTTTGGGGGGGGATAGCGGGCAATTCCGTAATTGCCCAAGAAAAATCAATCACAGGAAAAGTCACTGCCGATGATGGTTCTTCCCTGCCAGGCGTGAACGTTATTATCAAAGGCACCACGCGCGGAACAAACACCGATGCTGAAGGAAATTTTAAAATAAATGTTCCTGTCAATGCACGCTTGTTGTTCAGTTATGTTGGGTTTACTGGACAGGAAATAATCGTCGGTAACCAAACTACTCTCAACGTAAAATTGTTGCCCGATGCGTCAAACCTAGAAGAGGTGGTTGTGACTACATTCGGTACGGCCAAAAAGACGTCTTTTACGGGTTCGGCTGCCAAAATTGACGCCGAAAAATTGGGGCCTCGCCCGATCAATAACGTTGGACAAGCCCTTGCGGGTTCGTCGGCTGGGGTACAGGCTACGGCAGGTAGCGGTCAGCCGGGCGCGGCACCAGATATTCGTATCCGGGGTTTTGGCTCCATTTCTTCTTCAAACGCCCCGCTTTACGTAGTGGATGGTATTCCTTACAGTGCCGACATTGCCAACATTAGCACCGATGATATCGAAACCATCACTATTCTCAAAGATGCCGCGTCGACGGCACTCTACGGAGCGCGAGCGGCCAATGGGGTGGTGATGATTACGACCAAAAAAGGCCAAAAAGGCCAGAATACCATCAATGTAAAATATACCAAAGGGTTTAGTACCAGGGCATTACCTGAATACGACCGCGTTGGGCCAGCCGATTACTATCCTTTGATGTGGGAAGCAAACCGTAACAACTTTGCGTATCGGGCGGCCAATCCTATTCCGATGGCTACGGCCAGTGCCAATGCTTCTTCGGGCTTGGGGGCAGTTGTTGGTTACAATGTATATAACGTACCCTTTGCACAATTGGTAGGCACAGATGGGAAACTCAATCCAAGTGCGTCGATGATTTACAGCGCCGATGATTTGAACTGGGAAAAACCTCTAATGCGTCAAGGAAATCGGGATGAAATAAGCCTTAATTTCTCTGGTTCGGGTACTACATCAGACTATTTCCTTTCTTTATCGTATTTGAGCGACAAAGGGTTTTTGATTCGTTCTGATTATGAGCGCTATACGGCGCGTCTGAGCGTTAATAACCAAATGAAGCCTTGGTTTAAAACAGGTGCTAACCTCGCCGCTACCATCACCAAGTCTAACTTGGCAGATGCCGATGGCAACACATCGTTTGTAAACCCTTTCTTTTTCTCAAGAGGAATGGCTCCTATTTATCCTATTTACGCTTTTGACCCTGCAAATCCCTCGTCTTTCTTAACCCTTGAAAATGGCAACAGAAGATGGGATTACGGTAACCTGAGCTCATTGGGCCTGCCAAACCGTCCACAAAACGGTGGTCGTCACGCCATTTCTGAAACCTTGTTAAACCAGAACTACTTCCGCCGGAATGTACTAGGCGGTCGGGCGTATGCGGAATTGTCCTTCTTGAAAAATTTCAAATTTACGGCCAATATAGGAGCGGACATCACCAACCGAAATAACGTAACTTTTGGAAACCCTGAAATTGGAGATGGTGCCCCTGCGGGTAGAGCTACTCATGAGTTTGAGAACGTTACGAGCTATAACCTGTCGCAATTGTTGAATTACACCAAAACGTTTGGAAGTCATGGCATTGAAGCATTGGTAGGACACGAAAACTACAACGCAACTGACAACAACCTGACGGGTTCACGTTCGCAGCAAATTTTGGATGGTAATTATGAGCTCGTAAACTTTACGACAACTACCAACCTGAACTCACAGTATAACATTCGTAGAGTTGAAGGCTTTTTCTCAAGGGTAAATTACGATTATAACCAAAAGTATTTCTTGTCGGTTTCGGCCCGGAGAGATGGTTCTAGTAAGTTTTATAAGGATGTTCGTTGGGGTACTTTTTACTCAGTTAGTGGTGCGTGGCGTTTAGACCAAGAAGATTTTATCAAGGCTATTCCTGCGTTGAGTATGCTCAAGCTGAGAGGGTCTTATGGCCAAACGGGTAACGACGGGGGGATCAGTAACTATGCATGGCAGCCCCTATATGCACTTGGTTGGAACAACGCAACCGAGGCGGGGATTCTTCAGTCAAGCTTAGGCAATACCCAACTTGAGTGGGAATCTAGCAATGCATTTGACGTAGCTTTGGAATTTGGCTTGTTGAAAAACCGCATTTCGGGTACCATTGAGTACTTTGACCGCCGTTCTTCTAACCTAATTTTTGATGTGCCGTTGCCTTTATCGTCGGGTATTACAACCGTAACCAGAAACATCGGTACCATGTACAACAAAGGTATTGAGGTAGAATTGAGCTTGGTTCCTTTCAGAAGTAAAGATTTTTCATGGACGATTGACCTAAACGCCACTAGCCTGAAAAACCAAATTACCAAAATGCCGACCGAAAGCCCCGAAATCATTGACGGTACGAAGAAACTCAAAGAAGGAAAATCACTTTATGATTTTTGGTTGAGAGAGTACATGGGTGTGAATTCGACCACTGGTGAAGCCCTTTACAGAGCGGTAAGTTTCCAAGCGGCCAACTCTAGCATTACAGAAAAAGGCGACACTGTGACGACCAACGTAAACAATGCACGCTTTGGTTATCATGGTAGTTCTATTCCTAAACTGACGGGTGGTTTTACTAATACAATTAAATATAAAGGCTTTTCACTGTCGGCGTTGGTGGTGTATCAAATCGGTGGTAAAATCTACGACGATGCCTACGCTAGTTTGATGGGTTCGGGTTATCATAATGCCAAACACATTGACATTTTGAAAAGATGGCAAAATCCAGGCGATGTGACTGATGTTCCAAGAATGGACGCTGGTCGTACCGTTGATTTTAACGCCGCCTCTAGCCGGTGGCTGATTGATGCCAGTTACCTCAATATCCGCTCGGTAACCCTTGCATATACAATACCAAAACTGTTTGCCCAGAAACTGTATATTCAAAACGCGCAGGTTTATGTGAGCGGCGAAAACTTCTTTATTAGATCTCGCCGGAGCGGTATGAACGTTCAACAAAACTTTGGCGGTACCACCAGCAACGTTTATAGTACGGCAAAATCGCTGGTAATGGGTATTTCATTCTCAATTTAACATCAACACACTCATGAAAAATAGATTTTTAATCGTATTAGTAGCCGTTTTCAGCATGTTTGCTACATCGTGCGAAAACACCTATTTAGACACTGCTCCCACGGCCAGCGTTGATGCGGCCTCGGCGTATGCCACCACCAAAAACGCCGCTGCGGCCGTTAATGGTATCTATCGGGCACTTATTGTCAGATATTTGAGTTCACAAGGCCACTCTGGGCATCCTGCCATGATGATCATTTTGGATCACATGGGAGAAGACATGGTCATTGGAACAACCGCGGCCAGTTGGCACGTTGGAGAAACTCGCTGGACCGCTCATCGCTCTGATGTCAACACGGTGACTCGTTTCCCTTATGAAATGTATTATCGGGTCATTGGCAATGCCAACATCGCCATTGCCAATATTGACAACTCGGTTGGCCCCCAGGCTGACAAAGATCGGTTGAAGGGAGAAGCATTGGCGCTTCGCGGATGGGCTTATTTTAATTTGGTACAGCTCTACGGCAAGCGTTACGATGCAGCCGCAAAACCCAATAGTCAGCCAGGGGTTGCGTTGGTATTGACGCCCACCACTGAAGGCCTGCCAAGAGCTACCGTTGAAGAAGTATACACCCAAATCAACAAAGACTTGACAGATGCAGCGGCATTGCTTCCATCGGCCAGAAGTTTTAAGTCGCATATCAATTTGGAAGTAGCAAAAGGAATTTTGGCGAGAGTGGCGCTTACCCAGCAAAACTGGGCTGCTGCTGCTAAATACGCCGCAGAAGCCAGAGCGGGCTTTACGCTGATGTCACAAACACAATATCAGGACGGGTTTCAGGACATCAGCAACCCTGAGTGGATGTGGGGTTTTGACCACCTTGAAGACCAGTCAGAGTTTTTTGGCGGATACCATTCTTACATTTCCTGCAATTATAATTCAACGGTTATCAGAACGTATCCCAAAGCGGTTAATAATTTGCTTTATGATAAGATTCCTGCCACGGATATAAGAGCTAAAATGTGGGTGAAAGCACCTACTGCCGCAAATTCTATCGTTCCTCCGGGTGGAGTGAGAGTACCTTACATCAACCAGAAATTCAGGTTGCCAGGAACTCCTTCGACCAGTGCGATGGGAGATACCCCTTACATGAGAGCCGCCGAAATGTACTTAATTGAGGCAGAAGCAAAGGCTAAATTGGGCAACGACGCTGACGCTGCTAAAGTATTGTTTGATTTGGTAAGCAAAAGAGATGCATCATATACACTTTCAACCAGCACGGGTGCTAAGCTGTTGGACGAAATATACTTCAACCGAAGAATCGAATTATGGGGTGAAGGTTTTAGATTTTTAGATTTAAAACGATTGAATCAACCCCTCAACCGGAACGGAACCAATCATATTGCTTCCATCGCTGTGCTTTTTGACATGCCAGCGGGTGATAAGCAGTGGGAGTTTTTGCTTCCGAGAAGAGAATTGGATGCCAACAAGGCAATGGTACAAAATCCGCTCTAATTGCTTGAATATTAACTAAAAAAAACACCCTTCAGGTTTTTTGGAGGGTGTTTTTTTATATAAAACATTCCAAGTTCATTTTCAGATTTGGAAAATCTAGGGTCAAACGGCCGTTTTTCCCTGCAACACTGGGCGCTTGTCTTTGGCTCCCGTCATGCGATTGATGCTGTTGTCAAAATTTACTTTGACAGTGTCTCCCTCAAAATGGCAAATAATGTAATTGCGGTGCGGCGATTCGTAATAGCGAAGCGTTATTTCGAACGTATTGGGGTCTTTCCACGTACCAGCGGCGGCAATCTTGGCGATACGCTCAAATTTTAATTTTTGAGAAGTAACCAAATTAGGCCGGGCAAGGTCCGTTTCACCAAAAGCCCATTTTTCGAGTCCGCATATTACCCTATGAACACCCTCTTGGTCTTTCAGTACAAATTGGTAGCTATCACCCTCACGGTATGCTAGCGAAACACTTTCAACGTTGAGGGCATTGGGCTCAATCTGAAATAATTTCCCCGATATTTTGGCGGCATTGGTACGCAATTCTCCTCCCTTTGGAGGCAGCAGCGCCAAGGCGGCCATTTGTTGTTTTAATACTTTATTGGCCGCTGTATTGGCGGGTAGGGCCTGTGGTTTCATAGCGGGCAACAAATGCTCCCAAACCAAATCTAAGACTCCCTGCATGTTGGAGGTCTCGCTGGTGATGGCAATAACGGCATCTTGGTCAGGCATCACAATGGTGTATTGGCCGTAGGCACCGTCGCCCCGGTAGGCATTGTGTCGACAGCGCCAAAACTGGTAACAATACCCCTGCAACCAGTCGTTTTGGTCATTCGGGCGGGTTGGATTGGCGGGAGCGGGTTGTTGGATTTTAAAGGTTGTTGCCTCTTCCACCCATGCTTTCGGAATCAGTTGTTTGCCGTTCCACACCCCTTCTTGTAAGTATAATTGACCAAATTTCGCTAAGTCTTCGGTTCGTACACGAAGGCCCCAGCCGCCTGTGTTAATGCCTTGCGAATCTTCTTCCCAATCGGCGCCTTCAATTCCCAACGGGTCAAACAAACGAGGTTTGAGGTAGTCGATGATTTTTTGCCCCGTTACTTTCTGCACAATGGCCGAGCACATATAAGTAGCGATGCTGTTGTACAAAAACACGCTGCCGGGTTTGTATTTGATGGGGGTGGCCAGAAACGCTTTCGCCCAATTGTCTTCGTTTCTGACCATCGGCTCGGTCTCCTGACCAACCGACATGCTGAGTAGGTCTTTTACGGTCAGCTTGGCCAAGTTTTCGCTGATTGTAGCTGGCAAGTCATTGGGGAAAAATGACACCACCAAATCACTTGTTTTGAGTCTCCCTTCGTTGACGGCAAACCCCACCGCCGTGGAAGTAAAACTTTTGCTCATCGAATACAACGTATGCTTCAATTCGGCACGATAAGGTGCCCACCAACCTTCGGCCACGACCTGCCCGTGCCGGAGAATCATCAGGCTGTGAAACTCATGCTTGCTTTGGGCTATGGCATTTATAAAGGCGGTAATCCCCGCAGAGTCTACACCCTGAGCTTCGGGAGTGCTTCGCGGCAGGCTTAGTTTTGATTTAGCAAACGAATCAAAAGGGAGACTGGCCCCAAGGGCGATTCCCGTACTAGCAAAGCCCAATTGTTGAATAAACTGGCGACGAGTGGTTTGCATGGATTATTTATATTTTTTCGTTAGAAATGGGAGAAGGACTTTGGTATATTCGCGGTAGCCTTGTGTGTTGAGGTGCAGGCTGTCTTGGGTATACAGCTCACCTTTGACGGTGCCGTTGGGGTTGAAAAGTACGGGGTTGATATCTACGTACGATAGGTATTTACCCGTACTGAAGGCTTTTACCATGGCATTCCCTTTTTTGACCGTTTCCCAATGTTTACGACGCGAAGGGGAGAGTTTCATGGATACAAAACAAATCTTGGTTTTGGGTAAACGATTTTGAATTATGGAAATAAACTGTCGATAGGAATCAAACATTTGCTCGGCAGATTTGTACTTTTTACCCGTCAAATCATTTTCTCCACCGTAAATGACCAATACTTTGGGTTTGTGAGGAATCACAGTACGTTCTGTATAGTGAATGAGTTCAGGAATCGTTGAGCCACCAAAGCCGCGATTCAGTACGGGCAAAGGAGCTAAATCGGATTTCATGTCTTTCCAAATTCGCCAGCTTGAACTACCATAAAACAATATCCCACCTTTTTTTATGCCTTTTTCGGTGTCTTCTTTTTCAAAATTCTTAATCTCATTTTCAAAGCGATTAAGTTGATAATCAGGCTCGAAGGCTTCCGCAATGGGCTGATAGTTTATACTGCTGCGTTTACAGGAAAAAGAGGCTCCAAGCAATGCTATCACCAGAATCAATGTAGTTGTAGGGGTAGAGTGTTTCATCATAAGAAGTTGTTTCCCTTCAAAGTAAAATAGAAACAAAATTTACGGCTTCAAACCCAATAAAAAAGGTTACCCCTATGAGGCAACCTTTTTATTGATAAAGAATTGACTAGTTTTCCAACAATCCATCGGCTTGCCATTGCTTTAATAGGGCGATGGTTGCGGCCGGAAGTTGGGCGGTACCGTTACGTGGCATAAATCCTGTTGTCCCAGGCGTCCGTTGTGTACGGTCAAGGATGTTAATGATTTTAGATTTGGCGGTAGCATAATCATCCCACTTGTTTGGATTTGCCCCGCCTGCCAAGTGGCAGGGTGTACAATTGGCGACAAAAATAGCCTTAATGTCTTTGTTGTACGAAACTTTTGCGGGCTCGGGAGTGTCATCCGTTTTGGTACAACTGATTAGAAAGGACATAGCAATGCTTGCTACCCCCAGGTGGAGGAGGAGACGTTTTACATTCATGGAAATCAGGAGTTTAAGTGAAATAATGCTGTTAGAGAGTACACTTATACACACGTGATTTTTTCCTAGAAGGTTGCGTCAACGTCTTTTTTTTCTTCAAATACCATTCCTTGATACTCTACACTTACTTTGATAATCTTTTTTTGTTCGTTGCGCACAAAGGTGAAATTTGGGTACGTTATGCAGCGTTTTAAACCATTTACGCAATACAACATACCTAATAGTTAAAATCCAGCCTCCCAATGAGAAGCTGGATTCCTGCCATACCTAAACCTTTTCTCTACTACTGTAAGAGCAAACTAAATAAAAACTTGATATTGGATGGTCACGGCGCCGCGTCGTCCGTTGGATTTTAAAAGGCCGTCGGAGGCATTCTGATAGACTGGGCGATTTTGAAAATCCAATGATATTTTGGAGTTATGGCCTTTAAGTAACCAGTTAAGTCCTACGTTATAAATACCCGCGACATTGGTAAGGCGTTGGTAGTCGGCCAGTTGCGCAGAAGCATAAGGCATGAGTGTGCCATTTTTGCCTAATAAATCAGCCGCGCACAGATACCCCAATTGACTGTAAATCACACTTCCAGTACCAAACATCGGAAAGGAGTTTCCCTGAATTCCTGATACTCC
The DNA here is from genome assembly GCF_003339505.1 of Runella aurantiaca. Taxonomy (GTDB): domain Bacteria; phylum Bacteroidota; class Bacteroidia; order Cytophagales; family Spirosomataceae; genus Runella; species Runella aurantiaca. The sequence goes on from NZ_QPIW01000038.1 coordinate 40,586, forward strand.
CGAAAGCGACTGGGTGGTTCCGTTGGCGGGGTTCATGATGCCATTGAAACGCAGGTAGTTGGTGCCATAATCGGTATGGAAATAGCCCAAATAAGCTGAAATAGCGGTTCCTTTGGCTTTATTGACGGGCATATCGGCAAACATCGCCAACGACCACAAATTGACGGCATTGAACACCGTATCGCGGCCCGCGTTTTGGGTGCGCCACGTGGCCGCTTTTTGGCTGATGAAACCTGCTTCGATGTTCAGTACCTTCTTTTTGCCCAAATAAGTACCCGTCATATAAGGGGTTTGGTGGGCTTCTTTGTCAAAGAAATTATAAATCAAAAAGCCTTGGTATTGCTTATGATGGCCTTTGGCGGCAAAGGTAGAATTGGTAGAAATGGCGGGAACGGGGTTTCCGCTCGTGCCGATGGGGAACGGATCGGTTAAGCCCAAACGGTAGTCCCATTTACCCACTTGGCCGCGCGCGTAGAGCGTGAGTTTACGCGAAAATTCGTCGGTTTGATCAACGGTCGCCTGAGCAAAAACGGGGACATCCATGGTCATAATGCTGGTTACGCTGGGTTGACTAAAGCGAGAAAGGCCGTTGAGGATAGTCAGTCCTCCGCCTATTTTGAGCCAGTCTTTATGGGGAAATGCCGAATATTCGACCACTGCATCGTGAACAAAAAAGGCAATTTTACGATTAGAAGGCACTCCCTGTGCATTGCCTAAGGCGGGGAAACCATTTAAAAAGTTAAAATTGTTCATCCCCAATTGAAAGTAGACAAAGGTACGGTCGGTGATTTGTCCGAACAATTGCATGCGCGTACGGCGGAGGCCCAAATCCAGCGTTTGGGGGGCGGCTTCGCCGAGAACAGTAGTACCGGGATTGCTGTTGTTGAAACGAAACCACGTTTGATTTAAAAATGTAGCTTTAAAAAAATGGGAGCCTGAAGTATTGAGGTTGTACTTCAATTCGTTTTTTTCGGGAATTGTTTTGAGAGAATCTTGCGCTTGGGAAGTGAGGGCGCATACTAAAAAAATCCAACTGAGGTGCTTCATGGTGCGAGCTTATTTTTTTCGAGACAAAGCACCATTTAAAAGATTAATACCGTCTAAAAAACAAATTAAAAAGCAGTTAAAGCATTCTTTTATTTTTCACTTCCCTAAGTTTATCCTAAATTAGTGTTTTCAAAAACCCACAAAATCAACGGTTTACCCCCTACTTTTAGCGTTTTGGGCATGAAAAACTCGCTCATTTTATGGATTTTCTTTTTACCGCTGTTCCAAACAGCAGGGCAGGTGCCGCGTATTGACCATACCCGAAATTATAACCGAGTCTACAAAGACAGCCTAAAAACCGTAGCAAAAAGGCTATTGGCAGAGGTTGAGAGGCAGCCGGGAGATTCCAAACAGCTTCTGAAAAAAATGCAGGTACTTAACCTGCTGGGAACTTTGTATCTGGAAGGGGATTATAAAGAGCTAGATACGAGTATGGCCTACAACGACCGCCTTTTTGAGTTGGCCAAACAACAGGACGATAAAGAAATGATGATTGATGCGCTGCTGCGCCGGGAGGTGAAGTACCGGCGTGGTCACGATTACGTGAGGTCGCTTGAAATCAGTCTTGAAGCGCTTAAACTTTGCGATGTATTGGGTGGGGACTGTCGTAAGGCGTGGATGATTCAGCAAAATTTGGGGTTAAGTTTTCTTCGTTCTTCCGATAATCCAAAAGCTGAAAAATATTTTAAAACGGCCTTGGCGCAGTTGGAAAGCACGCCCGATGACGATAGACCGCTTAAACTTAAACACATCTTGGGGCTTTACAGTATGCTCAGTACCCTTTATCAACAATGGGGAAAGGATAAATTGGTCCTCGAAATGTTTGACCGCCAACTTGCCGTGGCGCAGGAGCTGAACAATAAGATTTCGTTGGCCGGTACCTACGAAGAGATGGGCGATTATTACAATAAAATCGGGCGAGCGGGTAAGGCATTGCCGTTGTTGAGTAAAGCTTATGCTCTTTTTGAAGAAGTCAACCATACTCGTGGTATTGCCTCGGTCACCAACAGCCTCGGAGAATCTTTTTTAGCGTTGAAGGATTATACCAAAGCGCAAAGCTACGCCGAAAAAGCGCTGGCCATGGCCAATCAGTACAATTATGCCTCTCTCAAGCCTTTTGCGTATCATACACTCACCGAGGCCTACGATAAACTTGGCAACGAGATAGCTTCCCTGCGTGCCTACCAGCAGGAGGCCACCCTGCGCGACAGCCTGGGCATAGCGCGCCGGTTGGTGGCCTTGGCCGATATGCGTCGGGCGTATGAGGTAGATGGTACCCGGCTAGAACAGCAGATTGCGCTGCAAACACGGACGCGTAATTTCCTGCTCATTGTAGTGCTCCTTTTGAGTGCAATCGGAATAGGACTGATTTTTCACAGCCGGACATTACGCCAGAAGAACTATGAACTGGCCCGTAAAAAACGGGAAATAGAACAAGCTTTTCTGAAAGGCCAAACAACGGAAAGAAAACGCGTAGCTTCGGAGTTGCACGATAATTTGGGCGGTCTTTTGTCGGCGGCCAAGCTCAGCTTACAAATTCTTGACCCTTCGCAACTTGACCGCCATGAACGCGAGATTTATGACAATGTGGTAGAAATGATGATTGATGCGTGCCGTCAGGTGCGCACGCTCTCGCATAATATGCTCCCAGAGGATTTGGAACGTGAAGGACTTTTGCCCGTATTTGACCGTTTAATTTACAAACTAAACTCTGCGGGAACGACGCAGTTTAGCCTCCAAACGGGGGGAGATTTGCCAGCGCGACTCACGCCTGAAATCGAGTTTAATCTTTACTTGATTGGTTTTGAATTATGCAATAACGTGCTAAAACACGCCAAAGCCACCAAAACCTTTGTGACGCTGCAACGACAAGGAAATCGGGTGATTTTGACCGTAGCCGACAACGGAAAGGGCATTCCAACACAACGGGTGGAAGAAGGAATGGGCTTGCAGAATATCCGTCAGCGAACGTTGGACATTCGCGGTACACTCTCTATCGAAAGTCAACCCAACGGTGGTACCGTCATCATTATCAGTATTCCGTATGAAGAAACAAGGCAATTCCTTGCTTCAGAGGTTGTTATAGACAACTGATTTTTTCGGCTTCAAAAATTCGGTACTTAAAATGATGACCGTTGAGCCTGTCGCGGTAGTTCATCAAAAACTGAGTAGGCGTTTTCTGAATTTGGGTAGTGCTGACGGTTCGTAATTGACCGTTGCGGTTCATCACCAAATCGTTTGCTTTGTCGCCATTTCCGCCCAAGTTGTGAAAATCAAGTACATCTTTTGCTTCAAAAACAGGGTGTTGTCGCTGCCAATCTTGCCACCAACGTTCTCGCTCCCGCACCACGGCGTCAGCATAAAGCGTCACCGATGACCAAGCGTAGGACTGCTCCGCATTCAGTGCTTTGAGGTGCAATTGTGCCCCATCCCAGCGAAGCTCCGAAAGCGCAGGCTCACTACCTTCCTCTACTACCACCAGCGTAAACGGCTCAATGCCCGTAAAATCGTATTGGCTGGCAAAATCGGCTAGGTGCGCATACGTAAAAAAATCAAGGACTACTTTTCCCCGACTCATCCGATAGGGAGGTTTATGATGATGTATTACAAATGCTCCGTTGAGCAAGCAAACGGTCGCCTTGGGCGAAGCCGCAATCCAAGTGCCTCCTGCCAGTCCGTCTTGTGGATAAAAGACGGGCGTGGAATCAATGAGGTACTTTTTGGGCGGCAAAGCTTTTGGGCGACCTACGCTCTCATCGCGGTTAGAAGTCAGGATAAAGCCTTGTTGGTGTGGAATATAGGTTACAAAGCACATAGTTTGCCGGTTTATGTTCTGCCGAAACAGAAGACGAATTGAAAGATTATTTGATGATTTTCACCCAACGCCCTTGCGAGGCGCGTATCAGGCCGGTGCGACTTCCCGGTACTTGATGGTTGAATACGCCACGCCAAAATGTATTGGTACTGCTATTTCGGGGAATTGCTCCCTAAGCGCAATTTTTATAATGGCAAAATGATGAATAGCGTGCTCGGCCATGTATACCAGCTCGCGAGCCCAAGTCGTTTGAATTTCTTCGGTGTCATTTTCCAAAAACGAAGCTTTCAGGATAATCTGAGTGGTGGGAATCGTTTTTTCTAAGGCTTCGACCAATTGCTCCACCCTGGTGATGCTGAATGCTGGGTCATTTTCCAACCGTAGGTCTCGACGACGGGCATCATAGTCGACAAAACCGTGCGGTGCCTGTTCAAAAAGACATTGGTAAAACTCCAAGGTATGCCTCACGTGTTGGCCTACGCTGCTTCCATGCAGCAGGGGCAACGGGTCGGAATACGCCGCTGGTGAAATAATTTTGAGCAAATCTTTCAGTTGCAATAAAACGTCCAGATTGGTTCGTTGGAGCAAGGTCATTTTGAAATCGCGTTAACAGTTAGACGGATAGTGACATCATCAGACATGCCGAAGGTGTTGCCTCCGATGGCCCAATCATTACGGTTGATTTTAAAGGTTCCGCTGAAAGTAGCTTTATTGTTGGTTTCTGAAAATGTAAACGGCACTTTGACATTTTTAGTGATGGCTTTGATGGTCATGTCAAAGTACCCGATGTAGCCGTTGGTTCCTTTTTCTATTTTGGTGGATTTTAGGCTGATTTTTGGGTACTTAGCAACCTCAAAAAAGTCTTCTTTTTCGCGTAAATGGCGATTTCGAAGTGTATTTTCGGTTTCAATCGTTACCGCATCAACGCTGGCAGCAATACTGCCAGTGGTGGGGGCTTCGGGGTTGAATTTCAAGGTGGCGGTCAATCCTTTAAATGACCCATCGACCGTTACCCCTAACATTTTGACCGAAAAACCGATGGCTGATGAAACGGGCTGCCAGACTTGACTCACAGCAGTTCCCGACATACCTACGCAAAGTACTAAAATTAAGATTTTTTTCATAGGGTCGAAATAGCATTTCGCAGTTATAATTTGAAAGAAATCGCCACAAAAGGCATCAGAATCTTGTTGCGGAAGCGGTCATTTTCAAAAGTTAGATTTTGGGAAGTGGTATATTCCGTAAACTGAAAACTTGCCCCGAGTCGTATCCCTGTTTTGGGACTGAACCAATAGCGCGCATACAACTCAGAATTCAAACTGCCCAAGTCGTTGTCGCTGACCAATAATAAATTGAAAACCGTAGGTTTGGCAGATTGTTGCGTACCGCTCAAACGGGAGTCGGTAGATTTGGCCAAAAATGTCCCTGTTTGCTCGGCACCAAAAGTAGCGCCGATGGCGTCGATGTTGAAGCCTACGTCTAGTTTGCGAAAGCTGTATTCTAAATGAATGGCCAAATTGAGGGCGTTGGTTTGTGAGCGCGGCAACTTGAGCGTGTCGAGATTGGACAGTACATTCTCGACAAACAACACCTGCGGTCCCGTTTCTCCCGAAGTAAGTCGGGCAGGTGCGGTGATGTAGTCTAGGTCTTTACCAACAAATGATGTCAAGCGAACGCCCCAACCCACTTTGAAGCGCTTGGCTTTGCCGATGCCGTAGAGCTGTTGGTACGACAGCGCCCCCGAAAACCCTCCGATGGCCGACAGCGCCACGTCGGCCGTAGTTATTTTTTTTGGGTAACTAAATTGGGCATGACTGCCCGTAAAAACCGCTAAAGCGAACAATACCAAGAATGCTTTTTTCATGGAATCAATAAATAGGGTGTAATTGTTAAGTAAATAGTTTTTGAACGGCCAGATGATGCCGCCGACTCGTGACTGATTTTTGAAAAAAAACTATTGCTTGAGTTCGGCATTGCCAAACAGCACGGAGAATGGTTTGCACCAAATCAGGATGTACTTTTGGGTTTTGAGGTCGGGAGCTGAAGGCAATTCAATGAAAAAATTGCCGAGATTTACACCTTTGCTGATTTCCACAAACCGAGAAGCAACGCGGTCTTCGGAGAGATAAATCCGTAAATCTGGCCCACTGTCGGTTTTGAAGTCGTTGAAAACAAGGGAATATTTATCCCCTTTTTGGTACAGCTTTACCCCACCCGAAGTCTGATGGACGTTGGACATAAACATCCCCTGCGCCACTAATTTTTGTCCAGTAGTATCAAATGACGTAATGGGCTTATTGGTTCCAGTACCTACATTGCCCGTAGGGGAAACAGGCGAAACGGGTTGGAGTTCTTCGTTTTTTTGACAGGCGATTCCTCCCAGCGCCAAACAAATCATTAACAGTGCCTTTTTCATAGATTTTAAAGTTTGTTTTCTATGACAAAGGTGTTTGTTTTTGTCCTGTCGGAATGTCGGCTTGCTGACGTTTCTGGGATATTTATGCGGTTAATTTTCGTAGCTGCTTCACATCAGGAATAACAATACTGCTGCGGTTGTAATCAATGAGCCCGCTGTGCTTCAATTCACTGAAGAGTTGTGTTACGGTTTGGCGCGTACTGCAAATCAAGCTGGCCAGGTCTTGGTGCGTCAGGTAGTTTTTGAGTGTAATTCCCTCGGGTGTAGGGGTTCCTTCTTTTTCAGCCCATTCTTCCAAAAAAAGCAGGAGCCGCGTACGAACGTCCTTAAACATGAGGTTGGAGTAGCGGTTTTCCAATCGGCGAAAACGCAACCCAATCAGTTTGGTAAATTTGACGGCGAGGCTAGGGTTTTGTTGGATGACAGTTTCAAAATCTTCTATTTTGAAACTGCAAACTGTCACGTAGTCAGATAATGCCACCGCAAACTCGTCCATGTCGGTCGCATCAAGGGTTATCTGGCCAAAAAGGTCTCCTTTTTGAATCACTTCCTTGACCGTTTCGTTGCCTTCGGCATCGAGTTCTACAATCTTGATAACGCCTTTTTTGAGAAGATAAACCCGGTTGGTTTCGTCGTGGGCAAAATAGATAATCTCGCTTTTCTTGGCTGATTTAAAGTTGGTAATCAGGCAGATTTGCCTGAGTTCTGCCGAGTTGAGGTGCCTGAATAGCTGATGGTCGCGGAGGTACCAGTAGCGGGTTTCTAGGGGAAATTGCGGAGTCATCCTACAAGGTGATTAGAGTAAACAGGCATTAATACCAGTAAATATACGAACTATTTACTCAAATAGATGCAGTTCAAAGTTGACCGCTCATGGCAAAAAATTCGCGGGAAGTTTGTAAGAGTTTACCCAACGGTGTAGGTTTTACCCCTAAGCGAATATTGGCGGCGCTGATGTCGGCCACGATTCGCATGTTGTGCATAATATCCCGATAGGCTTTCCAAAGCGTATAGCTAGGGTCATACACGTGTCCAGGCTCCGATGTGGCTCCGTTTAGTTCCATGATTTTGATGTTACGGCCCGCGTAGAAGTCTTCTAAGTTGCTTACTTTGAGGTCAAAACGCCCGTAATAAAATCCTTCAATCGGCAAGGCAATTTGGTCAAAAACGCTTTCTAGCCGTTGATTAATGAGGTGATTAGCATTCAAAAACTTGGTGCCCAAACAATGATTGCCAATGGGCTGAATGTAGCGGCGCTCACCTTTCGGTACTACGCTATTCCAGTCGTTTTTTACGCGTTCCTGCAATTCCTGCATTGCAAAACGGGCGCGGGTGTTTTGGGTTAGTAGTTGGCCCACCGTTGAATGACCGTCGCCCACTACGCTCAAAAATTCCTTTTGCGTGATAGAAGTAATTTTACCTTTGGATTCTTCGGGCAAACGGGCATACATCACCCCAAATTCCAATTCATAATCAACGTATTCTTGAATAATAACAGGTTGTGGTGTCTGTTTTAAGTAGCGTTGCAGTTGGTCGGCTTCATCTATTTTGTGCACCCGAAACCCTCGACCTCCTACGTCGGGTTTGACGATGAGCGGGAACGCAATGCTCGCTTTTTTGAGCTTTTCCACCACCACTTCCCATACTTCTCCTTGTGGAATAAAAATCCCCGCAGGCAAAAATGGGGAAGCAATTTGAGCGAGAATATCGTTTTTAGATTCACCGAAAACTCCGCCGTCTGGAATACACGTGTTGACGGTAGTAAAATACGTAAGCGACCGATTACGTATGGCTAAATAAAGCCAATAGGGTGTAAGTGGCAGGAAAAACACCCACCAGGTCCAATACTCATAATTCACTAATTTAACGAGCCAAAGTGGGGAACGAAGGGTTGAAAGCATACGAAAAATAAGAGAATATTAACACTAAAAGCAAGTTAAAAGGTAAAATGTTCAAGAAAAAGGGTGGTGCCTCAATGGGCAGGAAGTAATCCACGAATGGTTGAAATGACTTTTGACCAATGTAATATCACGACGAGTGCACAGCATTTGAAGGTTATCAGTGCCAAAGCAAATAACTGCCCCCCATCGCCTAGTACATCAATTCCCAGTACCGTAAGGTGCGACAAAATAGCGCCCGCCATGGTGCCCAGACCCAAGATAGCGCCAATCCAGCAATAACGAGGCGTGAGCAAAAGAATACCAGCGATTAATTCAATAACGCCCGTGCCAATTCGGCCGTAAGGCTCCACGCCAAGTTTTGAGAAAATGTAGACACTTTCTTCGGCTCCCGTAAATTTAAAAAAAAGTGTTTGTAACAAAATGACAGCCGCTACGATTTGAACGAGCCAGGAGAGGGTGTTTTTGGTTTTCATGGATTGAAGTGTTTTTCAGTGAGGAAGGGGGTAGGGTACATTATTGAGCAGAAACACGCTGCCAGTTTTTGTCGGCTTTTATTTTCAAATGGACCTCATCTTTGTTCCAATCCGATAAAGTGTTGTTGAACAGTTTGTTGTAAAAAAGATACAGCTTGCCGTTGATGATTTTGTAGGTTTCGGGATTTATCTCGACTTTTTCACCGTTGGCCGCGCCCATCGCGTATGCACACCAACCGCCATATTGCGGCTCGTAAGCGGCGGGGTTCTTTTTAAATGTTTCGGCATTGGCCGCGGAGAAAAATTGATACGTAACTCCCTCATGTACGACTACATACGACTTTGAGCCCTTTGTTGGATTTTTTTGAAAATAACTAACTGGGTCGTAACCAGAGAGCGCGAGGCCTTTTTCTAAATTATATTGTTTTTGACGGAGCGCAGGGGACTGCGCTAAAATAATTTCTGTCAGGAGAAGAAGCGTGGCCAAAAAGATTGTTTTCATGACTTTATTCGGAATTGATAGTTTGATGATACAAAAATGACACATCAAGCCTTAACCGAATGTCGGCCAAATGACAAAACCTTGAAAATAGTTATTTGTTAAAAGATAAAATGCGGTTCAATCACAAGTCGCTAGTTTACTGAGTTTTGCCGAAAGCCCATTTTAGAAAATCTGGCATGGCCGCCGACCACGTTGTCTGGTCGTGGTGCCCGCCTTTGACTTCGGCGTAGCAAACGTCTTTGCCCCAACGATAGCCTTTGCGTTCAAGTTCGGCAATCAAATCAAGGGTGTCTTCAATAGAATCAATGACACCGTTGTTGTTGCGGTCGTCTCGTTCGTCTTCTGAGCCTGTTTGTAACCAAAATTGCGGATGTTGCATGGAAGTAGAGGCGGTTTCGCGTACCAAACGGTGCATGATTCGGTCGTTGTGGTCGTCGTAATGATTTTCGTAAGCGCGTTGTCGCCACCAAAACGAGCCCGAAAATACGCCCGCCTTGCCGAAGCGCTCAGGATGGTGCCAAGTAATATCAAATGCAGATAGCCCACTCAGGGAAAAACCGCAAATGACCGTGTTTTGGGGACCAGAGAGGACGCGGTAGTGTTGTTGGATGTAAGGCATCAACTCTTCCAACACAAACGAGGTATAAGAACCAGCCTTTGCGCCGCGTTGTTTATAATCAGGTTGAGAAGCAGTGCCGTATTCCTGAATTCGTTCGCCGCAATGAATAGCTATGAGAATAAATGGCTCAATGGAAGATGCCGTTTTTTGGATGACTTGTTGCATTTGTAAGCGTTCCAAGTCCTGCCCATCGTTCATGTAGAGTACTTTATACGCACGATTTGAATGGGTGTAGCCTTCGGGCAGGAGAATGTCAAGGGATACTTGCCGATGCAGATGGGTTGAGTGAAACTTGGTGTCGTGCAAAACGGTCATTTTGGGGAGGGAGTCAATGTGTTTCAATAAGGTAAAAGTGTTAGTAGGAAACAAAAATACAAATAACCCATATTGGGGTATAAATTTCAAATAATTCATTCTTCCAAACTTTTTTCTATCAATTTTACGTTTATTTACGAAAGTTTAAAGAAACTTTTGATTTTTTGAATTCTGCTTAGTTTTAATTGTGAAAGCGACCCCAATTTTCAAAGAATCTACTAAAACCAATCCAAATTTGTTTATCTAATGAAGTATCTAGCTTGCACTGTCTCTGTATTGTTGATTTCAACGGTTGTTACATTTTCACAAACCAAAAAAGTACCTGCCAAACCTGCTGCTAAACCCGCAACTGCTGCCAAACCCGCCCCTAACAAAGCAACGCCTGCTAAACCAGCAAGTACCGCTAAAATGACCACTGAAATAGACTCGGTAGCGTACAGCATCGGGATGAACATAGCCCAAAACCTAAAAGGACAAGGCCTTGACAAAATCAACGTTAATTTACTGGCTAAAGGAATTCAGGATGTTTTGAAAGGCGGCAAATCAGATTTGGACGACAACCAGGCGCAAATGATTTTAGGAAATTATTTTAATAAGCTCCAAACCCAGCGCCAATCAGAAGATGCCAAGAAGTTTGAAGGAAATAAATTGGATGGAGAAAAATTCCTCGAAGAGAATAAGAAGAAGGCTGGTATCGTTACTCTTCCCAGTGGCTTGCAGTACGAGGTCATGAAAGCGGGGGAAGGCCCGAAACCGACTATCAACAACACGGTCAAGACCCATTACCACGGAACCTTAGTGAATGGAACGGTTTTTGACAGTTCAGTAGATAGAGGTCAGCCAGCGGAATTTCCGGTAGGTGGAGTGATTCAGGGTTGGGTAGAAGCGTTGCAGCTGATGCCCGTAGGTTCTAAATGGAAACTGTATGTACCCTACAATCTCGCTTACGGAGAGCGCGCCGCAGGCCCACAAATTAAGCCATATTCCGCATTAGTATTTGAAGTAGAGTTATTGGAAATCGTAAAATGATTTTGGCGGATGTTGGAGGTTTTTCCAACCATTTCAATCTCCAACATCCCGGGGCCGAAATCAATTAAATCAGTGTATGAAAATGAAAAGCTTTTTAATCGCCTTAGCTCCGGTGTTGCTGCTGAGTCTGCAACCCGACGACTCGCGTTCGCGGGTAGTATCTTCTCGTCCCTTCGCTGTTGCGGATGATGACCTCAAACCTACCCTTACGCAAGAGAAAGTGGAGGCGTACGTGACTAAAATCTTTTCGGGGTATCATTACCGCAAATTTAATGTCAACGACTCATTGTCGACAAAAATGTACGATAACTACCTCAACGACATTGACCGCGGCAAACTGTATTTTCTTGCTTCGGACATTCAGTATTTTGATAAATACCGTAACCAACTCGATGAAGCCCTCAACAACGGCGATTTGACGGCGGCGTATGATATTTATAATACCTTCCGCAAACGCTACCGTGAGCGGAGTAATTACATCACCAAAGCGTTGGCCAATCCTAAATTTGATTTCTCGGTAGAGGAGTCTTTCAATACCGACCGTGAAAAAGCTACTTGGGCTAAAAATACGGAAGAGTTGGACGAAATCTGGCGCAAATTGCTTAAAAACGAAGCACTTGAACTGAAACTATCGGGCAAAGCCGATACGTCGGTGGTAACGCTTCTGAGAGATCGTTACAAAAACCGCGAACGTAACTTAGGTCGTTTCCGTAGCGAGCAGGTATTTCAGATGTACATGAATGCGTTCTGCGAAGTGCTTGACCCACACACCCGGTATTTTTCACCCGCCGATTCTGACCGTTTCAAGCAGGATATGTATCAAGCCCTCGAAGGAATCGGGGCGGTATTGCGTGAAGATGGAAACTACATCAAAGTAGTGGAAGTGGTTCCTGGCGGACCTGCTTTTAAGGACAAGCGTCTCAAAAAAGACGACCGCATTATCGGTGTAGCACAGGGAGATGAAGGAAAAGTGGAAGATATTGTGGGTTGGTACGTAGACGATGCCGTGAAGAAAATCAAAGGAACGAAAGGAACAATTGTTCGTTTGCAAGTATTGGCTTCTGACGCACTGCCCAACGACCCTCCAAAAGAAATCCGTCTTGTACGTGAGAAAGTAAATTTGCAGACTTCTCGTGCCAAGAAAGAAATCGTGACCATCAATCAAAATAAGCATGATTACAAAATCGGTATTATCAACATTCCGTCTTTTTATCGGGACTTTGAAGGGGCTGGAAAGCGTGATAAAGACTTCGCTAGTACCACCCGCGACGTGCAGAAAATCATCGATTCGCTCAAGGCTGAAAATGTCGAAGGAATTGTAATCGACTTGCGCAACAACGGCGGTGGGTCATTAACAGAAGCGATTTCACTGACGGGTTTATTTATTTCAAAAGGTCCAGTAGTACAGGTACGTGAATCAACGGGTGATACGGAAGTACAAACTGACCCTGACCCAAATGTGACGTATGATGGGCCAATTGCGGTTTTAATCAACCGTTTTAGTGCCTCGGCTTCTGAAATTTTTGCGGCCGCTATTCAGGACTACAAACGTGGGATTGTGTTGGGTGAGCAAACCTATGGCAAAGGCACGGTTCAAACCATGGTTGATTTAAACCAGTGGATCAAAGATTCTGATAAATTGGGCCAAATCAACATCACTGTTGCGAAATTCTACCGCATCAATGGTAGCAGTACCCAGCGAAAAGGGGTGTCGCCAGATATTGAATTCCCATCAGCATTCAGCGCGGAAGAATACGGAGAAAGCTCACAACCAACGGCTTTGCCTTGGGATCAGATTGCAACGGCGCGTTTTGACGTGACCAAATCGTTGAACGAAAAACAAGTAGCAAAGCTGCGCGAGAAGTACCAGCAACGTCTTAAGTCGGAAGTAGAGATGAAAACGTTTGTAGACGAATTGGAGTTGTTCCGTAAAGCGCGCGAAAATACCGTCGTATCATTGCAGGAAACCAAACGGAAGAAAGAGCGTGAAGAAGCCGAGAAAAAGCGGGCTGCCCTTAAAAAGCTAGAAACGGATGATGAAGTGGATGAAGATGAAACTCCCGCAACCGCCAAAGCGACCGACAAGAAGAAAAAGGACATTTACATGAATGAAACCAGTCGGATTTTGGCAGATTACATTACGCTTTCTAAAGCACCTTCGGTAGCTAAGCGATAAAATTTGTTACCTTCAAACGTTGGACGTTGGGTCATGGGCGCTATCTTTAGTCCCTAATCCGACGTCCAACGTCTATTTTTAATCCATTCTAATTGATTTATGAAATACAAAAAACACGTTTTTATTTGCACCAATCAAAAAGACGGTGGCAAAAAATGCTGCGGAGCCGAGCACGGCGCAGCATTGGTTGATGCATTCAAAACATCTCTGAAAGAGAAAAATTTACATATTGATATCCGTGCCCAAAAATCAGGCTGTTTAGACGTATGTGCCTTCGGCCCCGCGTTGGTGGTGTATCCAGAAGGTGTTTTCTACGGCAAAGTAGAACTGGCTGACGTTGAAGAAATCATCGAAAGTCATTTGATAAACGATGTTCCTGTGGAGCGTCTGGCGTTAAAATTCTAGGAACGCGCTTATTTTACCCCTTATTTGTCAACGCTGAACGTAAATTCCCGAAAGGGTCTTTGCATTCAGCGTTGACATTTTTATTTTTACCAAAACTGCCAATTTCTATGCTCCAACGCTACTTTTCCCTCGACCAAAACGGTACAACAGTGCGTACCGAAGTCATTGCGGGGCTTTCTTCTTTTCTGGCTACGATGTACATTATTGTAGTGAACCCTGCCATTTTGAGTCAATCGGGGATGCCTTTCGGCGGTGTGCTAACGGCTACAGTGTTGCTCTCTTTCTTTTGCAGTTTGATGATGGGGCTGTATGCGCGTAACCCACTTCTTGTAGCACCGGGTATGGGCCTGAATGCCTTTTTTACATTCGCCGTTGTGAAAGGAATGGGTGTGGCATGGCAAACGGCCTTGGGTGCGGTATTTTGGGCGGGAATCGTTTTTCTGATATTATCAATCTTCAACATTCGGACCTACATTGTACAGGCCATTCCAAAGCCCTTGCGCTACGCGATTTCGTCGGGAATTGGGCTTTTTATCACGTTGATTGGTCTGACCAACGCCAAGTTTATCGTGAGTAACCCCGCTACCTTGGTCGGTATCGGCAATTTAAAAGACCCGATTCTACTGACGTTTTTGTTGGGGTTGGTCATTACGGCGGTATTGGTGGTCAAAAAAGTGCAAGGCGGCATCGTCATAGGCATTGTGTTGACCACATTGGCGGCGATTCCCGTCGGCCGTTGGTGGGGCGATGCTTCAGCGGTTAACTTCGGACAGGCTACACTGGTCAATTGGAGTGGACTTTGGGCGGCTCCCGATTTTAGCCTTTTGTTTCAATTGGACTTGACTGGCTCATTGACCTTGGCGCTTTGGCCTGTCATTTTTGCCTTTGCGTTTACCGATTTATTTGACAGTCTTTCAACCATCGTTGGCGTTGCCGAAGCGGCCAATCTTTACGACGAAAACGGCGACCCGCGCCATATTCGGCAATCGCTGCTTACCGATGCCGTTGCCACCACAATGGCGGGTTTGTTGGGCACTAGCCCCGGAACCGCCTACATTGAGTCGGCGGTGGGAATCGAGCAAGGTGGTCGCACGGGGCTCACGGCGGTAGTGGCGGCATTTTTGTTTTTGCCGTTTATGTTTTTATCTCCTTTGCTCTCGGTCATTCCGAGCATTGCCACTGCTCCTGCGTTGATTTTGGTGGGGGCGTTTATGATGAAACCCATCACCAAGATTGCTTGGACCCGTATGGACGAAGCCATTCCGTGTTTGTTGGCGTTGGTGTTGATTCCTTTCAGCTATTCCATTACGCAAGGAATTATTTTTGGTTTTTTGAGTTGGACCATCCTCAAAACCGCCGTTGGAAAAGGGAAAGAAATATCATTCACCCTCTGGATGATTGATGTTTTTGCCGTGATGTCTTTGATGTGGGGGCATTGATGGCATAGTCCTCTGCCAGTGAAAATCTTTCATATAAAATTCATCGCAATACGATAGGTTTTGCCAAGGGAAAAGTAAAAAAGAGCGTCTGACGGTTTTTGAACCTTCGGACGCTCTTTTTTGATGTGAGGTATTACAACTAAATGTACTGATTCAGAATATTCTCAAACAGCTCTTGCTTGCCGCTGATTTGTTTTGGTGCACCAGCTGCCACTGCAAAGCTATGCAAATCTTCCAATGTCAATTTGCCATTTTCAAAATCCTTGCCCGCACCGCTGTCAAACGAAGCGTAGCGCTCGACACGCAGTTTTTTGTAAGCGGATTTCTCCAGAATATCATTTGAAATAACAAGTGCACGCGCAAAAGCATCCATTCCGCCAATGTGCGCAATGAAAATATCGTCGAGGTCGGTTGAGTTGCGACGGGTTTTTGCATCAAAGTTGATACCTCCTGCTGTGATACCACCTGCTTCGAGAATTACCAACATCGCCTCGGTCAATTCACTCAAATTAATCGGGAATTGGTCGGTATCCCAGCCATTTTGGTAGTCGCCCCGGTTGGCGTCGATGCTGCCCAACATGCCTGCATCGGCCGCTACCTGCAATTCGTGCTGGAACGTGTGCCCCGCCAAGGTGGCGTGGTTTACTTCTATATTTAATTGAAAATCTTTGTCTAAGCCGTACTGACGCAGAAACCCAATAACCGTTGCCGAATCATAATCGTACTGATGCTTGGTAGGCTCGCAGGGCTTAGGTTCAATAAAGAACTTACCTTTAAAACCATTTTTGCGGGCATAATCACGGGCTACGGTCAAGAATTGCCCCAAGTGGTCAAGTTCGCGCTTCATGTTGGTATTCAACAAAGTCATGTAGCCTTCGCGACCACCCCAGAATACGTAATTTTCGCCATTGAGCGCAATCGTTGCATCCAGAGCGTTCTTCACCTGCACCCCAGCATGAGCTACTACGTTGAAATCAGGGTTGGTCGAAGCACCGTTCATGTAGCGGGGATTGGAGAATACATTGGCCGTACCCCACAATAATTTTACGCCGCTTTCGGCTTGTTTGGCTTTTGCATAATCAACAATGGCCTGCATACGACGCTCGTATTCGGTGATGCTGGGGCCTTCATCGACCAAATCTACATCGTGAAAGCAATAGTAAGGAACGCCCAGTTTAGTAATAAATTCAAAAGCGGCATCCATTTTATCTTTGGCGCGTTGAACCGCGTCATTGTTTGCATCCCATGCAAAATCTTTCGTCCCAGGCCCGAATGGATCGGCACCCGTGCCGCAGAATGTATGCCAGTAGGCAACTGCAAAACGTAAATGCTCTTTCATTGTTTTTCCACCCACCAGACGATTTTCGTCGTACCACTTGAATGCCAGCGGGTTGTCGGATTCACGGCCTTCAAACTGAATTTTGGAGATGCCTTTGAAATATTCGGTATTTCCGAGTGTTAGGGACATAAAATAGATTGTTTTGAGGTTAGTCTTAAAGAACGATTATTACTAAAAGAGAGAAATATAAATTCTTACTTGTGCAAAGAAAAAGAATAATTGTCAAATTGACAATTTTATTTCTGTTAAGCTTTTTTAGATATTGTATAGGTTGTTTTCTAATCACTTGTGCCTAAACATTGTAACTTTAAAATAGTCTTTTCGACCAAAAACATAGTAATACTAAAGCTACACCTAAACTTAAATTGAAAACGCCCGTATGATAAAAATGGATTAATCAATTGATGAGACTTTATCGAACCAAGCAAGGCTTTTATGCTGAATTTCAGGAAGAGTATTACCAACTTTCCTGCCCCGATTGGGATACGCTGATTAACAGGGATGATCTACACTCGTATGTTCTGACCCAAATAGCGGGTTTAGCCCCCGTGTTGGACTTTGAATCCAAAGACCTTTTGCCGCCCGCCGTAAGCCAGGAAGTATGGGCCTCTGGGGTGACTTATTACCGTAGCAAAGTAGCCCGAATGGAGGAGTCAAAAGGTGCGTGTGGAGGTACATTTTACGACAAAGTATACGAAGCCGAGCGCCCCGAGCTTTTTTTTAAAGCATTGGGGTACAAAGTAGTTGGTTCGGGAGGAACCGTTAATATTCGGCCCGATTCTATCCGCAACGTTCCCGAACCAGAATGGACATTGTACGCCACTACTTCTGGCAAAATTGTGGGTTATACCGTCGGCAATGACATGAGTTCTAAATGCATTGAATGTGAAAATCCGCTCTATATGTCGCAGGCAAAAATATACGATGGCTCTGCCGCTTTGGGCCCTTGCTTGTATGTGCCAGCCGAACCAATGACACAAAACGCGGTCATCAGCATTGAAGTAAGGCGTAGCGAAAGTATTGTTTTTCAGGGTATAACAACGCTCGACCAACTCAAACGAACACCTGACGAACTCATTGGTTGGCTGTATCGGTCGAGTACGTTTAGAACGGGTGCATTTCTGATGACAGGTACGGGCTTAGTTCCTTCAAGTGATTTTACGGTTGAGGTAGGAGATACGGTTGCCATCTCAATTGATAAAATCGGGCAATTGACCAATGTTGTCGGGCTGGCAAAAGCCTAAGTAGTTCAAAACGGTACAGAACTTTATTATTTACATATATAATATTTGATTATTCATCCATGCAAAATTCCCTTCCACAAGGTTTTATTCCCGTTATGTTGACTCCGTTTAAAGAAAACGGCGAGATTGATTTTGAGGGATTAACCAAACTTACTGAATTTTATTTAGAGGCGGGCGCGGCTGGCTTATTTGCCAATTGCCTTTCGTCTGAGATGTATGAGCTGAGCGAAGACGAGCGTATTGCCATCACCAAGCACGTGGTGGATGTGGCAAACGGGCGCGTTCCGGTCGTGGCAACGGGTACATTTGGTGGCCCAATTGCGGAGCAGGCCGAATTTGCCAAAAAGATTTATGGTACGGGTATTCAGGCGGTGATTGTGATTACAAGTTTAATTGCCACCGCCGACGAGTCAGATGCGATATTTATGGAGCGGATGCACGAGTTGCTTCAATTAACCCCCGGTGTTTCGTATGGTTTGTATGAATGTCCAGTGCCTTACAAAAGGCTCGTTAGCGCCGAAAATTTGGGAGAATTGGCCGCCACGGGTCGGGTGATTTACCATAAAGATACATCACTAGATATTGAAAACGTAAAAGCCAAAATAGCCGCCACTGAAGGTCAGGTATTCGGCGTTTATGATGCTTACATGGAGCACGCAGTGGCTTCGTTGAAAGCAGGCTCGGCGGGATTGTCTTGTATTCAAGGAAATTTCTTTCCAGAATTGATTGTATGGTTGTGTAATAATTTCAATGAGCCAACGCAGCAAGACAAAGTTCAACGCGTGCAACAGCTGTTGATTGATACCATGCCCGTAATTCATTATGCGTACCCAACCGTCGCTAAATATTATCTCCAAAAACGCGGTTTCCCGATTTCATTGTACACCCGTCGTAAAGTAGAAGTACTGACTGAAGTGGAAAAAGCCAATGCCGACGAATTATTGGAAATAGTGAACGCATTAAGCCAAGAAATTGAAGTGGCTTCGTTGACGTTTGCGTAATCATACTTCTTTGTTTTTAAGATAAAAAAGACCTTCTATGTCATTGGCGTAGAAGGTCTTTTCAGTTAAAAAAAACTGAATATTTGCTTTGGTAGAAATAGCTAACCATTTACCTATGAAATCCCTCTTTTCTTCAGCATTGATTATCATTTTTGGGGTTTACGGCGTCTCGGCCCAACGCCAGATTTCGCCCGTAAACTTTTCCAAAGTCACGGTCAAAGACTTCTTTTGGAAACCCCGCATTGAAAAAGTCCATTCGGCTACTTTGCCTGTTTGTATGACCTATACCGAAGATTCAACGGCTCGTATCCGAAATTTTGAGAATGCCGCCCTCCGGAGCGGAAAGCACAAAGGCATCTATTTTGATGATTCTGATGTGTATAAAGTCATTGAAGGGATTGCATACACCCTCAAAACTACGCCCGACAAAGCCTTAGAAGCCAAAACTGACGCGTGGATTGATAAAATTGCGGCGGCCCAACTTCCTGATGGTTACCTGAATACATATTATACATTGGTAGGTCTTGAAAAACGCTGGACTGACATGGAAAAGCACGAAGATTATTGCTTGGGGCACTTGATTGAGGGGGCGGTAGCGTACTTTGATGCTACTGGAAAACGTAAACTGTTGGATGTGTCCATTCGCTTTGCCAATCATTTTGATTCTACGTTTCGTCTCCAAAATAAGCCGTGGGTAACGGGGCATCAGGAATTGGAGTTGGCCTTGGTAAAACTTTATCATACAACCAACAACGACCGCTACCTCAAACTCGCCGATTGGCTTATCGAGCAGCGCGGCAAAGGACACGGTCGCGGTCAAATCTGGACAGATAAGCATTTTGACGGTGCGCGCTATTGTCAGGACGACGTACCGGTGCGTGAAATGACCGACATCAAAGGGCACGCCGTTCGCGCTATGTATCTGTATACGGGCATGGCCGATGTAGCCGCCGAAACGGGCGACCGTGGCTATACCCAAGCTCTCGAACGCGTGTGGGCCGATGTGGTAGAGCGGAATATGTACATCACGGGTGGCATTGGTTCTTCAACCAAAAATGAAGGCTTTACGGTCGATTATGATTTGCCCAACGAATCTGCTTACTGCGAAACCTGCGCCTCGGTAGGAATGGTTTTTTGGAACCAACGCATGAATCTCTATTCGGGAGAATCCAAATACGTGGATGTGCTAGAACGCTCGCTTTACAATGGCGCATTGGCAGGGGTACAACTGACGGGAAATCTGTTTTTTTACGTCAATCCGTTGGCTTCGTTTGGGTTGCATCATCGTCGCCCTTGGTACGGTACGGCTTGCTGCCCCAGCAATGTGTCGCGTTTGATGCCTTCGGTGGGTGGTTATATTTACAATACTTCCGAAAATACTTTGTGGGTAAACCTGTATGTAGGCAGCGAAACGGAAGTGGTTTTGGGGCAACATAAGGTGAAGTTCGCCCAAAAAACCAATTATCCTTGGTCGGGAGAAGTAGAAATTAAGGCCATTCCTGATAGTAGCAAAGCTGATTTTGCCCTAAAACTGCGTATTCCAGCTTGGTGCGATAAGTACGTCGTTGAAATCAACGGAAAAGCCGTAGCGGGCTTAACGGCCGATAAAGGTTATGTAACGATTGCGCGTACTTGGGCTAAAAATGATTTGCTCAAACTCCGGATGGAGATGCCTGTTAAGGTCGTTGCTGCCGACCCCCGTGTGAAAGCAAACCAAGGCAAACGCGCCATTCAGCGTGGGCCGCTGGTCTATTGTGTAGAAGAGCAAGACAATCGTCATTTGGATTATGACCAAATTCTGTTGTCAAAAAAAACGCAGTTTAGTACCACCTTCGAGCCAGCCTTACTGGGGGGCGTAACCACGATTAAGGCCCAAAACGGCAATGATAATTTTACGCTCATTCCGTATTATTCATGGGATAACCGCCAAGCAGGCCGCATGAAAGTATGGGTTGATTGGAAAGAGAAATAAGCCTTAAAGGAGCAGAATGACTCCTTCCCGTTTAATAAAGCAGATGCCATTTGTTATATTTCAACTTTGAAAGTTCCTATCTTTCAGTCGAAAATCACAGTTTTTTGTTTGAACGTTATTTAACTCAATGAAAATGAAAAATCATCTATCTCGAAGGCATTTGCTTTATTGGACATTGCTGTGGCTGACCGCCTGCGGTACTTTGTGGGCCGCGCCGACCCAAACAACTCCATACATTAAAATTGACCAATTTGGCTACTTGCCCGCTTCCCGAAAAGTAGCGGTGGTTGCAGACCCTCAGACGGGGTACAATGCAGCTGAATCGTTTACCCCGGGCACAGGTGCCAATCAATATCAGGTACGCCGCTGGAGTGACGACGCGGTGATGATGAGCGGAACACTTCAGGTATGGGGTGGTGGTGCCACCCACGCACAGTCGGGCGACCGAGGATGGTCGTTTGATTTTTCGAGTATTACCACGCCGGGTTCTTATTATATTTTTGACGTAGCCAACAATGTAGGCTCTTACCGTTTTGACATTGGCGACAATGTGTACGACGAGGCCATGAAACATGCCGTACGGATGTTTTATTATCAGCGGCTTAATTTTGCCAAACAAACACCTTACACCGAAGCCAAATGGGCCGACGGTGCCAGTTACGAAGGGGCCAATCAGGATCGTTTTGCCACGAGCCGATTCAACAAAGGGAATGCTGCCACCGCCAAAGACCTTCACGGGGGTTGGATGGACGCGGGCGATGTAAATAAATACACCACCTTTGCCGAAAGTGCGGTGATTCAACTGGCAGAAGCGTACCGAATAAACCCGAATGCTTTTAAAGATAATTACGCCATTCCAGAGTCAGGCAACGGAATTCCAGATATATTGGATGAACTCAAGTACGAGCTGGATTTTCTGAAAAGAATGCAGGACGCCACTGGCACCAACGGTTTTTTCTTGAAAGTGGGCGTTGATAATTACAATGAAGTCTCTCCCCCCAGCACCGACACCCGCCCGCGCTATTATTTGCCAGAATGTACTTCTGCCACCTTGGCAGGGGCCGCGATGTTTGCCGTGGCTGGGCAAACCTTCAAAACGCACCCGTCTTTGCTTACCTACGGAAATGACCTCATTGCGCGTGCGGAGGCCGCTTGGAACCGTGCTATAATAACGACCAACAACTTTACAACGTTTGAAACAAGTTGCGACGACGGAGATATAAAATCAGGTGATTCTGACCGCGCCGGCGAAGACCAATTGGGAAGTGCGTTTGTGACGGCGGTATATCTTTACGAGGCCACTGGAAAAGCCGAGTACAAAACGTTTGTTGAGTCACAATATACCTCCGTAAAACCTTACAACGGCAACTGGTGGGGACCTTACTGGATGCCTCAGCAATTGGCGTTTTTGCGTTATACGACCCTTTCGGGTGCTTCTAGTGCGGTGGTAACCAATATTCGTAATCAAAAAGCAGGGATGAATTACTTATTTTCTCTCAATGATTACAACAATGGTACGGACCTTTATCGGGCATATATGGCCGATGCGCAGCACCATTGGGGGAGCAATCAGGTGCGCGCCAACACTGGAATTTTAAATCTTGATTTTGTTACGTTTAACCTCAACCCGTCGAGCCATGCCCAATACCGCGAGGTGGCGGAGCAGTACTTGCACTGGATGAATGGCGTTAATCCGATGAACTTGGTGATGCTTTCCAACATGTCGGTGGCGGGTGCTGAAAACAGCGTGAATGAGATTTACCACACGTGGTTTACCAACGGAACGGTGTGGGATAATGTACAAACATCGGCCTATGGCCCTGCCCCGGGCTATGTAACCGGCGGGCCTAACAAAAGTTACAGCGGAAGCGTGGCCAACATTACCAACCAACCGCCCCAAAAAGCGTATAAAGAGTGGAATAATGGTTCTCCCGAAAACTCTTGGGAAATCACGGAGCCGGCTATTTACAGTCAGGCCGCTTATATCATGTTGTTAGGGCGGGTGATGAGTACAACGGCGTCTGCTGACACCCAAGCCCCAACGCCCCCGACTAACCTCACAGTTTCCAACGTAGCCTCCACAGGTCTGACTTTATTATGGACTGCTTCCACGGATAATGTAGGGGTAAGCGCCTACGAAGTGTATCAGGGAGGTAATTTGCTGAACGGGAATGTGGTAGGTACGAGTTTCAACGTAACGGGTTTAACCTGTAATACGGCCTATTCATTTTCGGTAAAAGCCAAAGATGCGGCGGGAAACGTGTCGACCGCGAGCAATGCTGCGAATACAACCACAACGGCCTGCGACACCCAAGCGCCAAGTGTGCCTACAAACGTTGCCGCGTCCAATGTTTCGGCATCAAGTTTGACGCTTTCGTGGACGGCTTCGAGCGACAACGTGGCCGTAACCGCGTATGAAGTGTACTGGGGAGCGACGTTAGTAAACGGCAATGTGACCACAACATCTTTGAATATTACGGGTTTAATCTGCAATACGGCCTATTCATTTACGGTAAAAGCCAAGGATGCGGCGGGCAATGTGTCACCAAGCAGTAGTGTACTGAACGTCACAACGGCGGCTTGTCCTACGGGGACTATCATTTACGACGACGCCCTTGCCGCAGGTTGGGAAGACTGGTCGTGGAGTTCGACCCGCAACTATGCCAATACCTCTCCCGTACAAACTGGCGTCAATTCCATGCGGGTCGATTTTGCGGGTTGGGGTGGTTTATCGTTGCGACAGGCCACGGCCCTGACGACCAATTCCAACACGGTTATGAAGTTTTGGGTGTACAGTACCGCCGTAAATAACATGCTTTTCTTTGTTCAAACGGATGATTCGTCGCCGCAGCCCGCCTCTTATGCTTTTACGACCGATGCGAATCAGTGGAAAGAAATAACGGTTAATATGGCGCAAATGGGCAATCCAGCCACGATTAAACGTCTCAATTTTCAGAACAATTCGGCCAATAACATCACGACTTATTTTGATCAAATCAGGATAGAAACAGGGGTAGCCGCTGATACACAGGCCCCCACAATGCCCGCTAATCTTTCGGCCTCGGCCATTACCCAAAATAGCCTGACGCTTTCGTGGACGGCTTCAACCGACAATGTGGGCGTAACGGCCTATGAAGTGTACCGGGGAGCCACGTTGGTGAACGGCAACGTCACCGCGACTTCTTTAAACATCACCGGTTTAACCTGTAATACGGCCCACTCGTTTACCGTAAAAGCCAAAGATGCCGCTGGAAATGTATCGTCGAGCAGCAATGCGCTGAATGTTAACACCTCTTCTTGCGCTGATACACAGGCGCCGAGCGTCCCCTCTGGGCTTACGGCGACCAATAAAACCCAAACGGGTTTTACGCTCGGTTGGGCCGCCTCGACCGATAATGTAGGCGTGGTGGCTTACGAAGTGTATAGAGGTGGCGTATTGGTGAATGGTAACGTTACAACAACCTCATTGACAATAATGGGTTTAACCTGTAATACAACCTACAGCTTTACCGTGAAGGCAAAAGATGCGGCGGGAAATGTCTCGGCGGCCAGCAGCGCGTTAAGTGTAAAAACGAATGCCTGTTTGAGCCCAGTGGTTTATGACGAAACCTTAGCTGCAAATTGGAGCGACTGGTCATGGAACAGTACGCGTAACTTTGCCAATACCAATCCTGTGCGGGTCGGCAGTAAATCACTCCGCGCAGATATTGCCTCCACGGGTGGGGTATCTTTGCGCCACGTTGATGGCATCAGTACTACCGCGTCGACTGTCTTGCGTTTTTGGGTACGGGGTACGGCAGCAAGCAGTCTGCTGGTTTATGTACAAACAGACGACACAGGCGCGGCGCTTGGAAATTATACGTTTACGACAAAATCTAATTCTTGGTCGGAAATCGTGTTGAATATGAGTCAATTGGGTAATCCGTCGGTCATTAAACGGATTACGATTCAGAACAATTCGGCCAGTACCGTGACAGCCTATTTGGATAATGTTCGCCTGACAACCGTCAACAATGCTCGTTTAGCTGAAGAAGAATTGACGGAAAAACCAAACGAATTGTTGGTGTATCCTAATCCATCTGAGGGGCCGATTACGCTCAAGTACGTAACTCCCAAGCCTGAAAAAGTTCAACTGCAATTATGGGATATGCAGGGCCGGATGTTGCAAAACAATGAAGAACGTGCGGAATCAGGAACCAACTTTTTTAACATGGATGTATCTCAACAACCAGTGGGGATGTATTTGATTCAACTCAAAGGACCCGAAAGAATCCAAACCCAAAAGGTGCTCATTCGGCGGTAAATATGGTGACTCATTGGAAGAGGCGGGCTAATTGCTCGCCTTTTCTATGTTAGATGGAAGTAATAATGGCTTTATAGGTTATATTTAACGTGAGTTATGGATATAGGTGCTTTTGGGGAGCAATAACGATTGAGGGCTTAGTATGGTAAAAACAATAAGCAATGAGCCCAGCAAGAATGTTGATTTGGGCATTGATTGGACTTCGATGTC
>NZ_QPIW01000039.1 GCF_003339505.1 Runella aurantiaca
AGAGAAATCGGTTTTACTTTTACTGATAGCAAAATTCCTTACGGTATTTGTGGTTGTGTTTATTGCATAGAGGCCGTCGAGGTACGTACCTACCCAAAGCTCATTGCCCGACGGCTCCAAAGCCAAAACAACCTCTCCATTCTCTTTTGTTTTGTTGAGCGCAACGCGTTTAATGAAGCCTGTTTTTTTATTGAAGATATTGAGTCCACCACCGTCGGTACCCACGTAAATATCCCCCGATGGACTTTCGGCAAATGAGGTAATCGAACCCGCAGTCAGTCCATTTGCATCCGATGGATTAAACTGTTTATGATTGAAAAATGCCAGGTTAACATCATATTTATTTACGCCGCCTTGAAGGGTACTAATCCAATAAATCCCACAATTGTCTAAATAGATATCCCTTACAGAGCGGCCAACGAAGCCACCCATTGCACTATATTTTCCTGATATTGAGCTTTTTACCCTTTGAACTTTCCCATTATTAGGGTCAAAAATATTGAGTCCATCCTCGGTTCCAACCCATAGTTTACCCGTATTGTCAAACAAAAGTTTGAAGATACTATTGTTGCTCAATGTGTTTTTATCGGACTTGCTATTTTTGAAGTGGGTGAAAGTTTGACTTTGTGCATTCATCACATTTAAGCCCCCTTCAGATGTTCCTATCCATAGGTTTCCAAATTTATCTTCGGCTATGGCCCTAACGGTATTGTCTGAAATGGTATATGGATTCTCTTTATTGTAAAGAAATCTCTTGAAACTTCCCTCTTTAGGGTTAAATAGATGTAGTCCAACTTTTGTCCCGACCCAAATATTGCTTTTGCTATCCTCAAATACACAAAGAATCATCTCAGAGTTTAATGCTCTATCATCCGTTGGGTCAACTTTATAAGCGTTTATTTTGTGGGTTTTGGTATTAAAATAAAACAGGCCACTGTATGTACCAACCCAAATATTGCCGTTATGGTCGGTGCATAAACTCCGTATCCAACCAATTTTGGTAAAATCGTAATTGATAAAATTATTTAAACTTCTATTGTAAACGGATAGCGTAATGTTGGTACCAACCCATAAATTACCTTCTTTATCTTCCAACATCGCCATCACAGCACCTCTTCCTATACTTGTTGTATCATTTTTTCGATGTCGATATACCGTAAAATTGTGCCCATCAAATTTATTTAAACCGTCTTCGGTCCCAAACCACATAAAGCCATATTTATCTTTTACGATGACATTTACGGTATTTGAAGCCAGCCCATTTTTACTACTAAAATTGATGAAATTATATTCTTTTTGCTGCCCAAAAGAATAATGGACTCCCAAAAATAGAAGAACTATGTATAAAATATTTTTCATCTTGACCTCCTTCAAATACGAACGTTCATGGTTTTGGCCCTACTAAATGTACCCCTTTTATTGATTCATTCGGCGCAACCATTATCAAAAGACTAAGTAGTAACTTTTCTTACGCCCGTATATCAATATAGAAATCCGAACAACCACAGCGGCAAGGTTGTTCCAAACCCAGATTCGATATCATCTTTTACCAAATAAGCCTTTTGAATTCCCTCAATTTGTTTTTTGCCCTTGTGTTTTCCTCCTACTTCAAACGTATACACACCTTCAACCAAAAAATCACTCACGGCCGACTCATGCACCGAATGACCATAGCCCACTTGGTTCAAAAAAAAGGTCTCCCGAAGGTTTCCGGTGTCTGGTTTTTGAAGCGATAAAGCGTAGGCTAAATTGGTGTTTTCTAAGTAAATTTTTTCGGGCTTTTGCAAAGCAACCATTCCTGTTCCGCCTCGGTATAGCAACTTTATCAATTTGGCTTGTTCCAGATAATGCAAATAATTATTGACCGAGTTTCGATGAATACCGCTTTTGTCGGCCAATTCTGTCAAATTGGGTTTAAAAGGAACGTTTTCGGCCAAAACATAGAGGAGTTGAAGCATTTTTTTGGCGTTGCGAATATCAAAATCTTTTAGCTCAGCCATGTCATATTCCACAATCATCCGAATCAATTGCTGGATTCGGTGTCTATATCCTGCTTTGTCTTCCCTAAAAAATGGATAATAACCTGAACTAAGATACGCTTCAAAATGCTGTAATGGCTTAAATCCGGCAGGAAAAAATGACTTCCAAGCCTGATTTTCCGAAATGAGTAAGGGCAGCGGTAGCACCTCAATCGTCACAACTCCCTCAAAGGCTAAGTATTCACGGTACGATAATCCTGGCAACTCGTACATCAATACCCGCCGGCTCAAATCCACTTCTTGACGGGAAATATCTACAATGGAGGACCCAGTAAAAATAAGTTGTAAATCAGGGTATAAATCATAGAGATTTTTGAGATGAGTTGCCCAGTTTGGGTATTTATGTACCTCGTCCAGAAACAGGACTTTTCCTCCTTTTCTTCTGAATTCGGCGGCTGTCTCAACCAACGAATGAGTAGTAAAATACAAATCGTCTAGGGTAAAATACGCCACCTCGGTGCTGGATTTCCCCAGTGATTTCATCCGTTGGAGCATCAGGGTGGTTTTGCCCGTCCCGCGTGCGCCTTTAATGCCAATTAAACGATTTTCCCAATTGATTTTCTGGTAAAGCCCACGCCTGAAAGAATCGGTCGTAAATTTCGTTAAGCGCTCTGATGTTTCTAATAAAACCTCCATTTTGCATAATTTAATATGCAAATATAAATTTATTTTGCACAACTTAATATGCAAAATAGACCATATTCTATCTAATGGAATTGTTAACGAAAACCTCTAAACTTACGGTTTAGGTAAGTAGTCTAAAATTACTTCCCTAGTTTGGTTTGAATGAGGCTTACAATTTCCTTGCGATTTTTGGATTTGGCAAAATCCAAGGGAGATTTTCCATCGTGCGAAAGAAGACTCAAATCTGCATTGGCCGCCAACAGTAATTTAACAATTTCGACGTTATCCTGCCAAATCGCATCGTGTAGGGCAGTATAACCATTGTAAGGGCCTTGCTTATTGATGTCAATGTTGTATTCTATCAAGAGTTTAGCCGCTTCTGTTCGGCCAGCATAGGCAGCGGCGTGTAAAGCCGTGGCCTTCATACCCGGGTCAACGGCACGTACATCCGCGCCAGACGCTAATAATAATTTAACGATTTGGTTATATCCCTTATAAGCTGCCATGACCAAGGGAGCATCCTGATTTGAATCCAACTCATTGACATCCGCGCCGTTTTGGATGAGTTGCTCAACGAGCGCAACGTTATTTTTATTAATGGCATTCATTAAAGCTGTCATATCAAGTTTATATTTTGAGTAAAGATTCTATTATTACGCAAGGGAGCGCTAAAGGCGTTTAGTTATGGCTCAAATTACTAAATGTTTACAATTTGTAAAAGTATCTTGATTATTTCTGTTAGAAGTATCCTCCTTAAAAATAAAGGCCCGTGTGGGTTACACACGAGCCTTTCACTTTGAGGATACCTTACTTAATTACTGAAGAATCCACATGGTTTTGTTAAAATCATCGCTACCTGCATACTGCGACTGAATCGCACTATTCACGTTCGCAGTGTTGTAGTCGAGCTCTTTTTGAGGATACTGCCACCGAACAGGTAATTTATCCGCCGGTATGTTTAAGTTTGATTTGGGGTTAACCGGAAACACAGGAAAACCAGTACGACGGTTTTCATAGAAGGCATCAAACGGTGCATGAAGCATGAACGTACTCAAGTAGCGCTGCGTAATAATCTGCTCAAGCTGCACTTGCTCACTGGCCGTCGTCTTCAGTTTTACTTTGTCCGAAGCCACGTATGTATCAATGTACGCATCCGTCATTTTACGATTGTGATGGAAAAGCACATTGTCGGGAGTATATCCAGCCGTAAACTTCATACTTGCCTTGATACCGTCGGTGTAGTGGGTGCTTGCCGAACTCGTAATCCAGCCGCGCACGGCTCCTTCAGCCAACATAAATTTCAACATGGCGTAACTCAGTACATACACTGGCTCGGCATTGGCAAGCTCCAAATAGCGGCTGTTTACGTTAGAATAATCTTTGCCTCCAAAAATGGTCGTCAACTCTGCATAGACCATGGAAGGGTCGAAACCTAAGTAAGAATCCCAGCTATCTACCGCAGCCCCTTTGGCTATTTTCACCGGTGAAGGATCGGCGTAGTAGAACAAACGATAGTCGTTCAAATCTTTCAGTTTATCCACAACCACATTTGTCATCATGGTGTACAGACGCGTCGTGTTGCCCAGCTTATAGAAAGGATAGCGCTGCCCAGCAAGGTCGGCATAGATCAACTGAAAATTATCAGCATTGCTCTCAAAAATCGGCTTGCTGGTTACGATCGTGTTGAATCTTTCTTTGACTTTTAAATCAGCCTCACCGGTTTTACGATACAAATGGAGTAAAACCTGAAGCTCAAAGGTGTTTACAAACTTTCTCCACTTCGTGATGTCGCCACCGTAAATAGGATCGCCGTCGAATTTGATGCCAGCGGCAAAAAGTTTATCTGCCTCTTCGAGTTCATTGAGTACCCCTGCCATTACTTCCTTTTGGGTCGAGTATTTGGGGTTCAATGTTCCCTTTTCTCCCAATAATGCCTCTGCATAAGGAATATCACCTACCTGCATCGATAACCAGAAGAATTTGTACGCTTTGACGAATTTACCCAACGCCGTATAGGAGTTTTTGTAGGCACCTTCGGGGGCAAGTTCAATCATTTTCTCAACGTTGTTGAGCACGGTAAGTCCGTCAAAACTTGCGCGTCCTAGATAATTGTACTGCGCGTTTTCGGGGAATTCCATCCGAATGATAGACTTGCCATTCATCATTGACCCGATGCTTCCGAGCGAATTTCTCGAAATATCAAGGATGAGCGTAGTGGCAAGCAGGGGCGCCGACGCTTTGGTCGCGGCATTCGGGTTTGTGTTGATCTCTTCAAACTTTGAGCAGCTGCCCATCGAGAGACCCACAACGCCAATAAGTAAGTATTTTTTCCAATTAAATTTCATACATAATGCTTTTAGATGTGATTAACAATCAGTCCTGTGTTATTAAAACGTCAACGTGATGTTACCGCCCATGTAGCGAACCGATGGAGAAGTAAGCTGCGTATCATCCGCTTTATCAGGATCGGCAAAGCGGAAGGCTTTGGTCCACATCCACACATTTTGACCTGTTAAAGAGATAGAACCTGAACGTGCACCGAGCAACTTTGCAATGTTTGAGGGAAGGTTGTAACCCAACGACACCTCTCTCAATTTAAAGAAAGTAGCATCCGTAATACCGCGCGTACCGTCACCATAAGACCGTGAATAATCTTGGTAAGAAACCTTGGCCTCATTGGGTGCAAATACCCGCGTATCGGTAGTGATGTTGCCAAAGCTATCAAACGTTACTGCACCTGATTTTACCACTACTCCTTGTCCAGTAAATGATTTGTTTTTATTCACCACTTCATCATATCTCCATTGATTGTCCGAATCTGGGTGCGAGCCAGTGTCCCACATTTTGTACGATGTATAGTTGTTCAACACCCCCCCAACACGTCCGTCGAAGTTAACCATCAAGCTGAATTGCTTATACTTAACTGTATTGGCAAATCCCCAAAGGAATTTCGGGTCGGTATAGCCCCGCAAGTAGCTAAAATCACTTAGAAGTGGTAAACCATTGGCGCGGTGGATCATACTTCCAGACGCTGGGTCGGTCAACCAAACACGGTCTGTGTAAGTATCTACACGTCCACCCGCTACTGTCCAAGCGTTTTTAGCCGAGTTTGGCGCGATTTCTTTATAATAACGGTGGTTATAAGAATAGTTAGCAGTCGCATCCCACTGCCAGTCGTTCTTCTTAAGAATCGTCGCGTCTAAGCTCACTTCCAGACCTCTTCTTACGAGTGTTTCGTCCCAGTTAATAAGGGTATTCACAAACCCCGACGCTGAAGAAATGAGGGCGTTGGTCTGACGGTTATAATTGTACTTATTAAAGTAGGCGATGTCCAGTTTCAAACGTTTTTTCAAGAAATAAGCCGCTGTACCGATTTCCCAAGTACGATTGGTTTCGGGAAGGATGTTTGCCGCATTACGAATCGTGGTAGGATAACTTCCCGCGTTGAGGCCATTCCAAGTACCAATCGAAGTGCTGTAGCTCTGATTTGTGGCATAGATACCCAAATCCGACTTGGAAAGTGTCCATGAACCGCGCAACTTCCAGAAGTCAAGCCATGAAGGTAATGAACCCAGTACTTCACTGATAACGAAGCTTCCTCCCAAAGATGGATAGAAATAAGAACGTGAGTTTTGGGGCATGGTCGAACTCCAGTCATTACGTCCGGTGGCATCCACGAAGAGCATATTTTTGTAAGAAAGTGTCAGTTTTCCGTAGACACTATTCACCTGCTTTGCACTGGCAGCCACGCTTACGTTAGGTCTTTCTACAGAGTTGTTGAGTGAATAATAGCCCGGAATCAGGATACCACTCCGCGTAGCACTGTATAAGTTATTATTTTTCAAAGCGTAAATGGCACCTCCGGCAAGAGCGTCAATCCCTAAATCACCGATGGTTTTGTTATAGGTAAGCAACGCGTCACCGTTGAAGCTCCAGCCTGTTTGTTTATTGATAGCATATAAACCTGGCGTATCCCATCCCCGATTGGAGAGAATGTTTGGCGGATTGCGCTTAGTTTCGTCATTGCTGTACATATCAAAACCAGGGCGAATAATTAAGTTGGCTCCCTCAAAAAGTTTGTAAGTAGCTGTCAAGTTAGCATTCAATCTATTCTCATAGACACCCCACACTTTTTCGTTTGCGATGAGGTATGGGTTGTCATACCAAGCCTTGTAATGCCAGTTTTGCTGTACATCTGGTATCAACCAATAGTTGTCTTTGTATTCGGCCAAATTATACTCTGGTCCCATCCACATCAGGATGTTGTACATATAACCTTGGTCGCTGTACCC
Organism: Runella aurantiaca; assembly: GCF_003339505.1. GTDB lineage: Bacteria > Bacteroidota > Bacteroidia > Cytophagales > Spirosomataceae > Runella > Runella aurantiaca. The sequence continues at coordinate 6,956 of NZ_QPIW01000039.1, forward strand.
AGCACCCGTTATTTGCGGAGCATTGCGTTTGTTGTAACCCATTTGGCTGGAGAGTTTAAACCGATCTCCCACTTTCATTTCACCACCCAACGTGAAGTTGAAGGCGTCAGATTTTAGATTTGGGTACTGTCCTTTGTTATAAATATGCGTCAATGACGTCCGGAAACTGCCGTTTTCACCCGTTTGTGCAACGCTGATGCTGTTGTTGGTGATAAGCCCTGGCACCAAAAAGTCGCGGAAGTTATCCTTTCCTCTTGACGTAAGCTCCTGCATTTCCATCTGTTTGGTGATGGGATTCCATTGGTTGGCCTTAATGCCGATGTCAAGCTTTTGACCCCAGATGTAGTCGGTTGGGTCATATACTCCCCCGATACCTGCACTGTACGACTGCTGAACTTCTGGTAGCATCAGGAAGCCTGCGTTGAACATGTTGTTGGTGTTGACCGTCACCGTCAAGCCTTTGTTGGCCGAACCTTTTTTGGTAGTAACGATGATGGCCCCACTCCCCCCGCGAGAACCGTACAACGCCGAAGCGGTAGGCCCTTTCAAAACGTCAATACTTTCGATGTCGTCTTGGGCGATGTTATTAAGGGAAATATTGTTGTAAGGAACCCCGTCAATAACCAACAATGGAGTCTCACCACGTAAACTAAGCGTAGGCATTTGGTTAAATTCTGTACTGTTACGTACCCACAAACCAGCCACTCTACCAGTTAGTGAGGTACCCACACTTACCCCTTTCACGGTCTGCAATGAAGGCCCTGCTACCTTTTGAACGGCATATCCCAACGACTTTTCTTCCCGCTTTACCCCTAAAGCTGTAACAATCACCTCACTTAGTATTTTGGTATCAGTGGTCAAGCGAATCGAAAAAGATGTTTTTGTTCCTACCTCTATCTCTTGGGTAGCATAACCAATAAAAGAGAATAAAATGATAGATTTATCACTTCGTACCGACAGTTTAAATTTACCTTCTGAATCGGTGAGTGAGCCGTTGGTGGTTCCTTTCTCAATTACGTTGACGCCAGGAAGTGGCGCCCCGTTTTCGTCGGTTACGGTTCCAGTAACTTCCTGTGCGTTTACCTGAACCTTCTGAATCGGGGGAGCCGCATTAGCATCCATGATTCCAGCGCTAGTTAACACACCGAAGGAAAGAATTGAACCGGTCAACAGCATGAACCGACTCCTGCTTTTCATCAACGTGTAGGGGAATAGTTGTTTTCGCATTTGTTTAGTGTTAGAATTAAAAAAATAGAAAATAGGTAAGGACAAACTTATCCGTGATTAGTCACGGCGTTGGCTTTACGCAACGGTTAGAGCGAAAAATAGTGCTGGAGCGTCGCAATCAGCAACGGGCCAACTGAGTTGAGGTTTAAAGTTTGGATAAAATGGTGATGAGGTTAAAAAGTTTTTAGCTAATGATAAAGTTAGTATTAAAAAATCATTCATTGAAAGTACCGTTCCTAATTAAAGGCTTTGATACATCTACTTCCCTATACTCTCACAGTATCATGATGTACTACTTGGATAAGTACTATTTAATTCACAATTTTTTAGGATGGGCAAAATTAGTAGCATTTGTGTGATTCCAAAAAACTCGCAGAAGAGATTCTTGTTTTTTGCGTAAAATAAATTTTCAGTCACAAATTATTAACGTTTTTATAATATGGCTTACCCAAATGTTTAGTAAGAATTAACTTATGGCCAAAACTCGATTCGTTCATAATAAATGCTTTATTGTTCTACCTGTACTGACTGTAAATGTGATTGTTATAAATGATATAGAAATAATTATAAAATTAAAGTGCGGTATTAAAGCTACGTAAGTGAAAATTTCTACCCCAACAACCCCCGATCGACAAAAGCTAAAGGGCAATATTAATTTTTCTTTATGTCATCAATTCTGGCAAATGAGGCCCGTAAACGAGAAAATTCCATCATAAAAAAGGCAAACGGAGGTGCTTGTACAATCAAGTGAATACACTTAGAAATTATGTACAATGTTAAAGCCCTCTTAATCAGCAAATTTCCCTTAATCCCATCAGGCACTTCGATGACTTATGTATGTGTAGGTAGCCTAAACTATATCTTGTTGTAAAAACAGGGTGTTTTTTAAGATTAATGAACAATAAGTGTCTTCATTTATAGACAAAACACTTATATTTGTCCACAAAAAACACCAAAATCATTTAATATGATTACCGGCGAACAGGTACTAAACTTCCTCAAAAACAAGGAAGGACTGACTTTGGCAAAAGTCGAAAAGGAAGCTTCAATCCCCAAAGGAACTCTTTCCAAATCATTAAACGGCGAACGCGAACTGAATCAAGATCATCTTACAAAACTGTATCCCGTTTTGGTAGGGTATGGCTGGAAAGAATTTTACCGTTCCAAAGCAAAGATAATCGCAGTTGTCAATCACAAGGGCGGCGTAGGAAAAACCACCACCACACTCAATTTGGGAAAAGCGTTGGTACTTAACGGCTATAAAGTATTGGTGATAGACATGGATTCGCAGGGAAATCTATCGCAAGCCCTCGGAATCGACAGTCCTGATAAGCAGGTAATGCACGCCGTTCTTGACGATGAACCGCTGCCTGTATACTCCATTGCTCCCAATTTTGATTTATCTCCCAGCGATTTGACGCTCGCCAGCCGAGAAAGTGAGATGATTAGAATGGTGCTCAGTGAATTGCAATTACAGCGAGCCATTGCACCAAAACTGAGTGAATATGATTATATACTGATTGATTGTCCGCCAGCGCTCAATGTTTTTACCACCAGCGCGCTTATTGCGGCCAGTTCTTGCCTGATTACCCTCCAACCCGAAATATCTGCGCTCAAGGGAGTCAAAGGTTTATTTGACCATATTTTTCAGGTGCAGCGTCGGCTCAACAGCGGGCTTCATATTGAAGGCGTATTATTGACGATGGTTGATAACAGATTAAACATACACCGAGATATTATTGAACAGGTCCGTTCTCAATTGAATTCTTTTAAAATATTCAATACTCAAATCAGGATGAATGTCTCTTTGAAAGAGTCTCAGATTTCACAAATTGATATTTTCGGATACGATGGTAGTTCCAACGGCGCGAAAGATTACATGAATCTGGCAAAAGAAATTATCGGCTAACCTCTTCACTATTCGGTCTAATGGCAAAAAAATATCAATCCTCCCTCGGCGAACAAAAAATATTTCAAAGCTCCACCTTTGTGCAGCACGAAGAAATTAAGAAAAACATAACGATTCTTCCTGAACTTGAATCACTGATTCCACCACTTGGAGAGGAAGAAAAAAAACAGCTCGAAATCAACATTTTGAACGAAGGTTGCCGAGAAGCTCTATTGGTCTGGCCCACTTTTGAAAGTGTAATAGCCCCAACATCGGAGTCCCCCAAACCAGTATACGTTCTGATTGACGGCCATAATCGTTTTAATATTTGCGTTAAACATTCGCTTGATTTTCAAATTCATTTGGTATCATACAGTACCCTCGAAGATGTGAAAGGGTTTATGATAGATAACCAGCTTGGAAGAAGGAATTTAAGTACCGAACAGGCCTCGTATTTGCGAGGGATGAAATACTTAAATCTGCGTAAAAGTAAGGGGAAATATGAACGTTCAAACCATAAGGCTCAAAATGAGCTTTATGATATTATACCATCTGAGCATAAAGATCAAAATGATCCTTATGCCAGTTCTGAGAAAAAAATGACTACTGCGGAGCAACTCGCGCAAGAGTTTAATGTAGGCCAAGCAACGATAAAAAGAGATGCAGAATTTGCAGAAGGTCTGGAAAAACTTAGCCCGCAGTTGAAGCTTTCTATTTTGGCGGGTACCACAAAAATTAGTAAAAGCCAGATTCAACAGTTGACCAAAACGGAAAATATTGAAAAGCCGTTGGACACCGTAGAAGAAATCGAAGCAACGCTGATGCCCACCAAAGCGCCAAAAATCGCACAAATAAGTGCTACAACCCCAGCAGATGTATTGATTAATGAAATAGGCACACTCGTCACTAAGCTTAAAAATCCCCAAAGAAGAAAAGACGCCTGCGATAAACTTATAAAATTAGTTTATGATTTACAGTCTCTTTCGTAGGACAACTTTTATTGGCGGACACGTGCTATGCGCCTCCGTCATGAGTACGCTCCCTATTTTTGTTTTATTATACCTCATTTACTATTTCGTTGATGTTGCACACGCAGTATACTAAGCTATAAATGCTAGTGGCCAAATAAGCCCTAAAAATGTAATAGTTGATTTATTATTTTTTTGATAATCAATGAGTTATAAAAAAGTATATTGTCATTAATGAACGTAGTTTATTCTACATTGTTCAAAAGCATAACCCAAAAATGGGGTATTTATATAACATTTTTAGGGGTCTTTTATTTGATTTTTTACTTCCCCGAAAATATACCAAAATAAGAGTAACAGAGGCAAAAAGTGCCTCACAAATGAAAAAAATTATAGAAAAAATAGCAACAAAACACTAAAACTCCCCAGGCGAATCAAAAATCATTGAAAAAAGCCCTAAATGCGTTGAATATCTATAACTTTTTTAGGGGTTGTGTATGTGGATAAAAAGGTTATTATAACAAATTTAGGGTTCGGGAAGCCTTTATTTTTTTAAAAAAGGAGAATCCAAGCATTTCAACTAAGTAACTGATAATCAAATTTTTACACTAAAAGAAAATTGAATTTAGAAAAAGAAATTTTAAAATCAACAACAATAACGCTGATGATGTTTCTTTTCTTTTTAAAAGCTTTTAAAAGCTTTCGGGTGTCATAACTAATTTAAAATCAATGTATTACAAGCTTTATTATAACAAAATTAGGGTTAACTATAACAAAATTAGGGTTAACTATAACAAAATTAGGGTTCAATTATAACAAAATTAGGGTTCAACTATAACAAAATTAGGGTTTTTGATTATTTATGTGAAATATCGTGTTAATTTTAAGTTAAAAAAGGAGCTGTATGGCCAAAAAATCCGAACAGTCATCAAGAATTGAGAAACCACGTTTAGTGAGGTTAATTCGCAAGTCTAATGACTTGGTTGAAGGTAAATATCGTTTTGACATTTGGGAAATGAGGGTGTTTACGAAAACCCTTACGATGATTCATAAAGATGATGAAGACTTCAGACCCTACCGGATTTATCTGAAAGAAATTATCAGCGATTTTGGATTGGAGCAAAACAAGCAGTCTTACAAATTTCTGAAAGAAGGAGCGGAGAAATTGGCCCGCCGAGAAATCAGGGCCGTCGCATCTACCCCCGACGGCGAAATGGAGCTATTGACCCATATTGCGGCGGGCGTAAAAAGCTTTACAAACAATAATGCCGGAAAATACATTGAGATTTCATTTCATCCAGAGATGAAACCTCATTTGCTGCAATTACAAACGCAGTTTCTGATGTACGACATCAAAAATATACTTCGCCTGCAAAGTTCATTTTCAATCAGAATCTATGAGTTGCTGAAACAGTATGAACGAATCGGAAAACGGAAATTTACGATTGAAGAGTTAAAGGATATTTTGGATGTAGCGGATAAGTATCCTTTGTACGCCAATTTTAAGCAAAGGGTAATTATTAAAGCCCAGGAGGATCTTTCAGAATTTACGGACATCCGTTTTACGTTTGAAGAGGAAAAGAAAGGTAAGGCGGTTTATGCGATTATTTTCTTTATTGAGCGAAATGCTGATTTCACCGAAGAATTACCCAGCAATATCATTGTTGATTCGATGATACAACTACCAGTTGTGCCCAAGGAGTCTCAGGAAGCACTTGAAATTTTCAGTTTACTGAAGGAATTTAAAGGCGTAAATATACAGACGGTAAAAGACTGGCTTATTCAGTTCTCGCCCGAGCATGTTCGTCAGCGCATAACGCTGCTCAAAAATCAAATTGCTTTGGGAGGCAAGATTCGAAACCCAATGGGATACTTACAGAAAATGATGATTCAATCTAATCTGTTTGATTTGGTAGAAGAGACGAAACAAGAAAAACAGCAAGTAGTAGAACAACAAAAGCAAACCCATCATTTGTTGAAGCGTTTGGCGGCTGAGTTGGAGCAATTACAGGTGGGGCATTATGAAACCCAAAAACGGATGGTTGAGAAGATACTGAACGAAGATGAAATATTGCGCACAGAGATACATAATTCAGTTAAAAACAGCCGTTTTTATGACCCAGGACAAACGATTGCCGAAAATATGAAAAAGGGGATGGTTCAAGGAATGGTTTTCTCTAAAGTGAAGCAGGCGAGGCAAACGCTTTTTGAAGAAATGGATCGGGAGTTTGAAGTTTTAGAGAAATCACTCAAAAGTCAGCTCAGGGTTTTAGGATGGGACGGATAAGAACATTTTACTGGTATTCTATGTTTCGAAAATTTATTTGTCAATTTTATGTCGTTATAATGCCGTTATAAAATTGATAATAATCAAAAAATTAAACTGATAAAACATAATAGTCAAAAAAATAGCCCATGCATAATTATTTCTTGATATAAATCAGTGTCATCATCCCAACCAGAATAGATACACTAGATTCCATCAATCTCAAAATATGAATTACTTTTGCAGTTTGGATTGAAAACCGCACCATCAACTTCTTAAACTTTTTTGTCTAAGTATAGGGCAATTAGTATCTTATGTCAAACGGCGGCTTTTGACCTAAAACGAATTAATTTATTAATTATCAATTGAATAACCATTCTATGTTCAAACCCAAAAGTATTTTTTCGCAATTTATCGCCTGCGTTCCGGGAGTGATTGTTGCGTCATCTGTTTTTGCACAAACAGCTGTCCCTCTCAATGACCTCAGCGCCTTTACCAACAAAGCCAACAATTGGTCTATTGCTGGTGACGTCACTGCCGATATTTCTAAAGTCAATGTTTTAGAATCCAAACCAGGCAAAGGCATTCTTGTTTGTATTCACGAAAAAGGGAAATATGGCCAAGAATATGAGCTTGTGTCAAATTTCAAACACGGAGATTTAGACCTAGAATTAGATTTCATGCTTACCAAAGAATCCAATTCGGGCATTTATCTTCAGGGAAACTATGAAGTACAGCTTTTTGACAGTTGGGGTAAAAAAACGGCTAAATACAACGACAATGGCGGTATTTATGAGCGTTGGAATGATGCCAAACCAGAAGGTGAAAAAGGATATGAAGGATATGCTCCCCGTTTTAACGTAGCAAAAGCGCCAGGTTTATGGCAAAACATCAAAATATCATATCAGGCCCCTCGCTTTGATGCCGCAGGGAAAAAAATCGCCAATGCGGTGTTTCTTAAGATTGTTCTGAACGGTGTAACCATTCACGAAAACGTAGAAGTAAGCGGTCCCACACGCGGCTCACTGACCAAAGAAGACGTAGCTTCTGGTCCGTTGCGCATTCAGGGAGATCATGGTTCTTTGGCAATTAAAAATATTGCCATCAACAATTTTGACAAAAAACCAGGGACATTATCGGACCTTACTTATAAAACGTATTATGGCACTTTTACGGCTAACGAAGATTTCTCAAAACAAAAAGTGGCCGAAACGGGTAAAAAGGAAGCCCTTTCTTGGGAAATTTTGAAAGACAACAACAACTTCGCTTACGTTTATAACGGGAAATACACCGCTGCCACCGACGGTGAGTACACTTTCAAATTGCAGGCGGCGGGCAATGCTTACCTCAAAATTGATGGCAAAGATGTAATCCCAGCAGAATCAAGAAATGCAATGCGTCAAGGAAAAGTAAACCTCACGGCGGGAGCACATACCATTGAAGTTTTCAACAGCAAAACCGAAGGCTATATGCGACCAGGTTTAGCAGTTTGGGTTTCTGGTCCGGGCTTTAGAGAGATGTCTTTAAGTACCGCCAGTTCGGTTACTACCGGCGGTGGAGTAGATCCGATACTCGTAACTGCACCTACCAATACGGTTATGCGCAGTTTCATGGATTTCAAAAAGACCCCCGAAGCTAAGAATACCCGCATTGTTCATGCTGTTTCGGTGGGAAGTCCCGCCAATCTGCACTATACCTACGACCTCGACAAAGGTGCTTTATTACAGGTTTGGCGCGGTGAATTCCTCGACGCCACCCCAATGTGGCACAGCCGTGGTGATGGTTCGTCGCGCCCACGTGGTAGTGTGACACTTTTGAACAATGAAATGTTTCTTGGAAAAGTAAATGGTCAGTCGGCATGGCAGGCAGATACCACTGGTAGCGGCTACCTCCCCAAAGGATATGCCTTGGATGATGCTGACGCTCCGACATTCAACTATATCGCTTTCGGCTCGCCCGTTACAGACCGTCTTTCGGTTGTAGACAACAAATATTTTGAACGTGAAGTAAAATTGGCAAAACCAGTCGAAAACCTAGTAGCGAGAGTCGCCGAAGGAACCAACATCGAAATGGTTTCGGAAGGGCTGTACTCGGTTAACAACAAGTCCTATTTTATCCAAATAGCCGACAAATCGGTGGTGCCACAAATCAAAAACGTGAGTGGCGGTCAGGAATTAATTGTTCCTGTAACAAACGGGGCGGTTAAATATGCCATCCTTTTCTAAAAATAGTCTGCAAATCATTACTTTTTAATTAACAGATTATCAGGCAACGCTTACTTAACAAATGTTGCTAGACAACTCAAAATAATGACAATGAAAAAAATTGCTCAAATAGCCTTACTACTTTTGGCGACGCTGTCAATGGTAAAAGCGCAAGAATCACCGAAAGAAGAAGATTTTTATAAAATCATTACCCCGCCCATCCCCGAGGGAATTATATTGGAAGTCGGTGGCTTGATTACTTTGCCCAACGGCTCATTGGGAATCTCAACCCGCCGGGGAGAAGTATGGATTGTAGATAACCCTACAAGTCGTACGCCTTATTTCAGAAAGTTCGCTACGGGTTTGCACGAGATTTTAGGCCTTGCTTACAAAGATGGATTTTTGTACTGCGCACAACGTGGTGAATTGACAAAATTGATTGACAAAAACGGCGACGGTAAAGCTGATATTTACGAAACCGTACACGCTTGGGCCTTATCAGGTCACTACCACGAATACTCATTCGGGCCAAAAGTAGCCCCAGACGGAAGCTTTTTTGTAAGCGGCAACGTAGCATTCGGCGACGAAGAATGGTGGAGAGGCGAAAGCCGGGTTCCTGGGCGTGGTTGGATATTTCGTATTACACCAGACGGAAAATACGAACCATACGCCACGGGTGTTCGCTCTCCAGCAGGTATCAGTATGATTAAAGGCGAACTTTGGTACACCGACAATCAAGGAGATTGGATGGGAACTGGCGGGATTTTTCCCGTAAAAAAAGGAGGGTTCATGGGCCACCCTGCGGGATTGAAATGGGCTGAATCGCCAAATTCTCCAGTAAAATTAACCGAAAAACAATTCTTTGGCGAACGGGATAACCGCCAAGAAAGAGATGCCAACAACCGCGCCATCAAACCCGAAAACACCCGTAACGAAACACCCCAGTTTTTGTATCAGTTGAAAGAAAAATATGACATGGTGCAGCTTCCTGCCGTTTGGTTGCCTTATGGTGTGCACGGTGTTTCGACGGCCGAGCTTATCATGGACGAGACAAACGGTGATTTTGGGCCGTTTACGGGTCAGGTTTTTGTGGGCGACCAAGGTCAAAGTAACATTATGCGGGTAGTTCTCGAAAAAGTAAAAGGTGAATACCAAGGTGCCTCTATTGGTTTCCGCAGTGGATTTCAGTCGGGCGTTTTGAGAATGACTTTCGCCAAAGACGGCTCTATGTTTGTGGGTGAAACCAACCGTGGTTGGGGTTCGGCAGGCGATGCCAATCAAGGCTTACAGCGTTTGGTTTGGAATGGTAAGATGCCGTTTGAAATGTACACGGTAAAGGCCATGCCCGACGGTTTTGAAATCGAATTTACGTTGCCAGTAGATCGTAAATCAGCCGAAGACCTTGATTCTTATAAAGTGAGCAGCTACCTCTACAAACACTATCCTGTTTACGGCAGTCCTCAGATTGACACAAAAGATGTGACGGTAAAAGGCGTAAAATTGTCGGAAGATGGTAAAAAAGTGAGAATCGTTTTGGATGGTATGCGTCAGTATTTTGTTCATAAAATTCAACTTGAAGGGGTACGCGCCGCGGGTAATTATTGGTCACTGGTCCATCCAGACGCATATTACACACTCAATAACATTCCTGACGGTGAGAAATTGAAAGTTTCAGAATTGAAAACGACACGTTCGGGTAAGGTAAAAGCAACCGTTACAGCGCCCGTAAAAGAACACGTTTCTCCCGACGGAAAAGGTAAAGAACCTGCACCTGCATCAACCAAAACGGCCACGGCAAAAAAAGCCCCAACTTGGGAAGAAGTCAAACCGCTTTTGGCAAAAAACACTTGTCTTGCTTGTCACGCAACCGACAAAAAAGTGGTAGGTCCGTCGTATATAGATGTGGCAAAGCGTAAATACAGCGATGCAAAAATCGTAGAATTGATTTATGCCCCGAAGCCTGAAAACTGGCCAGATTATGCCACACCCATGCCTGCCATGCCGCAAGTTTCAAAAGGAGATGCCTTAAAAATTGCCGCTTGGATTAATTCTTTGTCAAAAAAATAATTCAAGTTATAGCATCTGCATAACCAGCTTTTTAATTTTTTACTTCTGACAAGTACTAAATTAGTTGACAAGTTTTCGTATAATTTTAAGAAAAGACCAGTGAACCCAATTTCACTGGTCTTTCTGTATTCAAAAATCACAATTATACTTGGGACAAATTCTCAAAATCCTACCCATTTAAGCCATGACGATTCAACCCCTTATTGACCATTTTGAGACCTATCTACCTGTTAATGAAAGTGATAAAGAATTATTGACAAGCCGAGTCATTCAGCGTTCGGTTAAGCGGCGTCAGTTTATTTTGCAAGAAGGTTTTCCCTGCAAACACTATACGTTCGTAATAAGTGGTTGTTTTAGAATGTTTGGCGTAGATACCAAAGGAACCGAACATAACATTCAATTTGCGATTGAAAATGATTGGATTGCCGATATTGGCAGTTTTCATTCAGGAAAGCAGAGCAAGTTATTCATCGAAGCCATCGAACCCGCCGTTATTCTGCAAATCGAACAACAGGATTTGTATTTTCTCTACAACAATATCCCTAAACTCAATCGAATCTTTAAGGTTATTGTTGAAAACAAGTATGTAGAATTGCAAAATCGGGTATTGCAAAACATTAGCTCTACGGCTTTGGAGCGGTATTTGGCTTTTCAGGAGCAATACCCCACACTCGCTTTACGGCTACCCAATACACAAATTGCTTCCTACTTGGGCATTACTCCAGAATTTTTAAGCAAAATTCGAAAAGATATCGCTACTGAAAGCGCTAACCTTAAACTATCTTAAGGCTCTTTCTTAAGATAGTTTATTGGTGGGTTCCGACAATTGGTCGGACCTTTGCATGGTCAATTAAACAATACATGATCATGACAAAGACCACAGAAGCTAAAGTAGCCATCATTGGCTTAGGCAATATCGGCCGCGTAGTCGCCACCAATCTCACCAATGGAAATCGAGCCGTGATTTTGGCCGCTCGGGATTTTTCAAATGCGCAAAGTCTGGCTCAGGAGTTAGGCGATTTGGCCCAACCCATGGAAATTGAAGCGGCCCTTCACGAAGCTGACATTATCATTTTGGCCATTTGGTTCGATTCCATTCAATCATTTTTGAAGCAATATGCCACCCAACTAGCAGGTAAAATCATTGTTGACCCTTCCAATCCGATTGCTCCCGACGAAAAAGGAGGATTTATTAAAACCATCGGTGCCGCCGAATCAGCAGGTCAACTCAATGCGGCACTCATTCCAAAAAATGCTAAATTAGCAAAGGCATTTGGCACATTGGGGGCGGCTTCACTGGCCAATGCTTCTGGGCAAAAGCCTGAGTTAGCAGTGCTGTTTTATGCCACCGGCGACCGAAGCATTGACGGACAAATTGAAGAATTGATTGTCGATGCGGGTTTTGAACCAGTGCGTGTGGGCAATCTTGATCAATCCATTCGGTTGGAAGTATTTGGAGATTTGCACGAATTTGGAGCGCTGGGCAAAACCGTCACTTTAGCCGAAGCCACAAAAAAAGTTTAACCGATACCACCTTTATTCACCTTTCAAACAATCAATTATGAAAATCACGAAAATTGTTGCCACCCTTTGTTTTGTTTTAGGAATCTCGTTTTTGGCCAATGCCCAAGCCTCCGTGGATGAATTGGTGAAAGAGTGGGAACGTGCCAAAGCCTACACCAAAGAATACCTCGATGCCATGCCCGAATCAGGCTATGCTTTGAAACCCACGCCTGATATTCGTTCGTTTGCTGAACAAATGTTGCATTTGAGCGACGCCAACTATGGGTTTGTTTCGGCAGCAACGGGTGAAAAAAGCCCTTATGGACCAGGAGAATTGGAAAAAAGCACCGATAAATCGAAAGCTAATGTGACGAAAATCGTCTTGGAGGGTTATGATTTTGTTATCAATGGCCTCAAAAAAATGACTCCCGCGCAATTGAACGAAAGCATTAAATTGTTTGGAAGATTTGACATGACCAAAGGAATGGCGGTAGCAAAGTGTTTTGAACATCAAACACACCATCGTGGACAATGTACTATTTATTTGCGCTTGGCTGGCGTAAAACCACCAAATGAGAAATTGTTCTAATCCTTTTTGAGATGTATAATAGACTAATTTCAGTAATATCTCTTCTACTTTGTTGCTCGTATGTATACGGGCAACAAAATTTAAGAAGGGCCTTTCAACCGCCATCCGTAGTCAATAAAATGCCCTATGGAGCAAATGCCAAAGCGGGGCATTATGCCCAAACCAAAGATGGAAAAATCTATTATGAAGTGTATGGCAAAGGGCAGCCGATTGTCCTTCTTCACGGCGGAATATTAGGTTCTACCATCGAAATGGCCGAATTTATTGACAGTCTTTCTAAAAATTTTCAAGTAATAGCCGTTTCTACACGTGGACATGGAAAATCTGAAATAGGCACTGAACCTGTTACGTACGAACAAAAAGCCGATGATGTGATGGCAGTTATCAATGCCGTTACAAAAGAACAAGTTGTTATTTTAGGTTTTAGCGAAGGGGCTTATACAAGCTATAAAGTAGCAAGTATGTATCCCGAAAGAATAAAGAAAATGATCGCGATTGGGGCGGGCGAACAAATACCAGGGTTAAGAAAAGTAGTGTTTAATCCCAAAGAATTATTGAACACAGATAAGGCATATTGGACGCAACAAAAAGCCCTCATGCCTGAACCAGAAAAATTAGAGGATTTTTGGGCAAAAATGGAAGTTTTCTATAATACCATGACCGCCAGCAAAGAATTGTTTGGTTCAATAAAATGTTCAGTCCTGATTATGGCTGGTGAATTAGACCAAAACGCACCGCTTTCAACTGTAATCAATGCTTATAATATGCTACCAAACAGCCAGTTATGTATTATTCCCAATACTGGTCATGTGGTGTTTCTTGAAAATTTTGCGGCAGTTTGGGCAAGTGTTGTTCCTTTTTTAAAGAACTAAGATGATTGATTCTAAGAACCAAAATGTGCGGTTACAACAAAATTGACTAAAAGGCGATGAAAGGTTTCAATTGTGTATTCATTAGCGGCTTATTGCTACTTTCCATTGATTTGTTAGCTCAAAGTATCAAGCTAACCCCAAACAATCTCGTGGCTAATCAGGTGTATATGTCTATCGAAAGGCTAGAAAGCAAAGATGTATTAAAAATCATCAAAGATTCTACCATAAAAGCCGTTGACGAAGCTACGTTTGTAAAAATTAAAGACGTTGATTTCCAAGATGGAACGATTGAAGTAAAAGTACTGAGCCGTTTATTGAAAACGGCTCGCCCTTCCGACCGAGGATTTATCGGCATAGCCTTCAGAATCAACGAACAAAATTCTGCTTTTGAATGTATTTATATTCGCCCAACCAATGGCCGAGCCGACGACCAAGTACGCCGCAATCATTCTATTCAATACTTTGCGTTTCCTGATTTCAAATTTGACCGCCTACGCAAAGAGTCTCCCGAAAAATACGAATCGTATGCCGATATGGGGCTTAATGAGTGGCTAAAAATGAAAATTGTAGTGAAAGGCAACCAAGCCAAATTGTTTTTGAATGACAACCAACAGCCTTCTTTGGTAGTGAACGACTTAAAATTGGGTGAAAATACCGCAGGAGCATTAGGCCTATTTGTAGACGTAGGCACCGAAGGCTATTTCACTGATTTGATGGTTACAAGAGATTAGGTCTTATTGGTTTTAACGTAGAAAGTTCGGAAAGTCGTCGCCATTTTCAGGCTCGACGCAAGGGTGTATCATCAATTCTAATGGAACTGAAGGCGATGATTCTTTTCACACCGCTTTGGTGATGGCATCCCACCGAAATTCTAAATTTTCAGCATTTATGGTTGGGCGTTACCACCGAAACGCATTGCATCCAATCAGCTTTTGTATAGAGTTAATCAATAATTTTCATTATTAATTATACTTTGATTGGTATACAAGTTTTATTTACTAACAAGGTGGATTATAGACCATTTTTGGAGTTTAAAAAGTGCCAAAAAAATGTATAATTAAACCCCCGTTTTATGAGACTGACACACCACAAAAACAGCCTCTAAACCGCAAGGCTCGCCCTCAAAAAGCGGGCAAAAACCAGCTCGCGGAATATCTCCTCACCCAACGATAAATCCAGAACAAACATCTTGGCACTCAGCGCTACCAAAGGTTTCGTTCAATCGCTATGAATATGGGCACCTTCATGGTTTGGCTTTCCACCACTACGAATACTTAGTTATCCGTGGCTGTTTTTTTCTCCATCATCTTGATTGTCAACTCTTTCGTTACCTGTCTTACAAATTTTTCCTTGTCTTTTTTTGCCTCTTTGATTGTCTCTTTTATATCTGCTGGCATAGTGAAATACTTGTCCGACCAAATATAAATTTCCATAATTATTGGCAGTAAGTCAATTCCTTTTGGGGCCAGTCTGTACAAAATTTTAGCCTTACTGTCGGGGTGGGCTGATTTTTCAATTATACCATTTTCTTCAAGCCCTTTCAGTCTTGACGCTAAAATATTGGTCGCAATGCCTTCTGCCGAGCTTAAAAAATCTTTATAAGTACATTTTTTAAAAAACATTAAGTCCCTAATAATAAGCAACGACCATTTGTCGCCAAATATGTCAAGTGAGTTACTCAATGGGCAATCAGACCTTTTTTTATTCGTTTCCATAAAATATTTTAAAAATTAACTTGCATTTTGAAAGTTGTTTGTATATTTGCACTTGCAATTTGCAAGCAAATTTACAGATTAAAAAATGAAACAAATAAAAATGAAAAATATTTTAGTAACAGGAGCATCTTCTGGCTTTGGTTTGTTAGTCGCCAACGAGCTGCACAGAAAGGGTTACAATGTAATTGGTACGAGTCGTAACCCTGAAAAGTATGCAGCAAAGTTTCCTTTCAAAATGATAGCATTAGACCTTGATTCAGAACAGTCAATAACCACTTTGCCCGAAAGAATTTTCGAAGAAATAGGTCAATTAGATGTTCTTATCAATAATGCTGGCTTTTTAGTTACTGGTATTGCTGAAGAAATACCTATCGAGTTAGGTAGAAAGCAATTTGAAACAAACTTTTGGGGTACCATTAAAGTGACGAATGCTGTATTGCCATATTTTAGAAAACAAAAACATGGTAAAATAATAACTGTAGGTTCAATTACTGGGCTTGTAGCATTTCCTAATACTTCTTACTATGCAGCTTCCAAACATGCTTTGGAAGGGTATTTCAAGGCATTGCGCTATGAATTAACTGAGTTTAATATTCGTGTAGCTATGATTGAACCTGGTTCTTTCAAAACAAATATTTTGAATAATTCATCAACAACCTTAAATAAAATTGAAGATTACAATGCATTAAGGAACAAAAATGAGAAATACACAAATTTAATAGTACAACAAGCTGAAGACCCCGCAATGGTTGCAGAAAAAGTGCTTAAAGTGGTTGAAACAGATAAGCCTAAATTTAGAAATTTGGTTGGAAAAGGCTTATCTGTATTAATTACGTTACAACACTTTGCATATGGTATGTTAGAAAAAACAATTCTTAAACAATTAAACAATTCTTAAAAATAAAAAATGGCAACACAAAACTTAACTTACGCAACAGTACCAACACAGTTTATTACTGCTGCAAATGGTATAAAATTTGCCTATCGAAGACTTGGCGCAAAAAAAAATATCCCAGTTATATATTTTAATCACTTAACCTCGAATTTGGATAATTGCGACCCGAGAATAATGGATAGTATGGCTGCACAATACGAAATTATTTCTTTTGATTATCGTGGTGTAGGTGAGACTTCGGGCGAAGATGCAAAATCAATTCAAGAAATGGCAAAAGATAGTCTTGCTTTTATTCAAGCTTTAGGCTACGAAAAAATTGATATTATGGCATTTTCTATGGGTGGTTTTATTGCTCAGGAATTAATGGAAATCGCTCCCAATCTTGTTCGCAAAATTATTCTTGCAGGAACAGGACCAAGAGGTGGAAAAGGAATAAGCGATGTAGTAAAATTAACCTACTGGGATATTTTCAAGGGGTACTTAAATTTTGTTGACCCTAAATTTTTCTTGTTTTTTAATTCATCATCAAGTGGAAAATCAGCAGCTCGTGAGTTCTTAAAACGCATAAAAGAACGAACTGAAAACCGTGATATTCCTGCGAGACTAAAAACATTACAAATACAGCTGAAAGCCATTGCAACTTGGGGGCACGAGGAACCAGCCGATTTATCAAAATTTACACTTCCTGTATTGGTTATTAATGGCGATAATGACCGTATGGTACCTACCCCAAATTCTTACGATTTAGCAAATAGATTGCCTAATGCTCAATTACATATTTACGAAAATGCAGCACACGGAGCGATATTTCAACATCACGATGATTTTGTAAAGAGGGCTTTAATCTTTTTTGCATCGTAATTTTTAAACAGCTTAAATAGTAAATTCAAAATGAAAAAAATAATAGCAGTACTTTTATTGAGTATAGTTGTGGGAACAGACACCTTTGCTCAAAATACAGAGGCAAAGGCTAAAACTGTGGCTACAAATATCAGAGCAGAAAAGCATTTGTCATCCTCTATATTGTTATGGATGCGTACTGATAAAGCTCGTCAAGCAGGAATGGACAGGTGGAAAGGTCCACATTCAAAAATAATTTCTGCCAATAAAGGGCTTTGGGAATACCGTCAAATACATTTTGTGGAAAATAACTCTGGACTTTGGCAACCAATAAGTGGTGTAGAAACCACGATACCTACAAACCGTAAAATTGATGGTGTAGCAGATGTTACTTTAAAAAATCTATTTTCAGTATTTAGAGGTAAAAAACAAAATAAACTTGCCTATGCCGATGAAGTAAATTTGTTTAAGCGAACTATTCTTTATGCAGCTTTTCCAAAAAATTCTAAATGGTACAGTGTAGCCCAACCAAGTGAAAAAATTGAAGCTAGAAGTATGGTATTTTTTAAAAAAAAGGACGGCATAAGTGATAAAGATTTTAAAAATTTTATCAATGACGAACTTACGCCTGCACTTGCCAATACAGGTATGCTTAAAGAATTGAGAAACAAAGCATATAATCCATGGAAACAAGAACAATGGAATACGCCAAATGTAGCCCACGACAACGCACCAGAAGTACAGTTTCAGGCATCGTTAATATTGGGATTTAGCAATGATGCTGCAATGAAAAGTTTTTTCAGTAGTGAAGAATTAAAAAAACTTTCAAACAGACTGTCGGTTTTCTGTTCAACAATTCATGCATATGAAATAGCAGAAACATTAACCTTTGTAAAAAACGGAACACAGCTTGCACAATATCAAAAATAAAAAATGAAAGCATTTACAATAAAACGGTATAGTACAGAAGATACACTACAATTGGTTGATTTTCCCGAGCCGATTATAAATGAAAATGAGGTTTTGGTAGAAATTCATTCGGCAAGTGTCAATCAGCTGGATGCTAAAATAAAAACGGGAGAGTTTAAGCTTTTGCTTCCGTATAAATTTCCTTTGATTTTAGGTCACGATGTGGCTGGTATAATAACTAAAGTCGGCTCAAAAGTTAGACAGTTCAAAGTTGGTGATGAAGTGTTTGCCCGACCTGTTGATTTTAAAATTGGCACATTTGCAGAATACATTGCTATCAATGAAAATGATGTCGCATTGAAACCAAAAAACATTTCAATGGAACAAGCGGCTTCCATTCCGTTGGTCGCTTTAACGGTTTGGCAGGCATTCGTAGAAAAGGCAAAACTCAAAAAAGGTCAAAAAGTATTTATACAAGCAGGTTCCGGCGGTGTCGGAACGATTGCTATTCAGTTGGCAAAACATTGGGGCGCAACTGTCGCCACAACAACAAGTGCGGATAATTTTGATTTAGTGAAAAGTCTTGGTGCTGATATTGTGATTGATTACAAAACACAGGATTTTGAAACGATACTCAAAGATTACGATTTGGTATTGAATAGTCAGGACGGAAAAACGCTTGAAAAGTCCATGAAAATATTGAAGTCAGGCGGAAAAGTCATTTCTATATCAGGTCCGCCCGATGCTACTTTCGCAAAAGAACTTGGATTGTCTTGGTTTTTGAAAACAGCGTTTTTCTTTTTGAGCAGAAAGGTGAAAAAGCAAGCGAAAAAACTTAATGTAGATTATTCCTTTTTGTTTATGCAAGCTAACGGAAAACAATTATCTGAAATTAGTTTGTTGATTGAATCTGGTGTTATTCGCCCAATTGTCGACAAGGTTTTTCCGTTTCAACAAACAAACGAAGCAATGACTTATGTAGCAAATGGTCGTGCCAAAGGAAAAGTCATTGTCAAGGTCAAGTAGTTTAGTTTTTGTAGTGGTGCCGGTAAAATAGCAGCTAACTCGCCGATGGATGTACTTACAGTACATGCTTTATAGGGTTCAACTGCTACTCCCGTCCGCTGAGCTGGGTAATGCCGTTATCAACTGCCAAAAACTTAACCGCGATTCTTATAAAATAGGCCTAATTTTATCAGTTACAGCCATAATCTGAAAATTCTGCAAATGATTCAGGCAAACGTGTAATGAAGACAGAGTTTACAGTGTTGTATATTTGCAGCATATAATACAAAACCGCAAATGACTCTCTTCAAGCGTATTTTATGTTTGTACATGGCATTTCAGGTACTGCTGTCAAGTACAGGATTTGCGATGTATGCATATTGGTGCACGATGAGAGACGCTTGGTCTTCACTATTCTTATCACCTAGTTGGGATGAAACTGTACATTAAAAACATGGTGTGCAGTCGCTGTAAAACAGTGGTCCGCCAAGAACTTGAAGCCCTCGGGCACGAAGTCCTCACGGTTGAATTGGGGGAAGTTACCCTCAAAAAACCAGCCACGGAGGCACAACTCGAAAGCATCGCTGAACGTTTGCTTACGCACGATTTTGAGTTGCTGAGCAATAAAAAACAGCAACTTATCGAACTGGTCAAAACGGCCATTGTCGAATTAGTACATCAGCAAAACGACGGGCTACGTCGACAAAAACACTCCGAATACCTCGCCGAAAAAGTCAACCGAGATTACCGCTACCTTAGCACGCTTTTCTCAGAAGTTGAGGGTATAACGATTGAACAGTTTATCATTAACCAAAAAACCGAACGAGTCAAGGAGTTGCTGGTGTATGATGAGCTATCGCTTTCCCAAATTGCGGACCTGCTCAATTACAGCAGTTTGGCCTATTTATCAACCCAGTTTAAGTCCGTGACTGGCATGACGCCAAGTCAATTTAAACAGTTGAGGGATAAACAGCGAAAGTCGCTGGATAATTTATAGTGTAGCATTCCACAGAAGGCTAGACACATTAAAAATTCCGAAGCACTTCCCAAAGAGCCATGATAAATGTGCTCATGGATAATACGAGAGTATTCATACAACTGTGTCATTTAAAGGATGTTTTCACTCAACTATGCTTTTAAAAAATTCACTATTGCCAATCAAACAGTTACAAAAATTTGACACAGTTAGTTGAAAAGGCCCGCTTTTATGGAAAAAACTAGCAGGCATGGGTGATGACCGATTCCAATACTTTGAGTCAAAAGTAGAAGCTTTGCTCACCCGTTATAAACTTATTTTTTCAGGGCCTTAGTATGTTCTGCTAGGTTGAGCATCGTGTCAACATAAATCTCATTTTCGTTTTCTTTAAGATACATAAGTAGCTCACGGTGAGCAGGCAACGAAACATTCAACGAGTGTTCTCCACCTACGCCATGAAACAGAAAAACCAGTAATTTCCCCTCATTTTGGGCTTGTTTAACAAGTTTTATGAGTTGTTCGCCCGTTTCGCCATTAATCATGTAAGAGTCGAAATCATAAGGATTTATTTCCTCCATTTTTTGCATACGAGCACGTACGGCTCTGGCGCCAGCAAGGTCTTTTTTAAGTTCTTCTATAAACTCCACTCCGCCCACTTTGGTATCGCCGCAGGTAAACGCAAATGTCCGTTGTTTTTTTCCGTCCACCGATTCGAGCAAGGTATTGGTCTGGCGGATTTCGTCGGTGATGCGTTTGAGAGAGTACTTGCTGAGGTCATTTTCAGGATTCACCCAACCCCGTCCCGGCCGGGAAGCATCACAAGGATGAAACAGCGTATGATTGCCCAGTTCGTGACCCCGCTCGGCGGCTCGTTTCCAGTCATTGAGTCGATTTTTGAATCCTGGAAATGAACCTGTTATATAAAACGTTCCTTTTAAATTAAGGGAGTCGAGCAATGTAACAGCGTGGTCGAGATGCACATTGAGGGCATCATCATAGGTCAGTACTACTGCACATTTTTTACCTTTCCAAGGCTTGGTCTGGTCCAAATCTTCGCCATCTGTTCTAAAAGGAGAAGCTGGCAAACCATCGGCGTTGAAAAGATTGGGATTAATGGGGTTGTCTGCCCAGGCATATCGCACGTATTTCGGATTTTTTATTTCGCTTGACGAAACAATGATTTTATTATTCTCAATTTTGGCATCTGCCCAAACAAATTTTTTATCGAAACTTGCCACCGAAAAATCACTTAACTTCTCTCCATCATTGGTCGAAAGCCCTTTACCGACGTGGTCAAATTCGAGGATAATTCTATCGTTTTCAATGATTTGTTGCTTAAAAACAGGCCCAGATGGTTCTATTTTTTCGCCATAAATCAGATTTGAAGCTGCTATTGCCAATCTATCGCCTACACTTTTTTTGTTATCGGGATGAATATCATTCCATTCCCCTAAATCAATCGCTACGACCAAAGCCGTATTGGATGATTTTAGAGCCGCGTGTAGTTGGGCTTCACGCAATTTTGCCCAATCGCTTTCAGAGGGTAAGTAGTTGTAATCCATGAAATTAGGTAACTGCACAAACAAAAATGGCAAGTTCGGATTCCTAAAATTCTGTCTTAAATTATTGATTTGAGCCACCTGTAAAGCTTCGTATTCGGCGGGTCTACCTGCATTTGACTCGCCCTGATACCACAATACTCCTTTAAGATTAAGGTTTTCGGCAGGAGCAACCATCGCATTATACAGAGCCGTTGGTTGGTTTTGTGCTACGATACCACCACCGAAACCAAAATTTCGAGGACGATAGACTTCCCCCACTTTGTATTCCCAAGTACCTTTTAGGTCGAGTGTTTGCCCATTTGCCTCAATCATATAAGGTTTATCGGGCACAAAACCGCCTTTACCAGCGGTATTGCTCACTTTTATGACAAACAAATTTTTACCTTCTTTCAACACTCCCTTCTGTAAATTGTAACGCCGCTGTGGATATTGATAGGTAGTTTGTGCCACTTTGTTTCCATTGATGTACAATTCGTCGGCATCCACAATCCTGCCTAAATGTACTTTGACAGTCGTTTCGGTCATGTTTTTGGGAATATCGATTTCTTTTTTGTACCAAACCGTACCATTCAAATCTTTCAATCCTTGGTCTTCCCAATAGCCTGGAATGTTGATTGGTCGCCAATGTTGCGACTTTGAATCGGGCGAAAACCATTTTTCGATCATTCCCAAATCAATCGGCACATTTCTTGGTCCCGCATTTGCGAAAATGGGGCGATTGGCCCGATTGACCGAAGCCGTATCTTTATTCTTGGCAATTGTATTAACTAATTCAGGAAAATTCTGAAAACCTGATTCCGAAATCCATGCCTCAATGGGTGTGCCACCCACGCTGGCGTTTATAAGCCCAATTGGAACTTTATATTTTTCCTGAATATGTCGAGCAAAGAAATAGGCAACTGCCGAAAACCGCCCTACATCTTTTGGATTGGCGGATTTCCAAGCCACAACATCGCCTAAATCATTTTGTTTACCTACCAAATTTGTTCGAGTTGGGATAAATAAATGCCTGATTTCTGGATAATTGGCCGTTTCGATGTCTTTGGCATAGGTGATGTTGTGAATGTCCATTTGATGCACCATGTTTGATTGTCCAATACACAAAAACACATCACCAAAGGCTATATTTTTGATGCTGATTTCATTTTGGCCTTTCAAAATCATTTCGTAGCCCGTTCCAGCCGATTGTGGCGGAAGCTGAATTTCCCATTTTCCGTTGTCGGCGGTCGTAGTTTTGAATGATTTTTTGTTGAAATTCAACACAATTTTCTCTTTTGGCGCGGCCCAGCCCCAAACTTTGATGGGTTGATCTCGTTGCAAAACCATGTTGTCTGAAATCAGCTTGGGCAAACGGATTTGGGCTTGGACCGCTACGGCAAGGCCCAGAAAAAAGGCAAAAATCAAGAAAGGCTTCATTGTTTATAATAAAAGTTGAAAGAAATGAGCATTGGCTAACTCACTTTGACTTTTGGGGAACTTTCAGAATGGCATCGAAAGCTGGTTTGGGTTGTTTATTTCTATCCCAGAGCATAGGATAATTGGTGCGATTCGGAATCGGATAGTCGTTTTTCCACGACATTCCATCGTGGATACCCCACATGGTTACGCGGTCAATTTTGTCTCTTTTACGGTAAAAAATCTCAAAAAGTTGGGCATATCTATCTGCTAAAGCCTTCTGCACCGAGTCGGGTAAGCCGTTGGAATAAGGATCTAAAAACGTTTTAAATTCTTCGTTTTGAAACTGTTTTTCACTCATGCCCTGTCCAATTATCTGTCCTTCTTTGGTGAGCGGCAGCACGTCCACGTCCAACTCTGTAATCATCACCTTCAAGCCCAATGCCGCATAAGCATCAATCGCGGCTTCGATGTACTCGGTTTTGGGATAGTTCAACCCCCAATGCCCTTGTATGCCAATCCCGTCAATTCTGATGCCTTCTTTTTGTAACATTTTTACCATTTTGACAATCCCATCCCGCTTCGACGGCCGCCAAGCATTAAAATCGTTGTAGTATAATTCGGTGTTGGGGGCGTATTGCGCGGCGTATTTGAACGACAATTTTACCAGTTCGTCGCCATCTCCAATGCCTTTCACCCACGTAGTGGGGCGATAACTCCCGTCGTCGTCAATGACTTCATTTACCACGTCCCAAGCTTGCACTTTGCCAGCATACCGACCCGCTACGGTTTTAATATGCTCTTGCAACCGCTCGGCAACGGCTTCTTTGGATTTGGGCTTACCGCTGTCGTCCTGAAAAAACCACGCAGGGGTTTGGTTATGCCAAACCAGCGTATGCCCGATGACGAACATGTTGTTTTTCTTTCCAAACTCAACGTACGCATCGGCTGGCTCATATTTAAAAACCCCAGGTTGTGGATTAATAAGCCCCGCTTTCATAGAGTTTTCGAGGGTAATGGTATTAAATTGCTTTACTACGATTTTCTGAGAGGCCTTATCTCGTCCCGAAACGATGGCATCATTGACCGCCACCCCCATTTTGAAGGCATCTTTATAGGCTTCTTTGAGGGTAAGTTGCGCTTCTGAAAAAGTGGCTATCAGCGTAAAAAAGCTAAAAATGAGCCATTGAATACCTTTCTTCATACGTGTATCGTTTGTATTGTTCTAATTTTTTTAACGCATTGTTTTAGAATGATTCAACCATTACCCATACGGCTCTATGGTCTGAATTTTACCTTCGGCATCATGTTTAAGTTCGGCTACTTTGATACTTCGGAGGTGCGTAACGCCCTTGGAAAGGCTCGAATCGTGGTAAAAAAGATACCATTTCCCCTCTACTTCACAAATAGAATGGTGGGATGTCCAACCTACTACAGGATTCAGAATTCGACCTTGGTACGTAAACGGCCCGTAAGGGTTATCAGCCGTGGCATAACAAACAAAATGTGTATCGCCCGTAGAATACGAAAAATAGTATTTTCCTTGATAGTAGTGCATCCATGATGCCTCAAAAAAACGTCTGTCGTTGTCGCCAGCCAAAAGCGGTTCGCCGTTTTCATCCAAAATGATTAAGTCTCTTGGTTCTTCGGCAAATTGAAGCAAATCGTCGGTCAGTTTGGCTACTTTAGCGCACAAAGCGGGTTCGTTATCAGCAGGTAGATGAGCCACGGGGCTTTCGGGTTCTGCAGCATTGAACTTGCCTTCTCGCCAGCGCTGCAACTGCCCGCCCCATAGTCCACCGAAGTACATATAATACGAGCCATCAGCATCTTTAAAAACCGCAGGGTCTATCGAAAAACTATCCTTAATAGGCTCAGATTGAGGTATAAAAGGACCAACGGGAAAATCACTGGTAGCCACACCTATTCTAAAAATTCCCTCGTAATCTTTAGCAGGGAAAAACAAATAGTATTTTCCGTTCTTTTCGTGGGCATCGGGTGCCCACATTTGGCGTTCGGCCCACGGCACATCGTTTACGTGCAAAGCTACGCCATTATCAACCGCTTCGCTCGTGATGGAATCCATCGAAATCACGTGGTAATCTTCCATCGCAAAATGACTACCCAAATCGTCGAAGGCTTCGCCGGCGTCAACATCGTGCGAAGGATAAATGTAGATTTTACCATTAAATACGTGCGCCGATGGGTCGGCGGTATAAATGTGACTCACAAGCGGCCGAGAAATCGCTCGACGGTTTAAGTCTTCAAAATCAATATGTTGTATGCTATCTTCTGGCATGGGTTTAAGTAATTTTTATAGTAGTCTATTTTCTTCTTTCCTTCAATTCCGCTTCTATCTTCAATTCCATTTTCTTGTTTATCTCATAGAATGCCAAGAGGCCCACAGCAATCAAAAAAGGGATAGAGGGGAATACACTTACCAGCATTTTGATGCCGTTGATGGTTTCGGCAGACTGTGCTATTTCGGTTTTTGGTTGGTAATTAAATATCCCTAAAATCATAGTCAGTAACGAACTTCCGATGCTCAAACCGCCCTTTAAACCTACCATCATGGCTGAAAAAATAATGGCTGTGGCCCGGCGATTGTTTTTCCATTCGGAGTAATCGGCTACGTCGGCAATCATGGTCCAAAGAATGGGCGTGCTGATGCCATAAAAAAACATATGAAGAATCTGAGAGCCAAACATTAAGCCCACGGATTGGGGCGGGTAAAAATAAAACAAAACAATGAAAATGGTAGAAACAAACAGCGAGGCCCCGAAAACGTTTCTTTTTCCGTACTTATCTGCCAAAGTTTTGGAAAGCATGATTCCAATCAGACCAATCAATATTCCCCCGCCATTAAACACACCCAGCCCCATCGAAATGTCATTTTCGAAGGCAGGCAAGAAAGATTTCATGGGTTCCAGAAAAGCGGCAAGCTGTACTTTGTCTACATAGTTTTCAAAATAATAGACATAAGAACCCCCTTTCATCGCCAAGGTGACAAACACCAAAGTGGTGACGGTCAACATGATAATCCATGGAATATTCTTAAACAAATCGCCAAGGTCTTCTTTCAATGAAGATTTTTGCTCGGGTTTAGGCACAATACGTTCTTTGGTCGTAAAAAATGTAACCAGAAGCATGAGCGTACCAATAATGGCCAAAATGGTCATTACCTTTTCTATCCCTACGGCTTTATTGCCATCACCCGCTTTCAGAATAAGATTGTACATAAATACTTGCACAAAAAACTGGGAGAACATCACCGCTACGAAACGATACGCCGACATGCTGTTTCGCTCGGCCATGTCGCCTGTAATGACGCCACTCAGTGCCGAATAGGGTAAATTGTTGGCGGCGTACAGCAACAACAACAAACTATACGTAATGACGGCGTAAATTACCTTGCCTTGGTAAGAGAAATCGGGGGTACTGAAAGCCAATAAAGCGGTAACGCCTAGCGGCACAGCCGTCCAAAGTATCCACGGTCTAAATTTTCCCCAGCGGGTAGTTGTTCTGTCGGCGATTGCCCCCATCAAGGGGTTGAATACAAAGGCTGCAAATAAGCCAACAAAGAGGGTGACCAATGTGGCATCTTCGGTTTTTAAACCATAGATGTCGGTATAGAAATACGCCAAATAGGTAACTAACGTCTGAAAAACCAAATTGGCTGCCAAGTCGCCGAGGCTATAACCGATTTTTTCAAGGACGGATAGTTTTTGTGAGGTTTGGTTCATTAAAAGGAAATTTAGGGGAAGTTAATAATCATTATTTTTTGTACCACGGAGTTGCACAGAGGTTAAAACCCACAGAGTTGCACGAAGTTTTACTGTACTTTGTGCAATACACTTTGTACCTCCGTGTCATAAAAATATTGTCGCCTTATTTTGCCGATTTTAGCTCCAATACCGACTTATACGCCAATTTTGGCTTAAATTCTCGGTCAAAAAGCAATGGGTAATTAGTTCTTCCTCTGATGGGAAAACCGTTTAGCCACGAATGTCCATCGTTTACTCCCCAAAAAGTCACTCGACTGATTTTGTCCTTGTGTTTAAGAAACAGTTTGAAAAGATCTTCGTATTTCTGCGCCAAAGTGACCTGCACCGAATCAGGCAATCCAGCCGTGTAAGGATTCATTTTAGGGCTTCCTTCAAAGTTTTGATTCACATCGGCCCCCCGCAAATCCCAAGGATTAGGTAAAACCGTAAGGTCGAGTTCGGTAAAGGCTACTTTTATTCCTAATTGAGAAAACTCAACGATAGCGTCTTCAATCACTTTGAGGTTTAGGGTGTTGATACTCCAGTGTCCCTGTATGCCCACTCCGTCTATTTTTGTGCCGCTTGCTTGTAGTTTTTTTATGATGTCAATCGCCCCCTTGCGCTTGGCGGGTTGTTCGATGTTGTAATCGTTGTAATACAATGCAGCTTTGGGGTCGGCTTTGGCCGCCAGCTCGAAAGCTTCTTTGATATATCCTTCTCCTAATTTGTTCAAAAACACCGATTTGCGAAGTGTCCCGTCTTCATTGAGTGCTTCATTGACTACATCCCAGCTGTTGATTTTGCCAGCGTATCGACCCGCCACGGTTTTAATGTGTTCGGTCATAAACAAACGCACCGAATCAGGGCTATTGATTTTACTCACAAAACGAGGTAATTGCGAATGCCAAACCAAGGTATGCCCTACGATGTACATGTTGTTTTTCTGACCGTATTCGACAAATTTATCGGCAGGGTCAAAATTATAACGATTGATTTCAGGGTGTATCACCTCCGATTTCATGATGTTTTCGGGCGTGATGGCGTTGAATTCACGCTTAATGAGCAGATTAGCCGTTTCATTTCTTTCCTCAATGTGCGATGTCCCCAGCGCTGTCCCTATCAGGAAATCTTTTTGATAGGCTGACTTCAGAGAGGTCTGACTGTAAGCAGGATAACTCATTCCCAAAGCAATTGCTGCCCAAGAAAGGGATTTTAGTTGATTTTGGTATTTCATAATGAACTGGTTAGTAAATAGTTTTTTGAAATTAAAATATTGTCGAATTCTGAGGTCTATGAATAATAATCAAATAATTATTTAAATCATCTGTAATATTGATTACTTAAAGATTGATTATTAAAGTTGAAACACTTTTAGGTGGCATATCAAGGCTAACGCTTTTGTTGGTTATGCTTAAATTTTTCTTCTCAAGATTTACTGTTTCTGTTGTTGTGTATGAAGTTACATTTGAAGCAATCAAACTCTGAATTTTAACATTTTTAACAATAAAATTATCAGGATTAATAATTACCATAACTATTTGATTGTCTTTTTTATAGGCACTTGTTTTTAGAAAAAAACTTGAGCTTGATTTTGTATCAATTCTAACAAATCCTGGTCTGACAAATTTTGAAAAATGCGAATAGGCATAGCCTCTCTTTAATACTTCACCAAAAGTTGTACCCTCCTCGCCATCACCTATAAATGAATAATATCTTTGTAAATACCACCATATATAGGCATTCCAATTTACATTCATAGCATCATGAATTCCAACAAGCATTTTTATGGTTTCATCCCATTTGGCTGTTTCTGAATAGGTGTTCCATTTTGCAGCGCCTGGGTTCCCAGTGTTTAAATTTAAGAGATATTCAGTCATCCAAATTTCCTTTTTCTTTTGCTCTGCCACTGGAAATTTAGCAGTCCCTCCACCATAAGTATGTCCTGCCACAATATCAATTTTTTTAGAAGCCTCTTCATCGTTTAAGATGGCGTTGGTCATGGCTTGGTTAAAATTGAGCGACTCAGGAGCGGCTAACTTTGCGCCTTTTATCTCACCTGGTGCTTTCAAAAAATTTATCATTTCTTGGGCTGTCCAGTCACAAGATTCATAGGTTGGCTTCCAATCTGGTTCGTTTTGAATAGACACCACATCTATTTTAGCGCCACTTTTATCCATAAAAGTTAAAAACTCATTAATATAATTTTTGAAAGCCGTATAATTTTCGGGAAGTAAAACACCGCGTATATCGCTATTGTTATCTTTTAGAATAGAGGGAGGAGACCACGGACTTGCCAGCACTTGAACACCTCTTTTGTTGGCTTCTTTTACGGCCTCAACTATGATGGGCCATTCATTTTTATTTGAAGATATTCTTACCCTAAACATACTCATTCCCAACTCATTATCTCCAAGACCGAAGGCTTTTTGGGCTTCCGCAGGCTTTAATGACATAGCTCCCCACATTCGATTGGCACCACCAAAACCAGTTATTTTTTGATAAGTAACCGTCGGGATTATTTCTAAACTCACCGTAGAAGTATTTGTATTTGCTGGTACATCTTCCGATGTAGAACATGCTGTAAATATCCATAGAAGAGCCAAATAAAAGTTAGATTTTTTCATGTCTAATAATGCTATTTTTGCTTTTTAATTTTATTTAAATTGTAAATTGTTTTTTTAAATGGTAGTAATTTATTTTATTTCAAATATTTCACTTTAAATGGAGATAGTTTTCACTTTTCATGGAAGTAATTATAATTATTACTCACTACGATTTATTATTTTATATGCAACGGTGAAAATTCGAATAAATCATACTACCAAATAGGCCAAGCGTGTCTACGTGCATATTCGTTATATTGATATTTATACCCATCTAGTCAAACTTTTTCATCATATATTTGGCAATTGACAACTTTCCAAAAAACTCCGATTTTCCTACATCAAGCCACCTAAAAAAATAAAAGTACCATTTAATTGACTGTTTTTTTGAACAATTAAATGGTACCATTTTCCTACTGCTTGGCAAGCTTCATCTCACCACGTTCATTTTTTAAAACTATTTCTTTTTCAGAAACCAACTCACCTATGTAGCTTATTTTACGGTCGCCAAGAGAAACACTAAACGAAATTTTTTTACCATCAACAGTCCCTTCTTCAATGGGGGACTCTCCTCTTTGAGTTTTCCAAATTCCCGTTAACTTGTTGCCTTCTACCTTAAAGGTGTAGTTTACTTCAAAAGTGCCGTTTGGGGTTTCCCGGCTGCCTTTCCAGTTGCCATCAATTGGATTTTGTGCAAATGCCACTAAGCTGGCAATTGATAAGAATAAAGAAAAAATTAACGTTTTCATTGTGAAAAATTGGGGGTTTTGTTTGAACATTTATTTAAAAAGTAACTGTGAAAACTCGAATAAGTCATGTCGCCAAACGGGCCACGAATGCCCGCCGGCATACTCGCTGTATTTGTATTTGATGCCCATTTCGTCAAACTTTTTCATCATGATTTGACAATTCTGATGGGCAATGTCTTCTTTTCCTCCCATCGAAATCCAGAAGTTTTTCAGATTGGCGTTGATGGTGGATGAGTTATTTTTCATGAATTCGTATTGCGGGTCAGAAAGTTTTGTATTATTTGCCCACCAACCCGAACTGAACACGCCCAACGATGAAAACATAGGGGTGTTTTTAATACCTGCATACAGTGTCTGCAAACCGCCCATCGACAGGCCCGCCAAGGCTCGGTTTTTGGCATCGGTTTCTACCCGAAAATTGCTTTCTATGAATGGAATCGCGGCATTTTTGAGCTCGTTTTCAAAAGCCCTGAGTTGGGGTTCGCCAAAGCCAGCCACTCCGCCGCCGTTGCTATAGAAATTACCATCGAGCATGGCAATGATCATGGGCTTGGCTTTTTGCTGGGCAATCAGATTATCCAAAATCAAATCTGTGCGGCCTTGGGTAGCCCAGCCGCGTTGGTCTTCGCCACCGCCGTGTAACAGATACAAAACAGGATATTTTTCGCTTGATTTATCATAGCCCGGTGGCGTATAGACGTACATTTCACGCCAAGTATTGGTGGCTTTTGAGAAATATTTCTTGATGCGAATATCGCCGTGCGGAACGTCTTTCAACGCATAAAAACCACCTTCTTTGTACGGAATTTCGATGCCGCTTGCCTGGCGACCCATGCCGTAGAAAGTTTCACTCGCTGGGTCGACAACGGCTACGCCATCAATGATTAACGAATAATAATGAAACCCACGACTGACGACTTCGGTGGTAACATTCCAAAACCCTGCGGTGTCTTTGACCATGTCGTACTTCTTGCCCAAATCCACTTGAACTTTGTGCGCATCAGGGGCTTTTACCTTGAAAATCACTCGGTTGTCGGGTAAAATTTGCGGGTATTTGGCATTGCGAACATTGGAAGAAGCGGGAGTACCTAAAACCGTGTATTGTTCTAACGAGGTATTATCGACGTTTTTAAACAAAAACTGCGAAAACATATACAAACCGTTTTTCCAAACTTTAAAATCGTGCCCGCCCGCTTCCAAGTAATAAATGTGCGGTACAACATTTTGGTACAGATAATCGTGGGTGCGTTTGCTGAATCCAATGAGTCCGTCAGCATCGCCGCACGAAATAAAGAGCAATTTCAATTTTTGCTTGGCAGCTTCTATATTCGGCACCAATTCCTGTGGCACTTTGGTATTGGGTGCCGAAGAAAATCCGCCCACCCAAGAGAATTTATCCAAATTTCCCAACCCAAAATTCAGCGACTGACCGCCCCCCATCGAAAGACCAGCGATGGCACGATTGTCCTTGTCGGTGAGGGTAGGGTATTTTTTTTCGATAAATGGAATGAGGTCGTTCAATAAATCTTTTTCAAAAGTGGCAAAGGCCTGAACTTTGTCAGGAGCCATAATATTGCCGGTGGCACGGTCATCTTTCATGGCCCGGCCATTGGGCATTACTACGATCATGGGTTGTATTTTTCCCTCGGCGTAGAGATTGTCTAAAATGTTTTGGGGACTTGCGCCTCTGAACCATTCTTTTTCATCCCCACCGATGCCATGCAACAAATAAAACACGGGATATTTTTTCTTTTTGTCGAAACCGGGCGGCGTGTAAACCAACGTTTTACGCATCGTTCCCACCGTTTTGGAATCATACTGCACTGTATCAATTTTGCCTTTAGGTATGCCCATTTTTTCCAGTTCATAGCCTTTTGGCATTTCTTTTTCCATTTTTTGGGCAAAAGCCATACAACTGCACAAAAGAAGGAACACCATTGTTGTATTTTTCATCATTCTGAGGTTAAAAGGACTTTTGATAATTATTTAAAAAGCAAAGGAGCCAATGCGAGCAAACTGCGTCTCCACGTCAGAAATTCGTGACCTGTTTTGTCAGAAACGTAAGATGCGGCGTTGAATCCTGCTTCTTTCAATTTGGTCGTCGCCTCCAAGATTCTTTCGGGTCTTTCTTTACTGCCGGCACTCAAAAAAACCAGTTTGACTTTCGATTTGTCTTTGATGTCTTCGGGAGCATACACGCCACCGCTTAACAAACCATAATAGGCAAACGCGTCCGGTTTATTGAGGGTGATGGTTTTAGTTTCCATTCCGCCCATACTTAGGCCCGCCATCGCTCGGTGCGATTGTTTGGCAATCGTTCTGAAATTGGCGTCAACGTAAGGAATGAGTTCTTCAATCAAAACGGTTTGGAAAGGCTCGATTTTGAAGTCCTTCATTCTGCCCCATTTCACTTCGTTGGTCATGCCGTAGGTATTTACGATAATAAACGGCTTGATTTTCCCTTCGGCAATCAGATTATCCATGATCAAATTGGCGTGGCCTTGGTTCATC
This sequence comes from Runella aurantiaca, assembly GCF_003339505.1. Classification (GTDB taxonomy): domain Bacteria; phylum Bacteroidota; class Bacteroidia; order Cytophagales; family Spirosomataceae; genus Runella; species Runella aurantiaca. Next base: position 39,464 of record NZ_QPIW01000039.1, read on the forward strand.
CAAGCGGTTTCGTCTTCGCCCCAACCGTGTTGTAGGTAAAGTACCGGATATTTTTCTTTGATGTTTTTTTCATAACCCGGCGGGGTATAGACAAAGGCTCTGCGTGAAGTATTGGTACTTGGTGAAGGAAAAAGCACTTGCAGAACATGACCATGAGGAACATTTTTCAGCGCATAAAAATCTCGGTCGTGGGCGGGAATTTCAATGCCACTTTCCCAACGGGTAGAGCCGTAGAAGTTTAAAGTACCGGGGTCGTTAAATTTCCCGCCGTCAATATTGACGTTGTAATAGTGAAAACCTTCATCCATTGGACCCTCGGTGGTGCCAATCCATGTGCCATCATCGGATTTTTTGAGTTTTGTGCCTCCTTTTCCGCCAAGCCCTAAGCTCACTCTTACGCTGTCAGCAGCAGGAGCCACGATTTTGAATCGTGCATAACCTTGCGAATTGACCATGGGGTATTCCTGCCCGGGCTGGTTGAAAGTGGAAGGTTTGAAATCTTCCACAACATTCGATGTTGTTGATTGAGCGAAGCATATACTGCCTGATAAAGCAATAATAAATGCTATGTTTCTGAGTGTCTTTTTCATTGTTATGGGATTGAAAAACTATTTAAAAATTTCTTGTAGAGATGTGGCCAAAAACAATTTACAGTTCATCCACGTATGTCCGCCCGATACAATCAGTGGCTTCACTTTGATTTTCTTATCGTTGAACATCGCAAGATTTTGCTTCACACTTTCGTACAGAAAATCTTCAGTCCCTACGCTGACGGTGAATAGTTTTAACTGTTTATTGATTTTATCAGCATCGGGTTTCCAGTCAGTAAAATTCTTTTTGAATTCGTCGGTGGCGGTATACGGAGCGTACGAACAGATATAGGCAAACTTATCGGTGTTGGTGAGGCCAATGTTGAGCGTTTGCCCGCCACCTACCGAAAACCCTGCCACGGCGCGGCCTTTGCTGTCGGCCTGAACGGAATAATTAGCTTCCACAAATGGCACGATGTCGTTCACTACGTCTTTGGTGAAATCAGGCATCGGGGCCGGGCGAACGTTGCCATACGGCATAACAATAATCATGGGTTTGGCTTTGCCTTGGGCTATCAAATTATCAGCAATAAGGTTTGCTTTGCCCACTTTGGTCCACGTTTCTTCGGTGTCAGAACCGCCGTGAATCAGGTACAAAACAGGGTATTGGGTTTTGCCCGAAGCGTCAAAATTCGGTGGTGTGTAAACCAATAATTGGCGGATAGTTTTGAGCGTAGCCGAATTGTAATAATGGTAGCTGACCTTACCGTGCGGCACATTTTGCAGACTGTGAACCAAAGGTTTATCGCCTTTCACGTCCACAATGCTGCGTTTGAACCGTTCGTTGGCAAAAATATGGGTGTTGTTTGGGTCAGCCACTCCAACGCCATCGACGGTAAAATTGTAAGGATAAATATCAGGCGTAACAGGCGGCACGGTCACGCTCCAGATTCCGGAAGTGTCTTTCGTTAGGGCGATGGGTTCTTTCAAAAATTCGCCCGAAAGTTTTACTTCACGAGCCGTTTTGGAGAAATATCGAAAGGTGATACTGTTATCTGCATTCACATCCGGTGAGCTGATGGCTGGCGGACGTTGAGCCACCACATTTAGTACCAAACACAGTAACGCAAAAACTATTATCTGTTTTTTCATCTTGATAATCAATCATTTAAAGAGTAAAGGCAGCGTTTCGTTGAGGTATTTCTTTACGTTCATCCACGTGTGGCCGCCGTCGGTGACGTAACTTTTGTAGTTAATTTTCTTCTCTTTCAAATAGGTTTCCCATTCAACCGTGCCTTTGTAAAGAAAATCCTCGGTGCCGATACCCGAAAAGAGCAATTTGAAATCCTTATTGGTCTTATCAGGATTTGCGGTGATGTTTGTAAAGTTTTTGTCCATTTCAGCCGGCGAAATGTAGGAGGCATAGCTACACACGTAAGCAAATTTATCTACGTTGTTGAAAGCCGCTCTGAGCGTTTGACCGCCGCCCCGCGAAAAACCGCCAATTGCCCGATTGTCACGATTGGCGAGGGTCCGGTAATTTTTATCCGTATAAGGAATAATATTGGTGATAAGGTCAGTTTCAAAAAACTTGGCCCGGCGAACCGCATCTTCACTGTCACGATTGACAATGTCAGTGGGTTTTGAAAGGCTTTTTTGTTCGGCAATGCGAGCGGCCGGGTTGCCGTAAGGCATGACCACGATCATCGGTTTTGCGATGCCTTCCGCGATCATATTGTCTAACATAAGGTTCGTTTTACCCACTTTCCAAAAAGTTTCCTCAGTGTCCGTAGTGCCGCTGATGAGGTAATAAACCGGATATTTTTTAGACGTTTCTTTGTTATAACCCGGTGGCGTATACACTACTATGGTTCCCGTGGAGCCTTCGACCGAAGGGTAATATTCATACGTAACGGCACCGTGCGGTACGTTTCTCAGGGCATAAATGGCCGGAGAATCGGAGGGTATTTCGACCAAACTGCCCTTGAATCGCTCATTGGGAAAGAAATTTACGTTGGCCGGGTCCATCACCGTTACACCATCTACTTTGAAGCTGTACGGGTAAATATCGGGTTTTATGGGTCCGAACGTCACCGACCATACGCCTTCGGCATTCTTTGTCATGGGTACATCCACGGCTCCAAACTGTCCGCCACCCAATAACACAGTGGAAGCATTGGGTGCCAAATAGGAAAATGTCACCGTCTTGTCGGGATTAACTTTGGGCGAGACAACAAATGGCCCGCGCGGGGGCTGACTTCTTCCAATTTTTGGTATTGCCAGTATCGCAAAAAGCCCGAATAATCGAATAATTGCTTTAAGTTTCATCGTTAAAAAGAGGTACAGGTTGAATTTATTTAAAGAGTTTCGGAGCAATGACACTTAGATAATGTTTCACATTCATCCAGGTATGTCCACCGTCGGTAAAGAGGCTTTCGTATTTAATTTTCTTTTGATCAAGTAGCTGCATATATTCCTGATTTACAGCATACAGCCCATCTTCTTTGCCCACACCGATCCAAAAGAGTTTCAGGTTTTTGTTGGCCTGTTCAGTGTTCTTAAAAAACACCTCATTGTTACGGTCAAACTCATTTTTGAGCATTCCGGGGGCAAAACCGCATACGTAGGCGAACTTATCGGTGTTATTTAATCCAAAATAAAGGGTTGTTCCTCCACCTCCCGAAAAACCTGCAATGGCTCGATTGTTTTTGTCGTTCATTGTTCGGTAGTTTTTTTCAACAAACGGCATTAAGTTTCCGAAGAAATCCTTTTGAAACTCCTGCAAATTGTCCCAATTTCTCAAACTGCCCGACGACTTGCTGATGACCGGATAAGCCCGTCCATACGGCATCACGATAATCATGGGCTTGGCTTTACTTTGAGCGATCAGATTATCCAAAATGACATTTGCCCTACCTACTTTTGACCACGTTTCTTCAGTATCGGTCGTGCCGTGCAGCAGATAAAGTACCGGATAGGAAGCCTTTGGATTAGACTCATAACCGGGCGGTGTGTAAATAACTACCGGACGAGTGCCTAATTCGGGCGACTGATAATAACGGTAGGAAACCGTACCGTGAGGCACATTTTGCAGCGTATGAATCAGGGGAGAACTGCCCGTAATTTCCACTACACTGTTTTGAAATCCCTCATTGGGAAAAATAGCCGTATTGTTTGGATCAGCCACCGAGATTCCGTCTATATTGAAAGAATAGGGGTACATATCGGGCTTCACAGGATTGGTGGTAATACTCCAAACCCCTTTGTCGTCTTTGGTCATGGCCAAGGGCGATTTTTCAAACTGAGCATTCAGCTTAACATCAGTAGCTTTTGGTGCATAAAAACGAAAGGTAACTGAATTGTCAGCATGTATTTCGGGAGAAACGACGACGGGTCTTGGATTGGGTTGAGCTATAGCAACACTGAAGTTCAGTAGTGCCAAGGCCAATAAGAATAGTGATTTCGTTTTCATGATTTACATAGAAGGTTAAGTGCTTTATATCATTTTGCCCATTCTTTTCCTTCGGGAGTGCGTCGCCATTCAAAATATGTATCCAATACTTTCATGGCATCCTCACTTGGGACAGAACCCATAAATGCTTTTTGCTGAAAGTACATGACCGCAGTTTTTTTGGGAGAAAAAGCCTCCCATTTGGGTAAATTTTCGCCATTGGGGTCGCCGTTTTTAGCAAAATTCGTCCAATAATTCATGATTGTTTCCGACAATTCCGCATCCGTTGCAGTACGGTTTTGGTCGACGGGATTGAGGTTTCCAAATACAAAAGCAACATCTTGCCCGTGGGGTGAACCATAACCAAACTTGGCAGAACCGACGGGATGCTCTGGGTGTTGGTCTAAATAGTAATAGAAAACCTTGTCTTTCGATTTTTGGGATTGAAGATTGGCCCACACCCACGTTTGCCAGCCAAAAGCAGCGTCACGCGCCAGATCACGTGCGGTTTTTGGAACGCTGTTTTCATCAACGGGATACGCTTTTATCAATTTTTCGGCAAAAGGCCCATACCGTTTGTTTACCCCATCCACATAATCTTTAGGAGTTTTTGGGGGCATAAAACTCGCTCCTTCGTCGGAGTTATAACCTATCAGAACGGGTGTATGGTTGTATTTTCCTTTTTGATACAGCAAGTATTGATCGTCGGGGATGACATAGCCGTCCACAATAGGCCAGCCACCCGGATTACCAAACCCCGAAGGAAGTTTGTCGGCAGGAAGGGAACGTAATTCAGCCAACGATTTTGCGCCCGCTTTTTCCATAAACTCAATACCTTGTTTTTCGGCCAACGCAAGAAGTTTCATGTTTTCACCGGGATAGGTAGTAATTCGGTGGGGCCCGAAAGAACCGCCGCTTTGCGAAATGGCACCGTGAAAAAGTCCTTTGGCCAATGGTGAAGCACATAGCATACTGACGGCAATCCCTCCGGCCGATTCGCCGAAGATGGTTACTTTGTCAGGGTTGCCCCCAAAAGCGTTGATATTTTTCCGTACCCATTGCAAGCCCGCAATCATGTCCAGTAGCCCATAGTTTCCTGACGTTTTTTGTGGCGTTTCCGCACTCAATTCCGGGTGAGCTAAAAAGCCCATTTGATTGACCCGGTAGGCGATACTGACCAGTATTACGCCTTTTTTGGCCAATTTTTCGCCATTTGTTACCAGCTCGGAGGTGGCCCCAAAACTAAAACCGCCGCCATAAATCCAAACCATGACGGGTAGGTTTTCATTGGCCGTTTTGGCAGGCGACCAGATATTTAGATACAAACAATCCTCGCTCTTTCCGGAAGGTGGATTCCCTCCCTGATAGGGTGCAGGGGCAAATTGGGTGGCATTTTTAACTCCTTCCCATTTAGCGGCGGGTTGCGGTGCTTTCCAGCGAAGTTCACCGACCGGCGGTGCGGTAAAGGGAATGCCTTTATAGACCGACAGGCCATTTTCGGTGCTGCCTTGCAGTAAGCCTTCCTGTACTTTTACGGGGGCGGGTGGGGCAATACTACTTTCGTCGATTTCAATTTTTTTCCCTTGAGAAGCTAACAGTGCCGCAGCGTACCGTTTGCCAAAAATTCGGATTCCTTCACTGCTGAAGTGCAGTTTATCTGCAACGGCGGGCAGACCTTTGGATGAAACAACAATAGCATTGGGAATCACTTGCGGCAAGGTAGCAATGATGGTATTCATGCTCGCGCATTTGCCGCCTTGGTCAGCATTGACCAATTCGCCTGCCAGTAGCGGAATGGAGTTGGCGGGTAAATTCAGGTCGGTAAGCAAATCGTCGTAGATTTTCTTCACTTTGGCCGGCCACGCTTTATCACCCGTATTCGACTCACCCTGATGCAGCAAAATACCTTTGATAACACCTTGATTTTGAGCAGATTTCGCCATTTCTACGAGCCTTTCGTACGGGTTTCCACCGTATTGGTTGGCCATGTTGATCATCCATGGCCGTTCTTTGGCCGAGGTATCGAGGTACATTTTGTAGTCTTTTTTATCGAAAATCTCAATTTTACTCCCCGCCACGGCGACATGCACAAAACCGACCTTTATATTTTGGGGCAGATTGGCAACCAACGTTCTTCCAAAATAATCGGCGGGAGAAAGACGGGTATTGCAGCGACAAAGGGGTGGTTTGGCCGTATACCAATTGCCTTTTGTTCGTCCTAATTCAGGACAATCCACGGCCGCAAGGAGTTGAAGCCGGATATCCACCAGTGTGTCCTGCGCCTCAATTTTAGCGGGCCCCTCCATGTTTGACTGACCGATGCAGAGGTATATATGGAAGTTAGGGTCTTGGGCTTGGGCGCTAAAAAGTCCACCAAAACAAATTGCCAAAAATAAAAGTAAGCGTTTCATCAGTAGTAAGTTATGGGGTTGATAACTACAAAGAACTCAAAGAATGGCACGATGGGGACAAAACATCTTAGAGACCTTTGTGTATACTTAGTGAACATTGTGGTTAAGAATAGGTCGTTATTTCTTTGAAATCGAATCCTCAATCCTGAAATAATCGAAATCGGCAAAACCGCCCACGTTTTGGGTGGCATAATTGAACAAACCGAAACGATAGCCCATAAAATGCGGAATGGTGTACGGCATTTTCAAAGGTTCACCGATTTTCGTCCAGACTTTGCCGTCAAGGCTGTAAAAGAAATGAGCTATGTCGGCGCGGTTTTTGAAGTTGCACTCGGCTTTAAAATAAACCGTGTTTTGGGTAAGTGGAATTAGCTCAATTTCAATGGGTTTGCCCGTATTGGCACTCACCATCACGATTGATTTGTTGCCTTTCCCAACCTTGACACCCACTAAACCGTAGTTTTTTTGTAATAAACCCAAGCCGGCAAAGTCGCCCTCTTTCATGTTGGAAACATCCAGTAAGGTCGAGCCCGTCGATTCAGGGCCGATGGTTCGTTGGGTTAACGTATTTCTGACCAATACAAAGGAGGTATCCACCCGCCCCGTTTTTAATCGTAAAAAGCCTTTTCTTTCGAAAATTGACCACAAAGCATTGTCCGGGTTGTGGTTCCATTGCCAAACCAACGGCAAGGTGGCATCGCCTTTTTTACGGGTGAAATCATCGGAAGCTACGATGCCAGGAATTAGGGATTTGTTGGCCGGTAAATCAAGCGTTTCGGGGACTTTGCCGTTTTCGCCCAATACGGGCCAGCCGTCTTCCCATTTGACCGGAACCAAGTACGGAATACGTCCCACACCGCCAAAATCGCGGAACAAGTAGGCAAACCATTTTCTATCGGGCGTATCAATCAATCCGCCTTGTGCCACGCCCAAATCCTGCAAGGCCACGCGCCCTTCCCACGGCCCGGTGATTTTGTCGGCGCGGTGAATCAAGACGGTACGCATACCGCCTCGGGGCCATGAAATGTTAAAAAGATAGTACTTGCCGTTGACTTTGAACAACTGCGAACCTTCGGCCGGCAGCCCACCGCCGGTGCCCGAGGGAGTACTGGCATTTTCGATAAGAACCTGTTCGGTCGTGCCTTCCTTAACCCCCGTCACTTCCGCATTGAGCTCTACGATTTTGAGTTTTCCCGCGCCATAAATTAGGTAATTTCGACCGTCATCGTCAAAAAACAGCGTGTGGTCATGGTAAGAGGGTTTGAACGTCGCTACTTTCCAAGGCCCTTTTTCGATGTTTTTGGTGGTGTAGATGTAGGTTTTTCCCGTGGTTTGGGCAAAGGTCGTTACGTAAAACGTTCCCTTGTGATAGCGAAAACTGCTTGCCCACGAACCGCGCCCGTAAGTACTTTTGCCGTTGGTCAACGTAAGTGCATCGACCGTTGCCAACGTGTCGTAGGCGTAACTAACCAATTGCCAATTGACCAAATCTTTTGATTTCATGATCGGCAAACCCGGGCTCATGTGCATGGTGGTGCTGCTCATGTAGTACGTATTTCCCACCCGAATCATGGCCATGTCGGGCACGTCGGCCAAAATGACGGGGTTCCTGCCCCTTTGGGCTTTTGACGGTAACACCATCAAAAGCATGATAACTGCCGAAAAACCGATGTATAATAAGCGTTTATTCATGAGTCAGGTTTTATTCTTTCACAATTCTGATTTGATGAAAACGAGGCGTCGGCTTTCCGTTTTCACTACTGATTTTTACGTTAACCGTCTCTTTGTCATCGGCTTTGATGATAATAAATTTGTCTTTTACCGTGATTATTTTTGCAGGTTGGTCATTGATGAGGATACCTACGTCATCCGTTTTCAGATTCCCCGAAAAATGAATTTCCAGCGACTTCCCTGCCAAGTCTTTGTTCTGCAATTGATACGAAATATAGGAACGGGTATTTCTCCAGAAATGACCGTCATCATCGTAGCCGGAATCGCTTTTTTCTCCTTTATACAAGTGATCCACTTCGGGCTGTTGCTCGCCGCAATTCACCTTATCAACCGTTTTCGCTTCCATAGCCAATGCCCCAGCTTCCTGTTGTCTTTGTTTGATTTTTTGTGCTTCAAAATCCGCTTGCGTAAACGTTTGGAAATACATCTGATAACGCGCATCATGTATTTCGTAAAAGGGTTGCAGCGTCAGCGAATCCAGACTGAATTTCAGGTTGGCGGTCGGTTTTACTTTTGATGTGTAAGTATCAGGATTCCCAATCAACGTATAGGCTTTATCAATCGGATATAATTTGCCTTTGGTTTCGTGACCCATGCGGCTGTCGTCGGCAAAAAGACCGACTAAATCGGCGGTAGAAGTCTTGGCCGCCAGCACAATAGGCCCGTGCACAAAAGCCGCCCAGTTGGAGTTATCGGGCAGGTATTCCAAATGGGTAGAAGTGGTAAAACGCACCGATACTTTATCTCCCGATTTCCATTTTTTCTGAATAGCTACGTAATCGGATGGCTTGGCATTGGTTGGATGCGGTTTTCCATTGACCAAAATTTCCACATTTTCGGCCCATTTCGGATAACGAATATTGATGGAAAAATTCTGCGATTTTGCCAATTTGAGTACTAACTCTGACTGATTCTTGTAAGGAAACTCCGTAGTCTGAATCAACTGAATGTTTTTTTCTTTCCAGTCTAAGGTCGAAGGAATAAACAGATTGACAAACAGATCATTGGCTGTATGACTGTAGATCAATTCGCCGTATTTCGTGTGGTTTTCCAGTCCGGAGCCTACGCAACACCACATGCTCGTTTCGGGCTGTGAATAGACCCGATAATGATTGGGGCGAATAGGGGTGAAGTAAACAAATCCACCTTTTTGAGGATGTTGGCTCGACAGGATATGATTGTAAAGGGTGCGTTCGTAAAAATCTAGGTAACTCAGATCATTTTTATCCAAAAACAAGGCTTTGCTCAGGCGCAGCATGTTAAATGAATTGCAGGTCTCAGGGCCCTGATTCGATTTAAGCATCGAGCTGAAATCGTTGGTGGGATTGAAATGCTCCCGCACACTATTGCCGCCAAAGGCCACAGTTCGGGTTTGGGAAACATTCTGCCAAAAAAAACGCGCCGCCTCCGACCAGTCTGCATTGCCCGTGAGCATGGCGATTTTTTCAAAACCGATAACCTTCGGAATCTGCGTATTGGCATGAAGACCGGTGAGTTTATCCTGCTTTTCCAGTAACGGATTCAAAATCAACCGATGCGAAATTTTCTGCGCGGTTTCGAGATATTTCTTATCCTTGGTCAGAAGGTATAAATCGGCAAAGGCTTCGTTCATCCCGCCATGTTCGGTGCGCAGGATCTGCTGAATTTGGGCGTCTGAAAGCGGCCGGATGAGCTCGATAAACCAATCCCCCAAACCGATCAATACCTGTTTCGCCTGTTGATTATCGGCATATTCGTAGGCATCACGCAATCCGGCAAACAGCTTATGAATATTGTAAAGCGGCACCCACGTATTGTTTAACCCAAAACTGCTTCCGTCAATATCTCCTTTGTGGATCCGTTCCCAAAATACCTTTCCCTGCGGAATACCGCCTACGTAACCATTGCCGTTTTTGGCCTGACACTGAGCCAGTTGGCCAACCATGTAGTTCAGGCGCTTTTGTAATTCAGTATTTCCCGTAGAAGCATACATCATCGCCAGTGCGGAAAGGTAATGCCCCCCGATGTGTCCGTCCAATCCCGAGCTTTCCCAATTGCCATAACGTTCGGCTTTCAAAGGCAAACCGGCATCAATGAGGTAAGGGGCCAGAAGTTTGTCAGGATTCAGCGACAGAATGTACCTGAGGTCCACATCCTGCGCATTCTTAAAGGCACCGCCCGTGACCTTTACTTCCTGCAATGAAAATGACTGCATCTGCCCCAACACCGAGAAGCTGAGCAAAAAAGTCGTTACACTATGTAAGAGGATTGCTTTCAAAACGGGACTGTTTTTATTTCAACATAGAATCATTGCCACTGTATTTCAAATACTTAAATGTTGCTATATTATCGCTTTTTTCACCGTTTGAAGTAGCATACATAGCATACACATTGCCAATAAATCCACCTGATACTTTGGTAGATAAGTGCTTACCATCTAAGTTTTCGGCAATGATTTTGTAAGTTTTACCGTTTTCAGAAATCTCAAAATCAACTTTATCGGCTTTTGAAGTTATTTTTAAACTCAATTTGCCATTTCCCACGGGTAGCGTATTTATCAATTCTACCTCTTTTTTGCGATGCACACTTTTGTATAATTCCACTTGTGTTTTACCATCTTTGATAGATTTTGCCAAAAAGTAAAAATGGCTTTCGTCTTGATAAATCACCAAACCCGCCTTTTCTTTTTCAGTTTTTGGAGTAAAATTCAACTCTGTTTCAGCTACTGAATACATGTGTTGCTGGCGTTTGGCCACAAAAGATGGATTGCCCAACTCTGAGATAGTTTCAGGCTTGAGTTTAAGCGTTAGACCATTTTTAGAAGTTTTAAATGAACTACTATCAACAGTTCGCAAGTGCATTAGCGAAAGGTCGAGTCCTCTGTCGAACTTTATGGTATAAGCAAAATTGCCGTTTTGTGGTAAAGCGCCTTTCTGTTTTACTTCTTTGATGTTGGTTTTGTATTTGTATTCAATGACTTTTTCACCGTGTTCAATCATTGGCCAATCGTTTACCCAAGTGAGCGGAGCAATGAACATTTCACGACCGGTATTATAATAATCACCTTCGTAAGGGCGAACAGCCAAGAAAATTGAATACCAATTGCCATCGGGACCTTCGATAAACTGAGCGTGTCCTGCCGATGTAATCGGGTTGGAGCGGTCGGCGGGTAAGCCTCTTTGGGTCAATACAGGATTGCCTTCAAACGGCACATACGGCCCCCAAATATCTTTGCTACGCAAGGCCACTTGTGAGTGATTGACCGAAGTTCCGCCTTCGGCACAATACAGTATGTACCAATCGTTGCGTTTCAAAATGTGTGGTCCTTCAATCCAAACCGGTTTTTTGGTAATATCCACACCGCCGTTTATCAATTGCTTTTTTTCTCCGATAGTTTTTAAGTTTTTGTAATCAAACTCATACATCTGAACTGTGCGATGACCCGGGTAAAGTGGTTTATTATCAGGAGCATCGCTGTTATAAACCACATAAGCTTTATCGGTGGCTTCGTCAAAATAAATAGAAGGGTCAATACCTCTTACTTGGGGCATTTTTACTGGATTGCTGTAAGGGCCGGCAGGATTGGTGGCAGTCACCACAAAGTTGCCGTCATGGTCAATATCAGTGCAAGTTACGTAGTATATGCCTTTGTAATAAGTAATGGCAGGAGCAAAAAGCCCACGGCTCATACGCTCGCCCATGAAATCCATCTGTGACGGACGGTTGATCACATTTCCGATTTGTTTCCAGTTTTTCAGGTCACGACTGTGCATGATGGGCAAACCCGGGAAATAAGAAAAAGTAGAATGTACGGAATAATAATCAGGTCCTACTTTGACAATGCTCGGGTCAGGATAAAAGCCGGTCAGGATAGGATTGGTCAAGGTGACGGATTGGGCTGAAGCGGTAGAATTTACTGCAAAACATAGGGCCGTCAGCAAAACAAATAGGCTATTTTTGAACATTTTTATAGAGAGGTTAGTATCAATTTTTATAATTTATATTATTGATTAACAAGCATATACACTTTTCCTGCCTGTGTAGGAATATCGTACAGCATCGTTTCTTTCAGGGTGGGAGCGGTTAAGTTGGCTTTGGGTGAAATGACAGCGGTTGGCGTTTCTTCCACGGCATAAAACGGATTGGCGTTTTGACCCGATGCTTTTTTCAGCGTGCCGCCTGTACTCAATTTCAGACCGGTCGCAGCGCGCAGACGAAGGTTGCCGCCAAGGGTTGATTTAACTTCTACTTTAGTCAGTTTTCCGTCTTTCCACTGCATATTCACCACTTCAAAACCGCCGATGGCCCGCAGCCCGCCGATGCTGCCCGATGGCCATACGTCCGGCAGGGCCGGTAATAAATGCACTGCCCCGTCAGCGCTTTGCATGAGCATTTCGGTAATGCCCGAAGTACAGCCAAAATTTCCGTCAATCTGGAATGGGGGGTGCGCATCAAACAAATTATTATAGGTTCCTCCTCCGTCTTTGGTGACTCCCAACGGTGTAAGCTGGTTTTGAATCAGAGTATAGGCATGATTTCCGTCCTGCAAACGGGCCCACCAGTTGACTTTCCAACCCATGCTCCAACCTGTTGAGACATCACCGCGATGAATCAGCGTGGTACGCGAAGCATTGAACAGTTCGGGCGTACGATAAGGCGAAATTTGAACGGCAGGAAACAACCCGTACAAATGCGAAACGTGGCGGTGCCGGTCGTTGGGGTCGTCTACGTCATCCAACCATTCCTGCAATTGGCCGTGTTGCCCCACGTGCATCGGAGCCAAGCGACCGCGTAGTTTCCTAAGCGTATCGGCAAAAGCGGCATCTTTTTTCAGGATTCCGGCCGCCCGTATGGCCGTACTGAAAGCGTCGAACACGATTTGGTTGTCCATCGTAGTTCCGGCATCCAACGACGAACCGGCGTGGGCTTTCGGGGCGTTTTCGGGAGAACTTCCCGGATTGATCACCAACCATTTATACTTAGGATGTTCAACCAGAAAATCAGCGTAAAAGGCAGCGGCTCCTTTCAGAATGGGATAGATTTCGGTCAAAAATTTCTTATCACCACTGTATAGATAATGTTCCCAAAGGTGTTGGGCGGTCCAGCCGCCTCCCCCCGTCCACATACCCCAAAAAGCGCCGTCGATGGCACCCGTTGCCCGCCAAATGTCGGTATTGTGGTGAGCCATCCAACCTTTTGCACCGTACATGACACGCGCCGTTTCCTGCCCTGTTTCCGAGAGTTCTTTTACCATTTTCAAAAACGGCTCATGGAGTTCGGCCAAATTCGTTTTCTCAGCGGGCCAGTAGTTCATCTGCGCGTTGATGTTGATGGTGTATTTACTGTCCCACGGCGGACGCATTTTGTTGTTCCAAATTCCCTGTAGGTTGGCAGGTTGACTTCCGGGTTGTGAGGAGGAAATCAGCAAATAACGCCCAAATTGATAGTAAAGCGTCACCATGTGCGGATCGCTGGTGCTGCGGAAATTTTTCAGTCGCTCATCGGTGGGGAGTTTTGCCGCTTCAGTGGTGCCGAGGTCTAATTGAACACGGTTAAAGTACTTCCGATAAGCAGTGATATGGGAGGGTAAAATTGCAGCAAAGGATTTTGGATAAGCTTTGTTCAGATATTCGGTTGCCCGGGCGCTTTCGTCACCGCTGATGTCTTTATAGTTATTGAAATTGGTAGCAATGGAAATATAAATGGTGGCGGTTGTGGCCCCTTTTACCGTAATTGACGTGTCATTGGACGCGATATTTCCGCCTACGGTTTTGATACGGGAAATGCCTTTAAAATTGACCATTCCCTTTACTCCTTCGTGGTCCGAAGTGGTTCCGGAAAGGGTGAGTTCGTTAGGGGCCGTCGCTTTGATTTCTTTTTTAGTATGGAGTGTAGCGTAAGAAGTGACAAAAGAAAGGCTGTTTGGCTTACTTGCCGTCAGATGCATGACGATCACCCGGTCGGGAAAAGAAGCCAAAATCTCGCGTGTGTATTTGACGCCGTTGACGGTATAAGTCGTTTTCGCAACAGCTCGTTCAATGTCCAGTTCGCGGTAATAATCGGTGTAGTTTTCGTATCCTTCAAAGGTGAGGTGCAGATTGCCAACGGGTTGAAACATCTGACCGTGTGACTTTTTGGTAATGATTACTTTGTTGGCCAACTGCTCGGCGTCTTTTTGTTTTCCGTCAAAAATCAATTGCCGAATTTCGGGCAAGGCCACCAATGCCGCCGGATTATCGTTGCGGTTGGGGCTTCCGCTCCAAACGGTGTGTTCATTCAACTGAATCGTTTCTTTTTCCACATTTCCGTACACCATCGCTCCCAGTCGGCCATTGCCAATGGGCAGGGCATTTTCCCATGTTTTGCCAGAGGGTTTGGTATACCAAAGTTTCAGGCTTTTACTATCCTGAGAAAAACCCAGGTAGGAAGCAATCAGTAAACAGAAAGTAAAAAACGATTTCATTAATAACAGGTTTATGCGATATATTAAGGATAGAATTGATTGTTTTTGAACTAAATACTTATGATAAAAAACAGAATGTGTAAAATTGACACATTTGTATATACAAAAAAAATAGTGATGGTAGCACTACCGCTTTAATACGTTCAGAAAAATGATAATCGTAAATTTTTCGTTCAAGGTAGAAAAGTTATATTTATTACGTAAATTATGCAAACAATTTGCTAAAAAATTAAAAAGATGTAAGAAGGAAAACCCTCTTACATCTCTAATCATTCTCTTTATTTATCTACAATACTCAATTAATAACCAGGGTTTTGCGTAAATGGAGGCCCCTCAACCGTACGGTCTATTTGCGACTGAGGAATTGGTCTTAGCACATGAAAATCTTTGACATAGGCAGACGCCTCTCTGTTCCAAGACTGAACACGTTTAACCAATGTTTTGGTACGAACTAAGTCCTGATATCTCATCCACTCACCAAAAAATTCTCTGCTCCTCTCATCCAGGATAAAATCAACGGTTACATCATCGGCGCTGATTGTCATCGCCGCAGCGGCAGCCGCATTTTGGGCCGCCGTATTGGTCTTGCGATAAGCAGCTCTTTGACGAACCACATTAAGCAGTTCAGCGGCTTTTGCTTTGTTTCCAGACATAAGGTAGGCTTCTGCACCTACTAAATACACTTCAGAAAAACGGGTAATCACCACCGGGCGAGTAGAAGGGTCGTTGAAGTTACTGCCCCGGCTCGGATCCATGTGTTTTTTAACGGCAGGATACAAATCGGACTTCCATAAGCTTGGAGGAGCAATGATTCCTTTGAAAGGTCTTGTTCCGTTAAACTGTGGAGCACCTACTACTTCATAATCCGTTATCCATACCGCAGTATCAACGCCCATTTGCATGGTATAACCAATACCGCGTTTGTTATTGGCCGCCGTTGGCGTATTGGTCACGGTTGTGTTAGAGATATAGACTGTATAAAATGTGTTGGCAAATCGTGAGTCAATGTCTCTCTTTACAAAAGCCTGATCAAGAAAATAGTTTTTGCCTGTATTGTCTCCAGATGTTTGTTTTACACTATTTGGGCGAATACGTTGATACGGGCGCCCATAGTAGGAATCACGTATCATGGTTGAAGTTCCAGAGTTTACCAAAACCCCAGAAGCATTCATAAATGAATTTATACCGCTGTTGTTCGGATAATTCCAGTTGGTAAACCAAGGCGTTAGGTTATTGGCAAAACCGCCGCTTTCACCAGATCCTAGTCGATAGTAGCCGTATTTTGCATCATTTGAGTGGTCGCTGACAAACAAGGTTTCTTTGCCGTAATCATTTGCAGGCACAAAAGCATCGCCAAAATCCTGCCATAAATCAAGTCCGTAAGCCGCTTTATTGGTAATAATCTCATTAGAGATTTTTGCGGCTTCTGCAAAGTCAGCCTGCGAATTGGTCAACCAACCGCGCGTCAGATAGGCTTTTGCCAAAAAGAACAAGGCTGTGGGTTTGGTGGCAGCTTTGCCTAAAAATGGTGCGGTTGGTTTATCGGGCAATGCCGCTGCGGCTTCGGTTAAGTCCTTAATAATTAACTTGTATACCTCGGCTGCTGGGTCTCTTTTGGCACTTTGGGAGGGTAAAGTGATAAACTCAGTGTGCAATGGCACATCTCCCCACGTTTGAACCAAGTAGAAGTACCAGAAGGCCCTCAAAAACTTAGCTTGTGCTAAATACTGATTTTTTGTTGCTTCGGGCAGGTCAATATTTTGACCAAATTTCAGAACGCCATTAATGGTGTTAATGCTTGTAAAAGCGGCACCCCATGCCGACCCAAAGTTGGTACTATTAAGGCCATTAAATGTATGTATAGGGCCGCCGCCACTGCTGGCTCCTTGAATAAATTCGTCAGTACCTGCCTGCATTTCAGAAGAAAAGCCTTCGGTACCCCACTGACCACGGATTTCATTATATACCCCGGCAATCCCCCCCAATACGCCCGCTGGGCTATTGAAGAACGAAGGAACAATTTGCGATTGCGGATGCTCTTCCAGTATTTTCCCGCAACTCAGACAGAAAAATAAAGTGAAGGCAACGATTGAAATATGTATTTTTTTCATCTTGAATTAAAATTTAAGATTTAAACCTAATGTATATTGACGAACCGGCGGGTTGTTTAAGTTTACGGTAACGAAACGGTTAAAATTACCGCCCTGAATGGTGTTACCGTAGCCGTTTCCTTCGGGGTCAACTGCAAGACCGGCTTTTACTAAAGGTGAATAAATGATAAAAGGATTGGTGGCATTCAGGTAAATACGGGCCGAAGAAACCCCAATTTTGTTAAGTACCTTGGCATTGACCGTATAACCTACGTTGATACTTCTCATTTTGATGAAAGACCCGTCCTGATAAGAAGTTGTAGATGTAAAGTTGCGTACGCCACCGCCTGCATCAGGTCTTGGGAAAGCATTGGTTGGGTTTTCAGGTGTCCAGTAATCCATCACTAATTGGTTTGAACGACCTTGGTTAAGGAAACCAAAACCCGAACCACCACCAGAAGTTCCTGATAAGTACGGCACAACCACCTTCATTCCCATCCGGGCGAAGGTGACAAACGATACATCAAAGCCTTTGAAGCTAATTCTATTGGTCAAACCACCTTCCCATTTTGGTTGAAAATTGCCGATAATTTTACGATCGTTTGCATCAATAACGCCGTTATTGTCAACATCTTCCACTCTGATTTCACCGGGAAGCTGAACGGGTGATGTTTGTTTTTTCAACGTGCCGTTATCTAAATCTGCCTGCTGCCAAATACCGATTTTGTTGTTGTCATAAATGACAGTAAGCGGATGACCCACAAACCAGAAGTTTCCTTTATTATCCAACTCCTGCGGGGTAGTAAGCTGCGTGATTTTTTCACGGTTTAAGAAATACGTCAAATCGGTGCTCCAATTAAAACCACCTTTGTTTCTGAATATGTCAAACGTCAAAGAAGCTTCAAAGCCTTTTCCTTCGGTTCTTCCTAAGTTTTTAAGGGTTGAACCCGCACCGTTACTTTGGGGGAGGTTGACCGAAAGCAAAATGTCTTTGGTTTTTTGGTAATACACATCAAAAGACCCCGTGATACGGTTGTTAAATAAACCGATTTCTAAACCAATATCCGTCTGAGACGTCGACTGCCAACCCAAATCACTCGCCGGAAGGCTGGTCACAGTATAAGCAAGCGCTTGACCAGCCGTGGTTGTACCGAAATTATAGTATCCAGTTGAGAGCGCTCCCAAGGTAGCATAAGCCCCTACGTTGCGGTTGCCCGAAATACCCCAACCGCCTCTTAGTTTCAAATTTGACAAGAAGCTCAGCTCTTTCATAAACGGCTCGTCGATGAGGTTCCAGCTTAAACCGATTGCGGGGTAGTTGAAGTACTGATTACCAGGTGATAAGGTAGAAGACCCATCACGGCGAAACGTAGCCGTCAGGATATATTTATCATTGAACGTATAGTTCAAACGAGCCATGTAAGACAACAGACCCGTTTCACCAAAACTTCCGCTGCCAGTAGGCTGACCAGAAGCCAATGAGAAGTTGGCCGTTTGAATGTAATCCGCAGGGACCCCTCTTACGTTAAAACTACTCCCCAAATTATGGTTTTTGGTGATTTCATAGAGCGCAGTCAAACCAAGTCTATGTTTTGTAGCAAACGTTTTATCGTAATAAAGCAAATGCTGCATGTTTACGTCCCAATATTCGGTATTTCTAACATCTGCATTGGATACATTTTGGTCAACACCTGTATTGACAAAGGTATTTGGCGGGCCATAGCCATTAAAATGTACTTGGCTGAAATTCAGACCCGCATTAAAACGGTATCTTAAGCCGTCCAATATGTTTACTTCCGCGTACAAACTATTGAATGTTCTAATCGAACGCTCGTTGGAAAGAATATCATCTCCCCGAGAAATGAGGGTCAATGGGCTTACCGCTTGCGCTTCAATCGTACCCTTTTTAGGATTCAAATTGACGGTTCCATCATCATTATACGCCTTAACCAATGGGGATAAACGAACCAACTCCGTCGGCACACCACCACCCGCAGGGTCGTTTCTACGCGTAAGCGTATTGATGGTATTTAAACCAATTTTAACCCGTTTTCCGATTTTCTGGTCTATGGTAGCCCGAATCGTAAAGCGGTCAAAGTTTTGGTTTGGCATAATGCCCGTTTCGTTAAAATAGCCGAGCCCCATGCTGTACTGCGTATTTTCTACCCCGCCCTGCAATCCAAGCTGATGGCTTGTGTTAAATCCTTGCTTATACATTAAATCTTGCCAATCGGTCGAAACGCCCGCGGCAAGGTTTGCCTTTTCTTCTTCGGTCAAAGGATAAGCCGTAGTACCTGCTCCTTGGGTGTTTAGCGCTGCCGATTGCTCTTTGAATTTGGCATATTGCTCACCATTCATGACATTGTATTTGCCCATGATGCTGGTCACACCGTGGTAGCCATCATAAGTCAAAATCGGTTTTCCTACTTTTCCTCTTTTGGTGGTAATCAGGATAACACCACCAGCACCTCTCGAACCGAAAATGGCGGTAGCCGAGGCATCTTTCAAGATTTCAAGGTTCGCAATATCGTCGGGGTTTATGTCATTCAGCCCTCCAAACGGAATACCATCTACCACCACAAGGGGGCCGTCCAGACCGTCACCGTTGCCAGTCGTAATGGAGCGGTTACCACGGATACGAATGGATGCCTGACTACCAGGCGTAGAGCCGTTGCTTACGATAGACACCCCCGCCGCACGACCTTTGAGTTGATTGAGCAGGTTTGGAGCTGGTACTTCTTTCAACGTAGCCTCCGTAACTGAAACAACCGCTCCCGTTACGTCCCGCTTGCGTTGGGTACCATATCCAACAACCACTACCTCATTCAAAGTTGACTGGTCTTCTTCTAATACGATGTCGATGGTGGAGCGGTTTCCTACCAATACCTCCTGGGTCTTATTCCCAATCGAGCTGAATACTAAGGTTTCATTTGGCGAAGCATTGATAAAATAGGCCCCCTCATTGTTGGCTGTGGTTCCTCTTGCGGTTCCTTTTACCAATACCGAAGCACCCGGTATTACCCCGTTTGCTGTTGATCTAATGATACCCTTTACGGTCTGTGCGTTAACTGTAAATCCCGAAAGAATCAACAGCAAAATACACCACGCCCAATAGCAATGTTTATTTTGCCATTGTAAAATGGATAGGTTGAATTGTTTCATAGTATAAATATGATTGGTTGAATAAATTATATAATCTTCCTTAGCACGGCCGATTATTTGTGGGTGTAAAGTAAGCGCGCTAACAAAAAACTAAGTAGCACGTTTCACCAAATCTATGTTCCGAATGTTTAAAATTGTCAATTTGACACATAAAATATCACAAAAAGGGCGCGGCCCTTCGAGGGATGTATAAAATCAGGCTATAATTGCACAAAAGCTTACCGCCCCAGAGACTGGGCAAAAAGAAGTTGAGTTTGTGTTAAATTTTCTTTATTTAGTTATAACAATAACCCAGACACCCAATAAAATTGTACGTCGATAACGAAAACCAGTAAGTGGAAATCTGGAGCGCCTAGCGGGGCGTACTTTTTGCAGAATCTCTTTTCAGTTGAATGTACTCAGAGGGCGACACATTGTACTTTGCCTTAAATGCCCTTGCAAAATAGTTAGGGTTTGAGAACCCAACGGCGTAGCCAATTTGTGAAATCTTCATATCGCTTTTTTCAAGCAGTGCCACGGCCTTTTTAAGTTTTATGGAGCGCACAAATTCCACGGGTGTTTCTCCCGTCAGACTCAATACTTTATTATACAGCGTGCCGCGGCTCATAAACATGGTTTTACTCAGAATGTCCACCGACAGGTCTGGGTCTTCGATGTGGTCTTCTACATAGCGCGAGATTTTCAGCAGAAATTTCTCATCCTCCGAAACAAGTTCTATTTCGGGGGTTTCGAGATTAATATGTTTACTGTAAGTATTTTTTAAGGTAGTGTTAAGATTGAGCAGGTTGCTTATCTTTATGTTCAAAAGCTGAAAACTAAAGGGTTTCGTAAGATAATCGTTTGCCCCTGTTTCAAGTCCTTTTAATTGGTCAATTTCTTCGGCCAATACCGTGAGCAAAATGACTGGAATGTGCTTGGTTCTATTATCATTTTTGATTTTCCGAACCATGGCCCTGCCGTCCATGTTGGGCATATTTACATCGCTTACAATTATCTCGGGATGACACGCAAGGGTTTTCTGCCAACCTTGTTTTCCATCCGATGCCTCAATGATTTTATATTTTGCTTTTAGATTCTCTTTTAAATAAGTTCTAAGGTCTTCACTGTCATCAACAATCAAAAGAACTGGCTTCCCAATTTTTGAATGCTCTTCGATTTCATCGTTACTGGTTAAGCGAAGGGCGGCCTGTTGCTTTTCATCTTGGGCGTCCGTTAAAGTTATCGACTGGGATGAGAGCGGAATCAGGGGCAAATACACCGTAAAAACACTTCCTGCACCTTCTTCACTCTCCACTTTTAGGGTGCCGCCATGAAGTTTCACAAACTCCTGAGTGATAGAAAGTCCAATGCCACTACCTTGATTGAGGATGTTTGGGGTGGTGTTGATTTGATAAAACCGGTCAAAGATTTTTTCCAACATATCCGTTGGCATCCCTATTCCTGTATCCTCAATGGTTAGTTTTATCGCATTTTCGGCTTCGGCATCAATCCTGAAATAGACATTGCCTTCTTCATTGGTGAATTTTATGGCATTAGATAGTAAATTGAGTAAGATGCGCTCTAGCTTTTCCTTATCAAAGATTGTGTGATACTCATTAAAGGCGCTTTTAAAATCAAGCTGAATGTTTTTTCGCTCCGAAATGTATTTAAATGAATCCACAATCTCTTTTGCAAAGGACACCAGATCACCTTCGGCAAGGTTTAACTTCAGTTCATTGTCCTCTATTTTACGAAAATCAAGCAATTGGTTTACGAGGTTCAAGAGTCGTTTTGCGTTTCTATTGATTAGATTCAGGGTGTCCAGTTTTTCAATGCTTTTTTCCTGAAACAACAGACTTTCGATGGGATTTAAAACAAGCGTAAGTGGCGTTTTTAATTCATGGCTCAAATTGGTCAGGAATTTTATTTTCACCTGCTCCAACTCCATTTTTCGTTCGGCATCATTTCGTTCTTTTTCTATTAGATGCTTTACTTCAAGGCGTTCTTGCTCCAAAGCAAATTCATTTCTCAATTTCTGTATTCCTCGTCTTCGTATGGCCCACAGTGTGGTCATCAAGAGGGCCAAATAGACAAAATAAGCGTAGTAAGTGCGCCAAAAAGGTGGATTTACTACAATTACAATGGTTTTTTCGGGGGAATGCCAAGAGCCATCTTCGCTTTTGGCTTTTAATCTAAACGTGTACTTTCCGGGGTCTAAGTTGGTGTAAACGGCCGTTGTAACGGAGCCTACATTATTCCATTCTTTGTCAAAACCTTCCAGCATATATGAATATTGACTTTCGTGCGGGGCGGTATAATTCAACGCGACAAAGTCTAATGAAAAGTTTTGTCGGTAGCTCAAATTAATCTCTTTGGCAACAGATATGTAGTCGGTAATTTCGGAATTGTCTATTGGATTAGCGCTTTTATTATTGATTTTCAAATCCGTAATGACAATCGGCGGTACATTCTTATTTTGGTAAAGCATTTTTGGGTAGAAATAATTAAAGCCGTCAAGCCCGCCAAAATACATTTCGCCCGAGCTTGTTTTTAGCCCTGCCCCCACATTAAAGGTACTTTGCTGTATGCCATTGTGATAGGTGTAATTCTTGAATATGCTTTTTTTAGGGTCGAATGTACTAATTCCCTTATTGGTGCTTACCCATAATTTACCAAATTCATCTTCCAGAATTTTATAAATCACTCCATTTGAAAGCAAATGTTCTTCACTGTACTGGCTAAATTCCTTATTTTTAGGATTATACAAGCATAGCCCACCTCCAAATACGCCTACCCAAATATGCCCTAGTTTGCTGCAATAAATGCTCAGAACCCTATCTAAAGGAAGTTTGCTGTTACCGTGATTTAAGACAACAAACGTTTTTTGCACAGGGTCAAATACTGCAATCCCCGAGCCGTTTGAACCGAACCACAGTTTGCCCTGTTTATCTTCTTCAATAGTAGTAATATATCCGTTTAAAAATAGATTTCGCCCACCATTTAGAGGCAATATTTTATCAAAATGAAGCAACTCTCCCGTTTTTGGATGGTAAACATATATCCCGTTTCCGTTTGTACCAATCCAGATATTTCCTTGACGGTCAGCCTTTAAGCAGTTGATGGGGATATTAGAGAAATCGGTTTTACTTTTACTGATAGCAAAATTCCTTACGGTATTTGTGGTTGTGTTTATTGCATAGAGGCCGTCGAGGTACGTACCTACCCAAAGCTCATTGCCCGACGGCTCCAAAGCCAAA
>NZ_QPIW01000004.1 GCF_003339505.1 Runella aurantiaca
AGTGGTGGCGAATTTACAATTTTGAGAGACCCCACTCAGCTCTCAAGGGCAAGACACCTCAGCAAATATGGTTAAACCAAGAGGAACTCTATTTAAAAATGGCTGCGGCCTAGGGAATGAGGACACCAATTGCTTGGGTAAGTTTCGCGAACGTGGTCTAAACTTGGAATAAAACCTTTTAAATATTTTCTCAATTGGGCAATGCCTTCATCATTTTCCTGCCCACAACATACACCAAATATCTGTCGAATATTAGGGTATTTATTACGTAAAGTACTGTCCAGTTCAGGAGTCAAGTCATAAGCTATATTTTGTTTACTATTTAAGTCAATATAGTTGTTATAAACGACCAGTACAGGTGAGCTATGACCATAGGATCGTACTATTTCTAAGAAATCTTCGGGGTTTTCGTCTTTACGTTTATCTAATACCAGAATATAAACAGTATTTTTTGAATAAAAAAATTGATGCAAGGCCTGTTGGATATGCTGCCCTCCGAAATCCCAAAAATTTATTTTGATAACTTTGTTATCTGCGGTTTTTACTCCTTCGTCCCAACATTCTTTTCTAATACCGTGAGTTTCGCTTTCTTTTGGATTGAATTGCTGCTTTGTAAGCCTTTTGTGGAGGCTGGTTTTTCCTACAGAGCCTCGCCCTATTAAGATTATTTTACACTCATTGAGCGGGCGTTTATCTTTGTTTTTCAGGTATGCTATTGTAAATTCTCTACCCTGATTCAGAACGTCAAAAGGTGGGGATTCAATAGTATTACCTTCTAAGTTAACCAAAGGCCGTTTACTTGCTAAATCTTGCTCTTTATCCCTGAATTTTTCATAGTGTAAATCTATTTCGAGTGGAATATTTTCAAAAAAGGTTAATGAGATCTTTTTAATTTGATTGAAACTCAAGTCTAAAAATTTTAAACTTTTAAGTTTGTCAATAAATTTTATATCGCTGATTTCATTATTACGGAGATATAAAAATTCTAATCTGGGAAAATTCTCTAATATACTTATATCTGAAATTAAATTCATTCCAAGTTCTAAAAATTGAAGCTTAGTAAGTTTCTTCAAAAATTGGATATCTTTTATTTCGTTAACCCGAAGATCTAAGGAATTTAAATTCGTAAGATTTTCTAAAAAACTCCCATCAGTTATTCGATTAAAGCAAAGTTCTAATGATTGTAAATTAGTAAGACTTTCTAAAGGAGTCCAGTCATTAATTTTCCATCTTTCCTTATTGTCTCCACCCATACGCAAAAGCTTCAGATTTCGAAGATTCTTTATTGCTGGAGGTATCTGAGTTATAATGTTATACTCATAATTATTTCTGAATTTTGACCAACCATCTACTTTTCTATCCCAATATTCATTACTTAAAATTAGCTCTTCCAGCCAAACACACTCAAAAAGCTCTTCAGGTAGTTCATTCAATCCACAATTTCCTAAATCCAACGAAGAAGCTTTTTTACCACGTTGATAGTTAGCTTTATTTTCGGCAATAAGGCGTAGGGCGAATTCAGACATATATATATTAAGATTAGAAGGCTAAATATACTACATTACTTTACCGCAAAAACTCCACCTTCTCCCCAACCTTCAAAACCGCATTCACGGCCAGTTCATGCACTTTTTTATTGCCAATCTGTACGGTTTGAACGGGTAATTGCCCGTGCAATACGGTGAGGGTGGTTTTCAATTGGGTGCCTTGTTTTTGCTTCGTGCAGGTGCCCCACGCGTAGCCGTTGGACCAGAAAAACGTACCGGGTTGGTCGTTGAAATGAAGGGTTTTTTCTACGCCGGAGTATTGGAAGCCACTCAGTGCCAGCGTGGAAGCCCAGCTGATCATGGCGCGGGCGTAGTGGTGGCCGCACTCGGCTTCGTCGAAGGGGCTGCGCTTGGCTCCGTCGTATCGGTAGCGGATGTTTTGGATGCATTGGAGGCCGTCGTCGGTCATGTTTTCGTAGAGCATACCGATGGCGGCGGTGTATTCAAAACCCGTCATCACTTCTGCAAAATACGGGAACGGCACCGTAGGGCGGCCTTTGGGCCAGCTTGCCATGAGCAGCGCGGGCTCGTCGGCCAGGGCGTAGGAGCGCATGTTGTTGAAATGCTCCGTCAGTGTGGCGCGGTAGTTGTATTTCAAAATGGATTTCAGCGAGGTCTGTACGTTTTGCGGTTTCACCAAATAACCCAAGCCGCACACGTGCGCCATGAATTGTCCCACCAATTGGTCCACCAAACAGCCCTTGGCCAACTGAAACGGCGGAAATTCACCCTGAATGTTGTTCCAACCCGACATCGTGCCCTTGGCAAACTTGCGTCCTACGGGCGACATCACCTGTTGCTCGTAATATTCGCCGTTGAACAAATGTTGGTCGGCCCACGTACTGCCACTCTGAAACAGGGTTTTGCATTGCTGCGCAAAAGCGGCATCGTGCATGGCTTCGGCCATTTTTTCGGAGGCTTTCAACGCCCCCAGATACCAAATTTGCATCTGCGGATTGGGTCCGAAATATTCCACGTCCATGGTGTTGTGCTGCGCCCCGTCCATGACGCCGTCGAGGTTGCCATCCCAGCCGTCGGGCACCCACGCAAAGGCCAGCGCACGTTTGATTTTAGGCCAGTTTTTTTGCAGAAAAGCGGTATTGCCCGACAGTTGCCAATCGCGGTAAAACTTCATGATGGTGCCCATTTGCCCATCGGCGGCGGCCATGCCATTGCCCGCGCCTTTGTTGAGCGGGAGTCCCACCCGAAACTGCATGATGCCCGAGGTGCTGTCGAGGGCGTAGTTAAACTCCACGTCGCGCATGGTTTGGGCCAAATCACCGAACAAAAAAGCCGTAGCCTGCTCGTAGTTCCAAACGTGCGTACACGAACCCGCGCAGGAACCTTCGCTGTCCATGACGCCCTCCCAACCAAACATGCGCCCGTCTTCGGTGCGGAACACGGTTTGGGAGCGTAAGGTGCTGAGATTGAACAGCGCCGCTTCTTTGACGGCTTCGGGATAATCACTTTTTAGGAAGCTGTTGACAAAAAGCAATGTCTCGTTTTCGAGTTGGGGCAATTGCGGCACTGCCTTTTCGGCTACGTCCCACGCGTCGGCGTAGCGGGTGGTGTAGTAGTTGCCCACGCGCTCTTTCGACCACGCAAAGCGGTTGGGGAAATGCCACGTGATAAAGAACGTAAACGACTCGGTTTGTTTGGGTTGAATGGTTTTCTTAACGGCCAACGACGCCATCGGGTCTTCATCGGCGACTTTGGTTTTTTCGGTCAATTTGCCGTCTTCCGTAAAATCGTCCCAAAAATCCAGCAACGCATTCTCCCAGGCGTTGGGCACGGAAGACGTGCGGTAACTGACATCGCCAACGGCATTGGTACTCAGCGCAATGGTGCCCCAAGCGGGGTCGGCTTTGTCCACGCCGTCGGAATACATAAAAATGCCTTGGCCTGTTTTTCCTTGCCGAAATTGATTTTTATTCTGCTTCGCGCCCGACGGATTAAACTCTCCTTTCCACGATTTTGAGCCTTTGGAGCCGTCTTTTCCCACAAAATTACGCATCGACCCCGCCACCGAAACCGTCAGCGGTTGATTGGAGGTATTAGTTACTTCATACGTTAACACCGCAATCGGAATCCCACTGCGCTCGGCATCGCCGGGAATGAGAGGATTGAAGGCTTTGATTTGAACCGTAACGGGTAGTTTCTCGTCCGACAAATTCACTTGACCGAACGGATACGCCGCGTCAAAACTCGCTTTGGCAAAACGCGGCAGCCCGTGATGGTCGACGGGACGCCCTTCCATGTGCTGGTATTCGTGCGTTTCGAGCGGGCCGATGAGGGCTTTGGCTTGGGCAGTTTCTGTTGGTTTTTTAACATAAATGGCGAAGAACGGTGCCATATTGCCCGGCAACGTCGTACTGAATCCTTTTCCCGGACGGTTCATAATCTCCCAATCCTGCAACTGCCCGCGTCCTCCCAATGATACCGTTCCCGTGCCGATGCCGCCGATGGGCATGGCGATGCGCGTGAGGTGCTGCTGGTCGTAATGCTTCAGCGTTGGCCACTTTTGCGGTTTCCAAGGGGTTTGGGCGAGGGCTTGAGTGGCGAAGAGGAGGAAAAGGAGTTTTTTCATGAGGTTGGGGAGGTTTAAGGCAGGCCGTCTTCAATAGATTTGTCACTCTGAAAGAGTCCAAGTATTTGAATTCTATTGTTTTTTAACAAATTTCATTACACTGAGTTACACAGAGCCCCCACAGAGGTTCACAGAGTCTCTTTTTCTCTGTGGTTCTTTTAAAAACGCTCTGTGGCACTCTGTGTAAGTTTATTTTGGAAGTGGCTTGCCTTATTCCATGTCAGAAGCCGTTACAGCGTGTCTTTAATTTCTTTTTTACGTATGATTGAATAAATATCCGTTCTGCGGTCTTTTAGATTTCGGACACTTCCAAACTGATTTAATTCCCGTAACATATCAATATCAACGTCGGCAATTAAAATCATTTCGGTATTTGGGGTAGCTTCCGCTTTTATTCCGTTGGTGGGAAACGAAAAATCGCAGGGGGTAAAAACCATGGATTGGGCATATTGAATATCCATGTTGTGCACTTTTGGCAAGTTTCCAACACTGCCGGCAATGGCCACGTAACATTCATTTTCAATGGCTCGGGCCTGCGCGCAGTTTCGCACCCTTGAATAGCCATTTTGGGTGTCGGTCAGGAAAGGGACAAATAAAATATTCATTCCATCATCGGCCAAAATGCGGCTTAACTCCGGAAACTCAACATCATAGCAGATAAGGATGCCTATTTTTCCGCAATCGGTATCAAAGGTTTGTATGGTGTTACCGCCTTGCATGCCCCATACTTTTGCTTCATCGGGGGTCACATGTAACTTTTCAAATCGTTCAATTCCACCGTCTCTTTTGCATAAATAACCCACATTATACAGACTGTTATCGACAACCTCTGGCATACTGCCCGTAATAATGTTGATGTTGTAGGAGATGGCAAGCTCAGAAAAACGATTAACAATGCGCTCCGTATATTCGGCTAACTTTCGGATGGCTTCCGGTTCGGAGAGATGATTATAATCAGACATCAACGGCGCATTGAAAAACTCAGGAAACAGGGCAAAATCAGACCTATAGCCTGATACCGCATCTACAAAGTATTCCACTTGCTGCATAAGTTCATCGAAGTTGCTGTACAATCTCATTTGCCATTGTATCAGGCCCAATCGGATTACTGACTTTTTAAAGGCCGCCTGATCCGAACTTTTCTCATAATACACATTATCCCACTCAAGCAGTACGGCATATTCATTGGA
The DNA here is from genome assembly GCF_003339505.1 of Runella aurantiaca. GTDB lineage: Bacteria > Bacteroidota > Bacteroidia > Cytophagales > Spirosomataceae > Runella > Runella aurantiaca. The sequence continues at coordinate 5,325 of NZ_QPIW01000004.1, forward strand.
GTCTGTATCGCCTTCAAGATAGCCTTGCAGGATTCGGGCAGGGTGGAAGTCGTTCGACAATTGAAAATTCAAAACAGGGTCGTGAATTTCTTTGTTTCGTACCTTATCAATGTACTCTTTGGGGGAGATGGTATCGGAATATTGATGGTAATTGGGGATTCGGCCACCAAACACAATCCCTTTTAGGTTTAATTTCTCACAAAGCTCTTTTCGGTAATCATACAAACGCCTTCCCAGTCGCAGGCCCCGAAACTTGGGTTTGATAAATACATCAATTCCGTATAAAACATCTCCTGTATTGGTATGGGTTTTAAAAGTATAATTTCCCGTTATTGCTTTGTACGTATGTTTAGCGTCAACTTTTTCATAGTCCACAATAATTGATAATGCACACCCAGCCAGCTCATTATCGACTCTTATGCCCACTTGCCCCTCATGAAAAATGGTAATCAGTGTTTTGATATGATGTTCTTTCCAATACGCATTCGGCATACTGGAATAGGTCTCTATCATAATCTCTTTGATTTCTTGGTAGTCTTCTTGTGTAAGAAAAACCAATTCGATATTTTCAATTGATTTATTGTCTTTGTTTGCTTCCATGGTGAAATTTCTCTTCGTTTTGCTTGTCTTCCGTATTGTTTATACTGGGAGTTGGATTTGGTTTTAACTAGTTGATTTTAAGTGGTTTGTCTTGTTGATTTCCTTGGATGAACAAACTATGAATGCTTGATATTTTGCTCTGTTATTTGCTAAAATTGCGAACAATATACAGAAGAAACAAAGAAACAGCGGGGAAGTTTTCGTAAACAAAGGCTGAATCCCAACGTGAAAAAACGGTGGCGGCAACTTGGTGAGCTGCTGCCACAATAAATAAGTTGTTGGAAACAAAATAGGAGTGAATTTGAAGAAAATTACCCAATTTAATGCTTCGCGATTTCTTCCAGACTCACGCCCAACATTCTCCTTGCCACGGCATTTAGCGCCATTTTATCGCCTTCAAAGTGATAGGTGCGGCTGCGGTGGGTGAGCGTTTCGCCCTTTTTGAGGGCTTTGGCGGGGGAGGAGGATTCCAATTCATAAAATGGCCCCATTTGCGTGCCGTCTTCTACCGGGCCGTCATTGTAAGAATTGGCTGCGTCGCCTTTGAAGGGCTCTTTCTGGATTTCCCACATCGAGTTTACGTAGTCGCCTGTGGGGTCTAAATCATAGGTGATAATCGTTAAAACCCCTTTTTCGGAATCGTAGCTTCCCATGACGGGCTTGGCAATGCTCGGTGGTAGGCCAATCTTGCTGCGGTGTTTGCCGTCGGCTTTGAAGTATAACACGCTGTCTTCAACGATGAGGCGCTCGGCGGGGACTTTGCCAAAATAGCTGTCGTTGATTTTGCTTTTGTGGTCAGCGCCTCCCACAAATGGCACCACCACGGTGGTTTGGGGCGTAGGATTAAACATCCCCAAAATCCAAATGGAAAGCAGCCCAGTTTCTTTGTTCCAGTCGGGGCCTTGGTTGGTGATGGAATTGACAGTTTCGTAGGCCACTGTTTTTACGTCTTTGAGCGGAAAGTTAATGGTGGTTTCGATGGCTATTTTACTGAGCGCTTCCACGCTGCGGTCGATGACAACGTCGAATTTTGTGCCTGAGTAATTGATCAGCGAGGCAGCTTTGCGAAAAACCGCTTTGGTTTTATCGGAAGAAACCAAATCAAACGGCTCGGAATCAATGACGGTAGGAACCTGCCAATCGTCAAATACGAATTTTTTGCCCTGCTGAAAATAAATGGAGAACTGTCCGCCTTCGGGGCCAATCCAAAAGCGGTCTTCGCCGCCAAATGCGCTCATGTGCGGCGTGAATTTGCCCGATTCGAGGAGTTTATAATTCAACCAGCCGTAGCTGTTGCCAGAAGTGCCATTGGCCGTGGAGGTCATGACGCGCCCCTGCAACGCCCCCACCAAGGCTACTTGCGCAGAGTCATCGTCGGGAGCGGTGAGAACGAGGGTTTGTTGGTGTTTTTTTAAGAATTCGAGGTCGGTGCCGAAAGAGTTTGCAGTAGAAGACATGGTATCATTGTTGGAGGATGAACAGCTTGACATAAACGTCAATACTACCGAGGCTATTCCTAAAGTGACTACGGCGCGGGCCGAACAAATGGTTTTTGAAGCTAAAAACATAGCGGTTCAGGAGTATGGTTGATGTGCTCAAAAGTAGTGAAACCCAGCCAACATACTCATACCAAACGCATAACAAACAATAAGGCCAAAACAGGGGTGCTCTGGCCTTATTGGGGTGATGTTAGAAAATGACTATAATTTATCAGGCGTAATCGGGTCAGGGACTACGTTTTTGACGGGCTTTGTGCTTTTTAAATACGCAAAAATAGCGCGTAAATCTTGGTCCGTCATTTGGATATAATTAGGCCAAGGCATGGGCGGCAGCAAAGGGCGTGCGGTTTTGAGGCCCTTGTACTTGCCTTCGCGCATGGCCGTAAAAAATTGCTCTTCGGTCCATTTGCCAATGCCCGATTCGTCGGAACTGATGTTGCCCGAAAAAGATACCCCCCAAGGCCCGACGGCGGCGGTATTGGTCATGTTGAACAAAACCCACGATGACAATTCTCCCTTGTTTACTTTAGGAAGTTTCATGGAGGCCGGATGCCCGCCTAGCCAGTGATTTGGGTCGGGTTCGGGGCCTTGCTTACCCATGATTTTGGGCGTGTGGCAATCTCCGCAGCCCGCAATGGTGACAAGATACTCTCCTTTTTTGATGAGCGATTCGGTATTGTCGAGCGAAATTTGAGCCGTTTTTTTTGAGGGTGGGTTTTCGTTAGGATTAGTCAGGAATGTTTCTTTCAATGGTACGTTAAAAGCGGTGGCTGCGAACATACACAGCATCCCAGCAAGCATTGTTTTCATGGTTCTGATGGTTGTTAATGGAAATGATTATGACTGATTTTCGGGGACAAAACAATCCGAAATTGGCCCAGAAATCAATTCTACTGGCGGTGAATTGAGCGATTTTGGACATCAGTTGTAAAAAAACTCCGGTGAATGGCGGGCTATGCGCCATTGTTCAAAAACCAGTGCAAAAAACATACGGAATACTAAATTGGAGCTTAATTAGGCGCTTTTGAAGAAGGTAATAAGTAAATACTCCGTCTCTAATCCTCTTGTAAACAGTTTTGCTACAACTATTTTTTCGTTCACAAAAACAACTCAGCCTTTCATGAAATCCATTCCATCACTCGTTTATCTTGCGCTTTTCGGGGCCATTTTGGCCGCCTGCAAAACCGACAAAAAAGAATCGACCCGAACCACATTTTTTGACACAGCAGGCATGGACACCACTGTAAATCCAGCCGATGATTTTTTTAGTTATGCCTCGGGCAACTGGCTGAAAAACACCCAAATCCCCGCCGACCAAACGGGCTGGGGTTCTTTTTATACCCTCTACGAAGAAAACCTCAACAAACTTCACAGTATTTTGGAGGAAAGTCTCAAAACAACGCATCCGAAGGGGAGTTTGGAACAAAAAGTGAGTGATTATTACCGGTCTGGGATGGATACCGTCACCATCGAAAAGAAGGGAATCGAGCCAATTAAGGCTTATTTGGCCGAGATTGACCGTCTCAAAACGCCGCAAGAAATCATGGATTATACGGCCAAACTGGAGTCGCCGGGGGGCGTATGGGTGGGGTATTATGTGGCCGCCGACGAAAAAAATCCGGGCTACAATGCCTTGCAGCTTGCCCAAACGGCGCTTTCGTTGCCCGAAAAAGACTACTATTTTCGCACCGATGCCGAAACCAAAAAAATACGAGACGCCTATAAAAAATACATCGCAAAGCTGTTTACCCTTTCGGGCGTAGACTCGACGGCTGCGAAGAAAAAAGCCGAAACGATATTGGCCCTCGAAACCGAAATCGCCAAGTCGCACCGCAGTCCAGTGGAGTTGAGAAACCCCGAGCTGAATTATAACAAGTTTGCCATTAAAGACTTCTCCGCCTTGACACCCGGCATCGACTGGGCGCGGTTTGTGAAAACGATGGGTGCCCAAACGGATACCCTCATCGTGGGGCAGCCCGATTATTACAAGGCCCTGAGTGGATTGCTAAAAACGCAGCCGTTGGAGGTCTTGAAAGACCGAATGAAACTGTCGGTGCTGTCGGGAGCGGCGTCTTCGTTGACCAAAGCGTTTCGCGATACGCAATTTGAGTTTTACGGCAAAACCCTCAACGGACAGCAGGTGCCAAATGCCCGCTGGAAACAAATTACCAATGCCGTCGACGGAGGATTGGGCGATTTATTGGGGCAATTGTTTACGCAAAAATACTTCACCGCCGATGCCAAAGCGCGCATGAATGAGCTGGTCAACAACTTGCAGGATGTGTACCGCGACCGCATCAAACGCCTCGACTGGATGTCGGATTCGACCAAGACCGAAGCCGTGAAAAAATTGGATGCGTTTATCAAAAAAATTGGTTATCCCGACAAATGGAAAGATTATGCCGAAGTGGAAATTGTCAGCGATAACTATTTTGCCAACAAACGAGCGATTGCCATTTACGAAGGAAAACGCGATTTGGCGAAAGTTGGCAAACCCGTTGACAAAACCGAATGGGGCATGACGGCCCCCACCGTCAACGCGTATTATAACCCTACATTCAACGAAATTGTATTTCCAGCGGGGATTCTTCAGTTTCCGTTTTTTGACAATGCCGCCGACGATGCCATCAACTATGGAGCCATCGGTGCCGTGATTGGCCACGAAATGACGCACGGATTTGACGACCAGGGACGCCAATATAACTACATGGGAATGTTGAAAAACTGGTGGAAACCCGCCGACGGTGATAAATTTAAGCGCAAAGCGATGGTAGTGGTGAAGCAGTACAGCGGCTACAAAGTACTAGTCAACATGAGCGTAAATGGCGAGTTGACTTTGGGCGAAAACCTTGCCGATATTGGCGGGCTTTCGATTGCTTATGAGGCGTTTATGAAGACCAAACAGGCCCAAAGCGGCGAAAAAATCGACGGTTTTACGCCACAACAGCGCTTCTTCTTGGGGTTTGCGCAGGTATGGCGTATCAAAACCCGCGACGAAACCATGCGGATGCGCATCACCATGGACCCGCACTCGCCTGAGTTGTTTAGGGTAAACGGCCCGTTGGCGAATATGCCCGAATTTTATGAAGCGTTCAACGTAAAACCGACCAATAAACTGTACCGTCCAGATAGCTTGCGTGTGCGTATTTGGTAGTGATTAAAAAACCGCCCGTTGACGAAAAACGACGTCAGCGGGCGGTTGATGTGTCTTAAATAATAAACTCCATGTTCAAAAAATTAGTCTTTCTTTTCATCATTACGGCATCGTCGGCGCGCGCGCAACAGGCTTTATTTTCCACGAAAGGCATTCAGCCCGCGATGTGCGTAGGAGAGAATGAATCCATTGAAATGGTGTTTGGAAAAGGGAACGCTTTTTATTATTCTTTTTCAAAAGACAAAGGGGTTTCTTTTTCAACGCCTGAGCTAGTAGACAGCCTTCAGGGGCTGCATTTAGGCGTATCGAGGGGACCACAGATTGCGTCTTCGCGCCAATCGACGGTGATTACGGCCATTGACAAAGCGGGAAATGTCTATGCTTACGTGCGCAATCGTACTACTGGAAAATGGCAGAATCGCCTCATGGTCAATGATGTGCCCGAAATTGCCAAAGAAGGTTTTAATGCGCTGGCAAGTGATGGGAAAGGGACTTTTTGGGTGATTTGGCTTGATTTGAGAGACGACAAACAAAACAAGATTTTTGGGGCCTCCTCCAGCGACGGCGGCTTGACTTGGGGTAAAAATAAGCTCATTTATCGCTCCCCCGACGCCACGGTTTGTGAGTGTTGTCAGCCGTCCATTCTCATGCGCGACCAGCGCGTGTATGTTATGTTCCGAAACTGGATCAGTGGCGCGAGGGATATGTACGTCACCGCCTCGGAGGATGCTGGAAAAACCTTTTTGCCTGCCGTGAAAATGGGGGAAGGTACTTGGAAACTCAACGCTTGCCCGATGGATGGCGGCGGCATGAGTGTGGATGAAAAAGGGGGATTTATGTCCGTTTGGCGACGTGAAAATCAGCTTTTTACGTCAAAAATTGGGGGGGCAGAACAGCCTTTGGGCCAAGGCCGTAATGCTTCTGTTGCCACGAGCACGCAACACTCTTTTATCGTTTGGCACGATAAAGGGCAAGTTTGGCTCAGTTCATCTACGCAAACACAACCCCTGAATTTGGGAGCGGGGCGGTATCCGCGCGTGGTGATGCTCAATCCGCGCTTGGCTTTTTGCACCTGGGAAGACAAAGAAGCTATCAAAGGAATGATTTTGACGGGGGAATAAAATTGGATTGTCTTTTTGGTATGTATCTATTTTGACTTATTACTCTACAAGGTAAGTTATATGCCTGTAAATAGGTATTTTGTGATTGACCGCTTGATAACTTTTTTTGGCATTAATCTTCAAAATGGTATATCTTGTGTCTGTAAATAATTTTATAGGATATTTATTCTTTTAGCGCATCGTTTGTCCTTGTGTTTTTAAAGTTCGTATGTACTTACTCAACGTTATGATATATTTCCAATGGTTTTCCCGAAAAGAAACTACTTTTTTATTTTCAAACTTGGTTTTTTTGCGCTGATTATTTCTGTACTGAATGGGTGTAATGAAGCCGAAAATGGTAAGGGTCGACGAAAGGTGTATGTTGAAAAGAAAAACGGTAAGTATGCATTAATCAAAGACGGAAAGCCTTTTTTTATTAAGGGTGCTTCGGGGTATTCGTACTGCTCGGTTCTGAAAGAATCGGGCGGTAATACCCTGCGGACTTGGGATACTACCCACCTAGCCGTGATTCTGGACAGTGCGCTGGCCAATAACCTCAGCGTAATTGTGGGGCTATACCTGCCCAACTACCATGAAACTTCGTTTTTCAATAATCCAGTGCAAGCGGCCAAAATGCACAAAGATTATAGCGCCGTGGTGAAGCGATTTAAGCATCACCCAGCCCTGCTGATGTGGTCAATCGGGAATGAGGTCATTTTTCCGTACAATCCTTCTTACAACAATTTTTACAAGGTATATAATGGCTTGGTCGATATGATTCATCAGGATGACCCTGACCATCCGATTACGACTGTTCTTCTCAATTTTGATAAAAAATCGATTCTAAATCTGGTGGTTCGTTGCGACATCGATATCATCTCATTCAATATTTATAACCGAATAAACACCCTCCGCGATGATTTGGATTGGTTCAAATGGTTTTGGAGTGGCCCTTATTTACTGTCGGAGTGGGGTATCGATGGCCCTTGGGAAGGAACCAAACAAACCGCTTGGGGCGCGTATCTTGAACTTAATTCGACCGAAAAAGCAGCGCGATGTCTGACTCGCTACCAGCAATATATGCCCCTTGAAGATTCTCGTTTTTTTGGTTCGTGTCTGTTTTATTGGGGACATAAACAAGAAGGTACGCATACATGGTTTAGTCTTTTTGATGAGGCGGGCGCTCACTCCGAAACCGTGGGTACGATGAAATCCCTTTGGACTGGGAAAGCTTACAAACACGAATTTCCGACGGTCAAAACCATGGCGCTTAATTCAAAAAAGGCCAAAGATAATATTTTGCTGACGGCCAATGCTCCGTCTACGGCGGAGGTGCTGTTGGATTCGTTAGGAGGAGAAATTAAAACAATAAAGTGGCAATTGTTCAAAGAAGATTGGCTGCGAATAAACAATCAGGCCAATACCAAAAAGCTCACGCCGCTGTCGCAACTCAACAAAAACTCGACAGAGCTTAAAGTCACTTTTACAACTCCCGATGAGGAAGGGCCCTACCGGATTTTTGCTACCATTTATAACACTCAGGGAAATTTTGCGACTTGTAACATCCCTTTTTACGTAGTTAGTCCGCCATGAAAAATCAGTTGTTGATAAAACCACCCACCAAGCGGGAATTGCTCACCCTGAGGCTCATGATTCTTTTGGGGCTGGTGTCGATGGCGTTTTTTATGGCCAATTTGTTGGCGGAGTCCGTTCGGGGAAACGGGGCGCTGTACGCGATGTTGATGACGGCTTTCTTTTTTTCCTGTCTCACCATCCTTTACGAATGGTACCACTATTTTAGCATCACAATTCCGAAGGTTCCGCCTGTCAATAAGACCTATACCGTCGATATTTTCACCACCTTTTGTGCGGGAGAGCCTTATGAAATGATTGAGGAAACCCTGCGGGCGATTGTTGCCATAACCTATCCGCACACTACCTATCTGTGCGACGAAGCCGACGATCCTTACCTCAAACGTCTTTGTGCACAGTTGGGGGTACATCACGTTACCCGCCTAGAAAAAAAGAATGCCAAAGCGGGTAATATCAACAATGCTTTGCGCCAATCATCGGGGGAGCTTTGCGTTGTTTTGGACCCCGACCATGTACCCTCTCCCGATTTTCTGGACCCGATTGTGTCGCATTTTAATGATTCTGCCATTGGGTTTGTCCAGATTGTTCAGGCCTATAAAAACAGCGAAGAGAGCTTTATCGCCAAAGGTGCCGCGCAGCAGACCTACCAGTTTTATGGCCCGATGATGATGACCATGAACCACTATGGAACCGTGCTGGCCATTGGGGCCAATTGCACCTTCCGGCGCACGGCGCTCGAATCCATCGGGGGGCACGCCGCGGGCCTTGCCGAGGATATGCATACCGCCATGCAGCTCCACGCAAAAGGCTGGAAATCAGTCTATGTGCCTGCTGTGCTGGCCCGGGGGTTGGTGCCGTCTACCTTGTCGGCGTATTATAAACAACAACTAAAATGGTCTAGGGGGGTGTTTGATTTGTTGGTCACTGTCTACCCCAAGTTGTTTACGCAATTTACCCTGCGCCAGAAGATTCATTATGCACTGATTCCGCTTCATTACCTTTCGGGGATTATTTTCTTTCTCAATTTTTTGATTCCTATCCTTTCGCTCTGCTTTCATACCAGTCCGATGAAGATGGATATTACGGAGTTTGGTTTAATCGCCTTGCCTTTCCTGACCGTGGTCGTTCTTATCAGGCAATTCGTGCAATGGTGGGTAATGGAAGATACCGAGCGAGGGTTTCATGTGATAGGCGGGCTTTTGATGATTGGTACTTGGTGGGTGTTTATTCTGGGTTTTTTGTACACCCTATTTGGGGTAAAAGTACCCTACGTACCCACACCCAAGGATGGAAAAGAGGCAAACAATTGGCCCTTAAATATTCCTAATATCATCATTTTGTTGCTGTCCCTATTTTCCATTAGTTATGGATTGTATACCGATTGGAATCCCTACAACCTAACCATGTCGGTATTTGCGGGCCTGAACGCCGTGTTTATGGGTTTTACGGTTTTGATAAGCAGACAGCCCCAATTTCGAATCTTGGCCGTTCGGCATAAACGGCTGAACTCTGGGTTGCTGTTTCTTCGGGAAGTCAAGGGGCATTTCTGGATTATCAGGCGTCGTATCTACACCGTTGTCAGACGTACTCCGCTGTTGTTATCAATTCTTCTGACCTGTCCTATTATTTACATGGTTCACTTCCGACAGAAAGGACTGCCGCCGACGATTTATAAGGACCATCGGGTAAACTTTTTTTTGACCGGAATAGACGCGCGTTCGGTCAACACTATGGGCACAGCTTTTCCCTTGAGTGGAGAGAATAAAACCCATTTTGACATCCTCTCATTTCATGTTCGCTGGGCAAGTGGCTATTTGCCCACCCGTACTTTAGATTCTGTATACCGTAACGGCTCCTTGCCCATGATTACGTGGGTACTCCCTTCGCGCCTTTCTGACAATGCCAGCGTTTTTGAGCGAATCACAAACGGAAATGAGGATGCATATCTTTTGCAGTTCTGCCGTCAGTTTAAGGCGTTGAATCGCCCTGTCTTTATCTGTTTTGCTCCCGAAGTCGACAATCTGCCGAATCCCGCGCCAAACACCGCTGAGGCGTTTAGGGCCGCGTGGAAATACATGCACGATTTTTTTCGCAATCAGGGATTATACCGGGTGATTTGGGTGTGGAATCCAGGGACGCCTGAGTCAATCGACCACTATTTTCCGGGCGGTCAGTACGTGGATTGGATGGCCGTCAGTAGCCTAAACGAAGCCCGTGATTCTTTACCCATTAAAAAGCAGTATTGGGCTTTTCATAAACATCCCGTTTTTCAATCAGAACTTCCCGTAATGCTGGTAGAAAACGAAACTCAGTCGTTGTCCGGCAAAGAGGTTAAATCCATCCGTGCTTCATTTTCTGAAATTAAAGCTGTGGTCATTTCGGGCAGGACGGCGGGGCCATTTGGTAGACTCCGACGCATCAACGACCTAACCGATGCGTCGGGTAGGTTGGTGAGGAAACAAAATCGCTTTCAGAAAGCAAAGATTGAGCCTATTCCCAAGCTCCTGACATCGTACGGGACGGCACCCCAAAAGGTAGCGTCAACAACAATCCAAAGGGCCTTTTTTGTAGGAACTAAAGGCATCAATTATACCAAAGCCCAAGATTGGGTCAAGAGCCCCAATCCTTTCAGAATGAGTGAGTTGTTGGAGGATTTTTACGAAATGAAAACCCTCGGTATCAACACCGTAAAACACAGCGGTCCGGGCATCTACGACCGAAATATCATCAGGGCCGCCGAAGAAACGGGCATGAAGGTGAATTTTAGTTTTTGGATTGACGACCACCTCGATTTTGTGGAAGAAAAAAATAAATTGGAACAAGTCAGGGCGGATATTCTTGCGGTCGTCAGTTCGTACAAAGACAACAAAAATATCATTGGCTGGAACATCGGTAACGCCGTTTTTCAAGAGCTTCAGTTTCGGTATTTCAAACCTGATTTGATTATTCAGCGAGATGCCTACCTGTTTTTTGTTAAAAATCTGGTGCGCAATATCAAGCAGATTGACCCCTCACGCCCCGTTACGATTGATGTCACGTTGGCGGAGGATTTACCCAAAACGGTTCACCAAATGCACCGACTGATGCCCGAGGTGGATGCATTCGGCATTAAAGTGAAGGCCTCTCCAGCGGCTGATATGCGTTTGCTAAAAGAACTAAGCGTTCCGTATTTTTTTAGGAGTATAACTGTGGCCCAATATGCTGCGTTGGAACCCCAAAAAACGGGGGTATTTATTACCAATTGGCAAGACGTAGTTAATAGTGGATTGGTCAATTTTGACGGAATAAAAGATTTTCGACGACGACTAAAAATGCCTTTTATGCAGTTGCGCCACCTCTGGAAAGGCACCAAAGCCCCCGCACCGCCGCCGATGGTGTCAATTTTAAAGCCTGCATTGGCCACCATTCCCGCCACTAAGCTTACCTATCACGCCTTGGTGCACAAAGAATCTCAATGGTATTTGGCCGATTCAGTCCAGACAAACGTACAGTTTGAGTGGAAATTGGTTCAAATAGGTCGGTTTGAGCAGGCATTGTCCATGAAAGAACTCGGAAATGGACCTAAAATACAGGTCAAAATTCCCGAAAACCCTTCAATGTATCGACTTTATCTTTACGTCGTTGAGGGAACGACGGTTGTTGATATTGTCCAAACAACCTTAAATACCCCGTTGGTTGTCAATAAAAAACATCCAGTGGGGGAAAGGCTTTAGTGTAGTACTGTGGTTGTCTTTTTATTCAATGGTATAGCTAAAAAAATGTTATCAGTAGATTAAAAGAGAAGAATCCCTAAAATACCATTGATTGGTAAAATTGTACTCAAATAAAAAGCCGCAACTGGTTGATTTTCAACAAGTTGCGGCTTAGCGTGTGGGCCCAGCAGGGCTCGAACCTGCGACCACCTGATTCACTTTCCTTCGATTTCCCGAAGTAGTAGGACTATCTCACCACCCATTCCGAACAGAATTGGAATTAGGGTGAGGGGCGTTAATAGAAGCTTATCGGTTGGTTTCCTCACTTCTTAGTCTCTGCACCTTCCAAGTTACTCTTAAACCTTTCACTTGGCTTGGCTCAGGATTACCATCGGCGTTACCCGTTAAGGTTTCCCTGAATTAACCCCTTTCACGTCTGATAATTACTTATCAGTGGCACCGGCGACAATTATTAATGAACTGTCTTTGATGAGTCAGATGCTCTAACCAACTGAGCTATGGGCCCGAAATACCTCTCGGTATTTTGTGGGTGCAAAAGTATGATAATACGACTGTATTTGCAAAATTGGTCGGTGATTTTTATGTGACAAGCCCCCAAAAACGACTTCTTCGTAGACTATTACGCCAATGTGTGCGTTGAAAATTGAACAAATGTTGACGCTCACCCTAAGAAAATTGCCTTATTACCAGATGTAAATGGAAATTTCCTTAGTTTAGCACCTTCTTCAACCTATGCTTGCAACGTAATTATGGCTAAAAAACTTCCTTCAGCGTATGCCCATCCTTACGCGATAGACCCCCGTTTCAAAAAATCGGTTGCTTATTTTTCGATGGAATTTGCCATTGACCAAGCCCTCAAAACGTACTCAGGAGGGCTGGGATTTCTGGCGGGCTCGCACATGAAAAGCGCCCATGATTTGCGTCAGAATCTCATCGGTATCGGTATCTTGTGGAAACATGGGTACTATGACCAAGTGCGGGCCACCGACAACAGCATGGTGCCGCAGTTTCGGGAAAAAATGTATAGTTTCCTGAAAGACACTGGCGTACGATTTCAAATCACCATTGCTTACCAACCCGTTTGGGTAGCGGCTTATTTTTTGGACCCGAAGTTGTTTGGAACGGTCCCGATGTTTTTTTTAACGACCGACACCGACGGAAACGAGCCTTGGGCCCGCCAAATTTCCTATCATCTTTATGATTCGGATGCCGCCGTGAAAGTGATGCAATGTATGCTTTTGGGCATCGGTGGGGCCAAGTTTTTGGATGAAATCGGTTACGAACCCGATGTTTATCATCTCAACGAAGCCCACGCGGTATCGTCGGTATATTATTTGTACAAAAAGCTGGGCAAACGGGAGTCGGTCAAAAAAAGATTGGTCTTTACGACCCACACGCCCGAAGAAGCAGGCAACGAAAAACACGATATTCACTTTTTGGAGAGTTTAAGTTTTTTTGCGGGCGTTCCGCTGCACAGTGTTCGAAAGATAACGGGTATCGGTCCGCACGATACCGTTTTTAGTCATTCGTTGGCGGCGCTGCGGCTGAGTCATCAGGCCAATGCGGTTTCCAAATTGCACGGCGAAGTGTCGCGAAGAATGTGGAGCGTAGCGGGGGATATTTGTGAGATTACGCACGTGACCAATTCGCAACATAAAGCCTCTTGGGTAGACGCAGAACTCGAAAAAGCCCGCATTAAAAGCGATTTGGACGGGTTGGAAAACCGCAAAAAGGAACTCAAACGGGAGCTTTTCAAAACCGTTGCCGACCAGGTTGGTAAGTTGTTTGACCCCAATATTTTGACGGTCGTTTGGGCCCGACGTTTTGCCGCCTACAAGCGCCCCGAGCTCCTTACCCGCGACCGCGAGCGCTTTGACCGACTCATACGAAATAAAGATTTTCCGATTCAGTTTATCTGGGCGGGAAAGCCGTACCCAAAAGACGAAGGTGCCATTTATACCTTCAATCAACTGTTTTATCTGAGTCATTTATACCCAAATATGGCGGTGTTGACGGGCTACGAATTGGCGTTGTCGAAAGAGTTGAAACAAGGCTCTGATGTGTGGCTCAATACCCCGATTGTTCCGCGTGAGGCGTCGGGAACGAGCGGCATGACGGCGGCCATGAACGCTAGTCTGAATTTTTCAACCTACGACGGCTGGGTGTGTGAGTTTTCAAGGCACGGTGAGAATTCTTTCATTGTGCCCGTGGCGTCGGAATCGGCCCGCGACTGGGAAGACATGTCGAATATGTTGGATGTGTTGGAAAATGAAATATTGCCGCTTTATTACGAGCGTCCCAATGATTGGCAGGAAATGGTTTTGCGCAGCATGAACGAAGTTGGGGGCTTTTTCAACTCTGACCGCATGGCGGCGGAGTATTACGAGAAAGTGTATAAGTAAGTAAAACGGTGAATCACGCAAAGGCGCAGAGAAAAGGCATACAGTTTTCCTCTGCGCCTTTGCGTGATTTATAGATACAGGTCGCAATTGATTTCAGTGTCATCGACTTTTGCGCCCATTTTTTTGTAAAATTCGATGGCTTCTTTGTTCCAATTGGAAACTTGCCAGCGGACTTTTTTGCACTGTTCCGCGTTGGCGTAATCAATCAGTCTGTCAAGCAATTGAGTGCCGATTTGGTGGCCTCTGAATTCCTTTTTTACGTACAAATCATCCAGATACAGCGCCTTGCCCGACCATGAATAATAGGCCATGAAAAAAGAGGCAAAACCAATGAGTTGGGCATCTTCTTTCTCAACCACAAGACACTGAAAAAGGTCTTTGTTTTCCAGCATTTGGTCGAGGGTAATGGTTACTTTTTCGGGCGTTTTTTGAAACACCGCGAATTCCTGAATCAGTTGGAAAATAGCAGCAAAATCCTCTGGCGTTCCTTTGCGAATCACAATGTTCATGCGAGTTGTTAAATTGATTGTACAAAATAACGACTTTTACGCACTTCTTTTGCGATAATTCAAGACCGCCAATCCATTAAACAAAATGGCAAAACCGACCATGGCAAAAAAGTCAGGTAGCAGGTCGGAGAAAGTACTTCCTTTGATGTAAACAGCCCGAATGACTTTGATGAAGTACGCGGGCGGGTTAGCTTTGGTCAGCCACTGCGCCCAGTCGGGCATACTTTCGATGGGCGTGTACAGGCCTCCCAACAAAATGAACACCATCATGCAGAAAAAAGCGAAAAGGGTGGCCTGTTGTTGGGTATCGGCAAAGGTGCTGATGAGCAGGCCAATTCCCAAAACTCCCAATAAATACACCGCCGAAAAAGCATAAACGGTCAGGTACGAGCCTACGGGCAAGATACTGAATACGACAAATGCAATCAGCATTCCGAGCGTGATGGAAACCATGCCCAATACCCAAAATGGAATCAGTTTCCCCAAAATAAACTCGTGTTTTTTGAGGGGCGTTACGTTGATTTGCTCAATGGTGCCCACTTCTTTTTCGGCCACGATGTTGAGCGCCGTCAGAAAAGCGCCCACCATTGTGACCAGAATTGCCATGATGCCCGGAACCATAAACAGGTGATAATCAAAGTGCTGGTTGAACCAATTGGCCGAAGTGATTTCAATTTGCGGAATTTCGTTAAACTTTGGCAATAGCATCCATTCTTCCCGAATTTCACGGTTAAAATCCCCAATCATTTGGGAGGCGTAGGCCGTACCCAAGCCCGCCCGAACGCCATTGACGGCGTCGGCGGCCAAATACAATTGACCTTTGTTTAACTTGATCAGGTCGCGCTCAAAATGGGGAGGGATGGTTAAAATCAAATCGGTTTTGCCATCGCCTACGGTTTGGGTGGCCTGCGCGTAAGATTGGGTGTATTCGACCAACTGAAAATAGCCCGAAGCCGTCAGCTTTTGGACCAACTTCCGAGCGTAAGGAGAATGGTCTTGGTCGACTACGCTGATGGAAATCTGTTTGATTTCGTAGTCGGCGGCCAACGGAATGACGATGAGTTGAATAATGGGCATCAACAAAATCATCCGCAGGATGGTCGGATTTCGGAAAATTTGCCGAAACTCTTTTTGCAGTAAAAAGAAAAGATTGTTCATGATGATAGTGGTTATGCCAGCCGAATTTTGAATTTACGAATGGCGATGCCCAGAAAAAAGACGGTCATGCCGACCAAAATCAAGGTTTGTTTGAGGACGTACGAGAAGCCCAGGCCTTTGACCATGATGGCCCGCACGATGCTGTAATACCATTTAGTCGGCACGATGTTGCTCATAATTCGCAGCGGTAAGGGCATGTTTTCTATGGGAAACATAAAACCGCTGAACACCAACGCGGGCATTAGGAAACCCACCAACGACAAAAACATGGCTGTTTGTTGCGAATCAACCACGGACGAAACCAGCAACCCCAACGAGAGCGTAGTGAGAATAAACAGCAGGCTTTCGGCCAATAACAAAAACAAGCTGCCGCGAATGGGCATATCCAACAGAAAAACCGCCAAGAGCAGAATGATGACAACGTCGATAAAACACAGCACCATGTAAGGAATGGCCTTGCTCAACACCACCAATAGCGGTCGCATGGGCGATACCAACAGAATTTCCATGGTGCCCATTTCTTTTTCTTTGACAATCGAAACCGAGGTCATCATGGCACCCAACAGCATCAAAATCAGGGTCATTACGCCTGGAACGAAGTTGTACGAACTTTTTAGTTGAGGGTTGTACAGCATTCGGGTTTCGGTCTCGATGCTGTATGGCAGTTTTTTGTTATTGCTAAGTTCGTTCAGGTAATCCCGAAAAATACTTGACGCGTAGTTGATGACGATGTTGGACGTGTTGGGGTCGGAGGCATCGCCGACAAGGCGTACCTGTACGTGATTGCTGTGGAGTAAGTCCTGCTGAAAATGTTGAGGAAAAATAACTACTAAGCGTACTTGCCCTTTTCGAAAAACTTGTTCAATCTCGGCCTCCGAATGTAGTTTTTGGTGCACACTGAAGTACTGGCTTTGGTCGATTCGGTCAATCAGCAGACGCGACGCATCGTCTTGGGCGTAATCAAGGATGGCCACGTTGGAGTTTTTGACTTCGCTCGAAAGTGCAAAACCAAACAGAATCATCATTACGACGGGTAATCCAAACAAAATCACCAAACTACGTTTATCGCGCAGTACGTGCCGGAATTCTTTTTGGATGAAGGCAAAAAAGGTTTTCATGTTGTTACGTCAGGTTTATTTTTTGTCATGCATTTCTTTGTCATGCTGGCAGACCGTGCGTTATTGTTATTGCATTTAAACGCGGTTTTAGGTCTTTTCAGGACGACAAAGGGCTTCCCTAATCTCCTCTCTTCGCGCCGCGCGCCAATTGAAGAAATACCCCGTCCATATTGGTGGCATTGAACTGTTTTTTGAGTCCTGCGGGGGTGTCCAATGCCGCAATGGCCCCGTCTACCATGATAGAAACGCGGTCGCAGTATTCGGCTTCGTCCATGTAGTGCGTTGTGACAAACACCGTGATACCGTCGTGGGCGGCTTCGTAAATCATGTCCCAAAACTGCCGACGGGTAATCGGGTCTACACCGCCCGTGGGTTCGTCGAGAAAGACAATTTTGGGGCGGTGAAGGATGGCGACGGAAAAAGATATTTTTTGTTTCCAGCCCAATGGCAAGGCACCCACCAGTTTATCGGCTTCGTTGTGCAGGCCCAGACGGTCGATGAGCACGTTGGTTTTGTCTTTCAATTCTTGACGCGAAAGACCGTAAATACCGCCGAAAAACTGAATGTTTTCGCGCACGGTCAGGTTTTCGTACAAGGAAAACTTTTGGCTCATGTAGCCGATTTGCTTTTTGATTTCTTCGTTTTGGCGATACACATCAAAACCCGCAACGGTGGCCTGCCCTGAGGTAGGAGAGAGCAGCCCGCACAAAATACGCATAGCGGTGGTTTTGCCGGCACCGTTGGCCCCCAGAAATCCAAAAATTTCGCCTGGCTGTACATCAAATGTAATGGCATCAACAGCCACAAAATCGCCGAATTTGCGGGTAAGTTGGTGGGTATAAATGACCGGTTGCGGCATAGGTTTTATTGGTTTTCGAGCATGAGTTTGATGAAAACATCCTCAATAGTGGGTTCGATTTTCCTGACTGTAATGTCCGAATGGCCCGTTTGAGTAAGATAGTCGATGAGGTAATTTTTGCCGTTTTCTGGGGTACGGAGCGTTACGTGTTGCTCTTCGCCGAAGGCAAAAGAACTTTCGATTTCGGCGGGTTTTCGTAGGTCGTGCATTAGCTGGTAACGGTTGTCGGCATTGACGGCGTACAGGTTTTGGGTATGGCGTCCGATGATTTTAGTCAGCGTGTCCAATTCCAAAATCTTCCCTTTCTGAATCAGGGCGATGCGGTCACAGCGACTGGCTTCGTCCATGTAAGGGGTGGATACCACAATCGTGATGCCCCGGGTTTTGAGGCGGTCGAGCATGTCCCAAAATTCTTTGCGGGATACGGGGTCAACGCCCGTGGTGGGCTCATCCAAAAACAGCACTTTGGGCTCGTGGATGAGGGCGCAACAAAGCGCCAATTTCTGCTTCATCCCGCCCGAAAGTTTGCCCGCCAAGCGTTTTTTGAACGGCTCAATCTGTACGTAAATGTCTTCAATCAAATGGTAGTTTTTCTCGACCGTTGTGTTGAAAACGGTGGCAAAAAACTGGAGATTTTCTTCAATACTCAAATCTTGGTACAACGAAAACTTCCCAGGCATGTAGCCCACGATGCGCCGGATTTTCCACAAATCGTTGACTACGTCCAGCCCTGCCACTTGGGCGTGGCCGCCGTCGGGGAGGAGGAGGGTGGTTAAAATCCGAAAAAGGGAGGTTTTTCCCGCACCGTCGGGGCCGATGAGGCCAAACAACTCGCCTGATTTTACGTCAAAACTGACGTTGTCAAGGGCCAAGACGCTGCCTTTATCGTACGTTTTTTTGATATTTTCTACGTGGACTGTTGCCATTTTAGTTATAATTTAACTTCCCCGTACATGCCGATTTTGAGGTAGCCGTCGTTTTTGACCTTGATTTTGGTCGCATAAACCAAGTTGGCGCGCTCGTCTTTGGTCTGGATGGTCTTGGGCGTAAATTCGGCCTTACTTGCAATCCACGTCACGGTTCCGCTTACTTCTTTGTAGGCATCTTTTCCGTTGTCCACAAATACTTTTACGGGTTGGTTCAGTTTGATTTTGGCGAGTTGGTCGCCCGTGATGTAGGCCCTCAGCGTGAGCGTCGAAAGATTGGCGATTTTATACAAAGCTTTTCCCGTAGTGGTCATTTCGTCGGCGGTGGCGTATTTGACCAACACCGTGCCATCAATCGGATTGGTGATGCTGCAACGTTGGAGTTGGTCGTCCATCTGAGCAATGCGCTCTTCCAGTGGTTTGCGCTCGCTCAGCACGCCACGATTTTGAATTGAAACCTGTTGTTGCTGTGATTTAATCTGTTGATTCAGCACGCTTACCTGACTTTCGGTGGCTTCGATTTGCTTTTTCAAGACGTCAATTTGTCCCTCGACATCGTCCAACTGTTTGGCCGGAACGGCTTCGGCTTTGACGAGATTTTCAATGCGTTTGCGCTCACGTTCCAGAATCCTTAATTGCTCACGTTGGGTGGCAATCTGGCGTTGTTGCAACACAAGTTGCTCACGGATAATCTGCGTTTGCGGTGTAGCGTCGTTGGTTTTTTGGCCTAATGCATCAATGCTGGCTTCAACTTGGGCTTTTTGGAGCGAGAGGTTTTTACAATCAACGCTCCCGATGACTTGACCCGCTTTCAGCTCGGTGCCTTCTTCCACCTCAAATCGGAGGATTTTTCCGACTGATTCGGACGAAATAATCACTTCGTCGGCTTCAAAAACGCCGCTGGCGTCAAATTCTTGGTTGTTGCCATTGCAAGCGGCCAAACCAATGAGAAGAAAAAGAGAGAGGTAAGTGTGATTCATAATGATAAGATTGTTTTTAGTTTCCTGCCGTCAGGCGCAGGTTATTTTGGGCTTGTAGTAGTTGGACTTCGTGCAATATTTGATTTTGGCGGGCGGTATCTTCGTTGTTTACTTCGGTCAGATAGTCGCTGGCGGTGATGATACCGTTGTCGAGTTGTGATTCAGAGGCTTTGCGAATGGTGCTTCGAATGTCGATGAGTTTGCGGTCGCTTTCGACCAGTGCCTGTAAGCGCTCCACTTCCCGGCGCTGATTGGCTAACCTAACCTGCGTAGCGAGCAAAAAACTTTCGCGTTGCCGTTCTATGCGTTGTTGGTTGGCCCTCAACTGCCTAATTTCCATCCCCTGACTTTTGGTGTACCAATGCGTGAGCGGGATTTGGAGTTGTACGCCCCCGATAAAATAGGTTTGGAAGTTTGTTGCCAAAAAGTTAAGCCCGGGCCGGCCGTACCCACCCGTGGCAAATGCCGAAAGTTTGGGGGCGTTTTTGGCCTTGATTACTTGCTCGTTGACGGTCAAGGTTTGCTTTTGGGCGTCAAACAACCGCAGTTCGGGACGAACAATTTCTGAATTTTGCGTCTCCGCGCGTGTTTCTACAAGTTGCGTATTCGTATCAATCGTCGTACCCGTCAACAATGAAAGTCCTTCCAAGGCAGCAATGCGTCGTTTTTGGGTTTCCAACAATTGCTGCTCAATTTCTAGCAATCGGGCTTCTAACGACAAAATATTGGAACGAATCGCGATGCCGTTTTGGACTGAGGCTTGGGTTTTGGTGAGTTTGGCCCGCAATTCTTTTTGGAGAATTTCGAAATTATGGAGCTGCCGTTCGGCAAAAAGCGCCCCAAAAAACAGATTGCTGACCTGTTCGCGAATCTGATAGAGGTCTACCGCTACCTTTTGTTGTTCGGCTTGTTGATTGGCCAAAGCCACTGATTTTTGTTTTTGGATTACGCCGCCGTCCCAGATGGTTTGGGTCACGTCAAGCGTCAATTTATACTGGTCTTTGGGCGGGGGCGAAATTTCGAAATTGGGTAATTTTATGGGTAAACTCGTAACGTCCGACTGCCAAGTGGCTTGCCCGTTGAGACGGGATTGGGGTACATAGCTGCTGCTTAAAATATTGATTTGTAGCTCGGTAGCCTCTTGAATCAAGCGCGTTTGAGCCGCTAGTGGGCTGTGCATTTCGGCTTGTCGGTAGCAATCTTCCAACGACAGGGGCGTTTGCGCATGGCCGATGTGATTTAAAACCAACAAAAGGCCCATGTATAAAATAAAACTTCGCATAACCTGAAAGTTTAACTATTTGGTTAAAAATGGGGTAAAAAAATTAGGGGGTTAAAATCAATGTTACATAGCGTTTCAATTCCTGAATGCGCTCTTCCATCAACTTGTCAAAAGTGGCATTATCGGCCTTGAACATGTCGAGTAAAATGGGTTTTGCCAAAAATGGAAAAATACACATCCCCATCAATGACATGATAAACTGGGCGGGATTTAGCTCCCTCACATTCCCTTTTTTGAATTCAACATAATAGCTTTGGGCTACTTGTCGGCTCAGTTCAATCGGCAATTTTTTTATAAATGCCGATTTGTCTTTGTTATTCACGGTATTGAGCACAAACAAAGGCAGGTACGGATTTTTGAGCAGCAAGCCCATGTACCCTTCAATAAAAATGTGAATTTTATCAACAAAAGGGATGTCTTGACTAAACTTTTCGCCCATTTGCGGAAAAAAACTCTGGATTTTTGCGTCAAATACTTTCTCAAACAACTTGTCTTTGGAACGAAAATAATAATGCAAAAGCGCTTTATTGATGCCAGCCACATCGGCGATGTCCTGCATACGTGAGCCGTCGTAGCCGTCACGCATAAAGACTTCTTCTGCGGCTTTTAAGATTTTCTCTTCGGTGGATAGTTCTATTTGTACCATATTTAACTTATAAGTTTAACCAAATGGTTAAATATGCCACAAAAGAATTAATTACATTGCTGATTTCCAAATAAAAAGGAAAAATAAATTCTTGGAAACAAAAAAGGAAGGTCTTTTAAAGCCTTCCTTTTGAATGTTTTTATTTCTTCAACGATTCCGAAATCTTCTCATAATCAGGCTTTCGGCGGAAGAAAACAAAGCCATTTTCTTCTTTGAGCAGTTCCAGATTTGGGTGGTTACGGAATTGTTCGGCACGGTCGAGGCGCGAAATCAGAAACGTAGGTTTATCTACGGGGCCGTTGAGCAGCCAGTCTTCGTTGCTTGCTTCGAGGCGCACGCCGGTGGGCTTTTTGAAGTAAAAAAACTGCGCATAACTCTTAAATCCAATGGGCCAAACGTACACATCCTGACCTCGTTTGGACTGGTAGAAATCAATGACGGTTCGCTGGGTATAGCCTTCAATTTTTGGGACAACTACGGCACCGTAAACAAATAACAAAAGCGCGGTGGCAAAAAGTAATATTCTGATTGCCAATAGTTTGCGGTTTTTCCATAGAATGGTTGAAAACACAATCGTTCCGAAATACAGTACGCCAAACAGCCACTCATGCCCTGCCCACTCTACGGGAGCTTGTAAATTGGCCACCACAAATACATCATCTATGTAGGGAGTGACCGCCGCCGAATACATTCCAATGAGCGGTACGGCGCTGAGCACTAGCGACAAGATAAACCCAATGATGAGCAATAAAACGGTCATCCAACGCGGCCACGTAATTTCATTTTTTAGCCAACGGTACAACCACAAAGCCGCCAAAAACGACAGCGGGAAATAGGTCATGGAGCTATAATGCACGATTTTGGTCGTGACAATAGAAAACACAATCATCACCACCCAAAACAAGCAAAGCATCATCAATGTAAAGGAAGAAAGCTTTTCAGAAGTTGTCACCTCCTCCTGCGGAGCCTTGCCTAATTTTTGGAGCAGAGGAGTGAAAATTCGACTCACATACGGCAAGCCAAGCACCGAAATAGGGAAGCAACCAATCAAAACCACCACAAAATGATAATAAAACGGTTGGCCGTGGTCGGCTTCGGAGGTAGCGCCGAGGCGATATAAATACTCCAGAAAAGCCACAAACGTAGCCCAGCCGCTTTCCCAAATAATGGCCAACATCCAGCCCGCCGTAAGCACGCCCGCAGTAATGGCATAGATGAGGATGTTTTTGAGGGGAAAGAACCCATCCAACGGTTTCAAACCGTCAGACGGATGTAGGTCAGACGAGCGATGCTGAAAATAACGGATGAGCCAAAATGCGCCCAGGGTTAACGTGGGCACGCCCACGCCCACGGGGCCTTTGGTCCATACCGCCAACCCCGCAAAAATCCCCGCCAGGAAAAAGCGCAGGCTACTCGACTGGGTTTCTTTTTTCAAAGGAGCGATGAGGTACAGCACGCTCAAAAACATGAAATAGTTGAATAATGGGTCGATGATGCCCGACTTAAAATACAAATGCGGCGTGACTGAACCCAGATAAGCCAAGGCCCACAAAAAGCCAAATCGGGCGTCAATCAGGCGCTTGCCCACAAAATAAAAGGTCAATAAGGTAATGATTCCGACGACGGCATTGGGAAAACGGGCGGCAAATTCGTTGACCCCAAACACTTTCATCGACAATGCCTGTATCCAGATAAACAAAGGCGGTTTTTCCCAAAAGGGTTGATAATCAATCTGTACGCGCAAATAATTGCCCGTGGCCAACATTTCCCGCGCTGATTCGGCAAAGTTGATTTCGTCCCAGTCAAATAAATGGACGTTGCCTAAATAAGGAACAAAGAAAACAAAAGCCAGCAGGGCAACGACCCAGGGTTTTTCGATTGAGATGAAAGATTGGTTTTTCAATGGTTAGTGAGTTTATCAGCCAATAAAATGGATTTTATGCGTATTGTATTGATATTCAGTATCTAAAGCGTAGATGTTAGTCTGAATCGGTGACTGTTTAAAACCAAGGTATAGGCCGTCAGGGTTCCCAATAATGACCCGACGTACACATCAATCAGAAAGTGTTGCATCAAATACATTCTGGAAAAACCGATGGTCGCGGCGGTTATCAAACATAAAAATTTCAAAAATGGAGATTTAATCCAAATCGCAATCAAGGCAAATAATGCAAATGCCGAGGTCGTATGGCCCGACGGAAAGCTGTTCCAATGACTTAATTCAACCCCTTCAACGGTGTGTAGATGCTGCATCATCCCCGAAAAATATTCTGCGGGGCGTGGCTCTTTTGGAAATCCGAAATTCTTAATCAATTGCGCAATAATGCCCGAAATAGCGTAGGAAGCCAAAACCAGAATCCCTTTAGGGCGCGACCGATACAGCATGAGCAGTCCTGCGCCAATCACAAAAGCCCCGTCGCCCAAATGGGTAATGTATTTGAAAAAGACGTCGGCCCAAGGATGATAGAAATGATTGACTTCTAAACTAATAATACCCTGACGATAAAGGAGTTGGTAGCTGCCAAGCCCCAGCAGAAAGAGACCGTACGGAAGGATAAAAGCCCAATTGATGCGCAGTAATTTAAGCAGATTCATGGGGCAAAGATAGCCTGTCTGAAAATAAAATCCCCATTTTTACGTTGTGTATCCGCTTACAACTTTTAGTTACTATGAAAAAAATATTCCTCTTTAGTCTATTGAGCGCGTTTTTGATGACCATCAACGCTACCGCCCAGAAAATGCTTCAGGAAGTCATTGTAGACTACGTGGTTTTTCGCCCCAATAATATGGTAAACAAGGTTTTGGCCAAAAATAAGCCGATTAAAGTATCGCTCCCCAAAGGCACAAAAACGGCTTTTTACCGGGTTACGGTCTATCAGAACGACAAAGTAAATACCTCCGATACTTTCTATAAAAGCCTGCGCGTGACCAATCCCGATACGTTGTCAAAAGAAAAATTTGATTTTACGCCTTACCTCGCCGAGCCCAACGGTGAAGTGGGGGTAGAGGTGTATTTCTTTGCCGACAAAAGCGCCGCTGGCCGATTTGATTCTGGCAAGGAAGCGGAGGCTTGTCAGAAAATCGACAGCACTAAAAGCGCCGTGGGAGTGCTAAGTACAAGCTGCGCAGGAGAAGAATTATACGTAGGAATTAAGAAAAAAGGCAAAGGTCCATTGGTGACGGTAAAAGTAGAAATCGTGGCTTTGGCCGACGTGGCCGAAGACCCCATCAACGACCGATACCCGTTTTCTATTCAAAACGAATTGAGCGGTGAAGTCTCTTATGAAGTAAGCGGCGACCGCACCAATTGGCAGGCATTTTTTCTGCCATCCAAAAAGAAAGCGGAGTTTAAATTGGCTGATAACCAAGTGTATATGCGCGTGAGTACCCTCGACAAAACCAGCGAAGAATACAAAATAGATTCTGGCAAAAACTACCGTCTCTACTGGAACAAAGACACCAACAAGGTTGATTTGGGAGAGATTCCTGCTAAAAAGTAGGAATCTCCCGTTGAATTTTACTTCAATAATTTTTCTTTAAAACCCGCCCCCAGCTGCTTCGACCAACGTTGTAGAATGGGCTCTTCGAGCTGTTTTTCGCGGTATTCGTCGGGGTTCATGATGGGGATTCCGTACACGATTGGATAATACCGCCGGCAGGTTTCGCAGGTGAGTAGCCCTTCAATGATGTTTTGGTCGGTGTCTTGCTTAATAATCGTGAGTTGGAGATCTTGCTTGTCAAACGGACAGCAGAGTTTATGGACGAGGGTTGGTTTCATAGGATGACGTTGAAAAATGAGTGTTGAATTGTTGGGTGGTTTCAAACGGATTGACTGACTTCATGATGGCCGAAATAAGGGCCACGCCATTGATGCCGCAGTCTTGCAGCGTAGCAATATTTTCTAAAGAGATTCCTCCCGCGACGAAAATGGGCATTTTAGTCAGCTTTCTGGCTTTCTGTACGGTTTCTTTAGCAACAATTTCGCAGGAATCAGCCGAGGACGAGGGGAATAAGGAACAAAAAGAAACGTAATCAAATTGGTGGTCATTGGCCCAATGTACCGTGGTCAAATCGTTCCCACAGGTGATTCCCTTCAAAAATGGGCGACCGATGAGGGTGTCAATCTCCTCAATTTCGGCGCATGGGTGGTCAAAATGAACCCCGTCCAAAGCGGTTTCTTTTACTAATTCCCAGTGATTATTTATTAAAACGGGCACTTCGGCCGTGTGGGCTAATGCCGTAATTTCTTGGATAAAAACAATTTTGTTGGTTTCCTCGGGCCAGTGGTCCCAGATTTGCACCGTGCTGATGCCCGCGTTGAGGGCTTGCGCCAATCGAGGCAAGGTAAATTCACTTTCCCAACTCGGGTCAATGACCAAATACACCCCGCCCGTTATTTCGTTACGTTTTTTCATGTAAGTCCTTGGGTTAAAGCATTGAAAAAAGCCGCCCAGTACGGGTCGGTTGCGGGTGGAATGATGCGAGAATACCCTGATTGGGTGCTTTGTCGAATCCCTTTTTCGGAGGTCGTAAATTTGCCAACGCAGGTTGCTGGAACCCCTTCTTCTGTTAGTTTTTGAATCAATTGGGCCGTTTTTTCGGGCTTTACGGCCATAATCATTGCGCCAGCTCCTACCGAATAAGCGGGGTCAATGGCAAAAAAGTCGCACACAGTTTTAACAACGTGGCCGATGGGCAATGAATTGGTTATTACTTCTGCACCGCACTCAGAAGCCATGGCTATTTCGTAGATAGCACCTAAGATGCCGCCTTCGGTTACGTCGTGCATAGCCATCACGCTCGGCCCTTCATTTTCGTTGAACGCCGCTGCAATCAGCCCTTCTTTCAGGCTGCTTGTTTGATAAAACAGTTCCGAAGCTTCCCGAAAAACAGCCACACCACATTCATTTTTGACGGTGTTGGGAAAACTACGCGCCAAAATAGAGGTGGCAATCAACGCGGCTTGTTTGGTCACGATGATGTCGTTATCGGGTTGCGCCCATTGGCTGCACAGCATTTTGCCTTTTTCGGCCACGGCAATCATCGTGCCGCCGCCCGCAATGGTTGAGTTGATGCCTTCAAACCGTCCCGTATGTCCGCCCGTGATGGCGACGCCGATTTGCTGACAAAAGCCATGGACGTGTTGCCAATACGTCTGAAAATCAGTCTCTGATACCTCCGTAGGAAGGTTCAGGACAAACTGCGCGTATTGCGGCGCTACGCCCGTAGTGGCCATGTCGTTGGCCATCAAATGCACCGACAACCATGCCGATTCTTCCAACCCAAGGCTCGGAATATAAGAAAGTGGGTCGCTGGTGAGGGCCATTTCGTACCCGTTGGGCAATGTAATGAGGGAAATATCGGTGCCGAAATGCGGGCCAATTTTCACCTCTTTGCGGGGGGCACCGCAGTAAGGGAAAATATGATTTTTAAAGGCCTCGTCCGTTATTTTCCCCGTATTTTTTTCATTCATAAAATACGTTGATAGTAGACTTGGAAAGTTTTAGTCAGTCAAGCGTATACTTTCCAAGTCTCGGTTTACAGAAGTTTTACGTATAACCCAAAAAAATCGCCGTACGGCACACTCCACTGCTGCACTGGAAACCACTTCGGCAGGCCAGTACAAGTCCATTCAATGCTATATTCGCGACCTTTTAATGCTTCGTCAATGACCGAAATGAGGTGATTGGGGGTGTAGAAAGTAGCGGTAACGTAAAAAGGGTTTTTGCCGAATGCCTGCTGAATACGACGACGTGCTACCTTTGGCGAATTGCGGTTCATCATTCCAAACACAATGCCGTGTTTGCCCACCCGCGCCGCTTCGCGAATCACCCGAACAGGGTCGCGGTAGTACTCAAAAGTGGTAATAAACGCCACGGCGTCGAAGGTGTGGTCTTTGAAGGGCATGAAGTGAGAGTCGGCCATGACCAAATCTCCTTTGAACAAATGCACGGCTTGGGACAACATAAAAGGAGAAATGTCGCCGCCAGAGGCCTCAATGCCGATTTGGTTCCACCACCGGGTAAAGCGTGTAGTGCCGCAGCCAAATTCTAAGAGGGTGTTGATGCGGGAGTCCTTTTTGACGAGTTGTTCAATGACTTTCTTTTGCCACACTTCAGCCCGTTTGTAAGGGCCTTCGTACCATTGTTCGTAGGTATCGGTAAATTCCCGATTAAAAAACCACTCCTTGCGGTTTTGCCAGTTGGTCAGGTCTTTTTTGACGATTTCAAAGCTCATAGTTGTAACAAAAAAAAGCCACATCTCCCCCAAAAAGGGGAAATGTGGCTATGGATGATATGAATGTTTTCAGTGTGACGCATTTCCTACGCCGGTCCTAACCGGTTCAGGTTCACGGGTGTAATCTCAGCCTCAAATGAAGCACCCCGATGCAACTATTTATTTATGCCGTAAATCTAAAGGATTAATTTGACAATCGCACGATTTGCCCTTTAGAGCCGATGGCCCAACAGGTATTGCCAGCGCAGGTCAGGGTGTGGAGACCGTTGGAGGCTCCCGTGAGCGCTTGCCAGGTTTTTCCGTTGTCTTTGGACCAACCGCTTCCCGCGGGGCCGACGGCGACCAACGTGCCGTTTTTTAATTTATAAACCGCTTCTTTGAGTCCATCGGGTGTTGTTGGGGTGCTTTTTTGCCACGTTTTGCCACCATCGTTGGTTAAGATTACGTTCTCAAAAGCTTGTTTTTCGGCTTTATAATCACCACCCACGGCGATGCCGTTTTTGGCGTTCCAAAAATGCAACCCAAAGATTCCTGACGATGCATTGGCTTTCATAGGCGTATCGGTTACTTGCCAAGTAACGCCTCGGTCGGTGGAGCGAAAAACGCGAGCGCGGTCAGCGCCCCCAGTGCCAACCCAAACATTTTTGGTGCCTTGCATTACCATCGTCGAATTGCTGGCGGCAAAAGAAGCTTCGTTGGGTAAATTGGCTGGCAGAGTAGCAGGGGAGAGGCGCTCCCAAGTTTTGCCGCCGTCGGTGGTTTTAAGAAGGTATAGATGGCCGTCGATGGGGTCGCCGAAGATGAGGCCGTTCTTTTTGTCCCAAAAGGCAATTCCGTCCAGAAAAACGCCTTTTTGGTCGGTTTGCCAGACTTGTGCCCACGTTTTGCCCCCGTCGTCGGTGCGATAAATACGCGCTTGCCCTTCTTCGGCCAAGCCTGCACTGACGGCCACGGCGGTTTTTTCGTCAAGGCCCTTAATGCCCCTAAAATCCAGTTTTTCTGCGCCTAGTACCTGTAAAACAGCCCAATTTTCACCACCAGTGGTGGTGCGCAGAACTGTTCCTTTGCTACCGCCCGCCCAGATGGTTTTTTCGTTAATGACCGAAATGGCCCTGAAATGCGCTTCTGTATGGCTGATTTGCGGAACCCATTGGGCCACGAGGAGCGTGGGCAGAAAAAAAGTTAAAAAAATAATGGTTCGTAAAAACATTTGAGTGTACAATTTGTCGTAAATAGTAAATGAAATATCGTAAAGTTGGGCTTGTCAGGGATTTAAAATAAATTTGAGTTTATCACGTTTTTCTACGTCAAAACCTTCTCAACAAATATGCAGAAATTAATTTCAAAAACACTTCTTTTTGCCATCGTTGCGTCATTGGCGGGGATGAATGCGTGTAAGCAAACCGACGTAAAAGCAGGGGATGAGTTGGTGAACGAATTTATTTCGGTCAACATGGATTATTGGTACTACTGGAAGGACAAAATTCCAGCGGGTGCTTTGGAAAATAACACATTGGCTCCCGAAACATTTTTTAATTCGTTGCTTTATACGTTTGATAAGACGGCTCGTCCAGATGGCGACCGCTTTTCTCGTTTTTTAGAAAATGCGGAAGAAACGGAATCTTCGTTGTCGGGTGAAAGCAAAACGACGGGGGCGCGATTGGCGTTGTATAACAGCAACAATACCATTGCGGCTTTTGTGATGTACGTATTTCCGGGCTCGCCAGCGGCAAAGGCGGGTATCAAGCGCGGGGATATTTTCAGTAAGATAACGGTAGATGGCCAGCTTGCCACGGTGGACAATTATGGGCCACTCTTGGCAGAAGGGACGAATTATGTGTACACGTTGGGTCGTTATGAAAACAAAGCCTTTGTGTCTGGCGACCAGACCAAAACGGTGGTGGCGCAACCTTTGCAGGAAGACCCGATGCTGTTGGATACGGTTTATACAAAAGGAACCAAAAAGATTGGGTATTTGGTGTATAATCGCTTTTATTCCAAACCCAACAACAGTGAACAGCCTTTGTACGACCAAAAAATGGCGACCATTTTCGGTAAATTCAAGGCGGCAGGCATCAACGAATTCATCCTTGATTTGCGCTATAATGGGGGCGGGTACACTTCTACGGCCCGTACGTTGGGTAGTTTTATCGCCAAAGGCGTAACGGATAAAACGGTTTTTTCGCGTGATGAATACAATGCAACCGTGACGCCTGAACTGGAAAAGAAGCAAGGAAAAGACTTTAATGTGAACTACTTCCAACCCAAAACTGAGAACATCGGTGGAAATGTACAGCGCGTGTACGTATTGGTGAGTAGTCGTACCGCTTCGGCGAGTGAGTTGGTTATCAATGCCTTAAAACCTTTTATGGATGTGTTTATTATTGGCGATGTTACGGTTGGCAAGAATGTGGGTTCTATTCTTATCAAAGACCCTAAAAATCGGTTCCCTCAAGGAATGATGCCGATTGTGATTAAGGTTTTCAATTCGGCAGGGCAATCCGACTATACGGCGGGCTTTACCCCGAATGTGGTGATTAAAGAAGATTTTTCTCAGCCTTTATATGCGTTTGGGGATTTACGCGAGCCACTTTTGTCGGAAGCCTATTATCAAATTACGGGCAATCGCAGTGCTCGCCGAGGAGTTTCAGAAACCCCCGATAGCGACCGCCTCAGAATTGCGCCTTCGTTGATTGAAACGGAAATGATTGTCGATAAACCTTTTTTGAAGTGAGTTGAAGCGCTAAGAAATTGGGAAAAGTAAAGGGGGTAAGAAGTTGAGTCTAAATCTCATCACTTCTTATCCCCTTTATTATTAATATCTAAATGCCTTC
Organism: Runella aurantiaca; assembly: GCF_003339505.1. GTDB lineage: Bacteria > Bacteroidota > Bacteroidia > Cytophagales > Spirosomataceae > Runella > Runella aurantiaca. The sequence continues at coordinate 35,935 of NZ_QPIW01000004.1, forward strand.
TTAGCTTTCTAACCCCTGCGGTGTTAAAACGACTTTGGTGGGATTGGGATTGACCATGTCGGATTCCACCAAACCATCGCGGAGACGGATGATGCGGTGGGCGTATTTGGCGATGTCGTCTTCGTGCGTTACCACTACGATGGTGTTCCCTTTAGAATGTAGTTGGTCAAACAAATCCATGATTTCGTAGGAGGTGCGGCTGTCTAAGTTTCCTGTGGGTTCATCGGCCAGCAAAATACTGGGGTCGTTGACCAATGCTCGGGCAACGGCGACGCGTTGGCGCTGCCCACCGGAGAGTTCGTTGGGGCGGTGGCCGGCGCGGTTTTCTAGTCCCACGTTTTTGAGGGCAAACATGGCTTTTTCGGTGCGCTGCGCTTTGGTGTATCCTGCATAAATCAGGGGCAGGGCCACGTTTTCGAGCGAGGTCATGCGGGGCAGGAGATTAAAGGTTTGAAACACAAATCCAATCTCTTTGTTTCGCACTTCAGCCAATTCATTTTCGCTCATATCACTTACGTCCTTACGGTTCAGGATGTATTTGCCTGAGGTGGGCGTGTCTAAGCAGCCGATGATGTTCATCAGGGTAGATTTTCCGGAGCCTGAAGGCCCCATAAAGGCCACATATTCACCTTTGTTGACCGAAATCGTTACGTCTTTGAGGGCATCTATCACTTCGCTACCCATGATGTAGCGTTTGGCAATGTGGGAGGTTTCGATGATTTTCATGACTGAATGATTTTCGCTAAAATAAACGTCCGTGCGTATTAATGGATGATAAAGGCGTGTTAGTTAAGTTTTTTCAAAATAGACAGTATGTCTTTGTTGTTGGCGTCGTTGGTTAATATTCTTTGAATAAAAACCTGAAACTCAGCTTGCAAAAGGGTTTGTTCAAAAACTCCGAGGTTGTTGGTAAAAATAACCATCTCGGTTTTATTCCCTTGTTTATCGGTGGCATATAGAGCATAATTAAGCACAAATGCCGTAGAGCCGCCTTTGGCCCCAAAATGGACAAACTTCTTTTTGTTGTCAGGATTCAACCGCATGGGCCATTCCATCAATGTATCCAAAACTGTTTGGGCACTTTTGCTAAAATAAGCCCGATTGTTTATTTTTTTCATCAATCCTGCGTATTCCCGAACGGTTGAGCCAGGAAGGCGGTCTGACCAAATGCGCTGCACAGGAAGCGGAACATTGGCCATGTTGAACTTTGCTTTGACCGTAGTATCCACTTTAAGCAATTCAAAGTACTTGTTGGTGCGCTGGAGGTACAGCGACAGGGGCATTTTTTTTAGTCCCGTGGCGGAGTGCTCGTCCGAACACACGTACAACGCTGACACAAACGGATACAATGGTTGATGCTTACCGAGGCCTAGTTTTGGGAGGTTGGCATTGATATTGTTCAACCCCAATTTCCACATCAAAAACTCAGTATTGGCATTACTACTGAATTGCATCATGCCTTTGGCAACCTCCATCAACGACGCGGTATTGTTGTCCGTTGAATTTTTTGTTTTCAGACTCTCTAACCAAGCACGGTGCGCACCACCGTCTGTGTCAGGGATATAGAACCGCGCTACCTCACTTAACGGAACCCGTTCTGTAAGGTTAATTTTTCCTTCGGCAGACTGTTGAGCAAACTCAACAGCAACGATGGTCTTGGCTGTGCTGGCTAACGGCATCAGGGTGTCTGACCGATGCCCAACCAATAATGAGTCATTGCGTACCCAAAAGACCGCGCACTTTTTAGGGTTTTTAAGCAAAAATTCAGCTACAAAATCCTCTTCATAACGCAAGTATTTAAAATAAAAGTAAGCAAACACACAACTGAATAATACAGCTAAGATCCCTAAGCCAGTGGCCAGTACTTTCCACATAAAGAGTGGGTTATTTAAATTTGAAAGCGTTTATAGGGCAAAATGAATGGGTAAAAGTACAATTTTCATTGAAAACTTTCACGTTCTTTTTCGATGAGTGCGCTTTGGGACTGATAGATTTTCAGAAATGATTGATAATCGGTAAATGAGGTAAGCGCAAACAGGTCGCGAAGGCCTTCTTCGGCGAAATCTGTTAGGCGTAAATGTAGGCATTGAAGAATATACGTTTTTACCAATTCGGGAGAGTCACGCCGAAACCTGAGGGCATTTAAAATGAATTGATATGCGGTTTTGGGTTGGTTTCGTTGATTGAAAAAAATGGTGGCTTTTTGCAAAATCGGTAAGCTGAACGGGTGCTTTCGGAGGGCCGTCACAAAGTCGGCTTCGGTGGTTAAATTTTTTGTCAAATTGGCGGCGGTGGCCTCTTCGGTTCGTTCTCTCAACAACCAGAATTGAAGTGTTTGGCGGGCCAAAGCTACTTTTTTGGAGGTGTCTGCCACGGTTTGGGCGGCTAGGATGTCGAAAGCCGCAATTTTATCGCGATTGTATTCTGCATAGGCAGATGCTACCTGCAACTCATTGTAAAAATTGCCGTTGTTTCCCGTATTGATTAATTTTCGGAATAGATTAGCAAGGGTAGTATCTTGCTCGTATTGATTGGTGTTGTACAGGTACGCAAAATTATTGACGCTTAAGGCCGAATCGCTCGCGAGGGCGAGTTGCGTTTTTTCAACCTTTGTTTTTTCGCCCACCAATTGGGCCAACGCAATGCGGTTGGCTTCGTGCGAAAGTGACGTTTTGATGCTTTGCAAAAGGTTGGTTTCCCGAAAATCAGCTTTTGTAAGTCCAAGGGCGGCTAAAGCATTGGCAGAATCGGCGGCGGCCAAGGCTTTTCCCCAAAATGCCAACAGGTTTGTTTCGGCCACGGCGGTATTGACCGCGTGCTGTCGGGCCAGTTCAAAATAATAATAGGCCGAATCTGCAATGGCAGTACGGGTGTAGAGATAACCCAAATTATTGTGCAGTTCGCCGCTTTGCGTAAAAGTTTGCAGACCTTTTCGTAGGTTAAAAACAGCATCAAAAAACAGATTTTCGTTCAATAACGCCTGACTCAGGCCAGCGTATGCTTGTGGTGTGGGGTCTTTGTGTAACGCTTGTTGAAAGTACGCCCCCGCGCTGAGGCGGTCGCCCTGACGCAACGCCAGCGAAGCCAGCGAAAACCCAGACTTATGATTTTGAAAATCCAAATCAAGCGCCAGCTGATAGTATTGCTCTGCAAGCAGGTATTCTTGGGTAGCGGTGTGCAAATCTCCCAAGGCGTTGTAATGCCCCGCACGGGCTTGGTCAATGCTGTGAAAACGATTGAGCGAAATGAGTAGAACAATGCCCATCACGCCAATCAGCCAAACTTGCGACTGCATAATACGCATGGGCTTGTACATGACTTTATAGACGGCCTTGCTCTGTTTGAACAAAGGCCAAAAATTGAGGCCGATATAGCCCACAAACACCGTCCCCATCGCCAGTTGTGAATAAATAACGGCGTCTTCAAAAACCTCAATCAGCGGATTGTTGTCGGTAAACAACACAAATGCCATGACGCCCGTGGTGACTAATCCTAGCCCAGCATACAGCCAAACGGCCACTTCCCGGAAAGGTATGGCGGTTTCGGTTCGTTTGGCAAGGCTCCAAATGCCCAGCACCAAACTGACGCAATACAGCACAAAAGGACTAAGATAGAGGAAGTTGGTTTCGGTCTGCCGCGTGATTTTGAGGTACAGTAGCAAAACACTAAAAAGATATAAGCCCGTGATAAACAGAAAGTTGGGCAAGCTGCTCTTTCCGAATCCCGTGCGTGGATGCGTAACGATGTACACAAAACCAGCGATGATTTCGATAGACAACCATCCGATAAAAACAACGGCGATTATCAATAACGGTACTAAAGAATAAGAGGTAATCGTGAGGGCGGTAAACGGTGTTTTGGAAAAAAAAGAAAAGAATACCGCCAGCGAAATTGTCAGCGCCGTAAAGATAAATATCCGGCGCTCAATCGTAATGTCGTCGCGGAAGGCGTGTAGATAGTAGCTGACGCCGCCGAGCAAAACCGCCGTAATGCCGAAGCCCAGAGCTTTTTCAGAACCGAAAAGTTGCAGTACCTCTAAATGCAAACCCGCCAAAAGGCCGATAAAAGCCATCATTGCCCCAATGTACCACCGACGAGTAAGCACCGTAACGGCACTCAAAAGCAACACCACGCCCGCAAGTACGATGCCCCAATAACTCCAAACCAACCAAGCGGGGAGGTCGGTCTGAACGGGTACAAATTGTTCTTTTAACAAATAGGCTTTGCCGGGGAGGAGAATTTGTGATTTTGTTGCTTGCCCTTTTATTGCCGAACTATCCTGTGTTGTATTTTCGGAAAGCGTCAGGCTGTCTAGCGGTACGGGCACCTCGTCCAATTCGCTCAAAACCTCCCAGCGGACGGTGTTTTCAAGGCCTCTGTAATGAAAAAATAACAATGCCGTTAGGCCCAGAGCGAGCAGACCAAGCGAGGTAATGTATAAAAAACGTTGACTGGGATTCCAGTTTTTCCAAAAAATAAGTGACGACATCAAAAGTATGTAAACAGAAAAATGATGAACAGAAAAATATAAAACACAAAAGTTAGGAGAGAATATACTTTTACTGAAAAGCAATTGATGAATGGAATGTTGCTATTCAAATGTATTTCTGCCGCCCATTCAAAAACGCTTTTGGCCATAAGTTATTTTTTTCATACGTTGGAAATCAAAAAGCGTTAGTCGGCGCAAGGTATAAAAGGAAGTCCAATAGGTTTTTAGAATGTTGACATAATTTTGCCTAAAAGGTGACAGTATCTTGGACGATGCTTCCGTTGTTGTATTAAGCGCCAATAGACGTCGCCCTCCTAAGATTGATTTTAACTACTAAAATTCATATCTTTAGATAGATTTTCTTTGAAACAACCTCGCACCATGAAATATCTGTTTCTACTGCTTCCTTACTTAACATGTGTTACCTGCTTTGGAAAAATTTATTTAAAAACAACCGGTTTTAAGAGCGATACATTAAAACAAGAGGCCACCATTCGATTTGAAGTTAAAAATGTAGCATCTGAGTATGTTGTTTTATACTACAGTTTCAATTCTATTATTCCTATGAATGATACTTTGGTAATTAAAGGTGGGGTTTGTGAGAAAAAATACCATTTATCCAAACCAGTGTATATGGATGTGAGCGGTCGAGGGTTTTATGGTAGAATTTATTTGGCACCGAGTTTCCAATCGACTGTGATTATCGATGGGAATAACCGAGTAAATAGGATTGTATCGTTTAAATCTGGTGGCGATGGAGCCCTTGCTAATGATTATTTAAATGAGATGAAAACGATCAGTACTTTGCCGAGATTAGCTACAATAGGCAAAATGCTTACAGAACAGCAGTACCTTGAAATGGTTGAAAGGCATTATTCTATTTTGGATTCGGTTTATATAACGTACCATAATCGTTATGATTTACAGGCAAATAGGGATGTTATAATGCAATCTTTTTTTGATACAGAAAAAATGGATTTACGTTTCAGGAAAGGAGGGACACTACTTAATTTTATGGAGGCTCGACGATACAGGGGAAACAAAGCGGAAGCGTTTTTTGCTCAATACATTCAGCCGTTGAACCTCCAAAAAGAAGAAATTAACCTGTTATCTAATGCCAGTATTCTTTTCTTTAAATCGTATTTGCCAACTTATTTTATGGTGCGTGTGAGGGAATCAAGTGATAGTACCATTTACCAAAAAATAGGGCACTACGCCTATATTTTAGATTATGTCACTAAAAACTATCAGGGACAAAAAAGAGCGTATTGCATCGCAGAAAACCTGTATTTTTTAGCAGACCAAGCAAGAAGTTATCCAGCACATTTCCCTCCCATAGACTCTTTGATGAAAGCCTATGATTCGTATCTGACAGATGAATGGCGGGAACTTATATGGAAAACATAAAACGTAGTTATGGCCCCTAATGCCATTCTGTATGCGGAGAAAGGATTTGTCAACAATCATAAAATGGTAACGGCTAATAACCGTGAAATTGCTTTAAAAGAGAAACTGACTCCAATCACTGTTGTAGATTTGTGGGCAAGTTGGTGTGGCAACTGCATTGAAGCCTTTCCCTATTTAGATAAATTGGAAGAGCATTATGCGAACGAAAAAAAAGTCTCTTTTCTCAGGATTTCACTGGACGACAAAGGTGATAATTGGAAAAGGAGTGTAGAAAGATTGCGTTTTGAACGCGATGACACGTATTGGATTTCTGGTGGGATGAAATCGGATTTTGCTCGAAAATTTGATGTAAATTTTTTGCCAAGGTATATTGTTCTGAACCAAGAAGGTAAAATTTTGAACTTGTTTGCACCGCATATTGGGGAAACTCAAAAGTTTATATCGTTGATTGATAGCTACTTGAAATGAATAAGCGTACCTAATTCTTCAATTCCTCCAAATTACGGTAGGTTGTTAAGCGCCCAGAGTTGGTTTTGGGGGTAGGCGTTGGGGGCGGGGTAGATTCGGGGCGGGATGCTTTGGGACCGAATAATCTGAAATTGTTGAAACTACGCGTAAACAGATAACTCGCTCCGTACGAAATGGCATTGGGCCCGCTGGCAGTGATTTGGTTCTGGATGTTGCGGTTATACATTCGGAGGCGTTGGCTTCCGTCGTCGGTGAGCCAATATTCGAGGGTCCAGTCCAACAATAAACTCGTGGCATCGTATTGGTTTTGGCCGTACGAAAGTCGCCCATCGCGGGTGATGCGGAAACGGTCGTTCAGGAATCGGTACGAAAACCGTAATTGAAGATTATTGATGGCGTTGGGGTTGGCTTCGTTAAAATTGAGGTTTAGTCCCGAAACGCCCAGTTCCAAGTTTTCATTGATGGATGAGCCCCATTTGCTCAATTGGCTCGTGACCATCTCGCTGAGGCTGTTGGTCAGTCCCGAAGCCGATTGTAATAAAATGTTGTTTTGATCGGAAATCAACTGCCCAAAGAGCAACATACTACTCACCTGCTGCGACAGATACTGCTCATCGCGCTTGAGGCGCTCTTCTACGGCCGTGATTTGGTACGACAAAGTAGAAGGGTATTCTTTGAACTTCAAGCCATACGAAATCTGAGGAGAAAGCATTTTTTCATTTAACGAAATCATCACTTCTACGGGATAGCGTCGGGTATTGAGTTCATTGGAGGTGGAGGTGCCGCTTGTTTGAAACAGCGGTGAAAGTAGAGCACTAGAGGTATAGTTTGCTTTTACGTCGAGGGTGGCACCGTAGGGGTCACCTGTCCACGAAATGCGACTTCCTTTCTGAATCTGAAATTTCTTATTGATAACGTTTTGGAGGGTAAAGAGGTAGTCCCCGTTTTGAATTTCGTAAGCACCGCTCATGTTGAAATCGCCGCGCGTATCTATTTTGAGGTTAATCAATCCGCGTCCGTAGGCCTTGATGGCATCGCCCGTTTGGCGGTCAAACTGGATTTCGCAATACGCATCGGGCGTCATGTTTAACCGAAAATCCATTTTGATAATGCTTTCTTCGGCGGGGACAATCTTGTCTTTATTTGCGGTCTGTTTGTTAGCGGTATCGGGCAGCGAAGAGACAAATTGCACAAAATCCTCAGACGCGACCTCGGCGGCACCGTCGAGTGGAATGTAGATTTTTGTGCCCCGATTACTGGTCAAATCCGCGCTGATTTTGAAGTTGTTTATAGGGCCAAATATCTCCATTTTCCCTGTGGCGTAGGCACTGCCATAAAACAGTTCATTGTCTCGAATGGTGGTATTTAGGATTTTGAAATTACGCATATCAGCATCAAAACCAAGCGAGAACTTATTGAAACTATCGTGGTAGACGCCACCTCGCAACGTAGCGGTATTGCCTTCGGGGTCGGTCAGGCGTAAATTCCGGACGCGAATGTCGCTTTCACCAAAGTACACTTTGTCTTCAAATGAAAACACCGCTTTGAGGTAATCAAACGTAAGGCGGCCCTGCTTTACATCAACCGTTCCGTCCAGTACAGGCGCAGTGACAGGCCCTGTGATGGAAACGGTCCCCACGGCGCGTCCGCTCAAATCTGAGACTAAACCGCGTGCAAAAGGTTCAAGCAGTTGCAGGTTGGTTTCGCTGAAATTGGCTTTTAAGTCTAATTCGTTGTTGGCCTGATTAGGGGTGTAAGTGCCAGTAATAGAAAGTTCACGTTTGGCTTTTGAATCCAGATGAATATCAACGTGGAGGTGTTTGTCGATGGGGTCCCATTCGCCGTCGCCGGTGAGGTTGCCCATCAAAAAGTTATTGTAGGTCAGCTTCTGTACGTCAGCCTTGGTGTCAAAAATTAGCGTCCGGTACAAATCCCGCATCGTAACGCTCCCGTTGGCGGTACCTGCCAGATTGACGTTGATAAGGGGCGTCAGGGTAGTGAGTTCAAAATTACGGGTCTCAAACGAAAGTGTTTTGGTTGAGTCGGTCGAGATTTCGCCGTTCAGCGCTAGGAGTTGGTCTTTGCCGTTTGGTTTTAGATTAACGTTGCTCAACGTGACGTTTGCCCCCATGATGGTGATGAGATTATTGGGGTCAACGTTCCAGTCTTCTTCCAGCAAACGGAGTTTTGATTTTCTAAATTGTAAATAAAGATAATCGCCCACAAACCGAAGTTCGCCGTTGAGCGTAGCGCGGTTAGACATATTTTGCTGGCGCAGGCTGCTTCTGAAATTGATGTGGTCGGTTTCCCACGCGGCTTCAAGGGCCAGTTTTTCGGTGGGGGCAATGCCTACCAATTGTTGTTTCTCCGAATTGATAATGGCCGACGCCAACACCTCGGGACTGTTGGTAAATTTGGAAGTGTTGAGGTCAAGCTCTGAATTATAAAAGGAGTTATTGCCGATTTTGAGGGTATCAAACTGCCCCGTCATTGAAAAAATAGACGTGTTGTCAACGGTAAACACTCCCTCGGCCGTGGAGCCGTTGGATATGTAGCCTTCGGGATACAGAAAAGCCAGCAATTGATCCATTTTTTTTGCTCGGATGCGGTAGTCAATGCTGTACCGTTGCCAAAAAGGCTGCTTGCGCTTTTTATCCTCGTAATATTGAAGTCGCGCGCCTTCGTCGCCGAAGAAATACATTTGGTATTCATCAAACAACTGCGCCAAATCGGTGACGGCTTTGGTCGGTTGGAAAACGCCCTGCGCCTGAAAATTAAAAAATTCGGAAGAGATAAACAGACGACGGAGGCCATCGGTCAGGCGAGAATCAACCAGTAGCGTATCTACCACAATGTTTCGCTTTTTGAAAGTGGCGTAGCTGTTCAGAAATTTAGCCCGACCCACGATTTCATCCATCGTATTTCCTTCCAAATCTACGTTTAACTCGGTGTGAATCATCAGCGAGTCGCTCATGAATTTGAGCGCCCGAAGGTCAGCCCTCTGAATAAACCCCTCGGCGTGGTAGACGTATTTGGGTTTTGAGAAATCAAATGCTCCGTCTACATCCGCGATGAGGTTGGAGTCTTTGACGATGACCGAACCCTTGAAAAACTTATTTTGAAGCGTTCCGTTGAGAAACACGTTGCGGTAGTCGTAATTATTATAGCGGAAGCGTGGCAAGCGTCCGTTGAGGTTGAGAGAAGCGGTTTTGAGCGAGAAGCCTTTGCCGCTGATTTTGCCGTTGAGGTCTATCTCCGAAAATTCGTCGTCGTCGACTAGCTTGCCTAGGTCAAAATGGTGCGTGTTGATGTCAGCCGTATAGGTCGGGATTTTGGCGGCCAGATTCATTTCTAGTTCTTTCACCGTCACTTGTCCCAAGGCCGTTTTAAAATCACCGTTGAGCTTAAACTTGTCGTAGGTGCCGTTGTATTTTCCCGAAAAATCAACTACCCCAAATTTTTGGACCAGGTCATTAAACGATTTTTCGGGGTAATATTGGCGTAAATCGGCGGCGTCTACGCGGGTGTTTTTGAGGTTAAAGGCCATGACCGATGTTTCAAATTCCGTCACGCCCTTAAAGCCAATGTCGCCGCGCAACACGCTGTTTTTTCCAAACCGTAAGTTGGTTTCTGACAAACGGAAATTGTTGACCGTACCCACAAAATTGCCGTTGGCGTGCCAAGTTTCGTCGAGGGTAAAAAGATAATCGGCAAACCAGCCCAAATCTTCGGAGCGCACGCGGGTGCTGTCTAAGTGCGCCCGCATCAGGATTTTTTCGTTAAAATCGCCGAAAGCGGCGGGCGAATCGTAGTTGAAAGAAATATAGTTGCCAATCACCGAATTGCCGATGCGTGCGTACAACTGGGCCAATTCCAACTTGGTACGACAATACAACACTTTGCTATCCAACTCTTTGATGGTGAGGTTGGTGCGTTTGTCGAAGGTGCGTAAATTCTGGACTTTTAGGGCTATGGTGTCCCCCAAAACCAGAAAGTTCTTGGCTTCTCCGTTGATACTTTTGAGGGTAAAGTGGTTATAGTCAAAGGTTTTTCCATGCATTCGTTTTTCGCGCGGGTCGTCCCACCGAAAGGAGCCGTCGATGAGGTGAACCTGTTTGATGACAAACGGCACGTTTTGATCTTTTACGCCAGGGGCATTGGGGTTGGCGGTCAGTTCTTCAATGCGGGCAATGAATGCGTCGAGGTTTAATTCTCCCGTTTTAGGGTTTTTAACGAGCCATACCGAAGGTTTGTAAAGTGTGGCTTCGTCGAGGGTGGTGCCAAAAGTCTTCTTACCTTTGCTGAAAATAAGGGACCAAAAATCGTGATTAATATCAATGCGGGCTACATCAATCATCGGGCGACCGTTTCGGTCCAAAATGGTGACGTCTTCCAACGAAACGGCATCAAACCACTGGACGTTTACGCGGCCTACGGAGGTAGGGTGCTGGAGTTCTTTGGACAGCCATTTGGCCACGCGGTTGACTACCTCGGTTTGTATCGCTGGAAACTGGATGCCCAATATCACCACTTCTGTCAGCAGCATAACCGCGACAAGCAGGATAAAAATGGCATTGCCTATGTACCAGAGGAAACGTTTCATGGCCGCGCTGCGGATAGTCAGTTAAAAGCTTTTGATGAATAACCCATTCACACTTAACCCTTAACGGATAACAATTAACAAATATTCAAGCGAAATGACAACTATATTAGCCATAGAATCTTCGTGTGATGAAACCTCGGCGGCCGTAATTTCTAACGGTCAACTGCGCTCCAACATTGTAGCGACGCAGGTGATTCATCAAAAATACGGCGGAGTTGTGCCTGAATTAGCCTCCCGCGCGCATCAGCAGCACATCCTGCCAGTGGTCGAAAAAGCACTTGAAGATGCAAAAGTAAGCAAAAAAGACCTTAATGCCATCGCTTTTACGCGCGGTCCGGGGCTTTTGGGAGCATTATTGGTGGGTGCTTCCTTTGCCAAAGCCCTAGCTTTGGGGCTAAAAGTGCCGTTGATTGAAGTACACCACATGCAGGCGCACGTGCTGGCGCATTTCATTGAAGAGCCTTGCCCTGTCTTTCCTTTTTTGTGTTTGACCGTGAGCGGAGGACACACCCAAATTGTACTGGTACGTGATGCGCTCGACATGGAAATCATCGGCGAAACGCAAGACGATGCCGTGGGGGAGGCTTTTGACAAAACCGCAAAGCTGCTCAATTTGCCCTATCCGGGTGGGCCATTGGTAGATAAATACGCCCAACAGGGCAACCCGCTTGCGTTTCCGTTTCCTCTGTCTGAAATGCCGGGGCTCAATTTCTCTTTTAGCGGAATCAAGACCTCCATTTTGTATTTTTTGCAAGATAAAATGAAAAGTAACCCGCAATTTGTGGAAGAAAACATCGCCGATATTTGTGCGAGTGTGCAGCATACCTTAATCAAAATGCTGTTGCAAAAACTGCGCAAGGCCGCCAAACAAACGGGGATTTCGGAAATTGCCATTGCGGGCGGAGTTTCGGCCAATTCGGGCCTGCGAGCGGCATTGCTGGAAATGGGGGAGAAAGAGCATTGGAAGGTATACATCCCGCGTTTTGAGTACTGCACCGACAACGCCGCCATGATTGCCATGGCGGCCCACTTCAAATATATCAAAGGAGAATTTTCTGAACAAACCATCAGTCCAATGCCTAGGATGGCATTTTAACCCGTTTTGAAGGGGCGTTTTTTCGGAGATAAAACGCAATTTTAATGGGCCTTGGGCAAGAAAGCGAATTGTACAGCGTTACTACGGCAAGACTTGAGTTTACTTCTTGTCTATGTACAATTAGTTGAAAACCCCGCAGTTTATAATCACTGCGGGGTTTTTTGTGCACATTATTTTAGGCAAGCAGGGGATAAAACAAAGGCAAAGAAAAAGATTGACGTTTGGGTATATTATGCCTTTTTGCACTGGCATTTTTGGCTGTGGCACACTAGGCTTGCTTTTTATGACTTGACGATTAATATCCAAATTAGGCAACGTATATAGTGTAGGGTTAAGGGAGGTGTTTCTTAAAAAAAAGTGTTTCAGTATGGTATACAATGGGTAAAAATAAATGGCTTAAGTGGTTGTAAAATTAATGGGCATGGTATCGTAGAGACCACTTGTTATTTTTTGGCTTTTAAATTCTTGTGAATAAAATGCTTAAAAGTAGTAGACTGATAGTATTGTGGATAGTTAGGTACGGTGGAATAATAGAATTTTTGAAATGCAATTTTAGCTAAGCTTTTGATGTTCAATTTGTTTTCTTTTAAAGTTGCAAATTTTAATTTGGGTTGTTTAGTAAATTATTGCACAAAATGAATTAATTTTAGTTCATTAACTATGCCTTATTGTTGGTGCGTTACTTGTTAAGTAAAAATTTACTATTATCTCAACGTGTTATGAAAAAAGAATTTGTTTGCCTACCGATTACCGATTTATTAAAATACGGAAGTCATGCTATAAATCGTGGCAGCGTATCTGGTAAGGACGTTTGGGTGCTAAAAGATAACCAACAAAACCCCGTTGCGCACCAATACATCGAAGAAGGAAAACTCCCCTTTCAGAATGTATATTGCTTATTGGAAAAAGACGCCTTTGCGAGTCATAAAAGTCATAAATTATTGATAGAAGCGTTTCTAGCAGGCTGTTTGTTTTAGACTAATAAGGTAAAACCTAAGGAGGTGCTAAAAGACCTTAGTAAAAATAATCGGGTGTGTTTTTTCATTTTGGGAACGATTTTCGTCGCTCCAGTATAGCGTATTATCTGAATCATCGGCCTTGATTTAGCCGATTTAAAGACCTCTCTCGAAACAATATCTTTTTATCAGCAGGTGAATCATTCTTTGAGGATTTGCGGTATGGCTGTTACAGAGTTGATTATGGCAAATGTAGGTTTCAATAGGGTTTGTCTAACAAAATTTAGTTATTAACACGACATAAATATTTTCAGGAAACTTATGAGAAATATATCTTCTTGTCACTACTTTTGTCTAGCCACCTGCTATCACGAATTGAAATCAGTATATTTGAAAATGCGCCTTCCCATCATTCCTAGATTGGCTCTTTTTTAATTAAAATTATTTTAGAGAATAATGTCAATCAGTCCAGTTGTGCCCCCAACTTTCGATGATGAAATCTAACTTGCGAGAACTCAAAAACCATAAATGGAGAATTTACCAGTACCCTTAAACGAGATTGAACGATTAAAAGCACTCAAGAATTATCGAATCTTAGATACCCTGCCCGAAGCTGAATTTGACCGGCTCACCGAGTTGGCCTCTATGATATGCGGCACTTCGATATCGCTCGTTTCGTTGATTGATGAAGACCGGCAGTGGTTTAAGGCTAGGACGGGCCTTGGCGTAACCGAAACGGATAGAAGTCTAGCTTTTTGTCAGTATGCTATCATGGGTACTGAGATTTTCGAGGTGGAGGATGCAACACTCGATGAGCGTTTTAAAGATAATTCGTTGGTAACCTCTGACCCCAACATTCGTTTTTATGCAGGATATCCACTGACAGACCCCAATGGTTACGCTTTGGGGTCGCTTTGTGTAATTGATGATCACCCTGGAAAACTTACGGAGAAACAGCAACGTTCTCTGCAATTGTTGGCCGAGGTTGCGATTTCATTGATTGTGGAGCGAAGAAACCGGGAAGAACAGGCGCATTTTGAAAAACTATTTAACTCTTCAAACGACCTGATTTGCGTAGCTGGAACGGATGGCTATTTTAAACGAGTCAACCCCGCTTTTCATCAAGTGCTTGGTTGGGAGGATAGCTACCTGTTAGAAACGCCTTTTTTTGAATTTGTTCACCCCGAAGATGTAGAAACTGCACAAGCACAATTAGCTAAATTGATGCAAGGGCAAATGACGGGCAGTTTCAACTATCGCTTCAGAACCAAAGATGGGAGCTACAAACATTTGGAATGGGCCGCTACGCCCGAGCATTCTACTGGTAGTATTTTTGCCATCGCGCGAGACGTGTCGGCGGAAAAAGAAAAAGAACTGAAACTCAAACTTAGTGAAGACCGGTTCAGGGCATTTTTTGAGAATTCGCAGGGGTTGATGTGTACCCATGATCTAAAAGGTAATTTTATCTCGGTCAATGAAGCGGGTGCGGGTATTTTGGGCTATACAGTAGCCGAAATCCAAAGCATGAGCCTGTATGATATTGTGCCCAAAAATGCCAAAGAAGCGTTGACGCATTACCTGCAAACCATCGCAAAGGAGGGGAAATCCAATGGATTGATGCACACGCTTGACAAAAACGGCTCGCTGAGAATATGGATATTTAATAATATTTGTGAGAAAGGCTCAGACGGCGAGTATTATGTGATTGGCAACGCACTTGACATCACCAAAAGGCATCAGTTGGAAGTAGATTTGAAACAAACCAAAGAAATGCTCGAACAAACCAACCAAATAGCCCGAGTGGGTGGATGGGAGCTTGATTTGGTAAAGAATAAAGTGTTTTGGTCGGATGTTACCAAAGAAATTCATGAAGTAAGCCCTGATTTTGAGCCTGATATAACAATGGCAATCAACTTCTATAAAGAAGGAAAGAATCGGGCTAAAATTATGGAAGCTTTTACCAATGCGGTTGAAACAGGAGCTTCCTATGACCTTGAATTGCAGATCTTGACCGCAAATGGTAATGAGCGTTGGGTCAGGACTTTGGGGAATGCTGATTTTGAAAATGGAAAATGCCGACGGATATTCGGAACGTTTCAGGACATTGATGCTCAGAAAAAAGCCCTTGTCGAAACCAACCGTTCCCGAAAACTCCTCAACGATGTACTCCAGTCGGCGTTGCAGGTGGGTATTATTGCAACGGATGCCGATGGAATGATTACCCTTTTCAATAGCGGTGCCGAACGAATGCTAGGCTATAAGGCAGAAGAGCTTATTGGTAAGCAAGACCCGTCCATCATCCATGATTTGGAAGAAGTTCAGCGGCGTGGTGAACAGTTGAGCCTTGAGTACGGACAGACCATTGAAGGGTTTAGGGTGTTTGTCCACAAAGCTGAACTGGACGGCTCTGAGCAAAGAGAATGGACGTATGTCAAAAAAGATGGTGCGCGAATTCAGGTTTCTTTGGTCGTTCATCCTATCCGCGATAATGAGGGTATTGTCATTGGTTTTCTGGGCGTCGCTATTGACATCACCGACCGTAAAAAAACCGAACAAGACCTGTTTATCGAAAAAGCGCGACTACTTGCGTTTGTAGAGCACGCTCCGGCAGCGGTAGCCATGTTTGATAGAGATATTCGCTACATTGCCGTTAGCAACCGTTGGATGGAAGAGTATCAGCTAAACGATCGTAGTGTGCTCGGATTAAGTCACTACGAGGTTTTTTCAAATATATCACAAGAGTGGAAAGAGATCCACCGCCGCTGCCTTTTGGGTGCGGTAGAAAAGAATGATGAAGACCAATGGCGGCCCGAAGGATGGGACCACGACCAGTTTTTGCGTTGGGAGGTGCGGCCGTGGTATCAGTTTGACGGCTCGGTGGGTGGAATCATGATGTTTACCCAAGACATTACCGAGATATGCCTGCAACGGGAGGAATTGAAAAAAGCCAAATGGCAAGCCGAGCAGGGAAGCGTGGCTAAGTCGGAATTTTTGGCCAATATGAGCCATGAAATCCGGACGCCGCTTAATGGTGTCATTGGTTTTACCGATTTATTACTCAAAACGACGCTCAACGAAACCCAGCAACAGTATCTTTCAATTGTCAATCAATCAGCCAACTCGTTGTTGTCTATTATCAATGATATTCTTGATTTCTCAAAAATAGAGGCTGGAAAGCTGGAACTCGACATTGATAAATGCGACCTCTTCGAAATCGGTAGCCAAACGGCCGACATCATTACCTATCAGGCCCAAAGTAAAGGGTTGGAGATGTTGCTGAACATTTCGTTAGACCTTCCCCGCTTTATTTGGGTTGACGAAGTACGCTTAAAACAAGTACTGGTGAATCTACTGAGCAACGCCGTTAAATTTACCAAAGACGGAGAGGTTGAGCTGAAAATTGAACCCTTGACCGATGTAACCCAAGAGCAGGTAACGCTTCGTTTTGAGGTGCGCGATACGGGTATTGGGATTAAGCCTGAAAAACAAGAGAAAATATTTGAGGCTTTTTCGCAGGAAGATGCCTCTACCACTAAAAAATACGGCGGTACTGGATTGGGATTGGCCATTTCCAATAAATTGTTGGGATTGATGGGTAGCCAACTTCAGTTGATAAGCGCGCCTGGCCAAGGTTGTACATTTTATTTTGATTTAACCCTCAAAACGGAGCCTGGTGAATCTATCAACTGGGAAAATCTTGACTTGGTCAAAAATGTCCTCATTGTGGATGACAACGACAATAACCGGGTGATTTTGAGGCAAATGCTTTTGTTAAAACAAATCAATTCTGAAGAAGCCCAAAACGGTTTTGAGGCGCTTCAGATGCTGGCCCAAGGCAAAAGGTTTGATGTAATCATGATGGATTATCATATGCCTTATATGGATGGGCTGGAAACAATACGGAAGATAAGAAATAGTTTCAATAAACTTCCTGAGGAGCAGCCCGTGATTCTTTTACATAGCTCCTCCGACGACGGCACCATCATCAAAGGCTGTGAAGAACTGATGGTGAATCAGCGCTTGGTGAAACCCATCAAGATGCAGGATATGTACGATACCCTGTCGCGTTTACATCGAAAAACCGAAACGGCGCCCGTGCTGTCGATGATTGTTCCACTAACCGAGCCTGTACAAGAGAAAGAGGTAATTCGGGTCTTGATTGCCGAGGATAATCCCGTCAATATGCTGCTGGCAAAGACCATCATTCGGCGAGCCGCGCCCAATGCGGTGATTATTGAAGCCGTAAACGGAAATGAAGCGTTGAATTTCTGCCGAACTGATTTGCCCGATATTGTATTTATGGATGTTCAAATGCCCGAAATGAACGGCTACGAAGCCACGCAGAAAATCAGAGAGTTGCAGCAAGAAGCCCATATTCCCATTATTGCCGTGACGGCAGGAAATCTGAAAGGCGAAAAAGAGAAGTGTCTGGAGGCAGGGATGGATGATTTTGTGGCCAAACCTTTTGTTGAAGAAGCAATCATTGTTTTGTTTGAAAAATGGACTGGAGGAATCCACAAAAAAGGCAAAAAGGCAGGCGGAGGCTCTATAAAGGATACCAGCATTCATTTCAATGTTGAAACCATAAAGTCGTACGTGGGAGATGACAATGAAATACTGGACGAGTTTTTGGGTCTGACAATCAGTGAATTGGAGAAGTCATGCAATGCACTGCTTGAAGAAGCCGAGAAGAAAGACCTCGTTGGGCTCAAAAAAATCGGACATAAAATGTACGGAACTGCGGTAACGGCGGGGACGTTGGCATTGGCCGAGCTGGCTAGAGAAATAGAATTGCTGACCGAATTTAATCCTAAGGTGGTGGCGAGGTTGTTGCTCCAAACCCAAGACGAGGTTCTGCTGGTCAAACGACTGATTACGGATATTATGATTACGCATGAAGGGTGAGGCATGGCCCCACCCTTCATGCGTAACTCCAAAACTATGACTCGTCCGCTGGGCTAGACTTTGGCTGGGTCGGGGTGTTTGTACGGCTGACGATAAGGCCGAATCAGGAGGCTGTTGGCTTCCCGGTCACCCACGATTTCGCGTTTCTTGGGGTCATACACCACGGGGCGTCCAACTTTCATGGAAATGTTGGCCAAAATACAGCTTGCGGTAGAAATATGCCCTTCTTCAATGTCGGCTACTGGTCGGCCGCCGTTTTCGATGGCCGCTATAAAATCAAGCATGTGTAGGCGTGTAGCGGGAGCGGCGTTTAGCTCAATGCGCTCTTCGGTGTTGTCTTCTGGGTATTTTTCTTTTTCATATACCACATCTTTGTGGATTTTTTCGCCTTTGCCTTGCGGAATAAAATCATACGCCATGGTGCTTGCCCAGAGGGTACCTTTGTCACCATAAAGCGTAAACGACCACGGATAGGCTGGGTTGTTGGGCGTGCCCCAAGTGCGGTGTTGCCACACACAGTTGAGTTCGGGATATTCAAAGACCGCCGACTGCGTATCCGAGATATTGGATTTGCCTTCTTTTTGCACATAAATACCTCCTTGTGAGGATATTCTGGTAGGCCAACCTAGTTTTAACATCCAACGAACGGTGTCAAACATGTGGACGCACATATCGCCCGTAATGCCGTTGCCGTACTCGGTGAAGGTACGCCACCAACGGATGTGCGGCAGGCCGTCGTAAGGTCGCATGGGGGCGGGGCCAGTCCATGATTCATAATCCAAAAACGCGGGCACGGCTTCGGTGGGTGGATTACCGTTGTTGCGCATGTGAAAATAGCAGCACATTTCAACGTGCGATATTTTGCCCAAAAGGCCAGCATCTACAATGTTCTTTTTGGCATCAATGAGGTGAGGGGTGCTTTTGCGTTGCGTTCCTACTTGTACTACTTTGCCGTACTTGCGGGCGGCCGCCACCATGGCTTCCCCTTCCATTACGTCAACGCTAATGGGTTTTTGTACGTACACGTGCGCCCCTGCTTTCAGCGCGTCGATGGTTTGGAGGGCGTGCCAGTGGTCAGGAGTACCGATGAGGACAATGTCCAACTGATTTTCGGCCAGCATTTTCTTATAATCGCCATACAGCTTGGGTACTTTTCCTGATTTCTGACGTTGGCTCACGAGTTTTCCAGCGG
This sequence comes from Runella aurantiaca, assembly GCF_003339505.1. Taxonomy (GTDB): domain Bacteria; phylum Bacteroidota; class Bacteroidia; order Cytophagales; family Spirosomataceae; genus Runella; species Runella aurantiaca. The sequence continues at coordinate 55,051 of NZ_QPIW01000004.1, forward strand.
CTTCTAGCATATTTTTATCCACGTCGCAGAGCGCAATGACATCGACGGAGGCAACCTGAATGAGTCGAAACAAATCGCTTTTGCCATACCAGCCCGTACCAATCAACGCTACGCGGTAGGTTTTTGCCAATTTTAGGTTCGTCATTCCTTTAGCATTGACTGCCGTAAGGGCCAAAGAAGCAGAGGTTCCGAGTAAGAAACGTCGACGGTTGATGTGAAAATTATCCATTAGAAATTAAAGGTTTTCGTGCGACAGCCGTCGCGGTTTAGTAGTATTACTCTTCTAAAAGTGGCTTCCGTGCGGCAAATACTTTTTTATCCGCCATGATTTTCACAGGTACTATTTTTTAGTGGATTCGTCAGGTTTTTTTGGACAAAAAACGAAAAGTTATTCAACCCCTTTTACCTGCATTTGGAGTGTGAAAACGGCCTTAGAAGCGGTAATAAACAATACATCACGGTTTTTGCCGCCAAAACAAACATTGGCCGTCCAGCCTGCTGGTACGGCAATGCTTTCTATTTTCTTTCCGGTGGGGTCATACACGGTCACGCCTTTGCCGGTGATGTAGAGGTTGCCACGATTGTCGAGGGTGATTCCGTCTGAGCCTTGAGATAAGTGCAATTGGCGATTGGAGAGGGTACCATCGTCGTTGATTTGGTATTTATAGGTTTTGCTCGCCCGTATGTCGGCTACGTAGAGGTACTTACCATCGGGCGTTCCGACGATTCCGTTGGGTTGCACCAGCGCATCGTCCACAATCACCGCTTCTTTTTTTCCTTTGGGCAAATAGTATACTTTTTGACCTTCAATTTCGGGTTTTTTACGGGTCCAGTAGTCGCGTTGATAGTATGGGTCGGTGAAGTATATGCCGCCTTTTGCGTCGAGCCATAAATCATTTGGGCCGTTGAATTTTAGCCCTTGATGGCCATCCAGCAGCACGGTGATTTTTCCTTTCGGGTTAATGGACCACAGCTGGTTGTTTGCGTCGGCACAGGAAAGAATGTTCCCTTTTTTGTCAATAAAAAGCCCATTGGAACGACCTGCTTTCTCCATAAACAGGGATAATTTTCCGTCGGTGCCGTATTTCCAGATTTTATCGTTGGGTTGGTCCGTAAAAAAAATGTTACCCTTTTTATCGACCGCTGGCCCTTCGGTAAAAGCGAACTGCTCCGAAACCAATTGAATTGTGGCACCTTCCGCCACCAATTTGGGGGAGTCGGTTGATTGGCTATGGGTGGATGAAAAAGGCATCAGTAAAACAGAAAACAGAATGAAAGATTTGTGACAATGGTTCATAGCATTGGGAGTTAAACAACGCAAGTATAAATGCTGTTTGTGCCCGTTTCTACTTCTTTCTTTAAATACTCTTCTGTAAGAAAAAAAGAAATTAATCAATGAAATCAGGCGGTAGTTGGTCGCGCAGTAAGGCGGCGAGTTGGGCCGCAGGCAGTTTATCGGCATCTAAACTCATCGAAACCGATAGTTCAGAAAGGGGTTTCCAGCGCTGGCCCACAGGTGCGGAAAGTATGGGGAAAGGTTGATACCCTTCGCGTAGACGTTGGGTGTCGCGTTGGTGGCAGGTGCGGGGAGATGCCAGCAGCGCCACCGTCAGAATATTGGTGCCTGGTGCCCGCCAAAGGCGGTCCAGCATCATGCTCAGTTGGGGCGATGTACCAGTGCTTTCGAGGATACAGTAGTCGGCTTTTAGGGCGGCCATCCAAAGTTGATTCCACGCGGTATTTTCTTCTTCGGGCGTGGTGGCCTTCAATTGTTGTCGAAAATCATCAATCGCCAGTACTTCATAAAACGGAAGGAGCCGTTTCAATTCCTGAATAAAAGTGCTTTTTCCCGCCGCAGGTGGCCCGATGAGGTTAATGATGTGTCGCATAGCCCAAAGGTACTTCCGATTTTACATACCAGCGAGCGCTTTTTTCAGAGGGCCTTCTTAGGAAATCAATATTATTCAAAAAGCAAAGTTGCCCAAATCAAAAATACATTTTTTGATTTGGGCAATAGAACATTCTCAAAAAATCTTGGTTAAATAAATAGTGCCCTGAAATGAATCTAGGACAACGATGAAATAATAAAAATGCTTAAAAAGAGTAGGGTAAAATGCTATAAAAAGGAGTAAGGTAAAGTTTGTTTTTTGCAGACGTTTGCTAGTTTTGTATATCCTTATCTGGTATTTTTTGATTATTAAAGGATATGCAAAGATACAACCAGAGGTGCGTTTGACAAAGCCCAAAAATAGAAAATGGATGAATGACTCCTTTTGGTATGTGAATCCTTAATAATGGTAAATGAAAAGCAAACGGTCTCGTATTTATTCGTTCTTGTAAGCAATGAAAATAAACACGTTAATTATTGATGACGACATCAATTGGCAAAAAATCTTGGGCAAATTTGTGCAGATGAATCCTCTTCTTGAACTGGTAGGGGTATGTGGTTCGGTGATGGAAGGCTATGCCAAAATGGCCGAAAAAGAAGTGGATTTATTGATTTGCGATATAGAAATGCCCGAAATGTCGGGGCTGGATTTTATAAAAAGTATCCGCTACGCGCCCTGTGTTATTTTTGTGACCGCCCACCGTGACTACGCCTTGGATTGCTACGATGTATCACCGATTGATTTTCTATTAAAGCCCCTTGACATGGATCGTTTTTTGCAAAGCATCGAAAAAGTGCGGCAGCGCTTGGCTGTTTTGCCCGAAACGGCCATGGTATCTCCTTATTTTTTCGTGCGGGAAAACCTAAATTATGAACAGATTGCTTACAACGACGTGCTCTATATGAAAGCGCAGGACAATTTTCTACAAATCGTGACCAAACAAAAAAACTACCTGCCGATTATTTCAATTACCAAAATGGAAGAACAACTCAAAGGTGAGGCATTTTTGAGGGTTCATCGTTCATATTTGGTCAATCGGAGTGCTATTCAGCGTATTACTAAAAATGATATTGTGCTTAGCTCTGGGGAATTCATACCCATCGGAGACCAATACCGTATGCAAATCAACCGTAAGCATATTGAAGGGTATTTGATCAGTCGGAGCAGTTAGAGCGAGCCGTGAGGGTTGAGAAAATGTCATTTCTTTCTTCCAAAAACAACTCTGCTTTTGTCATTTGTTTATTTTGTTAAAGAGGAGCTCCTTTTTGTATTTTGAGAGGGCTTGGGGATTTGTTTTAATGGTTTGAAACAGAACGGGGCGTAGGATTTTTATGTACTTGCTGACTTTGGGTTGGTCAATGCCGAAAAACTCGGCCAATTGAACTTGTCGCACATTACCGTTTACATACGCCAAAATAAAAAGAAGAGAGTCGCGGGTATCGGCAAAGATGGCATTTTCATGAACGAACGGACGGCGATTTCGGGGAGTACCTTCCAGCGTAAATTCATTAAAATAGTCATTCAGGCTGTTTTCAAAAAATGGGTGCAATGCTTCAAACGTGCGGCGGTTTAAACCAGTAAGACGGCGGAGCATCGACTCATTGTTTTGTAAGTGGTTATAACGCCATGGAGAAAGGTTGGGCATACAGATGAATCGTTTATTTTTAATGAAGTGTTGAGTGTAAAAACGGTTTTGGAAGTAAAAGCTTAGAGACCCCCAAGTATGTTATTTGATTGGTTAAGTATAGGTATTCGCTCAAGGACAAAAAGCCATATTTTTTGTTTAAAATTAGATATACCAAAACCTAATTTAAAATTCAAAACCTTGAAGTTGGCGAATGGGTTTATTTTGTATTTAAAAAGGCATAAATTGTACTTGAGATGGAAGGTGTTTGAGGGTTTAAGTCGAACAATTATCAAGTCATTGCCACAGGTTTTCGAGTACAATTCAAGGTTGGTATCATAAGGGCGCTTAATTTTTTAAAACGTTGATGAAAAGCAATTGTGTTTTTGTTGTGGTATGGAGTTTGTTTTATGGGGTTATCCAAGCGCAGGTTTCGATTCCAGCGCTCCGACAACAAGCCGCTGCCGCCCATGCCGATAGCAGTCGCAGTCGATTATTTTACGAATTGGGGCGGCACTATGGGGAGCAGAATCTTGACTCTGCTTTTTATTTTTTGAACCAATCACTCGCGTTGGCCCAACAGGGTAAAGATTTATATGCCACCGCGCGAGCTATGTACGGATTCGGGTTTAGTTATTTGTATTATCAACATGATGAGAATTTGGCCATGCAATGGCTAAAAAAGGCAGTGGCTGTTGCCCAAAATAACAGAGATTACGTGTATTTGGCCAAAAGCTATCAATTGCTAGGGGTCATTGCCATGCATCAGGGTATCGGAAACCCTCATGATTTTTTTGAAGAAGCAGTGGCCTACGCCCAAAAGTCGAAAGATTGGCGGACTATTATGGACACCTACGAGGTTATTTCTAATGCATACCAAAAGCAAGAAAAATACGAAGAGGCGGCCAAGTTTATATTAAAAGCCATGGACGTGTGCAAGGAGCACGACATCGACAGCTGGCTTTCGAGTGGTTTGGATTATTGTGATATGCTCGAAAAACAAAACAAACGGGCCGAAGCCCGGTCATTTGCCAAAATACTCTACATCTATAAGGATAAGCTGAAACAAACCAAAGGGTATTTTGTGTACATGAACGACCTTGGAAGGCTCGAAACTAAGCTCGAAAAATATACCCAAGCCGAGGCTGTTTTTGAGAAAGTATTGGCGTATGAAAAACAAAAATCAAAGGTAGATACCTTTCATTTATATTTCATTTTTCGGAGTTTAAAGGATTTGTACGCTGAGCAAAAGGCTTTTGAGAAGGCATTTCGGGTGGGCAATGAACTCACGGAAATTCAGTTGTGGTTGGCGCAGAAAAGACAGACCCGCGACAGTCAGCTCCAAATGACTCAACTGAAATCGGCCTATGATTTAGAAAAAAAAGAAAGAGAAATAACCCTTCTGGCCCAACAAAAACGCGAACAGCAGAGGGTGCTCATGGCGGCGGCGGTGGTGGCGGTACTGCTGATTAGTTTTGTGGTGGTTTTGCAACGAAACAACCAGCGCATCGAACGTCAAAAAACGGAGCTAACGGAACTCAACACCACAAAAGATAAACTTTTTGCCATTTTGTCGCATGATTTACGGTCGCCCGTAGCAGGACTCAAAAATTATCTGATGCTTACCGATTGGGGGGTATTGACGCAGGCAGAATTTGCGGATTCGACCAAAAACCTGACGGTTCAGCTCAATAATGTTCACACCATGCTCGATAATGTGTTGAATTGGTCTTTCTCTCAAATGCGGGGGATTCGCCCCAAGCTGGAAAATGTGGAGATTACCTCCATCATTGAGGAAGAGATTGAGTTGTTGCTACCAATGGCTCAAACCAAAAATATTCAAATCGTCAACGAGATTTCTGCAAACGTCCAAATAATGGTCGACCGAAACCACGCCGCCGTTATTTTCAGAAATTTGCTGCAAAATGCCCTCAAATTTACCCATTCTGGCGGTAAAATCAGTCTCAGTTATTCCAAACAAAAAGACATGCACAAGTTTATGATAGCAGATACGGGCGTGGGAATGTCGGAAGAGCGGCTTCAAAATTTGTTTCACCTCAACAAAACAACATCCCAAATAGGTACGGCCCGCGAACAGGGAACGGGCGTAGGGCTGGTTTTGGTCAAAGAACTCGTGGTGGCAAACCAAGGTAAATTATCGGTAACAAGTGAGCTGACTCAAGGAACAATGTTTACGCTTGAGTTTAGCCACTAACCTAGCGTTTATCGGTACTTCTTTTGCCGGTTCAGCTGCCCAAAATGACACTTCAGTCGGTTTTAAATTGGTCATACGCTTCCTCAGGGGCAATATTTGTGGTGTCAACGGGCCGTGTTTAGGCTTTGTTGATTATAGTTACAACCATTTTAAAAAATAAAAAAACAAAACGCTGTGAAACGAATGAACTCTTTTGTGGTGGCCACAATGGCCATCCTCCTGATGACTGTATCTGGGTGTAAAAAAAATGACATCGAAGTAGAGCCCGGAGCCAATGGATTGCCTTTTGTCGGCAAACGTCTTATACTTTCATCCTTCATCATGGATCCCGCCGTGGACTTTGACGGTGATGGTAAACTCGACCCTGATTTGATGTTTTTATTGCGTGATTGTGATAAAGACAACATCATTATTTTTGAAAAAGGGGGCATACTTGGGGGTGAAAGCGGCGCCAAGCGCTGCGACGACGATGACCCTGCAGGAGGAAATCCAAGTGCATGGACGTATGATGAACAAACCAAAATGCTCCGTATCGTAGATGGCGACGATAAAAATGACATCTCGGAGTGGAAAGTGGTGGAGGCTTCATCAAAATTGTTGAAAGTGGAGATTGAAGAAGAAGAGGATGGAGAACCCGTGAAAATAGTGATGACCTGGAAAGCGGCCTAGCGCCCGTTTGTAATTGGAGTGTAGGAAGTAGGCCGTGCCCTGCGAGGTGCCCAAACTGGATTTTAGTTCGGGCCCTTCTGGGGGCGCGGCTTACGTATGTTTGCTCAGGGGCGAGGATGGAAAAAAAATGAGTTGTTTTGTCGAAATTCGACATTTTGTACCATATTCGCTTCCAAAACTCAGCAAGATGATTCCAACTCTATCCATTATCACGGCGGCTCATGACCGCATTCGGCCCTACATTCATCATACGCCCACGCTGACCTGCCAAACGTTGAACCGTGTCAGTGGGGCTGATTTATATTTTAAGTGTGAAAATTTTCAAAAAATTGGGGCATTTAAAGCCCGGGGCGGGGTCAATGCCGTGTTGTCGCTGACACCCGAAGAACTTAAAAACGGAGTCACCACCCACTCTTCGGGCAACCACGCCCAGGCCATTGCCTACGCGGCGGGGTTGGTCGGGACCAAAGCCTACATTGTGATGCCCCGCACGGCGCCTCAGGTGAAAAAAGATGCCGTACGCGGCTACGGAGCCGAAGTGATTGAGTGTGAGCCTACGCTTGAAGCCCGCGAAAGCACCGTAGAGCGGGTCATTGCCGAGCACGGGGCTACTATGATTCATCCATTCAATGATTATCGGGTTATTGCTGGTCAAGCCACCGCTACCAAAGAGCTTATCGAAGACCACGGCCCTTTTGACGTGATTATGGCGCCCGTAGGCGGAGGAGGTTTGTTGAGCGGAACCGCACTAGCCGCGCATTATCTTGCGCCTAAAACCGAAATCATCGCTGGCGAGCCAGAGGGAGCGGCCGATGCCGTGCTTTCTTTTAAGACGGGAAACATCGAGAAAGCGCCTTACATTGATACCATTGCCGACGGCCTGCTGACGAATTTGGGCGATAAAACCTTGGAAATTATCCGGCTGCACGTCAGAGATATTTTGCTCGTAAGCGACCCCGAAATCATTGCCGCTATGCGCCTGATTTGGGAACGCATGAAAATAATCATCGAACCTTCTTGTGCGGTGCCTTTTGCGGCCTTGCTCCGCAACAAAGAGCGTTTTGAAGGCAAAAAAGTAGGCATCATCCTCACGGGTGGCAATGTCGACTTAGGTAAACTGCCCTTTGGTAGCAACTAACCTCTGTGGCTCTCTGTTTCTCTGTGGTTAATAAATAAACCACAGAGAAACAGAGAGCCACAGAGACCGAACACTGATAAATGTTGTATGATAACTGTTAACTGTTAAATGATAACCACGCTCGGACTCGAACTTCCCACCGACCCGCGTTGGGTCAATATTGCGGAAATGCAGCTGGAACAAATCTTGGTAGACCATGCGTACTGTGAGCAAAAAGCCGCGTCGGCCTGTATTTCGATGATTGTGCATTTTCCCGAAAAAGAAAAACTTGTTGAAGTGATGACGCCCGTGGTGGCCGAAGAATGGGCGCATTTTAGAATGGTGCTCAAAGAACTTCATAAACGCGGGTATAAACTCGGACGCGCCCGGAAAGACGAATACGTAAACCGATTGCAAGAAATTGTAAAGAAAAAAGGCGACCGCGACGAGGTATTTCTCGACCGCCTGCTGGTGTGTGCGCTGATTGAAGCCCGTAGCTGCGAGCGTTTTAAACTCCTTTCTCAGCACATAGCCGACGAAAGTTTGCGGACATTTTACCACGAGCTGATGGTCTCGGAAGCAGGACACTATCGCAATTTTATCGAACTCGCCGAAGAATACCTGCCCGCCGAAAAAGTACGTGCCCGTTGGAAAGAACTCCTCCTTGCCGAAGCCCACATCATGAAAACCCTAGACTTACGCGGCGACCGAATGCACTGAGAAAGGATTTTAGAGAATTATACCCCATAAAAAAGCACCCAAGTAGGACTCGGGTGCTTTCTGTTTTCTTAACCTAAACTACTATTTAATTTCTCTATGGCTGTCTATAGGAGATAAACAAATAGCTTCAAACTTAGTGCCAGTGGGGTAAGTTGTTGATTATCAGTAAAATGTAAAAGTGTTTTTGTCCGTATACGGACACTGGGGTATCGGTAGCGGACACGTGACGCGATATGTGCAAGCAGAGGTATTATTTTTCTTCGTTGAGGGTTTTTATATCCTCAATCAATTGTTGCATTTCTAGCGTTAAGGTGCCGTTGTAAATACCGCGTATTCGTTTGGTTTTATCGACCAAAACAAAATGCTCGGTGTGCAAAAATTCAGTACTGTCTTTACTGTAACCTATATCTTCCTCGGCAAAGTAGGATTGCCGAGCTAATTGATAAATACTGCCTTTTGTCCCCGTCAGGAAGTGCCAATTCTGATTTGTAATGTTGTTGGTAGTTTTGTACTTTTTCAGGATAAAGGGTTTGTCTATCCATGGCGTGACTGAGAATGATAAAAACACAAGGTCTTTGTCGTTTTTTAAGCTATCACTTACCGTTTTCATATTTTTTGTCATCGTAGGACAAATACTGCCGCAGGAAGTAAAAATAAAATTGGCCACGTGGATTTTATTTTCTATTTCTTTTTGGGAAATGAAAATGCTGTCTTGATTCAAAAATGAAAAATCATTTATTTGATGCGTGATTTTCTCATCAACTTCCGATTTGTTGTCCATAAACAGCGGCGTAAAATCGGGTTCGTTATAATACGGTAAGGCAATTGATTTTGTTTTTTTATCTGTACAGCTAAAAAACAAAAAGCTACTTAACAACAAAAATACTATCTGATACATTTTTGCAATTTTTGGTTCCTAATAAGCCATACCTACGCCCATTGATAATCACATAATTGGCCCGTATTTTTCCGTTGTCATACCATGATTTTTGAGTGCCTTCTTCCTGACCATTTTTGAAATGCGCCAAATGAATCAATTTATTGTCAAAAGTCCATTCTTTCAATTCGCCTTCGTAAGCGTCGTTTTGGGCGATAAATTCAAATTTTTTATTCCCATTTTCCCAATAAGCTACCTGCTTTCCGTGCTTTGCTCCTTGGCGATAGATACGCTCTTCCATGATTTGTTTTTTGGCGTACCATTTTTTACAAACCCCATGCAATAACCCATTCAGGTAGCCATTTATAAAGAGTGTATCTTGGGTATTGGGATAAAATTCATACAGAAAACCCGAGTACTTTTGTGCATTCAGATACACCACATCGTTTCTTGTTTGAATGCCTTCTGACGAACTTAAAACGTAGGTTTTTGGGACGGCAGATTCGAGCAGAGAGGCTTCTTTTGGGTTGTTTGATAAACAGGAACAAACCAAAAGAAGCATTGATAATAGACCGTAATTTCTCATTTATTGGCTAACCGTTCCGGGCGTTCCATAATAACCGTTTCCGTTCAGATAAGGTGCATCGGCGGTAAAATGGTAATGATAAATACCATTGGGGAAGTCGATGGTAGGGTGAGTATGGCCGTGATAAACGTCTAAACTGCTGCTAACAACCGTTGTGCCGTTTTCTTCCTGAGGGCCATACACCGGAAAGCCGTCCAACAAAAAGCCCATTAAGCCTGATTTGGTAGATTTTACGGTTGTTAAGTACAGAGGTTCAACGTGATAATGGTATTGGCTGGTGCCGGTTGGATGTCCGTGGTATTTATCAAAACTGGCAATCTCCGAAGTGAGGGGTTGGTTGTTGGGGCCCGCATATTGGTTGTACAATGCCACTCCGTTCAATGCTACCCCAATGGCTCCCAATGGCGTAGCGGCATGATTGGCGGCCACGGTGGGATTGACGGGGATTTTAAAGGTAAAGGTCTGCGTAGCAATGGTGTTGGGGTTTTTTACGAAGGTATTGCCGCCAAAAGTTGTTCCGGAGTAGGCTTCAAACAAAGCGTTTGTGGCGGGGTAATAGGTGCTTTTATGATCGGGCACGCCATTGGTTTTTATGGTAATGTAGGTGCCATCATTGGTAACACTGGTTGCCCCGTAAATTTTACTGTACACCGCAGGTACGGCAGCGGTGTTGGTGTTTGTGATGACGTCATCTTCTTTATTGCAACTGGTGATGCTTGCTGCAAATATTACGGCAAAAGCTAATTTGTTGATTCTCAATTTTTTTTGTGACATCATGATCGGAATTTAGGTTGTTTTTTTTAGACGCTAAAAATGCATTTTAGTTTAATCAAACGATGACGTGATTTTATGGACGCTCGTTGGAAATTAGCGCAAGAACTCAAATGAATTGTTATGTAATTATTTGAAAATAAGTGAATTAATTAATTGTAAAAGAGGATGTAATGGCCGCAATCATCTGTCGAAATGTTACTTTAAATGTATTTTTTGCGGATGTAATTAGCTCAGTAGGCAGTTCTCGAATGGATTTGCCCTTGTTGGAACCCACGGGATAAAGGTAGTGGAGGGGGCAATTTTCGCTCCGTTTTTTGCGCGACTCAAAAAGTATGTTTAGGTCACAAAATTTATAAAAAAAATTTAGCTGAGAAAAGATTAGGCCTGTTTGCACCAATCCTCTGGCATTTTTTTCGATGAAATTTGCTCATTTGTTTTCCCTGAGTGGGGGTGTTTGGGCCGCTTTTAGGTGATTATTTACAGTAGGTGTAATGTTGTATAAAAAAAGAAAAGCAACCGCAACTACGATTTTGTAAGCGTCAAGAAGGATAAAGTTCATTACGAACATTATGGAAAAGTGACGGAGATAGGACTATTTTATCGTAAAGAGTGCCTTTACTGCAAGGTGAACTTTGAAGCCCGTAGGGTAGATACTGCCTTTTGTTCTCACAATTGCCAAAAGGCTTATCGGCGTAGGGAGTTAAGAATTTAGAAGTCTTTATAAAGTTGAACGGCTTGGCGATGGGCGGGGATTTTAGCACCGAACTTCAATAGAAATACCAAAGTTCAATAGAATACCTTCAGCCCTGCCTGAAGCAAGCCCCTTATTAGCAGCTGGCTTTTCTATGTTCACGTTTGTTTTTTTGTTTTTGAATCAAAATTTATCCCCGCTTTTCGAGCCTGACTGGATTGAAGTTTTCGCTCAATTTTGTGGCTTTTTCCATCTTTTACAAACAAGGCTCCCGTTTGTTTAAAAAAGAAAGAAACATCGTTCTCAATGCAGGCATTTCTAATTTCCAACACCCAATCATAATTACAAACTCGGGCATTTTCGCCCGATTCTCCACCTACAATTACCGCATTAATCCAATCGCCTTTTAGCAATTCTGTTAGATTTATAGCACCCAAAAGTGGTTCGCAAATAATCGATTTATGTTTAAAAGGAAGCTCTTTAAAAACTGGAAGCCGTAGTTCTGCCTGTTTTTGGTTTTCTACCGAACACAAAATTTTTACATTATCATAACCCGAACCCCAATCTTCTGGCAAGCAACGCATTACTCGGTCAATTCGTTTTGTTGCCATTGTAAAGGTGAGGTCTATGCGATGTTTTATCATTTTCCACGCATCCTCACGCCAATCATCTGCTTCTTCTATAAAAAAATCGGAGGTAAAGCAAGTCCAAACGTTTTCTCCTGCGGGTATTTTGTAAGTTCCGTCTCGTTTTCTTTTTAAGGGTAAATTAAAATTCTGGGTTTTATACACCTTTTTGCTATCGATACCATACAACGCATCTCGCCGAAAAACATAACAGTTTTTGCAACCTTCGCTGATTTTGATGCAACCGTGCCATAAATTCCAGATAACCGACATCGCAATTTCTTAGTTTAATTTTTTTTTTGGTAAACTTGCTGCCACCAATTTATACGAGTTTTCAACCAAATCTTTTATCATTTCTTCGGAAATTTTGCCCTTTAATTCAACATTAATCCAGTGCTTCCAACTCAAATTAAAAGGTCTTTCAAAACCTTCTTGGTCGCTGAGCTCTTCAATCTTTTCAGGATCACATTTTAAGGTGCAATAATCAAATCTATCAATATCAAAGAAGCAAAACATTTTTTTGCCTACATAAAATACCAAGATAGCTCTCGAATTTTTGAAAAATCCAGCAAAAGGCATTCCTTCGTGTGTATCGGGAAAAGATAAACAGTATTTTTGTAAGGCTTCAATGTCCATCATTTTTTTTATTAATTGGTTTATTTTAAGGTCGTTCAATCCCTTCAAAAATTTTCAAAACATCCAGGGCGTGATTTGTTGGGTCATAAGGAGGATTTCCAATGCCTTTTACATTGAGTTCAGTTGTTACTGGTTTCCATAGTTGGTCGCGGTTGCCTGTTGCTAAATTAATAAGGGCATCACGAACAAAATTATCACGAACAATCTGCTCTTCGCTTGCGTTTGGGCTTTGCTGACCTACGATGCCGTACATTTCTGTTCCGTGAACGGCGGGAACTCCTTCTACTGGTCCAACACAGAGCAAATAAGATTTACCTCCAGCATTAGCGTGTGCAATAGCACCACGTGTTTGTGGTAGTGTAAACGAAAAATCGGTCAGCAACAAACCACGAATCTCAACTGGGGTACGTTCATCAACGTTGTACGAATCGATAATTTTTTTGACACGGCTGCGTGGAATTCGGTTGCGGTTGGCGAATTCCTTGACTAGGTTGTCGATGCTCCCAGGGTCAAAATTCTTGGTATTGTGAAGAACCCACCATCCCGTTTCGTAGGTGGTACTGCTAAAAAGAATATCGATGTCTTTATGTCGTCCAGACTCAAGGATTCGCATTGGATGGTCGATAAGAACTCCATTTGGTTGATTCCTGTCATCAATGGTAGCTACAGCATCATTGTCGATGCCGTGCATAGCTCCAGGATCTGTAAACAATAGCTTACTCATAGTCTCAACAAGGAGATTTGCATCTAAATGCAGTATTTGTTCAGGGTCGTCTTGAATGCCAAGTGCGGTAAGGACGGCCAAGGCTCTCTCTTCAGCACCCCAAGCAGGAACCTGTCGTGATGGCATACCAGAAAATGCTGCGATACGATGAAATAATCCATCGGCTGATGGTGCTGCAAGTAGAGCGAGTGCAGAGAAGGCACCAGCGCTGTGCCCAGTAATAGTAACATTATTAGGGTCTCCACCGAACTGGGAGATATTTTTTTGCACCCATTTGAGCGCCGTAATCATATCTTGCAGACAAAGGTTTGTAGCCTCCGAGAGTTTTCCTCCATATTGAGAGAGAGAAAGTGCTCCGAAAACGCCTAATCGATAGTTAATAGAAACTCCAATCACACGACCTGTAGCAGCGAGACCAGAAGCATTTGACACGGTCTGTGTGTTTGCTCCGTTTGTCCAGCCACCGCCAAAGATATAGACAACTACAGGCAAAGGTTTATTGTCGATGTTTTCAGGTGCCCAGATATTGAGGTTTAGGCAATCTTCACTTAAACCATTATCGGCTTCGAGCCAATCGGCATTACCAGATTGTAGCGGTGCAGCTCCTTTTTTGTCGTAAGGTAAATTTGGATTATACGGTAACAAAACAGGACTGCGAAAACGTTCTGAAGTGGCGTAAGGAATACCCAGCCAAGAGCGAACAGTTTGAGATGTGGTAGTTTTATTTATATTCATGATATTTTTTTTTGGGGTAACTTTATTCGCACCGTTTAATTCTATTGTTCAATGGGCTATCTGTTATTTTAATTTCACTTTATTTACGCTGTTTTGTTGGTGACTGCCCTTGTATATCCAATGTCTGTCACTGTGATCAGTTAAAAGAATGTCTAAACTCCAATGGTGTCTGGCTCATTTTGTTTTTAAACACTTTGCTGAATGATTGCGGATATTCAAAACCTAACTGATAAGCAATTTCGCTTACGGATAATTCTGTTGTTGCTAAAAGTTCTTTGGCTTTTTCCAGAAGCTGATTTTGAATATGTTGTTGCGTAGTTTGTCCTGTCAAATTTTTCAGCATATCATTTAGATAGTGAGCTGATACAAATAATTTTTCAGCAAAATATTGTACGGTGGGTAATCCTGATATACTTAAATCATCATTTTGATAATAGGCATTCAGTAAATCTTCAAATTTTAAAAACAAATCGTTTGATGCTTTCTTTCTTGTGATGAATTGACGGTTGTAGAAACGATTGCAATAATTCAGCAATAAATCTATATGAGAAACAACTACATCTTGCGTAAAGTTGTCTATCATTGCCTCAATTTCCTGTCGCAGATTTTGCATTAATCCATTGATTATAGTTTCTTCTTTATCTGAAAGATGCAACGCTTCGTTGTTGGCATAAGAGAAAAACCCATATTCTTTAATCCGTTTTGCCAAAGAATAGCTTTGAATAAAATCGGGATGAAAAACAAGCATCCAGCCTTCTACTTTTGTCGTACTATTTTCTTCTATCGAAAACATTTGTTTTGGTGCAAAAAACGTCATTATTCCATCGTCATAATCATAATACTGTTGCCCATATTTCACTTTTCCATCAAAATTATTTTTCAAATAAATGGTGTAGAAATTATAAACAATTGTATTCATTTCTTCGCAAATATTTACAGCAATCTCATCAAGATTTACAACACTTACCAAAGGGTGAGTTGGTTTTTTAATATTCAGAAATTGATGCAGTTCTGAAATAGAATTTAGAAAATAAGTATTTTTGTTTTTCATTGTATAAAATTAAAAACAAGCAGCGGATAAATGGTTGTTTATCCGCTATTTTGAATGTTATAAATTAACACCTTTCATTGATGCTGCGTCATATCTTGCACCATTATCTGTTCCCAATGGAATGATTTTTTCCAATTGGTTCAAATCTTCTTGCGTTAACGAAATGCCTGCTGCTGCTATATTTTCTTCCACATATTTCACACGTTTTGTGCCCGGAATTGGCGTGTGCCCTTTTGCAACAACCCAGGCAATGGCCAATTGTGCGGAAGTGATATTTTTTTCAGCTGCTACTTTTTTAATTTCATTTACCAACTCTACATTTTTGTAAAATTGCTCACCTTGAAATTTGGGTATAAATTTTCGGAAATCATTTTCTCTAAAATCTTGTGGCTTTTGTATTTCACCATTTAAAAACCCTCTTCCAACTGGTGAATAGGCAATTAGACTGATACCTAAGTCTTTCAGCGTATCCAAAATGCCCAATTCTTCAATTTGTCTTTCAAACAATGAATATTCGGACTGCACTGCCGTAAGCGGGTGAACTTGGTGTGCTTTTCTGATAGTTTCAGAACTTACTTCCGAAAGTCCGATATATTTTACTTTCCCTTCTTTTACCAATTCGCCCATTGCTTCTACAGTTTCTTCAATTGGTGTATTAGTGTCCAATCGATGCAGATAATACAAATCGATATAATCTGTACCCAAATTTTTTAATGAACGCTCTACAGCTTTTTTTACATAACTTTTACTGCCATTTATAGCAGCCCAGTTAGCTTGTCCGTTATCGTCGATTTCAAAACCAAATTTTGTGGCTATAATATATTTTTCTCTGTTGCCATCGATGGCTTTTGCAATCAGCGTTTCGTTAAGAAAAGGACCATATATATCTGCCGTATCCAAGAACTTACCGCCCAACTCTAATGAACGATGAATGGTAGCAATTGCTTCTTTTTCATCTGCTTTTCCATAGATGTCTCCTCCGAAACCTGTGGTCATGCCCATACAACCAAGACCGATTGCAGGAACTACTAATCCCTGACTTCCTAATTTTACTTCTTTAATGTTGCTCATAAAATGTTTGCTTTTAATATTCTTGGCAAAGGTCAAACTATGGTTTCTGAAAAAAGTATCTAAATCAGGCGATGTTGTATCCAAATGAGAGGTTACTATTTTAATGTTTAAATTTTAGATGTGATTGGATTTTTGAAAATTCAGTCAGTTCTTGTTTGCCCCGCGGTCGGTTAGGGCTGCCACCAACTCTCCAAATAGATGCTACTTTATTTATGTGAAAAGTTATCAAACGGTAGCAGCAAGGTAAATCTAGTAAAATAGCCTAGTGAATGAATGAGGGAGAAGCAAACAAAAAAGCCCTAAAATTGATTTTAGGGCTTTCGGAAATGCGAATGATTTCTTGTAAGTTGCTAAAAATGAACGAATTGGGCAGAGAGAAAGAGATTCGAACTCTCGATACGGTTGCCCGTATACACACTTTCCAGGCGTGCTCCTTCAACCACTCGGACACCTCTCTGTTTATTTCAGGCTGCAAAACTAATCCAAAGTAGGCGGACACACAACTATTACCGACAGAATTTAAGGGTATCTACGAAAAGAAGCGGCACTACTGAAAGCAAATGATTTATGGTTTAATGAGTATTTAGGCGGGTGAAATGGATTTCTTTGTAGAATTCACTTTTTTAATGAACGTATTGGAATGAAAATGAGCTGCTTATCGGTGTCATTATTCGCGGCTATCATGAATAATGAAATGACCATACCAGAATATGCCCGACTTTGCAAAAATCTGGGCCTTGACGGTTTTGATTTGGGTAGTACTTTAATTAAAAATCACACACCCAAGTACATTGCTCAGCTAAAAAATGAGATTGCCGAAGAAGGTATTCCGCTAATAATGATTACGACTTACCCCGATTTTACGCATTCGGAGCATTTGCAGCGGGAGAGAGAGTTTGATTTTTTGGTGCACGACATCGCGTTGGCCTCCGCCTTGGGGGCAAAATTCGTACGCGTAACCGCCGGGCAGGCGCATCCCAATACCCGCGAGGATGAGGGCATACGGTGGGCCATCGAATACCTAAAAAAGGCAGCTCCCGTGGCCGACAAATACGGCATCAGGCTCGTGTACGAAAACCACGCCAAGCCCGGCGCGTGGGAGTATATCGACTTTAGCCATCCTCCCGCCATTTTTTTGCAGATTGCCGAAGGCCTACGCGAAACGTCGGTCCGGATTAATTTTGATACCGCCAATATTTTAGCCGCAGGGTACGCAGATACCATTGAAATCCTCGACGCCGTTTTTGATAAAGTATTGACCATTCATGTAGCCGAAACCGCCACATTTGGACAATTGCAACCCGTTGCGCTAGGGACAGGAATCGTACCTTTTGGGGAGATATTTAGCTACCTAAAATCCAAAAATTTTGACGGATGGCTTTGTTTGGAAGAGTGGGCCAACAAAGGAAAAGAAGGCATCCAAGAAAGCGTAACATTTGCCCGTCGGACTTGGGCAGAGGCCTGACATAGGCTAAAATCATTCACTTTTAACCTCCTAGTTTCAAGATGAAATTCAGCAATAGCCTTTTTATTAGCATTTGGGCTTTGATAGGCCTTTTGGGTTTTAGGTCTTACTTTTCGGGTAATAAAATCAACAGAGGGGAGAAACCAACCTTTGCTCTACCAAACATCATTGTTATTTTGGCCGACGATTTGGGCTATGGTGATTTGCAGTGTTACAACCCTGATTCGCAGATACCGACACCTCATCTTAACCAATTGAGTCAGACAGGCCTTCGGTTTACCGATGCTCATTCGAGCTCGTCGGTTTGCTCACCAACTCGTTATGGGCTTTTGACGGGCCGCTACGCTTTTCGGTCGCCTTTAAAGAAAGGAGTCTTGGGGGGCTTTTCTCCACCATTGATTGAAAACGAACGACTTACCATTGCCGATTTGCTCAAGAATGCGGGTTATCAAACCGCCGTGATTGGTAAATGGCATTTGGGGCTTGAGTGGCCTCTTCAAAATGGTGCAATGCCACCGCCTCGCTCAGAGCCCGATGTGTGGCCCACGGGCAATGGCCTGAATATTCAGGCGGATTTGATACAAGGACCCAAGGATTTGGGGTTTAATTACAGCTATATTATTCCGTCTTCTTTGGATATACCGCCTTATCTCTACCTCGAAAATGGCAAACCCACCGAACGAGAAATCGTGGAATTGGCGGGAAATAACGAACCGAGGGGCGTGTTTTGGAGAACGGGCCCCGCAGGTAAAGGCTTTAAAGTAGAAAATACGTTGGATATTTTGGGACAAAAAGCGCAGCAATACATGACCGAAATGAGTAAGCAGAAAAAGCCCTTTTTTCTGTATTTGCCACTGACGAGCCCTCATACCCCTTGGGTTCCGTCAAAGGAGTTTCGGGCCAAATCCAACGCGGGTATTTACGGAGATTTTGTGATGCATACCGATTTTGTGGTTGGAGAGGTGTTGGCGAAACTGGAAGCGTTGGGGTTAAAAGAAAACACCCTTGTCATCTTCACTTCCGACAACGGAGCAGACTGGAAGCCCAGTGACAAGGAAAAATTCCCCAAGCATCGGGCAAACTATGGGTACCGAGGTCAAAAATCGGATGTTTGGGAAGGCGGTCATCGGATTCCTTTTCTGGTCAGTTGGCCCCAAGCAATCCATAAAACCCGTACCCTTGACCATACCCTCTGCCTCACCGATTTGATGGCTACTTTTGCTTCTCTCACCAGCCAGACGCTACCCGCAAATGCAGGCCAAGACAGTTTTGATTTCTCCAAACTCCTGACAACCTCACCCACCAAAAAGCCGGTACGGCCCAGTATTATTCATCATTCAATTGATGGAATGTTTGCCATTCGGTCGGGAAAGTGGAAATATATTGACGGCGCGGGCAGTGGTGGCTGGTCAAAAGGGCCAACGAATGATAGAAACCCTGCCTTGTCCGCTCAACTGTATGACCTTGAAAAAGATTCAGCTGAAACCAATAATTTAATGGACACTTACCCGAAAATCGCGGCCAATCTGCGTGCTTTATTAAAACAACAACAACAAAACGGTTATACCCGAAACGGCGCAAAAAAGTAAACTTTCTCTAAGTTAGAAGTGCGAGACAGGTTTTGTGAAATGCTGGGATGATATTTTTGGAAAAAATGAGTTTGCGATTTTTCGGCTTGTGCCCCATTTTGCAAAAGGGCTAAAAAGTAAAAAGCCCCAAAACACTTGGTTTTGAGGCTTTTAGCGTTTCCGCAGAGCGATTTTGTGACCCATAGGGGAATCGAACCCTTTATTGATTATCAGGTACTTACAGACTAAAATCTAAACAGCGTACTGTAAAACGTACTGTTTTTTGAATATGTACATTCTGAATATTATCCTTAAAATAAATATAAGTATCTGTTTATCAGTACGTTATTCAAAATTTAGTACACTAGATTTAACGTACTGTGAAATGTACTGTAAATTGTAGTAGTTAATCAGCCTAGTTCACTAGTGACAAGTTTAAGAAGTTCTTTTTTGTCCATTGTACTTTGCTCCGATTTATCATAGATGGTGACCAAATAAACAGTTTGGTCATTGGCCGATTCATCTACAAAATAGGTAATCACTCTAAAGCCTCCACTTTTGCCCTTTCCCTTACTTTCGCTTGCCATTCTGACTTTATACAGCCCTGCACCTAAACTTTGTCCCTGTGTCGGATTTTGGGATAAAGCTTCCCCTAAACTTACAATTTCGTCTATGAGGCTAGAATGTTTTTTTATGAGTCGTTTTACTTTACGGTCGAAACTTGAAAAGGTTCTTACCTTAGCCATTTTTAAGTTCAGTTATAAGTTCAGATAATGGCCGCGTTTCGGCTTTACCTTTTTTTAATAACTTCACTTGTTCGATGCTTTCGTTCAAAGCTGAAAGTGAAATATCAATTGTTTCTTCACTTTCAATGAGTCGCTTCACTTCCTGCTGTACCTTCTTGGGTAAAGCCTTGTACACTTCATAAAAACCTTGTGCTGTGCTCATGGCATTTGTTTTTTTATTAATTCTATTAACTCACGTTGTGACGTAATCAGTTCATTTACTTTAGATTCTATGGCTGATAGTCTTTTGTTGGTTTTATCTTCCTCATTATGAATATCAATCATTTTGTTGTGGTCATCGGTCAAAATACCTAAAACACTGTGCATTATCTCATACTTCTTTTCCAGTGTTTTTATGTATTCAGAGTCACTAGAAGCATTGTCTCCTATTTTTTCTCCCAACAATACCGAAACACTAACACCAAGAATTTCAGCTATCTGGTATAATCGACTTACTGTCAGTGCCGTTTTCCCCTTTTCTATCTGAAAATAGGCAGATTGACCAATATTTAACCGTTCAGCCATGTCGTATTGAGATAGATTTTTCTCATTACGGATTTGTGCAATTCTATCAAAGACTTCCATACATACAAAATTAAAACAAAATAGAAATCGGATTGAATAATATTTTAGATTAAATGATTGTATATAACAATCGTTTAATCTTTATTTGCAATCAAACAAACGTTTTTAAAGATTATGGAACTAGTCACTCAAACCACTTTACAAAAAATAGTCAATGAGTATGAGGAACGTACTGCATTGAAATTCAAGCCCGATGAACGTTTTTATGAACGTATCGAAATTAACCCCAAACGTTTTTGGCAATTGGTAAAAGGGAAAAAACGACCTACTTATGATGAAGCCGTAAACCTTACTAAATACTTTGATTTACCCTTAACAGACCTTTTTTAAAAAACCCTACACCGTTGGCGCGGTAGTAGGGCTTAACTATTTCACAATCAGGCAATAATTGTAAAACTATGGCAAATTTAAGAAAAAAAGTATCTGCCAACCCTAAACCCTATTTTAAGACAAGGGTAAACCACCTACACATGGCGGTCAAATTTGGGGGAAAAGAAAGCAACTATCGGAGTATAGGGATAAAGATAGAAGACGGTGAGCGATGGCATAACGCAACCCGTACGATTATTCCCAATGACCAAAAGACTGCACTTGTCAGGCAGATAGAAACCGATTTGAACGAAATCTATTACACGTTCAAAGCTAAACGGCAAAGTATCAATGCAAATATGTTGCTTGACTATGTAACCAATAAAAGGGACTGGACAAACGACATCCCCAATTTATTGGGCTGTATTGATGCGTATATCGAAAGCCGTAAAGATGAACTGACAAGTGGATTAATCAGTAAAATAACCTTTGGACGTTTTGCAGTACGCAGAATCAATACCGCTGAATTTTTGACCCGAAAGTACAAAACGCATTATCTACCGTTAGACCAACTACAGCCAATCATTTGTACAGAGTATAAAACCTTCTTGAAAACTCAAAAGAAGTACGGGAAAGAAGTCATAAACAAAGATTTAGGCTTTATGAAACGGGTTTTACGGTTTGCTGTTATGAATGGTTGGACGGAAAGAAATGTATTTGAATCCTACAAAGCAGAGCCTGTAGAACGAAATATTAAAGCCCTTAACATTACGGAATTACGGCAAATTGAGCAATTAGAAAACTTAGACCCTACTACTGATAAAGTGCGTTGGGCTTTCGTTTTTTCCTGCTATTCAGGGCTGAATCATTCCGATTTGAGGGTGTTACGACCCATACATTTAGAAAAACTTTCCGATTCAATAACGGTACTGAGACAACCCCGAACCAAGAACGGTAAAGGGCGTGTAGTACCACTACCGCCGCCTGCTTTGAAAATACTTGAAATGTATTCCGAGCATTGTAAAAAAACGGGTTTCCTGTTACCTACTGAACTTCCACAGGATGCCAACGACCGGCTAAAAGTGATACAGGCACAAATGAAGTTTAAACGTTTTCTGCTTACTACTCGTATCGGTCGTTCAACGTTTTCTACGCTTTTGGCAAATTTGGGCGTGCCAACGGACATTCTAAAAAATGCAACCGGCCACACCAATACAAGTACACTCCTAAAGCATTACGCCAAATACCACGATGAAACTACTATCAACGCGGTAAATGAAGCCTGGACAAAACTCATACCTTAATCCTAACAGATACAACTATGCAAAATTCAATGCTACAGATACCCCAAATAAAGGCACTGGACGGACTTTATACCGAACTCAAAACAGAATTACCCGAACCATTATTTGATAAGGTCATAAACGTGCATTTTGACATTATAGAGCGATTTAGGATTCAGATGGAAATCACAGAATTCCTAACTGCTAAAATGGTCAGAATGGCTGATAAATTATTAGGTGAATAACAAAAAAGACCTGCCAAACGGTAGGTCTTTTTCTAATGATAAAAATCTTTCAAAATACCTGATTCCCCAATCAGGCCAAAACTTTAAAAGCATGAGTAAAATTACTGATATTCCTGACAATAAGCAAGTTGCAAGAGTGGGATTTGCTGAAAACTTTCAAATATTTGAACGGATAATAAACCTTATCTCAAAGGTAAATTTCCGAAAACTAGCAGGGAAAGATTTTGTAGATGACGAAGCAAAAAAAATAGGTCAAAAGCACCATTTGATTATATGCGTTGAGCATTTGATTAAAATCGCGAATGGTGCAGGGTATGACATCTCTAAATATCAAGGTAGTATCTATGTTTATAATGGTTCATTTTGGCAATTGTCCAATGATGAAGACCTAAAAGACTTACTTGGTAAAGTCGCTGAAAAAATGGGCATTGACAGGTACAATGCTCGTTTTTATGATTTCAAAGAAAAATTATTCAAGCAATTCATATCGTCAGCCAGATTGAAGGAAGTACTTAAACCTAAGGACTCCGTTTTAATCAATCTCTTAAACGGTACATTTGAAATAAACGCCAAAAATCAAAAGTTAAGAGACTTCAAAAAAAGTGATTTTATCACCTATCAGTTACCGTTCAATTATGACCAAAAGGCCGAATGTCCTTTGTTTATGACCTACTTGAATAAAGTGCTTCCAGATACTGGATTGCAGGATATTTTGGCTGAATATATGGGTTATGTATTTGTAAAGCATCTTAAACTTGAAAAAGCCCTGTTGCTTTATGGGTCAGGTGCAAACGGAAAGTCTGTATTTTTTGAGGTGATGAACGCCATTTTAGGCACTCAGAACGTAACAAACTACTCTCTGCAAAGTCTGTCGAATGAAGCTTATCGCGCCAATTTAGCCAATAAACTTTTAAACTATGGCAGTGAGATAAAATCAGGTTTGCAAAGTGATATTTTCAAACTGTTGGTCAGTGGTGAACCCGTTGATGCAAAACCCCTTTATAAACAGCCCTTTATTATGAATGACTACGCCAAACTAATGTTTAATTGTAATGAGCTGCCGAAAGAAGTAGAACATACTGACGCATATTTTAGGCGCTTTCTAATCATTCCTTTTGAGGTAACTATTCCCGAAAATGAACGGGATAGCCAATTACCCAAAAAGATAATCAATTCAGAATTATCAGGCGTTTTTAACTGGATTCTGAAAGGATTAAACCGAATAGTAGCCAATGCCAAATTTACTGATAGTGAACATACGGCTAATATTCTTAATAAGTACAGAAACGAGTCCGATAGTGTCTTTCAATTCCTACTTGAAGGAGACTATACACCAGATGCAAAAAGCGTTATCAAATTGGCAGAAATGTATGGTGACTTCTCAAAATATTGTACTAATTCAGGTTATAGGGCTCTTAATTTAAAGCATTTTCAAGAAAGACTTGAAAAGAAAGGATTCAGAATTGATAAAAGAAATGTTGGTAAAGTGGTATTCTGTAAAAAATACAACGATTTAACGTAAATAATTGACAGTCAAAACTTCGCGCGAAAATGCAAAAAAGTAAAGATTTATAGAACACTGTCACTTTTGTCACTTCCGTCACTCGGACAAAAACTAAAAAGTGACGATAGTGACGAAAGTGACAGTTTGGGGTAATAAAGGTTTTTTTGAGTTTTACGCGAAGGGTAATTTGTACAATTTAATGTTTTAAGCCGCTAAAAAGAAAAGAAGAAATGATACCAAACGAAGTAATACAACGTCTAAAGACTATACCTATAACAGCCTATCTTTCGAGTATGGGCATTGAACCTGTAAAAGAGCAAAACGGGCAATTGCTTTATTATTCACCCTTCAAAGATGAAAATACACCTTCATTTTTTGTAAACCCTCAGAGAAACGTTTTTAAGGACTTTACGACTAACGACAAAGGCGGTGACGTAATCACGTTGGTACGTCGCTTAAAAGCCTGTGATTTTGCCAAAGCCGTTCAATTACTAGAAGCGTTCGACGGAATAACCCGTTCTTTTTCTTTTAGCGGCCAAATAAAGCCCTGCAATGAAAAATCTGGGATTGAAGTACAGAAAGTAAAGGCACTGGAAAATAAAGCCTTGATAGCGTATTTGGGCAATGTACGGGGCATTCCGTTTGCCATTGCTACCAAGTACGTCAAGGAGTGTTATTTTAGAGCCAACGGCAAAAATCAGTTTGCGGTTAGTTTTGAAAACGATTTAGGAGGCTTTGAACTTAGAAACGTCTATTTACCGCTATCAACGCATCCGAAGACAATCACAACTATCAAAGGGGTAGATAATTCAACAGCGTTGATTTTTGAGGGCTTTATTGATTTTCTTTCATATATCGTTTGGCAGGGCAAAGAACCCGATTGTGATGTTATCGTTTTCAACTCTATTTCCAATATCCAAACCTCTATCTCTTTGCTTAAAACGTATCAAACGGTGTATGGCTACCTTGATAACGACAACGGAGGTGAAACGGGAATGAAATCCCTAGCGATGGCAGGGATAAACGTAACGGATTGCAGGGAGTTGTATAAACCCTACAAAGACGTAAACGATTATTTGACGAAGTGTTTTTTGAGGCCGTAGCCGTATCCCTACGCGCGTGCAAATGCACACGCGCGTAGGGAGGCAGAAAAATAGGCAGAAATGATGGCAGAAAACCAGTCAAAATGGCTGTTTAGGCCACCTTTAAACCAACAATAAACCGTAAGTAAATCAGATATAACTCGGACAAATGGAAAAGAAGAAAAGCAACCGAAACTATGATTTTTTGAGCGTTAAGAAGAACAAACGTCATTATAGTTCCTCCTATGGTGAGTACTACGAAATAGGAATGTTTTATGAAAAGGAGTGCCTTTACTGTAAGGTAAACTTTGAAGCCCGTAGGGTAGATACTGCTTTTTGTTCACATAATTGCCAAAAGGCGTATCGGCGTAGGGAGTTGAGGGAGCGAATGTAATGTTTGGAGATTACTGCAAGCTGATATATTCTACAGCCCTGATAAATTAAAAATGTTAAATTACTGCTATCAGCTTAATACTGGTGTGTTAAACCCACTTTTGAGAAACTTCTGTTAGCGGCAAGCTAAAATTTTGAAATTTCATCTAGTTGTTCTTTGTAATAAAAATCTTTATATGGGTATTCGTGTATAAAATCTTCAGGGCTAAAGTAAGCAGCTGCAATGAAAGCATCAGCATATCGAATATAGTCCGCTCCCTTGAGTGGATAGACTCCAATCAAATCTGAAATTTTATCGGTATTGAAAATATTAATATTGTTTGGCTTATAGCAAAACCGCTCTCGAAAGGCAAATACAAATTTTTTTAAATCGTTTTTGTTGAGAGTATCTTTTAAATAGATGTAATAATTATCTAAACTAGTACTATTCTGATATTTTAAGATTTCGAAATCATATTTTGATATGTCAAACTTTCGTTGTTTTTGAAATTCAAAATGCAATTTTTCTTCTAATTGATTCTTATGTGTATTTACGGTTATTTGGTAAAATTTAATGTCTCTGTCTTTAAATGCTTCCTTGAAAACTTCAATAAGACGTTTGCTGGCAAGATAGCCAAAATAAACTCCTGTTATTGCTGATTCATGGTGATTTTTTAGTGAAGAGCTATTAAAAATCAATCGAATTTCTTGCTCGTGTTTCCATTTTTCTTTTTTAATTCCGTACATTTTTTGGAGCATCAAGTTGTTATCAAGGTCTTCAATGCCTAAAGTTGGAATATCGTCAGTATAACTAATCTCCAATTGGTTTGAATAGTCAGAGTCTTTTGTTTTGACTTTTAACTTTTCTAAATCATATTCAATACAATAACCCTTATGCGAGCTAGCATAATATGCCCACATTTGTTCACTATAACAGGTTTTTGAAAGGGATAAAATTCCAAGTTTATGTTTGTAATCTATTACTTCTTGTAATTGCTGTTTCAATTCTTTTATACCTATGGACACAAAACTGTTTAACAAGTCGAATAAATTGGATAAATTTTCTTTGAAATTAGCTTCAAAGGGGTCATTTAACATTTCAAATTTTGGTGCAAAGAACTGATTTTTTTTAAAAGTTTTTAAATCTCTTTTAAATATATCACTTTCGACTCCTCTGTATTTATATACCTTCATTTTGAGATTGATTTTAAATATTTTACCACTAATGTCTACATTTTTATACAGTTTGGAAATTAGGATTTTATTTGACCATAACTAAAGCAAAAGTTAATTTTTTTTCTGCTACTTTGTTTTTTTAACTATTAAAATAAAATATATTTTATTTGTCAAATCTAATATGCACAAAACCTAATGGTTTGGGCAAGTGTATATCTTTTTGAAATGCCTAAAACATGATTGAATGTTGATTGTGGTCAGAGGGTTATGGTGAAAGTTTTTAGCGTTTGTGGGCTTTGCATTCGGTCGAATTTGAGAGCACAATGCTGTTAATTAATTGAATTTTAAAGGAATCATAAAACTTGACTTTTGTACGTCAGCCCAGCAGACGCAAAACCGCTGTTATACACAGTTTTATTTATTCAATTGAACTTAATAGTTTATCCATATAATTATTGATGTGCTCAACTATTTCAAAGATTTGTTCATCTGAAAAACATATAGTGTCCCCTTCCTTGAAAATCTGCAAGACCTCACATTCTTCTATTTCTTTAAGTGCAATTGCTTTGTGGTGCACTAAAGAATTCCTTATTAACCTAATGTCTCCCATTATTGGTTCTTTAAGTTCGTTCTTTTTCTTTCCCATGCTAGAAGCAATCTTTTGTCTGTAATGGTCTTCCCAAAAAGCATAAACTGATATAATAAAGGTATTCCCAACAAAATTGTAATTCTTTCCTCCTTTAGACATTCTGCTCTTGAATTCTCCGTGCGTTTCTGTATGCAGATATTTATCTCTTGTTGGAGAATAATGGGAAAAAGGAATTTTATCTTGATTTACAAATGTGTACCCGATTTTTTTTGCATACCGTTCTATCTTTTCCTCAAAGTCATTTAAGGTAATTAAAAAACACATTAAGCAATCAAGGTAGATACCATAATTTTCATTAACAACATCTTTGAACTCATTTATCAATTCTTTCGTCATAAAAAATTATTTACAAATCATAAAAATACGAACCGAACCTTTAGCTTGTTAATACAGCTTGGCTTTGTTGTATGGTTATCGAAAATCAATAAAGTACAATTGTGTACTTTATTGATGCAATTTTAAAGAGATGTAAACTCCCGAAAATTGGTCATTTGGGTATGTAAAAGTACAGTTTTTGAAAATAATACCGTTTTAAACTCTTGGAATTGAGAACCATCCAAAAAAGCCATACAGCTTTAAAAGTTGTATTAATGAAAGTCTACCCTATTTTTGGGTAGTTGCTGAGTCAACTAAAATCACAGTACGTTTTTATAAAATTTTACAGTACGTTTTGGGGAGGGCTAAAAAGTAAAAAGCCCCAAAACACTTGGTTTTGAGGCTTTTAGCGTTTCCGCAGAGCGATTTTGTGACCCATAGGGGAATCGAACCCCTGTTTCAACCGTGAAAGGGTCGTGTCCTAACCGCTAGACGAATGGGCCGACTGGTTCCATATATTCGCTGCGTGGGTGAAACGTGGTGCAAAGGTACGTTTATTTTTGACAGTGTCAACAGTTGAGTGAATATTTTTTTGAATAAATATTTTCTAGCGCTGATAATCAGTACTTTTGAATAGAAAATATTTTTGAAATAGTTTTTATATGTATGGAAACGTCGATAAAACATTTATTGAAAGACCTTAATTTTAGCGTAAAGGGAAGTTTGTGGATAGAAAGTGTCGAAGAGCGGTTCTTAGGGCCAGGTAGAGTTGAGCTTTTGGAATACATTGATGAAATGGGTTCAATTAATCGAGCGGCCAAGCAAATGGGAATGTCATACAAAAAAGCGTGGGAGATGGTCAACTCGCTCAATGCTCAATCAAGCAGCCCTTTGGTGCTGACTCAGACTGGAGGCGAAAAAGGGGGAGGGGCTGTTATTACGAAAGAAGCTCGGGAGCTGATTGCCTTTTACCATCGGTTGAGACAGCGGTTTCAGTTTTTTTTGGAAGAAGAGACAAAACAACTTAACATGGATTGAATTTTTCTCTTGACACTTAAATAAAATTTTCTACTTTTGCACCCACGAATCGGGATATAGCACAGCCAGGTAGTGTACTTGTCTGGGGGGCAAGGGGTCGTGGGTTCAAATCCCGCTATCCCGACTTGATTGCCAGGGAGTTACGTTAAATCGTGACTCCCTTTTATTTTGTGGTGCAAAGCAAAGTGCACCACAAAGCCTGTAGTTATTCTACTTGCAACAAGATAACAAGGTTATTGATAACACTAAAGAATCAGGCTTTTCGAGGGGCAAGACTAAAGTTTGTGGAAAGCGTTAGATTTTTCTAGGTTTATGTTGTTAATGTACAGGTCAAACAAAATTCTGGAAGAAGGCAAAAAAATCACGCCCATTTTTTTTATAACTTTACCCACAAAGTAAAGGCCTCGGCATCTCACCTACTTTTCTGCAATAAATGGCGACTAAGCTAACTCTTATGATGAAGTATACGCTTCTTATATTCCTCTTTTTAATCTGTGGATTTGTAACACACGGACAGAATAAAAGCTCACTTGAAAATGTAGTGATCACCTCTCAAAAGAAAAAAACGCAGGTATTTACCAACGAAAAAGGTGAATTGCAGGTAAACGTATCACCAAAAGATATTGTTAAATTTAAAGCCGCTAAATTGGTTCGTTATAGTGATTTCGGTGCTAGAGGCGATGGTAAAGCCGATGATATAGACGCTATCGCGGCGACCCATGCTTTTGCCAACCTGCATGGCCTTTTGGTGAAAGCCGACGATGGAGTCACCTATTACGTTGGAGGGAAGGAGCGCACAGCGGTCATCCAAACCGACACTGATTTTGGCACGGCGGCCTTCATTATTGACGACACTGAGGTGCAAAATCGCAATGCGGCTGTTTTTACTATAAGTTCAGCTCTCAAACCGTTCAAACTGGAAGCGATATCTTCCCTTAAGAGGAACCAAAAAAAAATTGATGTGCCTTTGCCTGGGCCCTGCTTAATTACGGTCATAAACTCCAACGTAAAACAATACATCCGGTTTGGGCTTAACCAAAACAACGGCTCTTCCCAGACCGATATCTTTGTCGTTGACAAAAACGGCAACATAGATATGAACGCCCCGATTATCTGGGATTTTGACCAAATTACGGACATTACGGCCCTGCCCATTGACGAGACACCACTCAAGATCACCGGGGGACGTTTTACTACCATTGCCAATAAAGCCGAATCAAAGTATACCTATTATAATCGAAACATCTCCATCAGGCGCTCCAATGTGCTTTTAGAAGGACTACAGCACCATATAAAAGGCGAAGAAGACCACGGTGCGCCCTACGGAGGCTTCATTAACATCGGTGAATGCTCCTATGTAACGGTAAAAAATACCATTTTGACAGGTCATCGGACCTACAGTACCATTGGCGCAGCGGGTAAGCCTGTTTCTATGGGCTCTTACGACCTATCGGTCAACCGTGCCCTTAACGTATCTTTCGTGAATTGCAGCCAGACCAATGACATCAACGACAATACCTACTGGGGCATTCTGGGCTCTAACTTCTGTAAAAATCTTCTTTACGATCATTGTATTCTTTCCCGGTTTGATGCCCACCAGGGTGTTGCCAATGCCACCATCCGCAACTCGACGCTTGGACACATGGGAATCAATGCCATCGGCAGCGGACTTTTAACAGTGGAGAATTCCACCATTCGCGGCAGGAGCATTGTCAACTTGCGTCCCGACTATGGCAGTACATGGCAGGGAGAGTTGATCATCCGCAATTGTATCTTCGTGCCAGCAGACGGCAGACCCATCAGTGCCGCCCTGATAAGTGGCTCCTATTCAGGTCAGCATGATTTTGGCTACACCTCCTATATGCCAGAACGAATTACCATTGAAAATCTCCGTATCGATGACTCGCGTCATCCAGAAAATTACCAAGGACCTGCTATTTTCGCCAATTTCAATCCGCAAATGACGGATAATTCCTACCAAGAAAAATTTCCCTATGTCATAGCGAAAGAGGTCATTCTTAGGGATATAACAACTGCTAGCGGGAAGGTGCTGAGAATCAGCGATAATCCGTTTATGTTCCGAGGTGTAAAGGTTAACACTGGCCAGTGACGTTATGCATCCTTATCATCGCAAGAGTAATTACCTTAGCTACTTCAAAACCAGTAAATGATGAGATCCCTGACACTTTGGATGGTCTTTTTGTTGCTTTCGATTTCGTTTCTGCGGGCCCAGCCTGCTCCGAAGCAGGCCCAATGGTCTAAATTATATATCATGCCCGATAAACGGACCATTACGCGTGGAGATGGAAAACCGTTTTTCTGGTTGGGAGATACGGCTTGGGAACTTTTTCATCGGTTGACAAAAGAAGAGACGGATTTTTATTTAAAACGTCGTGCTGAACAGGGATTTACGGTCATTCAAGCGGTGGCTTTGGCGGAGTTTGATGGCTTGACCCAGCCTAACCAATACGGTCAGTTGCCGCTCAAAAATAATGACCCCACGAAACCCAATGAACTGTATTTTCAGCACGTAGATTATGTCATCAATAAGGCCGCTTCACTAGGATTGGTGACGGGCTTGTTGCCCACTTGGGGCGATAAATTTAATAAAAAATGGGGCATAGGCCCAGAAGTATTTACCCCTGAAAACGCCCGTATTTATGGTGAATGGTTAGGCAGACGTTACAAGGGTAAGCCCGTCATTTGGATATTGGGCGGGGATAGAAGCCCCGAAACGGAACAACATTACGCCATCATTCGGGCCATGGCCGAAGGGGTTCGGGCGGGCAACGGCGGCACACAGCTCATGACGTATCACCCCGTGGGTAACAGTAATTCGGCAGCATTTTTCCACAAAGACAATTGGCTGAATTTCAACATGTATCAGTCGGGACATTCGGCGCGTAATGCCAAAAACTACGTGATGCAACGCCAGAATTATCAGTTGTTTCCCGTAAAACCCACCCTCGACGGAGAGCCGCGCTACGAAGACCATCCCATCAACTGGAAACCCGAACTGGATTATTTTAATGCGCACGACGCCCGACAGGCGGCGTGGTGGGCCATGCTGGCTGGTGGGTGCGGACATACTTATGGCAACCACAATGTATGGCAGTTTTTTGACCCAAATCGCAACAAATCCGTCTCTGTGGCGCGTACCCACTGGCGAAGGGCAGTTGATAGTGAGGGAGCTTGGCAAATGGGCTATCTGCGTAAACTTTATGAATCACATCCTTGGAATCAATTAATTCCGGAGCAATCGCTGCTGAAAGGCGATAACCCCGACGATGCCAGCTATCAAATGGCGGCTTGGGGCGAAAACAAAGATTTTGTATTTGCCTATACCCCCACGGGTAAACCCTTGAAAATTGATTTAGCAAAACTCCAAGCGCCCCAATTAATGGCCTACTGGTTCAACCCCCGCGATGGCGTCACTACCCTCATTGGTGATTATAAAAACGACGGCGTCAAGGAATTTAAAACGCCTGTAAGTTGTCCCACCTGCGACTGGGTGCTGGTAATTGACGATGTCACAAAGCCGTGGGCGGGAGTTGGATTGTCGAAGATTATGAAAAAATAGTGATGTATATGAGGTGATTACCGTATAAGTACTCTGACAAAAGGGGTATTTATACTGTATTGGAAGTGGGTCTTATTTCTCACCTTTGTTGAGGTAATTTTTCCATAAATCCTCAACCAAAAATCATTATGAATTCTATCCTTTATTGGAATGAAGTCGCGCTGGAAGCCAACCGGGTGAGTCATACCAATGGTAAGCAAGAGCAAACGGGGCCAACGTTAAGCTCAAGAGCGCTCGCTATGGTTCATTTGGCCATGTATGATGCCTATGCTGGTGTTATAAATAACATTGCCACTCACCCAATGTATCAGGCCGGTGCGGGTATTGCACCTGCTGGAGCTTCGTATCAGGCTGCCGTGGCGGCCGCCGCCCATTTTATGTTAGGAAAGCTGTTTCCGAGTCAGAAAAGTTTTTTTGATGGAAAATACCAGCAAGCAGGTTTGACTGGGAATGGACTTATCGAAGGTCGGGATTATGGAGTAAAGTTAGCTGGATTATTATGGGAAGAACGAAAAAGTGACCCTGACGCAAGCGACTTAGGCTACTCGTCATTCAATGACCGAGGGCGCCACCGCCCTGACCCTGACAATCCAAAGCAGGGCTATCACGCGCCTTTTTACGGTAAAAATTCAAAATGTTTCTCTTCCGATCGGTATGAGTTAGATGCACCTCCGCAACCCGGTACGGCATCATACACTCAAGCACTGAAAGAAGTAAAGGGGAAAGGAATTGCTCCCGAGTTGATGGGGACTCTTCCCGCCGGTATTTCCAAACGAAAAGTGGATGAAACCATCATCGGAATCTACTGGGGCTACGATGGGGCTGTTGGATTGGGAACGCCGCCCCGTTTGTACAATCAGATTGTAAGAGAAGTGTCAATAAAGAAAAATGACGGCAAACCGGAAGAAGAGGCCGAAGCCTCCGATGTGCGGCTTTTTGCCTTGGTGAATGTGGCCATGGCGGATGCCGGAATATTGGCTTGGGAACAAAAATACAAGCACGATTTCTGGCGTCCGGTGTTGGGAATTCGGGAGCATGACCCGTCTATGGGGCCGGGAGCGGCCGTGGGCGATGATGATATTTTGAACGATACCGATCCGGAATGGTTGCCTTTTGGTGCTCCGAGTACCAATGCTATGAACAAACCGCAGGAACATTCTTCGGCTTATCCCTGTCAGCAAATTTCCGGGAGTAATGGAATCCCCAAAAACTTTACGCCTCCTTTTCCGGCGTATCCTTCCGGCCACGCTACCTTTGGCGCGGCAGCGTTGCACATGACCCGCATGTTTTATGAAATTGATGCTGAAAATACAACACCAGATACATTGTTTGATGATATGACGTTTGTGTCGGAAGAAATGAACGGGGTCAATACTGATAACAAAGGTACTATACGTCCTCGCCATGTCCGGAAATTTTCTGGGGGGCTATGGCAGATGATCGAAGAAAATGGCCGTTCGCGGGTTTATTTAGGCGTTCACTGGATATTTGATGCGTTTGCCGTGGACGAAGATGGAAACCCTGATTTTACCCAAAATATTGGTGGTGTGCCATTGGGACTAAATATTGCCAAGTCCATTTACGGAAAAGGCGGAGGAAAAGGTCCCGTAAAAGCCTAGCGTTTTAACCTCGTTTTGTTACTTCGATGACTTAGTGTAAGTCATCGAAGTAATTTTTTGAATTAGGCCAGGGATGTACTACTTTTGAAGCAAACAATTTGGGTTTTGGCCTTACCTGTTGCTGCATGAATTTCCCCTTTTTTATTGCCCGTCGTTACTTCAGTTCCAAGAAGAAAAAAAGCTTTATCAGCCTTATTTCCAATATTTCGATGTTGGGCGTAGGCGTGGGTACGATGGCGCTCGTGATTGTGTTGTCGGTCTTCAACGGTATGGAAGAACTCAATCGGCAACTGTTTCGGAGTTTTGACCCAGACCTAAAAATTACCCCCGCCAAAGGAAAACGCATCGACGTTACGCCCGCACTTTTGACAAAAATCAAGCAAACAAAAGGTGTGAAATTTGCTACGCAGGTCATTGAAGACAATGCCTTGGCGCGCTACGGCGACCGCCGCGTGGTGGTCAAGCTCAAAGGTGTGGATTCTACTTACGAACAACGGCATCAACTGGATACGGCGCTGGTTTACGGAACCGTGCAAGTCATGGCCGACGGAGAGCCCAAAGCTGTGGTGGGGGCCACGGTGCAGCAATTGTTGAGCATCAATCCCAACGATATTCTAACACCCCTGGAGCTTTGGTACCCTCGCTCAGATACCCGTTCGCTCAACCTCAACTCCCCCGACGCCTTCAATCAGCAAATCATTCGGGTGGGTGGCGTGTATATGCTCGAACTGCGGTTTGACGATTATGTGATTGTACCGCTGGATTTTGCGGCCGAGCTGTTCGGCTATGGCGCGCAACGCTCGTCGTTTGAACTTCAACTACAACCCAATACCGACGCCGACGCGATCAAAAGTGACTTGGAAAAAAGCTTGGGAGATACGTTTGTGATTCGTACCCGCGACGAGCAAAATGCCGATTTGTTACGCGCTATTCGCCTCGAAAAACTGTTTGTGACCGTTACCTTGGGTTTGATTGTGTTGGTGGCGGCGGTCAATATTTTCTTCTCGCTTTCTATGCTCGTCATCGAAAAGCGCGACGACATCAAAATGCTTTTTGCGATGGGTGCAACAAGTAGCATGGTCAAGCGCATCTTTCTGTTTGAAGGAGCATTGGTGGCTTTTTCTGGCGCGGCGGTGGGGTTGATTTTGGGCGTGATTGTGTGTTGGGCGCAGCAAACCTACGGCTTGGTTTCGATGGGAATGGTGAGTTCGTTGGTGGATGCCTACCCCGTCAAAATGGTGTGGGAAGACTTCGTTATTACAGCTTTTTTGGTCATTTCGGTCACCATCATCGTGTCGTTTTTGCCCGCCAAGCGCGCCGCTGAAATGGGGTAAACTACAATTCAATCACTTGCCCCTGCACCGCTACTTTGTAGCCTTCTTTGGCGGTTTGAATAAACTCCTTCGTTTCGGGCCTGAGCAATGGATTCGTATGGTTGAAATGGGTAAAGTAGACTTTTTGTTTTTCAATTTTGGGTAATTTTTCCAACAATTTCATGGTTTCAGACACAAACGGATGCGGTACTTCGCTCATGGGGCGTGGTATTTCGCCATCGGCAAAGAACGTGGCATCAATAAAGGCATAATCGGCGGCTTTAACGACGTCTTTCAGGTCGTTTTTCCACAGATTCCACTTGTCGATGTCGGGAATATAAACAAATGTTTTACGTTCGGTTTGAATACGAAATCCTACGGTTTCTGAATATTCGGCGCGGTGCGGCACGGTGAAGGGCTGAATGCTGATGCGCTCGTTCAGCACAATTGTGGTACTGTCGGTCATGGGGTGAATGTCAATGTTTTTCAAACTCACCAACTGACTCCACGGGCCGTTGTTTTCCAGAAATCTCTGCATGATCGGCATGGCGTAGACTTTTACGTTTTTAGCTCCCAAAGCCTCCCGTCCCAGGTGCATCAAGCCCGTATAATGCCCGATGTGGGCGTGGGTCAGAAAAATCCCCGCTATTTCGTTGGAAGTATTCTGAGTGTTGGTTTTGAGCAATTGCAATTGGTATTTGAAATCGGGGGTGGCGTCAATCAACCAACGCTGTTTGGTCAGCGGGTCTACAATCGCCAGACTCGTTACGTACAGCGGCGGGCGACGTCCTTCCCACGCGTCTAGGCAGTTGGGCGTGTTGCATCCTGCCTGCGGATAGCCGCCATCTTGCGTTACGCCCAATACCAAAACGTAAGGCGACTGAGCATGGACGAGAGCGGAGAAGAAGAGAAAGATGATGAGAAGGCGCATAATGATAGGGAGAGGAATTTATTTTCGAACGAATTTAGATAAATCTTCCTTTGTTTGAAAAATAAGCTTCCCTAACTTCGCGAGTACCAAAAGACCTGCTTACAACCCGTCCTATGCAAAATCCTGCCGAACGCATCAATGAGCTTACCGATTTGCTGAATCATTATAATCACCGATATTACCAAGACAGTGTCTCGGAAATCAGTGATTATGAGTTTGATATACTCCTGAAAGAGCTGGCCGAGCTGGAAAATACCTATCCCGATTTACGCCGTGAAGATTCTCCTTCGTTGCGGGTAGGAGGGGGAATTACGAAGAATTTTGAGACCGTGACGCACCGTTTTCCGATGCTTTCGTTGGGAAATACCTACAACGAGCAGGATTTGCGAGACTTTGATGAGCGCGTGCGGAAGGGCCTTTACGGCGAAGCCTACGAATACATTTGTGAGTTGAAATTTGACGGTATTTCGCTCAGCATGACCTACGAAAACGGCGTGTTGAAGCGGGCCGTGACGCGCGGCGACGGTACCAGAGGAGATGATATTACGAGCAATG
Source organism: Runella aurantiaca (assembly GCF_003339505.1). GTDB lineage: Bacteria > Bacteroidota > Bacteroidia > Cytophagales > Spirosomataceae > Runella > Runella aurantiaca. The sequence continues at coordinate 91,430 of NZ_QPIW01000004.1, forward strand.
TTCGGACGATTAAGACCCTGCCGTTGAAAATAAGAAGCGAGGATTCAGGAGTGAGAAGCGAGGGAAAGCTTGGTTTTCCTACAAATTTTGAGGTGCGTGGCGAGGGTTTTATGCCGATTTCGTCGTTTGAGAAACTCAACAAAGACTTAGAAGCGGCCGACGAACCCACCTACGCCAACCCGCGCAATGCGGCATCGGGGGCGTTTAAATTGCAGGATTCGGCGGAGTCGGCGCGGCGAGGATTGGATTGTTATTTGTACGCCTTTATGTCAGACGAAGCTGTTTTCGAGACCCACGAAGAAAGCCTATTGACGCTGAAAACATGGGGCTTCAACGTGTCGCCGGGCTGGCGAAAATGCGCGGATATTGATGAAGTACTGGCCTACATTCACGAATGGGAAACTAAGCGACACACGTTGCCATTGGCGACGGACGGGATTGTGATTAAAGTAAATTCGATGGCGCAGCAGCGGGAGCTTGGCTTCACGGCCAAAAGTCCGCGTTGGGCTATTTCGTTTAAATACAAAGCCGAAAATAAAGCAGGCGTGTTGAAATCAGTTTCGTATCAAGTGGGCCGTACGGGGGCGCTCACGCCCGTAGCCAATTTGGACAATCTCAACGGCGACGGCAAAGGCCTACAATTGTCGGGAACACGGGTAAAACGCGCCTCGCTGCACAACGCCAACGAAATAGAACGCTTGGGTTTGATGCTCAACGACGTGGTTTTTGTGGAAAAAGGCGGTGAAATTATCCCCAAAATCACGGGAGTGGATGTAGACGCCCGCTCGAACCGCCTGTTGTCTCCCATTATTTACCCTACGCACTGCCCTGAATGTGGTACCGAATTGGTGCGAAAAGAAACCGAAGCCAACCATTACTGTCCCAATGAGCGCGGTTGCCCGCCGCAGTTGCGCGGTAAAGTAGAGCATTTTATTCACCGCAAAGCCCTCAACATCGATAGCTTGGGTGAAGGAAAAATAGAATTGTTGTTTGACAAAAACCTTGTGCAAACCCCCGCTGATTTGTATGATTTGACCTACGAAAAACTCTTCGGCTTGGAGAAGGTCATCACGGACGAAGAAACGGGTAAAACCAAAAAAAATGGATTTAAAGAAAAAACGGTCGAAAATATCCTAAAAGGCATTGAGCAGTCAAAGCAAGCGCCTTTCAAACAGGTGCTTTTTGGCATCGGGATTCGGTTTGTGGGCGCAACGGTGGCCGAAAAACTGGCAGCCTACTTTCGTAACATTGACGCGCTGATGGCGGCAGATTTTGAAGCCCTGTGTAACGTGCCCGAAATCGGTGGAAAAATTGCCCAAAGCATCGTAGATTATTTTGCGGAGGAGTCTAACCGCGATTATATCAGTCGTTTAAGGGCGGCGGGTCTACAATTTGAAACCGATGATGTACCCGTAGTGGCCGAATCCAACGCATTGGAAGGTAAAAGCTTTTTGTACACAGGTACTTTTGCGGGGATGACCCGCGAACAACTGGAAGCCAAAATTGAAGCCAACGGTGGTAAATTGCTCAGTGGGGTATCGGCCAAACTCAATTTTCTGATTGTGGGCGAAAAACCAGGCGCATCCAAAGTTGATAAGGCGACGAAATTGAACGTAAAAATGATTTCGGAGGAGGAGTTTTTAGAGATGCTATCCGTTGATTAATTAAAAAGTTTACTATTTTCTCTTCAAAATTCACCACAAAAAAGTGTATTCTTGCATCCCTATTGCCAGTCAGATCAACCCACATAAAATATGAATCAACGTCTTATATTAAGCAGCCCACTGTTTGAAATCATGGTCAGTCGTTTGTGTCAACAACTCATCGAAAACCATGGAGATTTTGCTGATTCGGCGGTGCTGGGCTTGCAGCCGCGCGGAATCTTCTTTGCCGAGCGGGTCGTCACCGAACTGCGTAACATTACGGGCAAAAATATTCCGTTGGGGTATTTAGATGCTACATTCTATCGGGATGATTTTCGCCGCCGCGAGCAATTGAAACCCAACGCCACCAAAGTCAATTTTGTGATTGAAGGAAAAAAGGTCATTCTGATTGATGACGTGCTGGCTACGGGGCGCATGGTCCGCGCCGCGTTGGACGCGATGCAAGCGTTTGGGCGTCCGCGCAAGGTAGAGTTGCTGGTGTTGATTGACCGTCAATACAGCCGAGAAATTCCGGTAGAGCCTGATTATACGGGCATGAAAGTCAATACATTGGATACCCAACGCGTGCAGGTAGAATGGCGCGAACAAGGCCACGAAGCCGACCGCATTTGGTTGGTAGATTAAGCCTCTAAGCACTCCCTTGGTGGCGTTTTTGCGGCCAAGTATTTCTAATGTACCATAATAATGTTTGTAGAAAGACATCCTATTCACCCGCTTTAGATGCTTACAGCATGACAAAATTGACCATCGAACAAGCCCAACAGGAAGTAGATAACTGGATAAAAACCTACGGCGTACGCTATTTTAGCGAACTGACCAACTTGGCCATTTTGACCGAAGAAGTAGGAGAAATGGCACGCATCATGGCGCGAACGTACGGTGATCAATCGTTCAAAAAGTCGGATTTGGATAAGAATTTGGCCGACGAAATGGCCGATGTGCTGTGGGTGCTGATGTGTCTTGCCAATCAAACGGGCATAGATTTAACCGAAGCATTTCAGAAAAACTTGGAAAAAAAGACAAAACGCGACGCTACCCGTCACCTCGAAAATGATAAGCTGAAACCAGAAAGGGAATGACGAATTTCTTACTTTCTACCTTCGATATCTTTCAATTATTTGCAATCAAGTTCGTAAGAATAGATCGTTTCGCGTAAAAGGTTGTTGTTTGATTTGACCTTTAGGATTCTTAGGGTAGGAACGCGTTTCGTATTGTATTGATATGCAACATCTACACTTTCTTTCAATAGCGTATAATTCAATGGATTACGTTTGCTGTGGGCGCGTCCGTTGAGCATGTTGAGGATTTGCATCCCCTGCGAGAAAGTGTAAATATTCACCTTATCATCATGGTCTCCGTATTCGGCCACTAAGCTGTCGGTGGTTCGATTAGTATACTTCAAGAACCATTTTTTGACATTGGCGGCGGTGTCATATTCCCATTTTGAGGTGACTCCCGTATTGGACTTCATTTCTGAAACCCGCTGATTATCATTGTTGTATACGAGTTTTAAGGTGTCGTCAATCACGGGACCGGAGTTGAAAACCCGGAAGGAATAAATACTGCTCAACGTAGTCGAATTATCGTAGTTTAGCTCATAAATATAACTTCTGTCGCGGGTTTGCAGGTTGGTTTCCCGCAGGCGAATCAAGGTGTTGTCTTTATTATATTCAAACGTATACCGTTTTGTGATTTGATGGGCCCCGCCCGTCGTATATTCTACCATCCTGACAAGTTTACGGGTTGAATCATACTCATAGGCTCTATACAAAACGTTATTGATACGTTCAGAAAGTAAAATACAGGTAGAAATGGCGGTTGAATCGACGGCTGGGGGCACTTCATTCCCTTTGGGACGACAGCCTTTGAAGGTACCCAAACCCATTAATAAAAGAAGCATTCCCCAATAAATAGTAGATTTATTAAACATATCAATTCAATAATAACGAAGTTGGAGCGTAACGAAAAGATGCGGCAAAAAAAATGCCAACTTAATTATATACGCAGTTTGGGTACTTTTTTGAATCAAAATCAATTTAATTTCAAAAAATACCGTTCGAACAACGAACTTAATATATTGCAGCAAAAAAAGTGCCTGATTTCTAAAATCTGGTCTTTTATCAATCAACGGCCATTTTTAACATCTTAAGCCATGTCATCCTTTCAATTTTGTCCTAAGTGCGGAAAGACCCTTGAACCCGTCCAATTAAACCAGCGAGAGCGTTTGGTTTGCTCAGAGCGCTGCGGCTATGTTTATTGGGATAACCCACTGCCTGTGGTGGGGGCCATTGTGGAGTACGACAATGATACCGTCATTTTGATTCAGAACAAAGGTTGGCCTGCCGAATGGTTCGGGATTGTAAGCGGTTTTTTGGAAAAGGGAGAGTCGCCTGAAGAAGCAGTCTTGCGCGAAGTAAAAGAGGAAATAGGGCTAGAGGCCGAAATGGTCGAGCAGGTGGGTGTGTATCCTTTCTTCAAACGAAATGAGCTTATCATCGCTTACCACGTACGCGCAACGGGTGAGATTCGGATGGATGAAAAAGAGCTACAAGCCTATAAAGTGGTGCCCATTCAAAAGCTGCGCCCTTGGCCGTTTGGCACGGGCATAGCCGTGAAGGAATGGCTGGCGAAGAGAAAAATAGAAACCGACGAAAACAAAAATTAAACAACAAGTTTGGCAAACCAAAAGAGAAAACCTGCATAATAAAATGAGTCACATTAGATCAATGCGACTCATTTTATTATAATTTTAGCAAAGGTTATTCTCCTTCTCCCTGCCGGTGAATCCGACTGGCTCCGGTGCTGTTTGATTTGAGATTGGGAATACGCCCCAAGTTGGCTTTGCTCACGCCGGAAGCTTGCACATCACCGTTCTGAATGTTCATGCGCTCGGCATCCAATGAACAAGCCCCGGCAAGGTCGGCTTCAAGGGTGTTGGCGCTGCCGTGCAATTCAACTTTGGAAGCCCCGGCTACGTCGAGTTCAAGTTTTTTGGCGTCAACATCAATGTACGTTTTGGAAGCGCCCGAAATTTCAACTTTCAGCGTACCCAAGTTGTTGAAACCCGTTATTTTTCCGAGTGTTGCCCCTGATAAATCAATAGTTTCGATGGTTGGAACGGTAATCGTAATGCCCACGCGCTTGTTGCGTTCAAAAAGTTTGACTTTACGGCGATTTTCTACGCGGAGCGTGCCATCTTCTACTTTCACTTCTACGTCGTCCAAATCGATTTCGCGGCCGTCGGCTACTACTTTATACACGTCTCCTTTTTGAATGGTCACTACAAAGGCTCCGCCTATTCTGACTTTGCTAAAATTGGTGACGTCAAATTGCTTCACCATTTCGCCTTTGGCATCAAACGAGCGGTCAAAGGCTTCGTTCAGGCCAGACTCTATGCCGTCGCTGATTTCGTCCATGTCGTCGGAGTTGTCGTTGTTGCGCGACTCATCACGAACGGAGATTGGACGGTCAAGGCAAACCAGACCCGAATCAGGTTTGATGGCCCAGCGGATATTTTTGAACATTTCTTCGTTGATGTCCAAATCATACTCATGTTGGATTTGATTCCGTACACCCCAAAAGTGGTCATAGAAATCGCGGGTCATTCGGAAGGTTTTGGCATATGGGAAGTACAATGTGAGGCGCACACTCTGCCCCCTGAAACGTGGTGATTTGTCGGAAAGACTAAAATCTTCGTCAAAAACCAGCGTAGAATCCGTTTGGTTGATGTTGTATAAAATATTGGAGGCGTTGCGCTCGGCATCCTGACGTGAGCGCCCCTGCGAACGGAACCTAAAATCCACTTTGGCATTGGTACTTTCGTAGCCTTCCAAATCCAGTTGCGTATTGTTGTAACCGTCTTCGGAGTTTTCCTCGTGAACGTCCAGCAAAATCGGCGTGGCGGGCAGCTTGTAGGTTTGTTCTTTTTCGACCGTTCCTTCGCGGCGGAAGTTAGCACCGTACTGAAATCCAAAGATGGTGCTTCCCAAAAGGCCGGCCAAAAAGAGGCCGAGTAGGGTTTGCCAAACCGCGGGGGTAAATTTATTTTCTTTGGTCAACAACGAGATTCCCAACCAAGCCAGCGTGGCAAAAGGGACCCCAATGGCCAGAAAGGCAAAAATGTAAGCTACGGGAGACACTTCGCCGATGAAGAAATTGAGCGGCATGAGTTCGTTGTCTATTTGCCCGAAGTCCCACGTACCCAATCCGAATACTGCGAAAAGGGCCGTAATCAAGCCAAGTAAGGCACCCGCGCCAATGATAAACATAATCAGTCCGGCAAAGATGCGCATGATAACCACCAAGAACTTCATCAGGGGCGTTAATCCGCTGAATACCATCGCCACCGCCCGAAAGGGAAATAAAAGCAACTTGGTCGCGATATTTTCTTCTTTTTGTTCGGGTTGAAGGGCTTTTTTGACGTTGGTTTCGATGTTTTCGAGCGTAATGGGCTGTCCTTTCATCTCCATTTTTTCGGTCAAAGTATTGGCCTTTGGCGTAATGAGCCACAGCACGATGTATAAAAGGAGACCAGTGCCGAAGAACAAAATGCTCAGAACCCAAATGAAACGAACCACTCCTAAGTCAACTCCGAAGTAAGCCGCTACCCCGGCCGCAACCCCGCCTACTACTTTTTGGTCAGGATTTCGGTAAAACTTCTTGATGTTTTTGTCTTCTTCCAGTGCATTGGAACCTGGGAAAGAAACCCAGCAAGCAACGTACAGCAAGAAAGTAAATCCGCTCAATGGACCGAAAAACTCAGCGCTGTCGCCACCAAATACGCCGCCGCTGATGGCGGGAAGCCCCAAAAAGAAAAGCAGGAACAGTAAACGAACGAAAAGAGGGTCAACGTTGAAATGATGGGCAATGCCCGCACACACGCCGCCCAATAATTTACGCTTCGTATCGCGAACGAGCTTCCGGGGAGTTGTGGGTGCGGAGGGAGCAGTTTTGGGGGCTGCTGGTTCAGGATTGCCCGCCGAAGCTTGGCTGAAGCCAGCCGCCGATTGGCTGCTTGCGGCGGTCTGTGCCGCCAAATCTTCTTCCTCTTCGATGGCTTCAAAGTCAGCCACGGTTCCCATACTTTTGATGAGCTCTTCGACGTCTTCCAGCGCAATCACTTGCGTGTCGGCGGCTTTTTGTCGGTTCAAAAACTTCTCCGCAATTCGCCCTTCGATGTCAGAGATAATCTCTTTACTATCTTCGTACGACGAAAAGTACTTTTGGATTGAGTTTAGGTAATTTCTTAATTTATCGTAGCCGTCCTCTTCGATGTAAAAAATCAGACCGGCGATATTGATGCTGATAGTCTTTTTCATGGCAATGGATGCGTGCGCATCAGTTAACAGTTTTCCTTGATTGTTAAATGTTAGTTGGTTGGCTGTTGCTCATTCTTTGCTCCTAAATCCTGTGTTTTCAACACAATCGTATGAACAGAGTCAGAAAGCTCAATCCAGGTTTTTTGCATTTCTTCCAGAAACTGTTTGCCCATATCAGTCAGTATATAATACTTACGCGGGGGGCCAGAGGAGGATTCTACCCATTTGTAATCGAGCAGGCCCGAGTTTTTGAGTCGGGTCAGGAGCGGATAAAGCGTACCTTCCACGACCATAATCTTGGCGGAGGTCAGTTCATCGAGCATATCGGAGGCGTATACTTCGCCCCGAGAGATGATGTGCATAATGCAGAATTCTAGGATTCCTTTTCGCATTTGCACTTGAGCGTTCTCAATATTCATGCTGTTGTCATGTTTTGGAAATTTTTGATTGAACGTCATGGCTGTAAAAATTCAGAAGACAGAAGCGAGGAGTGAGTAGAGAGAATTTTAAAATTTACTGTATTCACTCTCTTCACTCCTCACTTCTGTCGCCTCACTACTTGTTTAAAATGGCTGTGTTATAGGTAATCAACAGTACAAAGTTAATGTAAGGTACTTTGTGATGCAAGGTACTTGGCTAATTTTTTAAATTTTATTTTGGAAACGGTAAAAATCAGGGATAAACGGACAAAAAACAGTTTATGGTAAGCCGTTTGTAATTGAGGGCTCATAACCATAAGATTTAATCGTAAATTTGTCCTCATTTTCTGCCGACTGTTCACTGTAAACCGCCAACTTATCTATGTACTCTGTCAATTTCAAAGAGGTTCTTTCTGTCACGTTGATTTTATTTTCGGTCATCGATATTCTGGGTTCAATCCCCGTCATTATCGACCTCCGAAAAAAAGCGGGGGCCATCAACGCTCGTCGTGCCACGCTGGTTTCGGGCGGAATGATGATTGCGTTTTTGTATTTGGGCAAAGAAATCCTGAAACTGTTTGGTGTCGATGTGGCGTCGTTTGCCGTAGCGGGGGCGTTGATTTTGTTTTTGATTGGACTCGAAATGATTTTGGGGCGCAATATTTTCAAGCACGATGCCGTACACAGCAACGCTACGTCCATTGTGCCGATTGCGTTTCCGATGATTGCGGGGGCGGGCACGATGACCACAATTTTGTCACTAAAAGCGGCTTATCAGGAAATCAATATCATCATCGCCATTCTTATCAACCTGATTTTTATTTATCTGGTGTTGCGCTCGTCGGCTTGGATTGAAGGGCAATTAGGTGTGGCGGGCACAGACGTTTTGCGCAAGATTTTTGGCCTGATTCTGATTGCCATTGCCATCAAACTGTTCCGTAGTTCTATATAATATAATCTCAAGTATTCACGCAGAGGGGCAGGGGAGCAAAGTCGCAGTGCCCCACCGCATCTTTAACCCACCGAATTTGGACATTTTTATCGCTTCGTTAGCCGCCTTGTTGGCCGGCTTTGTAGATTCTATTGTGGGCGGCGGCGGCTTGGTGCAGGTCCCGGCGCTTTTTATTTTGTTTCCACACTTTTCGGTTTCGCAAGTGATTGGTACCAACCGTTTTGCCTCGTTTATGGGCACCAGCGTGGCGGGGTATCAATACGCCCGTAAAGTAGAGGTGCCTTGGCGTGTGGTACTCATTACCGCAGCGGGTACGGCCGTGATGTCGTTTTTGGGAGCAACCATTGCCAGTCACTTGAAGGCGGAGGTTTTGAAGCCCATTATTTTGTTTTTGATGGCGGCCATCGCGATTTATTCTTACTCCAACAAAACCCTGGGCCATCACGAAAATTTGCCAGTATTCATCGTTCGTCTACAATGGTACGCGCTGCTGATTGGGATGGCGACGGGTTTTTACAACGGGTTTGTGGGGCCCGGCACGGGCAGTTTGTTGGTTTTTGGGTTTGTGAGCGTGATTGGGTATCAATTTTTGCGGGCGTCGGCGGTGGCTAAAATCATCAATGTGGTGGCAGATATTGCTTCGCTGGTATTTTTTATATGGAAAGGATACGTTGAGTTTGACATTGCCTTACCCATGATGGCCTGCAATATCTTAGGTTCCTATTTGGGTAGTCGCTTGGCTATTTTGCGGGGGAATGCCTTCATCCGTAACATTTTTTTAGTCGTTATTTTTGCCCTGATTCTGCGTTTTGGGTACGATGTAGTGCGGCTTTTTTAGACGATAGTGGTGCTTTCGGGTTCTCAAACCCGAAAGGATGGCGTAAGTTACGCTTATTCAAAGTCATAGAAATACTTCTTTGTTTACTTTCCTGTAAAAAAATTCAAGAAAATAGTTTTATAGTAATAAAAAAGCGTCTATTATTGTGTTGTTTTGACACATTTATAATGAACCATTACGCGCACTCCACTCGACTTTTGGTGGCCATTGATTGCATCATCTTCGGTTTTGATGGAGAAGAGCTTAAATTATTGTTGATTAAGCGGCGTTTTGAGCCCGAAAAAGGCAAGTGGTCGTTGATGGGAGGGTTTGTGAATGAGGAGGAAGATTTGGAGGTGGGGGCTGAGCGAATTTTACATGAACTGACGGGCCTGCACAACATTTACGTGGAGCAATTGCAGACGTTTGGTAAAGTAGACCGCGACCCCGTAGAGCGTACCCTCTCGGTGGTTTTCTTTGCGCTCATCAACATTCATAACCACGATGAGGAATCCGTAAAGTCGCATAGCGCGTGCTGGATTAGCTTGAAGCAGATGCCGAAGTTGATTTTTGACCATGAAAAAATGGTTCAGATTGCCCTCGAACGCCTGCGTTATAAGGCCGCTTTGCATCCGATTGGATTTGAGTTGTTGCCCCAACAATTTACCATTCCTCAATTACAAAAATTGTACGAAGCCATTTATGATTTGAAACTCGACCGCCGCAATTTCAGTCGCAAGATTCTGTCGACGGGGCTGTTGTTAGATACGGGCGAGAAGAATGTCAATTCGGCTACCAAAAAGGCGGTTTTGTATCGTTTGAACAAAGAAAAATACGAAAGTAACTTTAATAATTTTTGGTACTTCATGCCAGTAACCACCTAGAAAAACAATGCAGAATCAGTACGTTATTGGAGTAGATTATGGGACCGACTCGGTTCGGGCTTTGGTTGTCAACGCCCATACGGGGGCGGCCGTAGGGACACACGTTTTTGAATATCCACGCTGGAAAAAGGGTCTTTATTGCGCGCCCGAAATTTCACAATTTCGCCAGCATCCACTCGACTATTTGGAAGGACTGGAAGCGTCCATCAAAGGGGCATTGGCGGGTGTGCCAGAGGAAGTGCGCCAAAATATCAAAGGGATTTCGGTGGACACAACAGGCTCTACGCCCGTGGCGGTCGATGAAAATGGCACGCCACTCGCGCTGTTACCTGAGTTTTCGGAAAACCCCCACGGAATGTTCATTCTCTGGAAAGACCATACTGGCAACGCGGAGGCTGAAGAAATCAACCAATTGGCCCACCACTGGGATGTGGATTATACCAAATATGTCGGAGGGATTTATTCTTCAGAATGGTATTGGGCTAAGATCATGCGGACGATTCGCGTCGATAGCCAAGTACGGGCGCGGGTGTTTTCGTGGGTGGAGCATTGCGACTGGATTTCGGCGGTCTTGACGGGAGATACCAACCCGCTGACATTGAAGCGCTCGCGCTGTGCGGCGGGCCACAAAGCCATGTGGAATGAGGAATTTCAGGGGTTGCCTTCGGAGGAGTTTTTGGTAGAATTAGACCCTCAATTGGCGGGTTTGCGTCAACGCTTATTTAAAGATACGTACACCTCTGACGAAGCGATGGGGACAATTTCGGCGGAGTGGGCCACGAAATTGGGCATTCCTGCCGATGTCGTGATTGGTGTGGGGGCTTTTGATGCGCACATGGGTGCGGTGGGGGCAGAGATTGACCCGTACACCTTCGTACGGGTGATGGGGACATCTACTTGCGACATGATTATTGCCCCCAATGAAGAAATCGGCCACTTACTGATTCGCGGTATTTGCGGTCAGGTCGACGGCTCCATCATCCCAGGAATGTTGGGCATGGAAGCGGGCCAATCGGCCTTTGGCGATTTGTACGCATGGTTTCAGCAGGTGATTGTGGAGCCAGTCAAAGCGTTGTTAGGCGAGGAGGCCGCCGCAGAATTACGCAAAAAACTAATCCCTTATTTATCAGAACAGGCGGCCAAACTGCCCGTTACCGAAAAGGACGTTGTGGCGTTGGATTGGATCAACGGCCGCCGTACGCCTGATGCAAATCACACCTTGAAAGCCACTATTTCGGGGATGAATTTGAGTACCGACGCCGTTAAAATCTTCAAGGCGTTGGTAGAAGCCACGGCCTTTGGCTCAAGGGCGATTGTTGACCGTTTTTATCAAGAAGGCGTGGCCATCAAAAAAGTGATTGGGATTGGCGGGGTAGCCAAAAAATCACCTTTTGTGATGCAAACGCTGGCCGATGTGCTCAACATGCCCATCAAAGTAGCAAGTTCAGACCAAGCCTGTGCCTTAGGAGCGGCCATGTGTGCGTCGGTAGCGGCGGGAATCCACCCCGCCATGAAGGCCGCGCAAGAAGCGATGGGCTCAGGTTTTGACGCCGAATACCATCCAAATGCCGAGAAAGTGGCGGTTTATCAAAGTTTATACCAGAAATATCACAGTTTAGGAAACTATATAGAACAACATGCTCAAAAAATTTGAAGTCTGGTTTGTCACAGGCAGCCAGCATTTGTACGGTGAAGAAACGCTTCGCCAAGTGGATGAACACTCCCAAATTATTGCCGATTCGTTTAACGATTCTCCGCAAATTCCTGTTCGTGTGGTGTTTAAACCCGTGGTCAAAACACCCGATGAAATCTACGCAATTTGTCAGGAAGCCAACGTAGCCCCTAACTGTATCGGAATTGTGGCTTGGATGCACACTTTCTCGCCTGCCAAAATGTGGATTCGGGGCCTGAATTGTCTCCAAAAACCACTTTTGCACCTCCATACCCAATTCAACCGCGATATTCCGTTCAACGACATTGACATGGATTTCATGAATCTCAACCAATCGGCGCACGGTGACCGTGAATTTGGGTTTATCATGTCACGGATGAGAATCAATCGCAAGGTTGTGGTAGGACATTGGCAACAGGCAGATGTGCTCCAAAAAATCAACGTGTGGAGTAGGGTAGCGGCGGCTAAGTACGAAATGCAAACCATGAAAGTGGTGCGTTTTGGCGACAATATGCGACAAGTAGCGGTGACCGACGGCGATAAAGTAACCGCCGAAATGACCTTTGGATTTTCGGTCAATACCCACGGCGTCGGGGATTTGGTGAAGTACATTAACCAAATTTCGGAAGCTGATATTTTTACGTTGATGCAGGAATACGAAGATACTTACGAGCTCATGGATTCGCTGCGCAACGGCGGTTTGATGCGCCAGTCGTTGGTGGAAGCAGCGCGGATTGAGTTGGGATTGAAAGCCTTTTTAGAAGAAGGTAATTTTTCGGCTTATACCAATACCTTCGAAGATTTGCACGGAATGCGCCAGCTACCGGGCATTGGGTCTCAGCGTATGATGGCGGCGGGCTACGGCTACGGCGGCGAAGGCGACTGGAAAACCTCTGCCATGGTGCGTGCGCTGAAAGTGATGGCGAGCGGCATGGAAGGCGGCAACTCTTTCATGGAAGATTATACCTATCATTTTGACCCCGCCAATCCGATGGTACTCGGTTCGCACATGCTCGAAATCTGCCCGTCGATTGCTCAGGGAGCCGTAAAATGCGAAGTACATCCACTCGGCATTGGTGGTAAAGAAGACCCCGTTAGATTAGTATTTAATGCGGCACCTGGGCCCGCGCTTAATGTTTCGCTGATTGATATGGGCAACCGTTTTCGTCTGTTGGTCAACGAAGTAGAAGCCGTTGAAGTCACCGAAATGTTCCCCAAACTTCCCACGGCACGGGCACTTTGGAAGCCGCAACCAAGCATGGAAATCGGTTTGCAGGCTTGGATTTTGGCAGGCGGCGCGCACCACACTGTATACAGCCAAAACCTCACGACGGAATACATCGAAGATTTTGCGGAGATGTTTGGCGTAGAATTGGTGGTCATTGACAAAAACACCACCATTCGTCAGTTGAAGAATGAGTTGCGCTGGAGTGAATTAGCCTTTAAATAAAACTTTTTTTGTCACGCTGTAAAACGTTTGAATATCCTGACAATGAAACATCTTCTAACAATTCTATGCGGTATTTTTCTGTTTGTTTCAAGCACGGTCTTTGCCCAAAACAAAGTAACCCTCAGCGGTGATCTAGGGAAACATACCATTAACAAACACATCTACGGGCATTTTGCCGAACACCTCGGCAAGTGCATCTACGGTGGTTTTTACGTGGGAGAAAACAATACCAAAATTCCGAACAAAGATGGCGTGCGGATGGACGTGGTCAATGCGCTGAAAAAGATGAAAATCCCCAATCTGCGCTGGCCGGGAGGCTGTTTTGCCGATACCTACCAATGGAAAGACGGCATCGGTCCCAAAGCAAACCGCCCTAAAATTGTAAACGTGTGGTGGGGAAATGTAACCGAAGACAACAGCTTTGGTACGCACGATTTTCTCAATATGTGTGAGTTGATTGGAACCGAACCTTATCTGGCAGGGAACGTCGGTAGCGGAACGGTAAAGGATTTAGCAGATTGGGTGCAGTATGTCAACTTCAAAGGCGTGAGTCCGATGTCGGATTTACGGGCAAAAAATGGCCGCGAGAATCCTTGGAAAGTGCGGTATTGGGGCGTAGGCAACGAAGCTTGGGGCTGCGGCGGCAATATGAAACCCGACTACTACGCCAACATTTACCGTCAGTACGCTACCTTTATGAATGCTTCGTTTGAAAATAACGAACGTCTGTTTCGGATTGCTTCGGGTGCCAGCGACAACGACTATAATTGGACAGAGACGCTCATGCGGGAGATTCCGCATAATATGCTCGAAGGAATAGCGATGCACCATTATTCGGTGATTGACTGGAAGCAAAAAGGCCCTTCAACTACATTTACCGAAGAGTTGTATTTCAAAACCATGAAAGAGGCGCTGTTGATGGATGAGCTTGTCAAACGCCACAGCACCATCATGGACAAATACGACCCGGCGAAGAAAGTAGCGTTGGTTGTGGACGAATGGGGCGGTTGGTACGACGTAGAACCCGGCACCAACCCGGGCTTTTTGTTCCAACAGAACACCATGCGTGATGCCGTTTTGGCAGGGGCTACGCTCAATATTTTCCACAAATATTGCGAACGCGTTCGTATGGCCAACTTAGCGCAGGTGGTCAATGTGTTGCAATCGGTGATTTTGACCAACGAAGAAAAAATGATTCTGACACCTACCTACCACGTATTGGAAATGTACAACGTCCACCAAGATGCGACGATGTTGCCCGTGGAGGTTCAGTCAAATGATTACACGTTTGGCAATGAAAAATTACCCGCGATTTCGGTTTCAGCATCGCGCGATAAAAATGGCGCGGTTCACGTTTCTTTGGTCAACATTGACCCAAATAAAGCGCAGGAAATCACCATCAACGTCACAGGGGTAAATGCCTCAGGCGTGACGGGTCGTATTCTTACTTCTACCAAAGTACAGGATTACAATACCTTTGAAAATCCCAGTAAAATTCAGCCAGCGACCTTTAGCGGGGCAAGCCTGAAAAATAATACGCTAACGGTCAAATTGCCACCCGTAGCGGTGGTGGTGTTGGAATTGAAATAGCACTCAAAAACCATGTATAAATCATTACAACAAGAATGTTACGAAGCCAATATGCAGCTGCCAAAGCTGGGATTGGTGCTGTTTACGTTTGGTAACGTAAGCGCCGTAGACCGCGACAAAGCTGTTTTTGCCATCAAACCCAGCGGCGTACCGTATGAGTTTTTGAAACCCGAAGACATCGTCATCATGGACTACGATGCCAAAGTGGTAGAAGGAACAATGCGCCCGTCGTCGGATACAAAAACGCACGCGTTGCTCTACAAGACTTGGGACGACATCGGCGGAATCACGCACACGCACAGCACCTACGCGGTGGCGTGGGCGCAGGCGGGACTGGATATTCCCATTTTTGGCACTACCCACGCCGACCATACGCACCAAGATATTCCGTGTGCGCCCGTATTGTCGGACGAAATGATTCAGGGGGATTATGAGTACGAAACGGGTAATCAAATCTTTGGAGTGTTTGACGCCCGTAAATTGTCGCACAAAGAAATGGAAATGGTACTGCTGCAAAATCACGGGCCGTTTACGTGGGGCAAGACCGCCGAGAAGTCGGTGTACAACGCGGCGGTGCTGGAAGAAGTAGCCCGTATGGCGTACCTGACGCTGCAAATCAATCCCCAAACGCCACGCATTAAAGACACGTTGCGTATGAAACATTTTGAACGCAAACACGGCAAAAATGCCTACTACGGGCAAGGATGTTAAATGATTTTGTCATTCCGGAGGAATCTATTTTGTATACATTGATTCGGTGCTTTTAGATTCTTTCAGCATGACAAAGAAATGAATGGAATAAAAAATAAAGTATAATTAAAAAATATGTCGATTATTGATTTTTAATTCTTGCAACCCTCGCTTCCTATGACCCTTGGACTTGAAACCCTTGATTACGTTATCTTCCTCATTTATTTTGTGATTGTGTCGAGCTACGGCTATTGGGTATATAAACACAAAGGAAAACAGACCGCCGATTCCAAAGACTTTTTTCTGGCCGAAGGCTCCCTCACTTGGTGGGCTATCGGGGCTTCCATCATCGCATCCAATATCTCGGCCGAGCAGTTTATCGGAATGAGCGGACAAGCCTTTCAGTTGGGCATTGCCATTTCGGTCTATGAATTGTTGGGCGGTGTAGCGCTCATTATTGTGGCCGTGTATTTTCTGCCGATGTACCTCAACAACAAGATTTACACCATGCCGCAATTTCTCGCCAAACGCTACAATGAGCGACTAGCGACGATTATGGCGGTGTTTTGGCTGTTTCTCTACATTTTCGTCAACCTCACATCCATCATTTACCTCGGTGCGTTGAGCTTAGAAAAAATGACGGGCTTCGCCTTCATGCCTTGTGCTATCTTCCTGACCACCTTTGCCGTTATCATCACCCTTGGAGGTATGAAAGTAATCGGCTATACCGATGTGATTCAGGTGGTTTGTTTGATTTTTGGTGGTTTGGCTACGACGTATCTGGCGTTGGATTTACTTTCCGATAAAGTCGGTACAGGTTCGGGGGTGTTGGAAGGATTGAGCTTGATTCGTGAAAAAGCTGACAGTCACCTGCACATGATTTTCTCGCCCGGTCAGTACCAAGTCCACGACGGGCGCGGTGGGTTTATTGATGCTTATAATCAGTTGCCGGGCATCATGATGTTTATCATCGGCGGGCAGTGGGTCAACAACCTCAACTATTTTGGCTGTAACCAATACATGACCCAACGCGCGCTTGGCGCTGACATCAATACGGCCCGTAACGGTGTTTTGTTCGCGGCATTTCTGAAAATGATGATGCCGTTCATCGTGGTTTTGCCCGGTTTGGCGGCGTACGTGTTGTTTCAGGAAAACGCCGATGCGTCGATTGTCAACGGCATTACCCAAAACGGCATCGTAAAACCTGACAATGCGTATCCAGTCTTATTGAATTTACTCCCAGTAGGCTTAAAAGGCTTGGCCTTTGCGGCCCTGACGGCAGCGATTGTAGCGAGTTTAGCGGGCAAAGCCAACAGCATCTCGACCATCTACATGCTCGATATTCACAATAAATTTTTCAACAAAAACCTTACCGAAAAACAAACCGTTTGGACGGGGCGCGTGGCCATTGTTGTGGCCTTTATCATTGCCTTGATGGTGAGCCCGTTGCTGGCCAATTTCGGACAGGCATTTGAATATATTCAGGTGTACACGGGCTACATTTCGCCGGGGATTCTGAGCATTTTCTTGCTGGGCTTCTTCTGGAAAAAAGCGACCGCCAACGGTGCTTTGGCGGCGGCGGTGTTGAGTATTGCGTTGTCGGCGGTGATTGAGAATTTGTACCCTGCCTTCCCGTTCCTCAACCGTATGGGCGTAGTGTTCTGGATTTGTTCAGCCGTACACGTAGCCATCAGCTTGTCGCAATCCAAAGGTAAAAATCAACCCAACGCCTTCGAGGTGCGCCCCGAATGGTTTAAGGTCACGCCTACATTCCGCTACGGCGCCATCGCGGTAATTGCGGCGTTTAGCTTGATTTACTGGATTTTCTGGTAGAGAATACCTTTAAATAAAATTCAATGGAGGGGGTAGCTGACGAAGCTACCCCCTTTTGTTTTATCAATATATTTGTTGTATAAATCATCATTAAAAAAACGAAAAAGTTGGGTATTGTTATGATTGCAAGCAGTGTTGTCGTGTACGTTCTTGAGGTAAGGTTTGACTATAACGGCAAAGAAGAGGCTCTGTATCCCGTTATATTAAAGAACAAACACCAAATGATATTGGTAGATTGCGGTTATGCTGGATTTTTGCCGCTCATTGAAGATGCGGCCCAGAAACAGGGCCTATCACTTCAAGAACTGACGGGCGTTTTTATCACCCATCACGATATCGACCACTTAGGGGGCTTGGCGGAATTGAAAAATAGCTATCCTGCCTTGGCCGTGTATGCGCCCGTCATTGAGGCTTCTTATATCAGTGGTAAAGAAAAATCGGTACGTTTGATGCAGGCTGAAAGCTTGTTTGAGTCCTTGCCCGAAAACCAGAAATCGGGAGCTTTGTATTTTCAGGAGATGTTGAAAAATGTGCAAAGTGTTGAGGTGGATGCCGTGTTTACGGAAGGTGAAACCTTTATGGAGGGCGTGAAAATTATAAATACTCCTGGCCACATGCCGGGGCATGTGTCGATTTACTTACCAGAAAACCAAACGCTCATTGCGGCAGATGCATTGGTAATTGAGCATGATGAATTTGAAATCGCCAATCCCGCTTTTACCCTCGATTTAGGGGCTGCGGTGGAGTCCGTAAAAAAGCTAAAGCGTTTGCAAATCAAGCGGATGATTTGTTATCATGGCGGTGTTACGGAAGAGGGAATTGACGCGAAATTGGCAAAATTAATTTCACGCTATCCCCGTCCCCCAGTTCTCTGAAAGTCAGGCCGCTACACAGGGCTGTAATTAAAGCACAGCAAAAAAGTCATTACAGGCGATTTATACACTCGCCTGTAATGACTTTTTTGCTGCCCACTGCCCACTCACTCTGCACTTGCATCCTGCTCATGGATCGTTTCTATGAGTTTTTGCAGGGCGGTGTGCCGTTCAGGGGAGCTTTTTTGTATGAATGCAGAGCCAGGTTTTGGCATTTTAGTAGAGAAATGAATAATCATGGCAATCCAAAGTATTGAAATTTATTGATTATCAGTATGTTGTTTATTGGGTTGCAGGAGAGGTGATTTCTTTTGTTTTTTTACTCTATGAGGTGGTTTTTATGTTTGAAGTTATCGCTTTTATTAATGATGAGTAGACTGGGTGGAAAAATAGGTGCCCTTTGAGGAGAATTTTAAAAAATAAGTATCTATTTGCAGTTTCATCCGTCTAACTTTTACCTTTTACAGGTGTCTTGCCTTCCACCTAAAGCCGATTTACAGTTATTTTCGCATGCAAAAATTTTCTATCTACTGCCTCATTTTCTTTGTTGTTTTTACCGCCGCTGCCCAGGAAAAAACGTCTGTTAATGTTCAGCTCAGCCTTGAGAATCTTACGGGCTCCCCCTATTTCTGCGACGGCAGCCAAATGACCCTCGTGGCTACTCCCGTCGAGCCAGGATTTTCCTACCAATGGTTTTTAGACGGTCAACCAGTGGAAACGACGGTTACCAATACTTTGCCGGTGCGCAGGGCTGGAAACTATTCAGTGACGGTCAGTAATGCTGAAAAGACTGGGACTTCTCCCAAAGTACGCGTAGAAGCTTGCCCAGACAACAGTGCCGAGTTGGCGGCGATTTGGGCGCAAGCGTTAAAAGACGAAAAGGCAAAGCCTCCCAAGGAAACGCTGTCTACTTTTACCGCGACGATTTCATCCGTAAATCCCATTTTGTGCAACGGCAATACCTCTGCCACGCTGGTGGCGCAACCGCAGGGTGCACAGTACACCTACCAATGGCAATACGCTTCCTGCCTGAACTGTACCTACTCCAATCAATCAGGCCAAACAAATGACACGCTCATAACGAGCACAACGGGTTTTTATAGAGTACTCGTGAGGGAAGGCATCACCACCACGACTGCCAATCCGTACCGGGTAGCTCAATACCCTTATGCAATACTCACAGACCCAAACAACGAGCCTAGCGGAATCGTCAATGTAACACCGGGCCAAAGTGCCTCATTGAAGGTGACCTTTACGGGGACCGGCCCTTTTTATTTTGCGTACAATGACGGAACCACTAATAAATTTTTAAGTAACATAACTACAAATCCTTATACATTGGTCGTTACTCCTGACCAAAACAGTCGTTATAAACTGACAAACGTTGGCAGTAATTCTTGTGGTTCCTCTGGCAACGATTTGGTTGGGAGTGTCAGAGTGGTTGTAGATGCCACTACATCCGTTACTTTACAGTCCCCAAGCAGTTTGAATGTATGTGCTGGGAGTACCATCGAAATCCCTTATACTACCGTAGGCACATGGTCTGGACCGAAAAATTTTACGCTCAACCTCATCAACGAACAGGATGGTTCGACAATCAGCACTCAATTTGGACAATCAGGCAATCCACTGTATGTCACCATTCCGACCTTTGTGACTCCTTCCAACCAATACCGAGTGGCAGTTTTGCCCGTTGTACCTGCTAGCGTAGCTGGACCTGTTGTAAGCCCTTATGTTTTGACCGTCAATAGCATTGGCTGTAATCCTAAGCCTATTCTTTACATATCTCCTTCAAATCCTGGCTGTAGTTCAGTTTACCTTGGCGTTTCTATTTTCCTTTCTGGCGGCACCAATAATTATCAATGGTTTCGTGACGGTGCCCCTATCCCCAATGCCACATCATCCAGCTTTGAGGCGTACGAATCGGGAGATTATTACGTAAAAGTGACCAACGCAGCGGCTAATTACGTAGATTCCTCGGCGGTACAGACGATTACGTTGCTGGCAGCACCCGTCACGGTCACTTCTCCCAACACCGTACTGTGCGGGAGCAATACCTCTGTGGTATTGACGGCCACAACGAGCACAACGGGCGGCACGTGGCAATGGTACAAAAGCGGGGTTCCGATTTCGGGGGCGGTCAGTGCTACCTATACGGCCACAACGACGGGCAATTATCAGGCAGAATACAGTAAAGGTGGTTGCACGGCATCCGGTTCCATTAATGTGAACAATTATAACACGGCGACCCTCACCACAATGTCAGGCGGCAGCTCTCAGGTGATTGCTCCTGGCACCACGGCTCAACTGAAAGCCACTTTTACGGGGCAGGGTCCGTGGAAATTTGATTTGTATGACGGGTCCGATTATAAAAGTATGTCAGCGACTGCTAATCCGCACCTCATAACGGTTCAGCCCGAACAGAACCGAAACTATTATCTTACTGGTATTGTATCGAATAACTGCACCAATAACAGCAGCAGCGGTTCCGTAACTATCGTGGTGGATCCTACTACTTCATTGACATTGACTGCGCTGGCCAGTCTGAACGTATGTGCGGGCAGTACCATTGATATCCCGTACACTACTGCTGGAACATGGAACATTGACCGAAAGTTGTACGTAGAATTGACAGATGCCAATAACAACTATGTATCAAACAGTTATGAGGGTTATTTTTCACAAAACCCCATTCGCTATAGGCTTCCGACGGCATTACCCCTTAATGCAACCTACAGGGTCAGGGTAACTTCAATCTTACCTTACTCTGGCGCTGTCACGAGCAGTTATCAATTGACGGTCACGGGTACCGGGTGTCCGCCGTCCGCTACGATTCGGAATAGCAGTTCGTCCGTACAGTGTGCCGGTGTACCGTTGAATGCCTATCCGACCGGTAGCAATTATACTTATCAATGGTTCCGAAACGGAAGCAGTATTTCAGGGGCAACGGGCAGTTACTATTATGCTCCTCAGACGGGGGCCTATACAGTACAGGTAGCCAATGCAGCTATTGGCTACAATTCTACCTCTGCCACTATTTCTGTGGAGGTGACAATGCCGCCAGTGAGCATTTCGCCTACGAACGGCGCGGTTTGCAATGGAGGCACAGTAACCTTAAATGCCACCCCTGCAGATGCCGCTGTATATGATTATCAGTGGTATTATCAGCCTTCTAACGGAAACACCTATTCGTTGATCAGCGATGCCGGTTCGGCAAGTTATGCGGCAAGTGCCGTGGGGGATTATTATGTCGTGGTTACTCAAAAAACAGGGAATTGCTCTGTAAGTTCTTCCTCAATTTCCCTTAAGAACAGTGGAACGGCAACGCTTACGAATGCTAATGGTACTACCTCTGACGTGGTCATTTCTCCCGGCCAAACGGTTCCGTTGACGGTGACCATGACTGGGCAGTCTCCTTTTGTTTTTCAGTACTCTGACGGAACTTACCGTCGGCGCGTTACCACCAACAATTCAACGTATACGCTCAATGTAACGCCGGAACAAAATCGGACGTATTTTATATCGGATTTTGGAAACAGTTGCGGCAGTGGGGGCACCAACGGTACGGTCAATGTAATTGTTGATGCAGCCACGACGATTAGCCTTTCCATCCCGACCACCCTGAATGCCTGCGCCGGGGGCTCGGTAGAGATTCCTTATACAACCGTCGGTACATGGAGCAGTAGCAGAAATCTATATGTGGCGTTATACAATTCCGTTAACGGCAATTTTATCTCTTCCTATAACATTAGCTCGTTGACCAATCCTATGGTAGTGCGGGTGCCTGCGTCACTTCCCATAGGCAGTACTTTTCAGATCAGAATCTCCGGTAATATTCCTTACTTCGCAACAGTAGTGAGTAGTTATAATTTTACCGTTGCAAGCACGGGTTGTATTCCAATTCTCCAAATACAAATGTCTTTTCCAAGGCAGTGTGCCGTCGCTTCACTCTATATTGACCCTATCTCCGGATATAATTATCAGTGGTACCTTGATGGAAATGCGACGGGAGGGACAGGCGATGGGTATACAGCTACGGTGAGTGGTAATTATACCGTTAGAGTGACGGGGTCAAACGGATATGACGTAACCTCGGCTCCTTATGCTGTCACAATAGGGAGTGTTGCTAAACCCGTAATTAGCCAAACTGGGGCGGGTACCTGTACCGATGGTAGTAACTTTACCCTTTCGTCGAGCATGACGGATCCGTCTTTTACCTACCAATGGTATTATGCTGCTACTGCCAATGGACCTTTTCTGCCTGTATCGGAAGGGAATGCTTCCTCCTTAACGACCGATCAACCAGGAGGGTATTTTGTAACGGTACAAAGCGGAGATTGTCAGTCGGAATCAGACAGACATTATACCTGCCCGCTGTTGGTTGATTTTAAGTCGGCGTCCATTTGCCGTGGGGGAAGTGTAACAGTCAAATATTCGCCAAATTTTTGCTGTTATTCCGAAAATACAGTGTCATTGCATCTGGTAGAGGCGGCTTCAGGAACGGTCGTCGTGAGTAATTTGGCTTCTTTAACGGGTTTTTCATCGTACACTTTTTCTAATGTTACGATTCCCGCATCCGTTCCTTCGGGTACGTATCGGTTTGTAGTGACCTCCTCCGGCCCGGCATATACAAGTCCGAGAAGTGTCGGGGTGTTGACTATTACCAATGCTACTGCCCCGGCTCCTCCGACAATCACGGCGGTGCCGAATTCGATATCGCCAGGCCAAAGTACTACCCTAACGGCCTACGGCTGCAACGGAACTATCCAATGGATGGACAACAGTACGGCCCCTGCTACCCGTATCTTAGTTCCCAATGGCACTACGGTCTATTCGGCGGTATGTATGGATGTAAACGGATGTACAACGGCAGCTGGGGCTGTCACCGTTAGTTTAGAATGTGACCCTTTGGAGCCTAATAATACCTTCGCATCTGCCACAATTATCAATGCCGCAAATTATCTAAGTCCCGAAGTGTGTCTTGATTCCAAAAATGATGCAGATTGGTATGCTTACGTGTACAACAACAAAGTATATTATATCAGAGTGGGTTCGGCGAGTAATGTGTACGGTTATTATAAACTTTCGGTCAGCGTTGTAAATGATTCACTGCGTATCGAAACGTTGCCAAGCAGTGGTTCATATTTATATACGTATGTAGAATTATACGTTCATAACGGTATTTTCTATTTGGGTAGTGATTACTTTAGCGGTGTCAACAATTTCTCCCTGCTGAAATACAAACTGCCTTCTCCCTGTCCGGTAGAATTAAACCTGCACTCCACGCTGTTGGATATTGCTCCCGGGCAAACCAATACTGCCAAAGGCTTGCTTATCAATGCCACCAATAAAGTAGGGGATGGCGCTACGGTCAATTATTACGGGCAAAATGCAGTACTGCTCCTGCCGGGTTTCCAAACCAACATCAGTACCGGCGGTAGCTTTCAGGCCGCGATACAGGGCTGTAATTAAAGCTCAGCAAAAAAGTCATTACAGGCGAGTGTATAAATCGCCTGTAATGACTTTTTTTTCTGCCCACTGCCCACTGCCCACTGCCCACTGCCCACTCACTCTGCACTTGCATCCTGCTCATGGATCGTTTCTATGAGTTTTTGCAGGGCGGTGTGCCGTTCAGGGGAGCTTTCTGGAAACGACATATTCATGTTTTTGAGTTCTTCAATCAAAATTTTTCCAACAATAAGCCGCATATTTTTTTTGTCGTCGGCGGGGACTACGTACCAAGGCGCTTTTTCGGTGGCGGTGGCGTTGATGGCTTCTTCGTAGGCATTCATGTAGTCTTTCCAATAGGCGCGCTCTTTGATGTCGTCTTCTTCAAACTTCCAGTTTTTGGTAGGGTCTTCAATGCGTTCGATGAGTTGTTTTCCCTGTTCTTGCTGCGAGATATTCAGGAAAAACTTAATCACCCTGATGCCGTTATGATACAGATATTTCTCAAAATTGGCGATGTCTTGGTAGCGTTGTGTCCATACTTTGTCCAAATCTTCGGTCAATTCTTTGGGCAGACGCTGCGACTTGGTCAGGATTTCGGGATGTACTTTTACGACCAATACCTCTTCATAATGACTCCGGTTGAAGATGGTAATGTTGCCGCGTTCGGGCAGTGAAAGCAAATGCCGCCACAAAAAATCATGGTCTAGTTCGTTGTCGGAAGGTCGTTTGAAAGACTGGATTTTGACCCCCACGGGATTCACCCCCGACAATACGTGCTTGATGGTACTGTCTTTTCCGGCGGCGTCCATGGCCTGAAAAATCACCAAAAGTCCGTACCGATTGTGGGCGTACATAAGACTTTGGAGCTCGTCGATGGTGGTCCGAAAATCAGCTAGTTGGGCGGTGTAGTCGGCTTTGTCGTCGTAAAGGTCTTCTATTTTGGTGTCCGCTTTTTTATGATGAAAGGTACGGGTGCCATCGAAGCGAAAATCTTCGGTTTTGAGTGACTGTGACATGAAGTGATGGTTGATTTTTAGTAATTGTCCGACATATAATTTGAAAAATCAGGGTAAAATATACCTAAATAATCTCCGCTTGATAACTTTCCGTTACTAATATCCTTGTTTTTTGGGTTAAAGTGGTTATAAACAGGAATTTTCTGTATTTTGAATCGGAATAAAGACCAGCAACAGGCGATTTTTTTTGCTTATTATTGGCAATAGAGAAACTTTGGCGTTGATTTTGTTTAGTAACCTTTAGAAAAACAGTAGTACTGATTCCCATTCTAACGCTAAACACCATTGATGTCATCTCGCAGAAAGTGACTGATGCCCGCTCAAATTATGAAACTCACAATTGCCGCTCGGCTGCTTATTGGATCAGCTTGTACCATTCTAATTGGTATCTTTTTGGGCGTTTCTTTTTTCAATACCATTCAGCGTCAAGTAAAAGAGGCCGAATGGGTGAAAGAAAAAAACGAAACGCTTGACCAAATCATGATGCTAGAAAAGCTCCTCGTTGATATGGAAACGGGGCAACGTGCGTATCGAAGCACGAACGAAAAAAGATTTTTGCTACCCTTTAACCAAGCCCAAATTGACATTGGGCTGATAGAAGATAAATTAACGAACTATTTTCAGGAAAATCCGCCCAAGCTTGCCCAGTTGGCCCAAATACAGCTATCGGCGCAATTGTTAATGCAATTGTGGAGTTCGACACCAGAAAATGACAGTGGGCTGAACCAGCAAAGTCTGATTGAAATTACGGCGCGCGAGAAGAAAGAAATGGACAATGTGCGGATGCTGGTAAAAAAAATGTATACCGCCGAACGTTATGAGTTGTCCAAAAGAGAGGTTTCAATGAAGATGCTCATTGAAAACCTAACCCGAAAAACCGTATTAGGGACATTCCTGCTGCTTTTGGCGGCTGCTGTGCTTACGTATTTTTATGCGTTAGAGTTTAAAAGTCGAAAGAAAATCGAAAATCGACTCAGCCATAGTATAGACGAGCTTGAGGAACTTAATAAATCTATCAAAGAAAGAAATTGGTATTTGGCGGGATTGACGGATTTGAATGACTCCCTTCAAAATACCAATACATTAGAAGCGCTTGGGCAATCGGCCTTAAAAGCCGTTACCGATTATTTGGAGCTACCAGCGGGGGGGGTATATCTGGTTGATGAATCCCAAAAACTAGTGCTCAAAGCCTCCGTGGCTCTGCCCGCTCAAGCGCCCCAATCCTATGCGCTGGGGGAGGGATTGGTAGGGCAAGCGGCGCTTGAAAGACAAATACGTATCACTAAGTCGATTCCGTCGTCTTATTGGGTCATTGAGTCGGGAAGCGGAGCTACCGCAGCAGGTGAAATCGCGTGCATTCCACTGTGGTACGGTAAAGAACTCAAAGGTGTAATCGAGCTAGCATCCTTCTCGCCATTTCCTGACCATCAAATTGAGCTTTTGAAAAAAGTATCGAAAGATATTTCATTGTCGGCCAATGAAATACAGTCTAGGCTTAAAGTGGACCAGTTGTTGGAACAGTTGAAAGAACAAAAGGCAATTTTGGAGAATCAGCAGGATGAATTGCGTCAGACCAACGAAGAATTGTCGCACCAAACTGAGAGCCTGATGGCGTCTGAAGAAGAGCTGCGGGTGCAGGAAGAAGAATTAAGACACATTAATTCGGAATTGGAAGAGAAAAATGAAGCAATAGAAGTAGCAAGACAGGCATTGGCCTTGAAAGCGAAGGAGTTGGAAGTAACAAGTACGTACAAATCTGAGTTTCTGGCCAATATGTCGCACGAGTTGCGTACCCCGCTCAACAGCGTTTTGATTTTGGCCAACTTATTGTCGGAAAATAAATCAAAAAATCTGACCGACAAGCAAGTTGAATACGCCAACGTGATTCGAAAATCTGGAACTGACCTGCTAAAACTTATCAATGATATTCTGGATTTGTCGAAGATTGAAGCGGGTAAGATTGATTTTCAGTTTGAAAATATACCTGTTAAAAATATCGTAAGGGATATCAAGCAATTGTTTGAGGTAGTGGCCGACGAAAAAGGGGTGGTTTTTTTAACGAAAGTAGACGCCTCCGTTCCGACAGCGTTGCATACCGACAAACAGCGATTAGAACAAATCATTCAAAATCTGTTGTCCAATGCGTTTAAGTTTACCCCAAAAAACGGGCAGATTACGCTTTCGCTTGCGGCCGTTGAGTCTCAGCCTGACTTCGCTACCGAGGCCCTGAAAAAGGCCGAACAGGTATTGGCCATCAGCGTTGAGGATACGGGCGTAGGAATCCCAACCGAAAAACAACAGCTCATTTTTGAGGCATTTCAGCAGGCCGATGGGTCAACCAGCCGTAAATATGGTGGCACGGGCCTGGGGCTTTCCATCATCAGAGAATTGGTAAAACGACTGGGTGGAGAAGTGAGACTTCAAAGTGAAGTGGGAAAAGGTAGCACTTTCTCGGTCTTTATACCGCTAAAAACCAACGCGTCTGAGGCAGCGACGGCCAGTTCTGAATCGTTGACGATAAGCAAAAAGTGGAATTTTTCCATGACGGAATTTCACAAAGAGATAGTATCGAAGGCCAAAATAGAAGACGATCGAAATTCGATTGAAAAAGGCGATTTGGTGATGCTAATTATCGAAGACGACCCCATGTTTGCGGGGATTGTCAGGGATTTAGCCCGCGATAAAAACTATAAAACAATCGTGGCGCTGCAAGGCGATGAGGGAATGATGTATGCCCAGAAGTACCAGCCGTCGGCCATCATTCTTGACGTGCAGCTGCCCGTTGTCGATGGGCAGAGTATTCTTTCATGGATCAAAAATGACGAACAATTGAAGCACATTCCTGTGCATGTTATTTCGGGGGCAGATGCTTCAAGTTTGTCGTTGGAAGGAGCCCAGGCTTTTATCCAAAAGCCCGTCAAAACCCAAGACTTAGAGAAGGTCTTTAGTTTGTTGGAAGCTCAATTGAATGTTAAAATCAAGAAAGTACTGATACTGGTCGGGGAGTTTATTCAACGAAATACCATCGGTCAGGTGCTTGGAAAGCGCTATCCTGACCTCAAATGGGAAGTGGTTGTGGCGGAGCAGGATGCCGCCGATCACATTGCCCAGCATGATTATGACTGCCTGATTGTGGACATCCGCCAAAATTTAGATCAAGGCATGGAAAGGCTAAGGCGCTTGAAAGAAGCCAGTGCCTCGAAGGTCTTGCCCGTGATTGTGTACATCGACGAAGACCTCAACCTGACCAAAGAGCGCCGACTTAAAAAACTTTCGAGCGTGATTATCAGGGAGTCTACGCAATCTATGGAGCGGCTAATGGATGAGATGGAATTGTTTCTCTATAAAGTGCAGGAAGTAGAAACCAAAAAGCTGCCCCAGCCCACCGTGGCCTTCAGTAACGGGGGATTGGAAGGAAAAAAGGTGTTGTTGGTAGACGATGATATGCGCAATGTGTTTGCTTTGAGCACATTATTGGAAGAGCAACAGATGAAAGTCGTTACGGCCGACAATGGCAAGGAGGCGCTGGAAGAACTTCGGCTTCACCCTGATATTGATCTTGTATTGATGGATATTATGATGCCCGAAATGGACGGGTACGAGGCCACGTCTCGGATTCGGCATGATTTGCGGTTATCTAAATTACCCATCATCGCCCTCACGGCCAAGGCCATGCCCGAAGACCGTGAAAAAGTGATTGAAGCGGGGGCATCAGATTATATCACAAAACCAGTGGATACAGGTCAACTTTTTTCCCTGATGCGCGTATGGCTTTCCAAATAAAGAATGGATTCTCAAACACAACTGACTGCTGAAGAATTAAACGAGATTATTCAACTCATTTATACCCAACATGGGTATGATTTCAGTGACTATGCCCGGTCGTCGCTGTTGAGAAGAGTGGCTCGGTGCATGGCAATAGCGGAGTTCAAAACCAGTTATGAGTTAAAATATAATTTAATCAACGATAAATCTTTTTTTGCGTGGTTTCTGGAAACCCTTACGGTCAACGTGACGGAGATGTTTAGAGACCCTATTTTTTACAAAGAGCTTCGGGAAAAAGTAATTCCGACGTTGGCTTCTTATCCGATTATTAAAGTGTGGCACGCAGGCTGCGCCACAGGAGAAGAAGTGTACTCCATGGCAATTCTGCTGCAAGAAGCGGGCTTGCTAAGCCGAACCAAAATGTACGCGACCGACCTCAATCCTGTCAATTTGGAAAGGGCACGTCAGGGAATAATTCCTTTAAAACTGATCAAAGAGTACACCACAAATTATATTAAATCGGGCGGGACCAATGATTTTTCGGCCTACTATACTGCGCAATACGACAATGCGATTATCCACAAACAATACCGCGAGGGGGTCGTTTTTGCGCGACATAATCTGGCTGTGGACCAGGTATTCAACGAATTTCAGTTGATATGCTGCCGCAACGTCATGATTTATTTTAATCAGGAATTACAAAATCGGGCGGTCCATTTATTTCACGACAGCCTGTCGCCCTTGGGGTATCTGGCCATTGGTATCAAAGAGTCGTTACTTTTTACGGATATAAAAGAGCAATTTGAAGCTATTAGCCCGTTAGCCCGTATTTACCGACGAAAAAAATAAAAACCAAGAGAGGCGATGACAAAAAACAGCGTAGATATAGTTGTGATTGGCGGCTCAGCAGGAAGTATTCCTGTGATTTGTGAGCTGATTGAAGCGCTGTCATCACCGTTTGATTTTGCGGTTGTTGTTGTTATTCACCGTTCCAAAAATGTAATCAGCGAGATGGAACAGATTCTGGCGGTAAAACGAAAAGAAATAATGGTAAAAGAGCCCGATGATAAAGAGCCCATCCAAAAAAATTGTGTTTATTTGGCTCCACAAAACTACCATTTGTTGATTGAAGAAACCCATTCTTTTTGTTTAGATTATTCTGAGCCGGTCTCCTATAGCCGCCCCTCAATAGATGTAACATTTGAAAGTATTGCGGAAATATATACTGAAAAGGCAGTGGCAATTCTTTTGAGCGGTGCAAACGGTGATGGCTCACACGGAATGGCAGAAATAATAGCAAGAGGTGGCATTGGCATAGTGCAGGAGCCTTCAACGGCTGAGTATCCCGTCATGCCTCAATTGTCCCTTGATGCCAATGCTGCGGCAAAAGCATGGACGCCCGCCCAAATTTCTGCATACATACATACATTGAACGTATAATTAACCTCAACGATGTTAAACCCTAATCGCGATTTTACAATTCTTTTGGTTGACGACCGTGAAGAAAATTTATTGGCTCTTGAAGAAATGTTGGCCGATGAAAACAGGGTTTTTATCAAAGCTACTTCGGGCAATCAAGCCCTACGCCACGCCCTCCGAAACGACAATATCGGCTTGATAATGTTGGATGTTCAAATGCCCGAAATGGACGGTTTTGAGGTGGCAAGGTTGTTGAAAACCAACCAAAAAACCAAGCACATTTCCATCATTTTTGTCACCGCAATCAATAAAGAAGAGCATTATATGCTCAAAGGGTTTGATGAAGGTGCGGTAGATTATCTCCAAAAACCATTGGATATCAACGTCACCAAAGCGAAGGTGAAGGTTTTTCAGCACCTGTATCAATACCAACAAGAACTTAAGTACACGGCCATTGAGCTCCGGCGAATCAATCAGCAGCTAGAAAAGTTTGCTTTTATCATTGCCCATGACATGAAATCGCCGCTTACGGGCATTATTGGCGCTTTGTCATTGTTGGAGATGGACGAGGACGGCGAATTGAGTGCCGAAGAATGTAAAGAATATATCTCCCACTCCAAAGAAGCAGCACTGTATTTGGCAAATATGATTAATGCCCTGCTGGACTATTCACGCAAAAGCCTGGCCGAACAAACCGTTGAGGAAGTAAACGTACAGGATATGGTGGAGGAGATAGTCCATAATTTGTTTTTGCCGCCGCATGTTACGTTTAAAATCACGACCGCTTTGCCGATTTTATGGACTAAAAAACTGAAGCTCCAACAGGTATTCCAAAATTTAATCAGTAATGCCGTAAAATACAATAACAAACCCGACGCGACTATTGAGTTGGGATGCCAGGAAAAAGGGGATTTGTACGAGTTTTATGTGCGAGACAATGGTCCTGGGATTCCGTTTCAGGACCATGAAAATATATTTAAATTCTTCAGAACTTCAATCAATATGGCTACCTCAGAGAGCAGTACGGGGGTAGGGCTTTCGATCCTGAAAATACTAGTGGAGGAGCAGGGTGGCAAAATCTGGGTGGACTCGGATTCCAGCCTCGGAAGTGTTTTTTACTTTGAATGGAAAAAGTAATTATCGCTAAAGAGAACCGAATTGTACGTTTTCTAATATCCCAAAAGTACAATTTTTTTTATCCTCTTTTTGATTTTTCGGGTGCTGTACTTCGAGCAACCGTGCATCCCCAACGGTAGATTAATTTAACAAAAAGAATTAATCATTGAGGAATCATTTGATTTCATGCAAAATGGGTATATTTGTTATACCTATGTATTTATAAATAGCATACCCAAACGTAAGCATCTTTCAACTTTTCAACTTCGAAGTAGTCTCATGAGGTGGTCATAAATCTAACCCATAGCAGTTTGTTGAAAAAGTAATATGATTTAGTAAAAAAATTAAATAATCCTACTTGTTGTCGGTCGTTTATTGAGTGTATATAGGTATAATACACACTCTAGCTTTGTGGCTTATTCATCAATGCTTGTTATGTAAAAGGTGATTTATGTAATAAATTTTCGATACACAATTTGAAATACGAGTTGTAATGTAAAAAAAGCTGATTAATTGTTTACAAAACAACAAACTAAAAGACATATAAAATATGGCGTGTAAAGAGAGGGTATCGTAGAATAATGAAGGAGCGATGACTAATCAGGATAAATTTGCTCCGTAATTTAAGATAAAATGGTTTACGACTAAAAGGACCTGAAAACTTCCCCAAAAATCTAATTCGTCTGATTTGGCTTTTAATTTTAATATCCTAATACAGCAGAATATACAGAGTGACATAGGGAGCTTTTTTGAGTACATAATCTGCATCGGCATTTATCATAATTATTTCAACGTTAATGAAACAAATTCTCATAAAATAATTCAATTCAGTACTCATGACTAACCGTTACAATGTTCTTATTGTAGAAGATGATGCGTTTATTCGTAAAGTTCTTCGTCAATCCTTAAAAAATGATTTTGAAGTTACCACCCATATTAATGGTATTGAAGCCATGAGCTGGTTGGAACAGGGGAATCCTGTGGATGTCATTTTGACCGATTTGCAGATGCCCTATTTGAACGGACAAGATTTGATCAAGACGATACGGGCCAGCCCGATGTTTAAAAATCTGCCGATTATTATACTTTCTACCTACGACGATAGCAATACCCGTATAGCCTGTTTGGAATTGGGAGCTGATGATTACATGACCAAACCTTTTAATCCTTTGGAGGTGAAGGCGAAGGTTTTGGCCGTCATGCGGAGATCAAAGTAGCTTGTTTGACCGCTACTGTTTCCGAAATGTCACTTTATTTCAGTCATTCTATCCCTTGATAAAAGTCAAATGGAGTCAGAACAAAAGGGTTCGTTTCGAGCACTGTATATCGAAGATGACCCGCAACGGGTATCACTGCTGATTAATGACTTCGGGGCATTAATCGATATTATACCAGAGCCAGATTACGTAGAAGCGCTGGATTTTCTAGAGATGGGAAATCCCGTCGATTTAGTCATTTGTAATGACTCAGAAGGCTACCGTGATTTCTTGAAATCACTACGAAAAACGGCCTACTTCCAATCATTGCCCGTTATTTTGTTCAGAGAAAATGGCGAGCTAGACCCCAAAATAGCGCAAGGGCAAGTAATTGATATGTTTGAGCTGCCCTACCCGCTGGAAGCCCTCAAAATCAGGCTCAATTACCTCATTCAAAAAAAACAATACCAAGAATCTACCCGCACTCCCTACAAACCGAAGCGTATAAGAAGTCCTTTTGGAAAAAGGGCGTTTGATATTGCGGTTTCAGCAACGGCCCTGCTGATGATTTCGCCTTTGTTGGCGGTGGTGGCCGTGTTGATAAAATTGGATTCGAAGGGTCCGATTTTTTACCGTTCCAAAAGGGTCGGAATGGGCTACCGGATTTTTGATATGTATAAGTTCAGGACGATGCGTACCGATGCCGACAAGATGTTGGCCAATATGGCCTCACTCAACATGTACAATGTAGCACCTGCGGTAGCCGTGAGCAATTTGTGCGAGGAGTGCCAAGCGGCAGGCACGGAATGTCAACAAATTCTATTTTTAGACAAAGAACAAATCTGCGAGAAACTCTACCACCAGAAGCAAAAATCAAAGGCTACATTTTCCAAGTTTAAAGAAGACCCGCGCGTCACTAAACTGGGGAAATTTCTGCGCAACTCCAGCATTGATGAGCTTCCTCAGTTGTTTAATATTTTGTTGGGAGATATGTCGTTTGTTGGCAATCGCCCATTACCTCCTTATGAAGCCGAAAAACTCACCGCAACGGGTTATGCTCGGCGGTTTGCCGCCCCAGCGGGCCTGACGGGCCTTTGGCAAGTGACCAAACGCGGCAAATCGAAAGTATCAGACCTAGAACGCATTCAATTGGATGTGCTTTACGCCAAGAAATATTCGTTCAAAACCGATTTAATTATCATGATTAAAACAGTGAAGGCGGTTTTTCAAAAGGAGAATGTATGAGTACGCAGCCACTTGTCTCGTTTATTACCGTCAACTACAATCAAGCGCAAGTCACCTGCGACATGCTGGAGTCAACGCGTACCCTGACGTACCCCAATATCGAAATAATTGTGGTAGACAACGGCTCCGCCGAAGACCCCACCCCGCTGATTGAGAAAGGCAATTACCCCAACGTGAAGGTAATTCTGACCCATGCCAATTTGGGTTTTTCGGGTGGCAACAACGCTGGAATCAAACAGGCCAAAGGAGATTACTTTTTTTTATTGAACAACGATACCATCGTCACCCCCACGCTGGTAGAAGACTTGTTGGCCCCTTTTGCCACGGATGCATCCATCGGGATGGTTTGTCCCAAAATTCGTTATCACGACCACCCGACCATTCTTCAATACGCGGGGTATCGCCCGTTAGACCGCCTTACGGGTCGAACGTGGGCCATTGGGTTGCAGGAAGAAGATAAAGGACAACACGATGTGTCGGGCGCTACGTATTTTGCCCACGGTGCCGCGATGATGGTGCGGCGGGAGGTCATTGAGAAGGCGGGCTCGTTGGAAGATAGTTATTTTTTATACTACGAAGAACTCGACTGGTCGGCGCGAATTCGGCGGGCGGGTTTTAAGATTTATTACGAGGCCAAGGCCCTCATTTACCACCGAGAATCCATGAGCGTGGGCAAAGCCAATCCGCTCAAAGAGTATTACCATATCCGCAACCGCCTGCTTTTTATGCGCCGAAACGTGACGGGCATGGCCTTGGTTACTTTCTGTTTGTACTACTTTCTGTTGGCCCTGCCCAAAGCCGCGTTGGTTCATTTGGTACGCGGACAAACGAATTATCTGAAAGCCATCAAGGATGCCATCGTCTGGAATCTGACCCATAAGGTCAACCAAAACGGTGACATTATTCCGTCGGTGGCGTTGGATAAACCTTACAAAATATAACTCCTTCGGAACAAAATGGCAGAAATTTTACTCCTCATTTGTATCGGTCTTGTGGTATACACCTATCTCGGATATGGATTGGTGGTGTGGTTGCTCATTCGTATCCGTGGAAAACGCCCTTCGGCCAAAACCGATGAATCCTATTCTCCTGAGGTAACCTTGGTGGTTCCTGCTTACAACGAACTTTCGTGTTTGCCAGCCAAAATCACCAACTCGTTGGGACAGGATTATCCGCGTTCTAAAATTCGATTTTTATTTGTCACCGAAGGCTCCACCGATGGCTCCACCGAGTGGATTAAAGCGCATTACGGACAAGAAGTAGACGTACTGGGCGGCACCGAGCGCCGGGGCAAAGTGGCAGCCATGAATGAAGCGCTGAAATACGTAAAAACCCCGATTGTGATTTTTACGGATGCCAATACACAACTGAACAAAGAAGCCATTAAAAACATTGTTCGGCATTTTCAGGACCCGATTGTGGGCGCGGTAGCGGGAGAAAAACGAATTCTGACCAACGACGATGAGTCGGCGGCGGGGTCGGGAGAGGGCCTGTATTGGAAATATGAATCGCAGCTCAAACGTTGGGATTCGGAATTGCATACCATTGTGGGGGCGGCGGGGGAGCTGTTTGCGGTACGAACGGAGCTGTACGAGCACGTTGAACCCGATACCATTTTGGATGATTTTATTATTTCGCTCCGTATCGCGGGCAAAGGCTTTAAAGTGGCGTATGAGCCTGAGGCCTATGCGTTGGAGCATCCCTCGTTTTCAATTTTGGATGAACAAAAGCGGAAAATCCGTATTGCGGCGGGCGGTTTTCAATCCATTGTACGCCTGAGTTATTTACTCAATCCCTTCAAATACGGCATTTTGTGCTTTGAATACGTTTCGCACCGCGTGTTTAGATGGGCCGTGGCCCCGATTTGTTTGCCGCTGATATTTCTGCTCAACGCGTGGTTGGCTTACTCGGCTTTTCAAGCGCCGTCGTCGATGGGAACTGCTTGGATTACGCTATTTGTACTGCAATGTCTGTTCTACGGGGCGGCGTGGGTAGGTTATCAATTGGAGCAACGCCGTTTGCGCTGGAAATTACTCTTTGTTCCCTTTTATTTTACGTTTATGAACGCGTGCGCTTTGGCGGGATTGGTACGATACTTGCGTGGTAAACAATCAGGCACATGGGAAAAAGTTCGCCGGGCCGATGATGTGTTGCTGAAAGTGGAATAGGTAAAAAAGAGCGTATTGAATGGTATCTTTACTCAACAACGAACAGTCAAAATTTTGGCTCTACGGCATGGCAGGCATGGTATGCACGCTTATGTGCGGCTATTTGATTGCGGCGTTGGGTATTGCGGGGGCTGGCGTGGCGGTTGTGCTGCCCATCGCCTGTTTTGTATTGATTGGTGTTTTTGCCGAGCCGCGTATTGGCCTATTGTTATACCTTCAACTTAATTTTTTAATTGGCGTCGCAGCGCGGTTTCTGACGATAGACCTGCCCTTTGGAGTATTTATTGATGCTTCGCTGATTCTGACCATGTTGAGTTTGTTGGTCAATGCCAAGCGCTACGATTGGGGGCGGTTGCACCATCCTGTTTTTTACCTCGTGGCGTTGTGGGTTTTCTTTACAATACTCGAATTCTTCAATCCTGAAGCTCCCTACAAACCAGCGTGGCTGTATAATTTCCGAAAATTTTCGCTCTATTGGATTTTGGCTACCTGCATTGTATTGGTGGTTCCGTTTAAAAAGTCTGATATAAAAATCCTGATTCGCACGTGGTTGTTTTGGTCTTTTTTGGGGGCACTTTGGGGTTTTAAACAACAATACATTGGGCTTACGGCCAATGAACAGAATTGGCTTGACATGGGGGGGAGTAAAACCCACGTGCTGTTTGGGGTTTTACGTATTTTTTCGTTTTACACTGATGCCTCACAATTTGGGGCCGAAATGGCCGCTACCACCTTGGTCTGTATTATTTGGTTTTTTGAAGAAAAAAAGTGGATTTATAAGATAGGTTATCTTGCGTTAGCATTGGTGTATTTTTGGGGATATGCTCTTTCGGGCACCCGTAGTGCGTTATTTGTGCTGGTGGGTGGCTACGCATTTTACCTACTTCTACGTAAAGACATTCAGAAGATGATGATCGGAGCCGCTGTGGCATTACCGATTTTTATCATTCTGATGTATACCAATATCGGTAGTGGCAACTATCAGGTACAGCGAATGCGTACGGCCTTGCGACCAATGGAGGATCCGTCTTTCATATTACGACTTCAAAACAAAGAAAAATTGGCCCGCCTGATGGAAAATTACCCTTTTGGGGCAGGGCTGGGAACGTCAGAAGCGGTAGGGCAACGCTTTTCCCCCAATCACTGGGCCTCACAGATTGCTCCTGATAGCTGGTATGTGATTCTTTGGATTGAAACAGGAAGTGTAGGAATGACGCTCTATGTTATTATCTTGGTAAGTATCATCGCTTTTGCCACGTGGAAAGTCTGGCAAATCAAAGACCCGTGGCTGTTCAAAATTATGGTCACAATGCTGGCGGAGTTGGGTGGCATTGCAATAATGGCCTATTCAAATCCCGTCATGGGGCAGTTCCCGACAAGTGGGGTTATTTTTATCTCTATGGCCATGCTGTCGACCTGTCATCGGTGGGATACGACCACTGTGGTGTCTGTGCACAAAATAGATGCAGTAAGTGTTTGATAATCAATTTATTAATTGGTATTTTTTGACTTATGAAACGTCGTCGTGCGCTTTTGGGAATGGCTCTTTTAGGGGGAAGTTTGGCTTCTTTCGGAATCTTCAAATGGATAAGCTGGCATAAAACCCCTGATCTGGCGTATCTTTTAAATCAAAAACAATTGCTGGCTGCGCTGAGTGAAACCATTATTCCTGCCACCGATACACCCGGGGCAATTG
Organism: Runella aurantiaca; assembly: GCF_003339505.1. Taxonomy (GTDB): domain Bacteria; phylum Bacteroidota; class Bacteroidia; order Cytophagales; family Spirosomataceae; genus Runella; species Runella aurantiaca. Next base: position 128,663 of record NZ_QPIW01000004.1, read on the forward strand.
AAGCTGGGGTTGCTGATTTTATCCTCAAAATGGTCGCTGAAAATATGGATACAGTATCGCAAAATCGGTTCATCGACGGCCTGAAATCAGTGGAGTCGTTTTCCAAAGACACCTTTGCAAAATCGTACCTTGAATGCACCGAAGAACAAAAAAATGCGGTCATGCAGCATTTTGAGGAAGAAAGCAAGCCGCTCGACGGCATGGCGGGTAAGATACAGCGCAAAGTATTCGGAAATCCTTTTTTTCCGATTTTGAAAGAATATACTTGTATTGGGTATTGTACCTCAATGCTGGGGGTCACCCAAGGCCTTGCATATACGCTTGTTCCGGGTCGCTTTGCGGGATGTGTTCCGATGACGGAAAACCAAAAATCGTGGGCCACAAAATAAACTATAGCTGATTTTAAACACCAACTCAACGTATGTACCCCGCCAATCCTACCCTTAAAAATAAACAGTCTTCCACTTACGACGCTATCGTGGTAGGGTCGGGTATAAGTGGCGGATGGGCTGCTAAAGAATTGTGTGAGAGGGGATTAAAAACATTAGTACTGGAGCGAGGACGAAATGTAGAACACGTAACCGACTACCCGACGGCGCTCAAAAGTCCGTGGGAGTTTCCGAATCGGTTGAACAATGTCATCAAAGACCAAGTCGACAATCCCGTTCAGAGCGTTTTGTACAACGAAGGAAGTAAACATTTTTTTGTCAATGATAAAGAGCATCCTTACATTCAAGAAAAGCCATTTTCGTGGATTCGAGGGTATCAGGTAGGAGGGCGTTCGCTGACGTGGGGCCGGCAATGCTACCGACTCAGTGATTTGGATTTTGAGGCCAATGCAAAAGAGGGAGTGGCCGTCGATTGGCCCATTCGTTATAAAGATTTGGCACCTTGGTACGACTACGTGGAGCGATTTGTGGGCATCAGCGGCCGGGCCGAAGGGCTGTCACATTTACCCGACGGTCAATTCCTCCCCCCGATGGAGTTCAACTGCATCGAAACGCATTTTGCCCAACAGATAAAAAGTCACTATAAAGACCGTCTGGTTACCATTGCCCGAACTGCCAACCTCACCAAAGGCTGGAACGGACGCGGCCCGTGTCAGTACCGCAATCTTTGCGCTCGGGGATGCCCTTTTAGTGGGTATTTTAGCAGCAATTCCGCCACGTTGCCCGTGGCAATGGCCACTGGAAATCTAACCTTGCAACCCGATTCCATCGTCATTGAAGTGTTGTTTGACGAACAAAAAAATCGGGCAACGGGGGTGCGTGTCATGGATGCGCACACCAAAGAGGTGAGAGAGTGCTATGCCAAAATCATTTTTTTGAACGCCTCCACCATTGCCACAAGTGCGCTTTTATTGAATTCTGTCTCCCATCGTTTTCCTGATGGCTTAGGAAATTCGAGCGGGCAGGTGGGCCGAAACCTCATGGATCACTTTATGATGGGCGGAGCTACGGGAGAATACGAGGGCTTCAAAGATAAATACTACGAAGGTAGGCGCCCCATCGGGATTTACGTGCCCCGTTTTCGAAACCTAAATGCCCAAACCAAACAGAAAGATTATCTGCGGGGGTTTGGTTATCAGGGAGATGGTGAGCGTGCCGAATGGAGCGATCAGTATAAAAGGGTAGAAGGTTTTGGCAAAGATTTTAAAACGGCACTGACCCAACCGGGGCCTTGGACGATGTTTATCGGGGCTTGGGGCGAAACGCTTCCTTATGCGGAGAACCGTATTTGGCTAGACAAAGAGCAAAAAGACCAATGGGGATTGCCGCTGGTTCGGGTATTTTTTGAATACCATGAAAACGAAATCAACATGCGCAAAGACATCAAAGAAAGCGCCGAAGAAATGCTCCAAAAATCAGGTTTTCAGAAAGTACAACAGTTTTATTACGACCTACCTCCTGGCTCGGCAGTACACGAAATGGGCACCGCCCGGATGGGCCGGGACCCCAAAACTTCGGTATTGAATGGCTATAACCAAATGCACGACGTCAAAAATGTGTTTATCACTGATGGAAGCTGTATGACTTCTTCTGCCTGCCAAAACCCATCACTGACCTACATGGCACTGACGGCCCGGGCCTGTGATTATGCGGTGTCGGAACTTAAAAAATTGAATTTGTAAATTGATTAGCCAGCGTACAAAAGGAATCCTAAAGGGCGGCAGCAATACTCGGCTTTTGCCAAAGCCCGTTCGCAGCATCGTATTGTTTTAGGATACGGGCGGGATTTCCCCCCACCACCGAATATGGCGGAACATCTTTCGTAACCACGCTTCCGCCCGCTACCACTGAGTGACGGCCAACGGTTACCCCCGCCGTAATGACGGCGTTTGCGCCAATCCAGCACTCTTCTTCAATGACAATCGGACGCGTCGTAACGGGTTGACGGTGAATGGGTAACATGATGTTTTCATACACATGATTCAAGCCCGACATTACTACGTGCTGCGCAATAATGACGTCGGAGCCAATCGTGACGGGGCCGATGACCACCGAACCGATTCCGACCGTGCAATGCTCGCCGATGGTCACATCTCCTACGCCGTTGTTGACCACGCTGAAAGACTCAATCGTACTGTGAGCACCCAGCGTAAAAGCATTGAACGGCAGTACATCCATCCGCACGTTGGCACGAATGGCCGCCGATCGGTGCTTTTTATGAATAAATGGGTTGACAAACCAGCTCACCCACAGGCGTGGCCGGGCCTGACCCGTGGGAATGAGCATCCAATGGACGAATCGTTTGAAAGACGGACGGCTGTCCAGATAAGTTTTTATACTCATTTTTTTGGTAATGCTTTCGGGAAAAAACGTGTTTCAATGGCATTCATTAAATCTCCCACCGAATTTTCCCATGAGTGTTCGTGTGCAAAGGCAATGCGGGCTTCTAGCGAAGAAAGTTGTTTGCCCTGAAGTACATCTTCAATTTGCGCGATGAATTGGTCGCTGTTTTCGGCCAAATTTACGTGGTCTTTAAACAAATCCATGGTCTCGGTTTTGACCGCAACGATGGGTTTGCCCATGGCGAGGTATTCGTCTATTTTGCGGGGATAATTCCCAATCGTTACCTCGTTCAATTTTTGAGGATTAATCAGCACGTCCATTCCTTCTAGGTATGCAGGGATTTGTTGAGGGGTTTTGGATCCCAAAAAATGGACGTTCGGAAGTGCTTTTAGGCGTTCAACGGGGAAAGAATCGTCGGTTGAACCAATCAAAACCACTTGCCAATCGGGACGTTGGGCCGCAACGGTTTCAATGAGCGCGCCATCGAGGCGCAGGCCTGTCAGCGCACCGGCATAGCCCACCCGAGGGTGCGGAATTGCCTCCAAATCGGCGGGAATTTTGTCTATTTTGGTAGAATCAAAAAGTTTTAAATCACAGCCTTGACCCACATACACCGATTGAGGATTGTATCGAGCCGCCTGATTGGCCAAATAAATAGAATTGCTGGCTATCATGTCTACTTTTTCCATCAGCAAAGGCTCCAGACGCAGACCGTGCTTGCGCCAAAAATCAACGGCCAGAAAATTATCCCGTAAATAATACACTGCTACCTTGGGTTGCAGGAGTTCTTTCATAAAAAAGCCCTGCAACATATCGTTGTCATTGATTAAAATAAATGAATCCCAACCCAATTTTTTGACGGCGGCGGCAATTTCATGCGCTATTTTTTTTGTGTTATAACGATTGAACCAATCGTACAACGCCCCATCGGGCATCCAATTGATGGAGGCCATGACCGATTCTGGGCTTAACACCCATAAATTAGCCCCGTCCTGAATCAGGCGTTGGCCTTGATGCTTTGCCAAAAATTCACTGCGTAGTTGCGCACGGCCTGATTTTTGCGAGATAACGGTCGACCAGTCCAATGGGTCGTTTATAAATAAAACCTGATGGGATTGAGATAGGACCCGCGCCATATCCCGAATATTACTGCCCAAATGCGTCTCTTCCCAAATTTGCCGGGAAGTAATAACAATATTAAACTTTTTGGAGGATATGCCCATCTTATTGGAGATAGAGTTAGGTATATTTTGTTAGGTTGCTTTTTGTGGATATTTTATTTTGTCTGCAAAATGTTATGGAACAAAATACTTCGGGCAATAAATGGCCATTATTGATAATTTGGCATGGTTTTTAGGGATATAAAGAAGGGTGTTCTCTGGTTTGGAGTTGTTCGTTCTCAAAACGTGTTTTGCAAGCGTGAAAAAAGTCATAACGTTAATAAATCAAAGATAATAAACGATTTATCTCTTTCAAGAGAACAGGAAAGGAGTGTGCCGAGGGTTTGATTTGATAAATATATTATAGTTAATTTTGGTAAGCAAGGACTGTTTTATTTTTTACCCTTGGTATAAAACCTGCTGCTTATTTACGGTGTATCTTTGGGGTCGAATAGAATCAAAACTTAATCGGCCAAAATTGGTTTATTAGGTATCAAAAAGGCAGTCTTTTAGGTATATACGTATTAATTGATTAAATGGATGATTATGTACTTTTACAAGTGGTCTTCTTTTTTTTGCCACCATTATTGTCTGTTATTCATTAGTGGGGCATTGCTGTGTGGGCCAGTGTTTGGACAAAACTCATCTTTTCAAAAAGGATCCGCTACCAATATGCGGGGCTCTACATTGGGGACGGCAGACTCGCTGTATGTTGATTTTAATAATGATATAGCCATGCAGTTGTTACCCTTTAATGACTTGTTTGAATTGGCGTTGTCGCATTCGCCATTGCTCAATTTTGAGAAAGAAGTGGCCAATGCTCAGGAGGCATCGTACAAACTTTCAAAGTTACAAATCTTGCAATCGGTGACGGCTGGCGGGAGTTATTCGGCGGGTAATCAGGCCATTATTTCGACGGGGTCGGGGTCTACGGGAGATGCTATCGGACAAATTGCGAATGGATACCGGGTAGGGTTGAATCTCCAGCTTAGTCTGTATGAAATCATAGGCAGAAAACACATGCTTTCGCAGGCCAAAGCTACTTATCAATCTACTCTCACCCGTAAAGAGATACTCGAAGTGCAACTAAAAAGGGAGTTGATTGATTTGTTTCAGGATTTGGTGACGGCGCAGAAAGTGCTTCAACTCAGACTGAAAGACCAGCAAATGGCGACGGTGGCGTACCAAATCGCAGAGGTGGAATTCAAACAGCGGAAATTGGATGTGAATGCATTCTCGAATGCGAGCAAAAGCTATTTTGGCGTTCTTTCTTCCATTGAGGAAGCGAGAGGGTCTTTTTTGAAGTATTTGTATAATCTTGAGGCGCTGGTGGGAGTTCCGATTCAACGCCTAAAACGTAAATAAACTTGACGGATGACAGTTAATCATTTTATACGTCTTCTGAAAGAAAATACACTGTGGATTATTCTGTTCCCGCTGCTGACGGCGGGCGCGGTTTATTATTTTACCCGTAACGAACAAAAAGAATATACCGCAAAAGCAACCGTTTATACTGGGCTTGCCTCGGGGTATTCTATTCAATCGGTCAATAAATCAGGGACTCCCGATTACACAACCATCAGCAATGCTTTTGATAATTTGCTGACTACGTTGAACTCAAACGAGACCATGCGTCAGATTGGCCTGCGCTTATTGGCGCAGCACCTTGTGTTACAAAAACCCGACAGCCTTGTTTTGGCACAACCTGGGTTTACTGAATTACAAGATGCGGTTCCTTCACGTTTTCGGCTTGACTTATTGGCCAATTTGGACTCCACAGGACTGTATCCCAAGCTAGAGGCGCTGGCCAATTCAGATAAAGACAACCCAATTAAGAGTCTCTTAAACGACCCCTATTCTTACTACTCTACCGAAGGAATTGCCAAAAAACTGAAGGCAAACCGAAAGAATAGCAGCGATATGATTGAGCTAGAGTATGAGTCGGACGACCGGGGCGTGACCCAACAAACGCTCGCTCATGCCGTTCGGGTGTTGAATGCGCGTTACGTTTCTCTAAAAAGCATTGACGCAAATCCCGTTATTGATTATTACAAAGGCAAATCTCAAGAAGCACGGGATAAGCTAGAGGAGATAGAATCCAAACTGCGGGAGTTTAATATTAAACACGAACTGGTAAACTTTGCCGAAGAATCCAAAAATGCGGTATTCTCCCGCGATGGGTTTGCCAAAGAATATACCACAGAATTGATGCGCAACCGCGCCGTAAAAGCTGGTATGGATGCCCTCCAAAAACGAATGGGGCAGCGTGGTAATCTGCTGTCTATCAATGATGATTTGATTCAAAAGCAGACTGAACTTTTGTTTGCCGAAACCGAAGTGGTAAGTGCGCAGTCGAGTGGGCAGAGCAACGGCCAAGTCAGTAGTTTGCAGGCTAAAGCAGACCGGATAAAGGAAGAAATGAAGGAGATTTCGCGGCGGTATTATGCCGCAGGCAATTCTCCCGAATCTCTGCCCCAAGATAAATTGGTGGAAGATTGGTTGGCAAAAGTGATTGAGTTTGAAGAGTCAAATGCCCGCCTCGATGTGTATAAAAAACGCCTTGGGGAATTTCAGGCTAAAATGACTGAATATAGCCCGTTAGGAACAGACCTGCACCAACTGCAACGCGAACTCGACGTGGCAGAAAAGGAATATCTGGCTTTGACGGCCAGCCTAAACCAAGCGCAAATCTATCGTCAGGACGTGTTGGAGGATGATATACTGAAGATTCTTGACCCGCCTAGCTATCCGTTAAAGCCCAAACCGAGCAAGCGCCTGTTGCTGATTGTGGTGGGTTTTGGGGTTGGTCTTTTTATCGCACTATTGATGACGGTCATTCGTTTTCTGCTCGACCGCCGGCTTGATTCTCCCGAAAATGCCGAAGCAAAAATCGGTAAACCGGTGATTATTGCTTTTCCAAAAGTAAAAAAATTGACCCTTGGCTCGAAGGAGAGCCGGGCCGCAATGAGTACGTTTGAGCAGTTGACCAATGCCATCAACATTGAGATTTTACAGTCGGCGTCACAGGTCCCGATTCCGTTGATTACGCTGGTGAGTATGCGTTCTAAACAAGGTAAAACTTGGGTAGCCCACGGACTGGCGCGCTTGTATGCCGAGACGGGGCAGCAAATAGCCTATTTTTACCCAAAAATTGCCAAAAATGAACTTCCTTTTGAACAAAATGGAGTCCATTTTTTCCCTTATTCCATTCGGCCAGATTTTATGAATGTGTCTGATTTGACGGGGCTGTTGGAGGAGGATAAACCCTTTGCAACTTCGCCTTTTCATAAAATCATCTTGGAACTGCCACCGCTGGTGAGTAGTCCTTTGCCGCTGTATTTGTTTAACAAATGCCACGTTTCGCTTTTGGTTGTGGATGCAAACAGCGTGTGGGGGCGTAAGGAGAAACAGCTGATGGATTTATACAATAAAATTTCTACCAAGAACCCCATAATTATTTTAAATCGTGTTGAAAAGGAGTATATTGATGCCCCAACGGTGAAAGAAGCGGAGCAAATTTTAGTGCCGTCTGAGTTGTTGCTCAAACACCAGCGAAAACTGCCGTCTGCCTCCCAAACCTAACCGATTTAAAGCCCGTTTGCCAACGTTATGAGTAATACTAAAAAAGCGATTGATGGGGGGAAATGGATTACTATTTCTACCGTCATATCCACTGTATTTCAGTTTGTTCAGGTCACAATTCTTGCCCGATTATTGGATCCCGCCGTTTTTGGGGTCGTAAGTGTAAGTACGCTAATCATTAATTTCTTCTATATTTTTAGTAATCTCGGTTTTTCAAACTCCATCATTTATAAACAGGAAAACGACCAAAAAGCGTTGTCTACGCTGTATTTTCTGAGTCTCCTGATGGGTTTTTTTATTTTCCTTATCGTCTTTTTTAGCTCACCGCTTATCATCGCGTATTACCATGAGCCGAGGCTTGATAAGGTCATTAAGTTGGCGTCGCTGTATTTTGTGATTATTTATTTCGGCCAAATTTACCTCTTTCTGCTCCAGAAAGAACTGCGCTTCAAGTCGATTGCTCTGATGGAAATTGCGGGAGCGGTGGTAGGTGCTGTTACTTCTATCTCGTTGGCATACAGTGGTTTTGAAGAGTTGTCGTTGATTTACGGACAATTGGCCATGCACGTTGTTCGTACGGGTTTACAAATTGTTTTTGGGCTAAAGTTCTTTTTCCCGTCGTTGTATTTCAACTTGGGAATGATCAAGGAGCATATTCGTTTTGGAATGTACAATGTAGGCGATGGACTGCTGGGGTTTATCCAAGGAAACGCCGATACGATTGTGGTGGGTGGCGTGTTGGGGGTTAAATCGTTGGGTTTTTATACGGTGGCGGCCCAATTGGCGGTGTTTCCGATTACCAAGCTCAACCCCATTATATTGCAGGTGGCGTACCCGTTGTTGGCCAAAATGAAAGACAAAGATTCGGAGCTACGCAAGTCATATATCAAAATTTTGGATTTGATTAGTTATCTCAATTTGCCTTTGCTGGCGGGGTTGTTTATTACGGCCAACAGTGTTATTCCGTTGCTGTACGGCACAGGCTGGGAGCCGACCATTCCGTTGATTAAGATTTTTGTTTTCCAGAGTTTTTTCAGTTCGTTGGCGCATCCATTGTATACCATTGCCTTTACCAAAGGCAAGCCAAACTTGCTTTTTTATCTTAATTTAGTCACGCTTATCATTAAGATTCCGTTGCTCTATTTCTTTGGGAAATACTGGGAAGTCACCGGCATTGCCTTTGCGTTTTTGACGGCTACGTTCATCTATTTGGTCCTGAATTTCGTGATTGCCCACTCATTAATCGGTCCTTTTTTGAAAGAGTTTTTGACCAATCTCAGCAAACCATTGCTGTTTTGCCTGATGATGGTTGGCGGGGTATTTTTGTATCAACAGTTTGTCGGCAGTGAGGGGCTGCTCCATACCTTGATTCAGATTGCCATTGGTGGGGGCATTTTTGCGGTTCTGACGTTGAAGTTTAAACTTTCGTTGTCAGAAATTAAAAATTTCAGGAAGACAGTGTAAAAGTAGAAAATGAATCAAAATAGACAGAACGCATATCCTCAAAAAAGTTGTTTACACGGAGAATAATAGATGTATAGTGGTTTATGACCACCCCTAACCAACGTTGCTGTGAATAATTCTTTACTTCCCACTTGGGTTTCTAAACATTTGTTTGCGTATCCGTCTGGCGATACTTCGGTAGAGCGTATCGCAGATATTCGGTTGAGGCTGAGTAAGTTTCGAATCGAAAATCCTGAAATATCCATCGTGATTCCTGCCTACAACGAAGAAGCAAATATCTTGAATCTGCTGTCGTCATTGGGCGACCAACAAACGACCCGAAGCGTGGAATTGTTGGTCGTGAATAATAATTCGGCGGACCGTACGCAAGAGTTGTTGGACAAATGCGGCGTACGGTCAATTTTTGAAAAACAACCAGGCGTGGCTTTTGCCCGTCAGTCGGGATTATTGGCGGCCAAGGGGCGAATCATCGCCAATGCCGACGCCGATTGCCTGTACCCGCCGGGTTGGGTGGAGGCAATTACGGCGCCACTCCAAAACCCCGCCATTGCGTGTTCCTACGGATTGTACTCGTTTTTGCCCAGTCCTCAATCGTCGCGGTTGGCGTTGTCGCTATATGAAAAAGCGGCACACCTGCTCAATCGGGTGCGCAATCGACACCGGTCGTACATGAATGTGTACGGCTTCAATTTTGCGTTTCGACGGGCAGATGCGTTGGCGGTGGGCGGTTTTGAGACCGATTCGGGGCGGGAAGGTTCCGTGGCCGAACTGATTGCAGCGGGAGAAGCCCCCCCGCCGTCGGGCCGTTGTGAGGACGGATTGATGGCTTTGGCGCTTCAAAATCAGGGAAAGGGCACGACTTACAGGGTCACGGACCCCAACGCGAAGGCATGGACCAGTGACCGACGATTGGTGGCGGATGGAAGTTTGATGAAAGCGTTTTCCAAACGTTTTTGGGGCGGTCTTCAAGAAATTGGCCATTTTTTATCCCCCACGCCAAAATCTTCCTCTTGAAATATTAGACTGGGCATGATGATGAATTTCTACAAAACGAATCGCAATGGAAACCGACCTGTGCGCTCATTTCTGTTGCTCTTCGTGGGGTGCTGGATGGCAGGGATGTTTGGGAGGAATGCATCTGCCCAGAATTGTGCCGATGGAAATACTATCAGTAATCAAACATTTGGTACTGGTCAGCGGGGGGCTTTGCCGAACGGCTATATCAATTATACTTACGTAACCGATGGCTGTCCGAATGACGGGCGCTACACGGTAGCGGGTATGGTGAGTGGGGCTTGTTTTACAAACAGTTGGCACGGCCTGAATGAAGACCACACCCCGGGAGACGCGGCAGGTAATATGTTGATTATCAATGCGCCTTATCCGGGTGAGATTTATCGGGAAACCATTGCTGGTTTATGCACCAAAGCGGCTTACGAATACTCGTTTTGGTTGGTCAATTTAAACCTCGAATTTCCGCCGGGAACCTGTGGTTTTGCCATACCCAACGACCCCGATATTACCATCCGTGTCGAAACGACCGACGGTCGATTGATTGATACTTTACACACGGGGGTAACTTTACGAACACCCACACCCGTTTGGCGAAAATTTGCTTTGACTTTCAATTTTCCTCCCATGCCAGAGGAGACGACGGATGTATTGATTCGGCTGATTGACAACGGAGAGGGAGGGTGTGGGAATGATTTTGCTATCGACGATTTGGTCTTGAAAAGGTGTACCGATTGTGAAAGTCCGAGTGTGTATGTGCCCGATATATTTACGCCTAATAACGACGGTCAAAATGATGTTTTGGACGTTTTTATGAGCAATGTAGCGGCGTTTGAATTTGTGGTCTATGACCGGTGGGGAAGTGCAATTTTTGTCAGCAGCGACCCAGCAGTCAAGTGGGACGGAAAATTTAAAAACGTGGCGTGCCAGGAAGGGATATATACATGGTCAATGACGTATACATTTACGACCTCAAACCAAAAATACACCAAAAACGGTCAAGTGGTGTTGGCTCATTAATTGAAATTAACCTTTTGCCAATCTTTTTAAACTTATGGTAGCCTCTGCCAATCATTTTGCAGGTGTCACGTTGCTCATCACGCATTACAATCGCAGCAGTTCGTTGGAGCGTTTGTTAAAATCATTTCAAAACTTGGGTTGCGTTTTTGACGACATCGTGGTATCTGACGATGCCAGTAAGCCTGAGCATTTTAAGGCGGTAGAGGCGATGAAAGAAAAATACGGATTTACGTTGGTTTCGACACCTCAAAACAAAGGGTTGGGTAACAACATCAATAAAGGACAAGCGGCGGTAAAATCGCCCTACACACTGTACGTTCAGGAAGATTTTGTGCCAAAACCTGCCTTCGTGACGCATTTTAAAGATGCGTTGGCGTTTATGGAGCTAGATAATGAGCTGGATATTGTTCGTTTTTACGCCTATTTTGTCTATCCGTACCTCAAACCCCACGGCAAAGGCTATTCGTTGATGGTGTTTAAACCGTTGATTTGGTACACCGACCACCTGAAATTTTACTACTATAGCGACCACCCACATTTGCGTCGAAGCACGTTTTTGGACAAGTTTGGCAAGTATGTCGAAGGCATTAAATCGGACAGAACCGAGTTTTTGATGTGTTTGTCGGTGCTAAAAAAGAAGGGTAAAGGTCTGTTTTTTAATGAATTTACCACCCTTTTTGACCAAAAAAACTCCAGTGATGAACCCAGTACCATTCAGCGAAGTAGTTGGCGAGAAAGCTCCAATCCTGCTTTTATGGCCTTGCGGTGGTTTTACTTAAAATTCCGATTGTTAAAAAACACAGTTGAACTTATTACTTTCAAATAAAAAGTACAGTATTGGTCGTCAGAGGCTTACTGAAAAAGTAGCCGAGACGGCGGTGAATGTGTATTTTTCTAAAAGATAGACCCGATGGCTAAAGCGGAGAACCATTTTTCTGGCGTTACATTGCTCATTACGCATTACAATCGAAGCAGTTCGCTGGAACGTTTGCTAAAAGCATTTGATGCTATTTCTTGTTCATTTGAAGACATTGTGGTTTCAGATGATGCCAGCAAGCCAGAGCATCAAGAGGCCATGGCAGAGATGCGTAAACGTTTTCCGTTTCGGCTCATTACGACGCCCAAAAACAAAGGGTTGGCCAATAACCTCAACAAAGGACAGGAGGCCGTTACAACGCCTTATACGCTCTATGTGCAGGAGGATTTTATTCCTAAACCCGCCTTTATCCCCAAGCTGAAAGCGGCGCTTGGGTTTCTCAATGACGATGCATCTTTGGACATGGTGCGCTTCTATGCCTATTATGAATATGCCCATTTGGAGCCGTTTAAAGGAGGGTTTTCGCGAATGGTGTACAAACCTTGGTCGGCCAAATACGATAAAATTTACTTCTACAGCGACCACCCGCACCTGCGTCGTAGCACGTTTTTGAACAAATTTGGCCGTTATGTAGAAGGGATTAAGTCGGACAAAGCGGAGTATATGATGTGCCTGGCCTTCATTCAAAATAAAGGTACGGGTCTGTTTTATGATGATTTCAAGGGGCTATTTGACCAAGTAAATTCGGACAATGAACCCAGCACGGTGCAGCGCAATAACTGGCGTCAACAAAGCAATAACCCATTCATACGCCTAGCGCGGACGCTGTATCGACAAATCAAATACAACTACGATTTACGCTTTACCCGCCCGCATTAGGATAGTGCAGCAGGTTTCTCAAAACCAGCTGCACTATCCGATAAATAGCTTTTTGCCACTAAAAACCCCCGCGAAGAAACTCTTCGCGGGGGTTTTTAGTGAGATGTACGGAATATTAAGGCGCTTTTACGATTTTACGGAAGGCACGTTGGTTGCCTTGCTGAATCTCGATGATGTAAGCACCTGGCAGTAAATTTGATACGTCCAACCTTTCGGAAAATGAAGGTGCCGTTTTAGTAAACGTTGCTTCTCGGTGGAGGATGCCCAGATTGGCATTGAAAATGCGTACCTGCAATTTTTCACGACTGGTACTTTCAAACGAAACCAGTACGTAATCGGTAGAGGGGTTAGGGTAGACGGTGACGATGTCGTGCAGTTTTACAGTTTCGGCAACCAACTCTTTCGGTGCAAAGGTGGCGTTGGTTTTGTCGCCAATGCGGGCTACTGGAGTCGATGTAGAGTCGGTGGTATTACTGACGACTTGGTCGGAGGCTACGATAAAAATAGGCGTTTCGGTCACGGTGACGGTCAATTGCCCCTGCGTGGTACTGACCAATTCTACGTTCATGGTGTCGCTACCGATGGTTGGCGTGTAGATTTTGGCCGAGGTGGCGCTTCCCAAATTTAACGTTGCCGAGCCCGTTCGACCTGTTTCGTCGGGAATAACTAGCGCGTAGGCCGATTTTCCGTTGAGTTCATAGCGGTCGATGATGGGGTCGTTTTGGAGGGTCTCTTTGTACGTATACTGCCCAAATTGATGGTTGGTCTGGTACAGAAAATCCGCCGCTGGTTTGCGCGTTTGGTTGTTGTTGAGTAGTCCAGAAGAGCCGAATTGGGTCGGATTATTGATGTCGTAGTCGTAAGTTTGGTAAAAATAAACCCGTTCGATGCCTTTGCGGGCGTAGAAAAGGGCATTTCTCAATATCCAGTCGGCTTGGGTCTGCAACACCGACTTATTGCCGATGGCAATGGCTTTTAGCGGACTTCCTTGGTTGACGTCGTAGCCAGTTTCGCTCATCCAGACGGGCATATCCTGCGATTCTTTTTGGGCCAATTGGATGAATTTTTCGGTCACTACTCCCGCTGCTGACACTTCTGGGGCCACGCCGCGTGTGCCAGTCCCGTCTTGTGTAGAAGATGAATTATCGGGATAAAAATGGTAGTTAATCACGTCCCAACACAAATTTACGCTTCCGTCTGGGCGGTACCCGCGAAATTCTTTGCACCAGTCAATCATTCCTTTGATGTAATCAACCCCAATAAAGGGAGACGCCAGCCCAGCCATAACAATCTTCATGGAAGGGTCGGCGTTTTTTACACCTACGCCGGGGCCCATCGTGTTTTTATGACCATCGTAGAAAGCGGACAAATTGGCGGCGTATTCACGGCCCGTTTGGTAGGCTTTACGACCCTTCCACCACTTGTCGCGCTCGTTGTCGCATTCCATGTATTTGATTAGATTCAACCCAATCTTCACTACGTTAATACCGTCGCCGTTCCATCGCTGGCTTGGGTCTACACTCAGCAAGGCAGGGTTTACGTTTGGGTTATTTCCATAGCGGGCGGCGTATTGAAACGCTAATTTGGCCTGCTCGATGTACGAAGCTGGCTCAGAAAAGTTTTTTCCGTAACGAACTGGCACGTTTTCTGAGTCTCTTTCACCTTCGGGATAGGTAGCGGTCATCCACGGTGGAATGGTTTTTAAACAGGCCAATACCTCCATACCTTCCGCTTTGAGGCGTGTATACAAGCCGTCGTAATCCCAGCTGCCGCTATGGGTTGGGTTAAAGGTGTATTTTCCTTCGTTGGGTTCCAATTTCTCCCAGTCAGCATAGTGCCGTATAACGCCGAAGGTCTTCATGACCTTCAGTTTGGGTTCACTGATACGGTTGTCCCAAGCTTCCTCAAAATCCCACTCAAACGCGTTTACGCCAATCATTTCCTTCAATTTAATGGATTTTTGGCGGTAAGGGCCGTTTGATGTTGTTGTGGGTGGTGTATATGCGCCGTACAATTCGATTTCGGTAGGATAGCCCCACCAAGCGTTAATGACCAAATAACGCGCATTGGTAATGGCCGAGTCTAAGTTGAATTGCGCGTCGCCTGTGGTAGAACGGCCCGAATAAGGACCTACCCAGCCGTTGTACACCTCCCCCTTAAACGTCGCAATAGGAACCCGCCGCCAATCGCTGGTGATAATCGAAAGTGTCATGGGCTTGTCGGCAAAAGAGCCTTCACCGTCAAAGAATTTGATACGGTCAATGGTCATTTGTTCGCCTTCTAAAAGCGGATAGTATGCGTCATAGTTTTCCAATACTTTGCTAAAGCCAGTATGCACGGTCACGTCGGTCACGTTGTCAAATAAGCCTTCCAAACCTTTGGGCGCGTTATTGAGCTGGTACCAGCGGGCGGCTTGAATCGGAATTTTAACCCCAGTATAGGTCGGCGGCGGTGGAGTAGCGGTAACTACGGTCAGGGTTTGGCCAACATTATTGGCTGGCAGATAGCTGGTATTGCCTGCTTGCGAAGCCGTAATGCTGGTCGTACCCGCCGTCAGAATGGTGGCTTTCCAGACACCAGTGGCGTTGGATACCGAAGCAACCGCTGGGTTGGAAGAAGTAAAGGTAATGGGCATTTGGTTTTGGTTACTGGAGGCGACCAAATCAAAGGGGGCATCACCGACTGTTTTTTGGGGTAACGCTCCGAAACTAATCACCGACTGAATTTGGGTATTAGCCCCTTTCGTTACGTTAAACCAATTGAAATTCCAACTGCCATTAACGGCATAAATTCGAATAATTTGCTTTCCTACTGGCAGCGCAACCGTAGTGCTGACGGTATCCCAGGTTTGCCAGCTTCCCGTAATGGGTAGGGTAAGGGCGCTCAGAACGCCTCCTGTAGTGTTTCGGAGTTCGAGTTTGCCATCCCCGTAAGGTTTGGCGATGCGAAAAGTAAACTTATAGGTGGCGGCTTCGTCGACGCTGAAATGATAGTCGAGCCAATCATTGTCATCAATCCAACCTATATTAAATCCCCCGCCTACATCTTGGGTATTTTCGGGTTTTACGTCGCTGATAACGTCGAAGTCTTCGGCTTCGGTTTTTCCAAGAATCGGTCGGCTGCCCGTGACCTCAAACCAGTTGAAATTCCAGTCGCCGTGCTTGGCATAAATACGCAGCGTTTGTTGGCCCGCCGAGAGAGGAATAAAAACCTTGGCCGTGGCCCATCCTTGCCACCCGCCCGTGTAGGGCAACACAATGGAGCCAAGTACCGCGCCAGTGGCAGATTTTACTTCAATGGTACCGTCGCCGTATCCTTTGGCTACTCTAAAACTGAAGGTGTAAATTCCTGAAGCGGACACGTTGACTATGTAGTCCATCCAGTCGCCGTCGTTAATCCAGCCAATGTTTAAACCACCGCCCGTATCTTGGGTGTTTTCGGTATTGATGCCGCTCATGACATCATAGTTTTCGGCTTCGATTCTGCCCGGAATGGCGTTGTATTTTTCTACTTCAAACCAGTTGAAGTTCCATGAGCCGTATTTGGCGTAAATGCGTAAGGTTTGTTGTCCTGCCGTGAGTGGAATAATGATGCTCGATGTGCCCCATCCTTGCCAGCCGCCTGAAAACGGCAAAACGACCGAACCCAGCACCGCACCGTTGGCGGTTCTTACTTCAAGGGTGCCATCACCAAATCCCTTGGCGGTTCTGAAACTGAATTTATACGTCCCGCTGACTGGAACATTTACATTATAGTCCATCCAGTCATTGTCTTCAATCCAGCCTACGTTTAGGCCACCGCCCGTATCTTGGGTAGTTTCAGTTGCAATGCCGCTCATGGCGTCGTATGCTTCAGCTTCAATTTTGCCTGGAATGGCCTTTTGGGCCCAAACGCTTATGGTTAATAACAGCAGGATTACATTTAGATAGAGTTTTTTCATAAAGCTTTATAAACGTTGAAGTTGTAATACTTTCATAGATTGGCATATTAGTTAAATATAATTGAAGTAATATCAAAAGATTAGGGTCATTGTTGTACTTAAACAATTAGAAATATAACTTTTAGGAATGTTCATCCTGAAAGAGTGGGTTATTTTTACATCTTTTTATTAGAGCGGTTAGTTTTTTTTGAAATACATTAAGCGTATTTTGCCATGACTATTCAACGATTGAAAAAAAACGCTTTATTTCCACCGAAAATACAATCTTCCTAATGCAATTTTTTGGATATTTTCTCCTGATGCCAATAGTTATCTATTTGGTATTCAATGTTTTGTATTTGTTGTTATCGGCGGTGGCGGGTCGTTTAGGTAAAGCCGACGATGTTCCCATTTCAACCAAACCCACGCAGACAAGAAGAATCGCGGTGTTGATACCAGCGTACAAAGAAGATAAAGTGATTATTGATTCGGTGGAGGCCAACCTTCAACTGGACTATCCCATAAGTTATTTTGATTTGTTTGTCATTGCAGATTCTTTTTTGCCCGAAACCCTCCAAAAACTGGCGACTTATCCCATCAAAGTCATTACGGTAGAATTTGAGCAATCTACAGTGCAAAAGTCAATTGCGTATGCGCTGCACCAACTTCCCCGCAATACGTACGATATAGTGATGGTCTCCGACGCCGACAATCACATGCGCCCCGATTTTTTGCAACGCATCAATTTGGCCTTTGACCAAGGCTGGAAAGTGGTACAGGGGCATCGGGTGGCCAAAAATACCAATACGGGTGTGGCGGTTTTTGATGCGATGAACGAAGAGGTCAATAATCATCTTTTTCGCGGCGGTCAGCGGGCGTTGGGCATGTCGGCTTCGTTGATTGGGTCAGGGATGGCTTTCGTACCCGATGCAATGATGCACGGAATGAGTCGCCTCCAAAGCATTGGAGGGTACGATAAAGAATTGGAAATGAATTTGTTATTGGATGGGTTTCATATTGCCTACCTGAAAGACGCGTACATTTATGACGAAAAAGTACAAAACCTAGCGGTCTTTGAGCGGCAGCGTTCTCGGTGGATTGCGGCCCAGATTCACTTTATTAAGTTTTACTTTACGACGGGATTCGCGCAGCTGTTTAAAGGAAATTTTCATGCCTTCAATGCTTATCTGAAAGGGTTGATTATGCCGCGTACGTTGTTGCTGGCGGTTTTAGGACTGGGCGTATTGATAGGTTTGGTATTCTTAAATATTCCGATTTTAGTCACGATGGGGAGTCTGTTGGGCGTTCTTGCCTTTACCCTTGCGATTTCTATTCCAGGGTATCTTTGGAAGAAAATTTCTGCCAAAGATTTTCTTCTCCTTTTTCAATTGATTTTCCGAATGGTGCGCTCTTTGCTCAACATCAAGGCCGCTAGTAAAAGCTTTTTGCCAACACCCCACGGAGAAACCGAAACAAAAACGCCTTAAAGAAAGGCTTTGATAGTTGGGTAAATTCGTTCAAAGGGCACTTATTTCAAGGTTTCATTTGCGGGTAGCATTGAACTTTCGGGCGGTGTTTTTTTGTACTCTAAACAGTACATTTCAAAAAGCCTCCTTTATCGTTTGTTCATGCGTCTTACTTACTTCAAACTCATCGCTACCGTTTTTTTCTGGGGCACTAATTTCGCGGCGGGCAAAATCGCCGTTCAATCCTTAGGACCTTATTCAACGGCCTTTATGCGGTTTGTCATCGGGGCGCTGTTATTGATGGCTTATCTGTACAAAACCAACGGCAAAATTCCTTCGCTCGCCCCTAAGCAATGGGGGCTGGTGTTTATCTCGGCATTGATGGGGGTGTTTTTGTATAACTTGTTCTTTTTCAGTGGTATTCAGTACATGCCCACGGTGCGGGCCTCGCTCGTTATTGCCTTTGCGCCCATTACGATTACACTGGGGAGTTGGCTTTTTCTGGGGGAGCAGGTGTCGGTTATCAAATGGGCGGGTATTGCGTTGTCTATTTTTGGGGCCGCTGTGGTGCTTGCTCGCGGTGATTTTTCCTCCCTTCTTTCCAACACAACTTGGGGCTTGGGTGAATTGCTCATCATGGGCTGTGTTTTGAGTTGGACGGTTTATACGCTCATTGGCCGAGTAGCCCTGAAAACCATTCCTGCGCTGTCGCTCAGTTCTTTCTCGACGCTGATTGGGGCGGTTTTGTTGTTTATCCCTGCGCTTCAACATGGGTTAATCGAACGTTTGGAACAATCAAGCTGGCAGGCTTTAGCAGCAGTAGTCTACATGGCAATGACTGCCACGGCGCTCGGCTTTATTTGGTATTATGAAGCCGTCCAAAAAATAGGTGCTACCAAAGCCGCCGTTGTTGGAAACCTGACCCCCGTTTTTGCGGCCATTATTGCCGTTACGCTTTTGGGAGAAGAACTGACATTGACAACCATCATCGGAGGGGTGTTGGTACTGGCTGGAGTACTACTGACGACGATGAAGTAAACCGTAGGGATAAGAGGGTGTAACAAAAAGAATGCATTTTCGTTTACTTTTTAATCATAATGGTCATTTAAAAAGAAACTGTGGTATGAGCATCAGACCTTTACTACTAAATATATTGCTTATAGGAATCGTTGGGATGGCCTTCAATGCCTGTAAGAAAAACGAAGAGCCGACAACGGTGCCCGTCGCAAAAGCCTCGTTTGAGTTAATTCAGGAACGCATTTTTACGCCTACCTGTGCCACTTCGGGCTGCCACGCTTCGGAGCAAGAATCCAGCTTCAGCCAACATGGTTTGGTGCTTGCCACGGGTAAATCCTACGATTATTTATTCAATAAAGACCCTAAAAATCAGAATGCGGTGGAAGATAAGTTGAAGCGTGTCTTGCCGTATTTTTCGCTGCAAAGTTTACTTTTTCACAAACTTAACTGGGAGGGTGGCGCGCACCACGGCGGCAAAAGCTACGGTACGCCCATGCCCCTAAATGGAAAAGCCCTCTATAAAGGCCAAATTGAATTTATTCGGCGTTGGATTGAGGCGGGCGCACCTCGCACTGGTGCCGTGGCCGATACGGTACTGTTGGCGGATAAAACACCAAGTTTTTAGGTTTATTTTGATTGACTCTAAATAAAGAGCATAAAATCGCGTATATTTGCCGTGATGATTAGTGAAGCAACCTACATAAACGAACTTTACACCAATTCAAAAGGCACGACCTATCAATGTGATCGTTCGGCCCGAATTATGGTAGAATTTGCAGGGTATAAAATGGCTTTCAGAATCAACGATTTTCTGAATTTTAAGCAGAAAGTCGACAAAGTAGATTTACACGCGATGATTTTCAACCTTTCGGACGAATATGACTTTGAAGTCATTGAGGCCCCGCAAGCAAATCTTTCGCTAAAATTAGCCCTTTGTGACTTGGTCCACTTGCGTGAATTGCTGGAAGGGACTAAATTTATGCTTGAATTGAATAGCCTGCTCTACGAGCGTATTTACAACGTGCCCGCCTACGTTTAATCCATCACCATTTCTGACTGTTTGAAAGGTTTGCCGCCCACGGGTGCAGACTCATTATTTCACACTTTATTGGTCAGGAATGAAATCAGTCTACGAATTTTTGAACGGTTATTTTGACCGAGTTTTTGTGGTCACCCTAAGGCGTGCCGCTGACCGACAGGAGGCTATAAAACAGCATCTTGAGGGGTTAAACTATGAGCTCTTTTGGGCGGTAGATAAAAATGACTTTACCCTGTCAGACTCCATTAAGTCGGGCGTGTATGATGAAGCCAAAGCGGTAAAATTCAATCGTCATAGGCACAGCAAATTATCGTTGGGTGAAATCGCCTGCGCTTGGTCGCACCGAAATCTTTACGAAAAAATTGTACAAGAAGGCCACGAACGCGTGCTGATTTTTGAAGACGACGTGGTGCCTAAACTTCAGATGCTGGAACTGCTGCTTACGACAATGAATCAACTGCCTGAACATTGGGAGTTGGTGTATCTTGGTTTTTTGAAAAATGAAGAAATAACGCCGAAACATTGGCGTAAAAAGCAGTTTTATAAATTGTTGGCAACTTTCCGAGCTTACAAGTGGCTCACCCGCCACCACGTCAATAATTTATATCCAAAACCTTACTCGGCCAATTTACGCATTGCTGGTTTGCACGATTGTACGCACGCGTATGCTGTATCAAAATCGGCGGCTGAAAAACTCCTGAAAGCACAAACCCCTCTGTATTCAAGAGCCGATGAACTGATGACGCACGAGGTAATCAGAGGTAATCTTGCCGCCTTTATTTGCCGCCCCACCTTTTTTGATCAGGAAGATTTTGCGAGGGGGCACGCTAACGCAGATTCCTATATTTGGTCGTAGAAAAATGTAAATCAGGATGAATAGAGTCCAGAAAAAAGGGAAATCAAACCCATTCGCTATTCGGCGATGTAAGTACGACTTCCCCTTTTTCTCAACGATTTATGAAGCAGAAGCGAGTTTTTTGACTTCTATGTAGAATCCTCGGTCTACGTCAAGCGCGGATGATTTTTTAACTTTTATGGACTTCCATTGGGTCGTCGGTTTCAGGGTTTTCCATTCGCCGTTTTCAGCTTTATACTTGATTGGCATGTCAAATCCTTCGACTACGTTGTTCCAACGGTACGAAAGTTTCTTTTTCTCGATGTGGTACTCAAGTACTGGAATCCGAATATCACGCAGGTATTGGTCAAACACTTTGCTCAGGTTGATACCCGCTTCGTTGCTGATGTAGTCCTCAATTTGCTGGGTTGTAACGGTTTGGTGATAAAACGTTTTGTTCATTCCGCGCAGGATGCCGCGCCATTTCTCGTCGTTGTTGATGATTTGACGAATCGTGTGTAGCATATTGCCGCCTTTGTAGTACATGTCGCCCGAGCCACTGCGGTTTACGTTGTAGGTGCCGATAATAGGCTTGTCATTACGAATCAATTTTCGGCAGCCAATCACGTAGTCGCTACCCGCTTCTTTACCGTAGTAATATTCAGTATACAGGTTTTCGGAATAGTTAGTAAAACTCTCGTGAATCCACATATCCGCTTGGTCTTTGTAGGTAATATTGTTGGCGTACCATTCATGTCCAGATTCATGAATAATAATAAAATCCCATTTTAGGCCCCAGCCCGTGGCGGATAAATCTCGGCCCAAATAGCCATTTTTGTATCCGTTGCCGTAGGTGACCGAGCTTTGATGCTCCATGCCCAAGTAAGGGACCTCAACGAGCTTGTAGCTGTCTTCGTAAAAAGGGTAGGGACCAAACCAATGTTCAAAAGCGCGCAGCATGGGTTTTGTCTGCTGAAATTGAGTTTTGGCTTTGTCAAGGTTTTCGGCGAGTGCGTAAAACGATAAATCCAGCGTACCTTTTTCGCCATTCAGCGTATCAGTCCACGCCACGTAGTTGCCGATGTTGACATTCACACCGTAATTATTAATGGGGTTCTGAACGTACCAGTCAAAGGTGCGCGTACCGTCGAGATTCTCGGTAATGCTCCGCAAGCGGCCGTTTGAAATATCCATTAAGGGCTTAGGTACCGTCACGCTGATGCGCATACTGTCGGGTTCATCGTACATGTGGTCTTTGCAGGGCCACCAGACGCTGGCACCCAACCCTTGGCAAGAAGTAGCGACAAAAGGCAGTCCGTCTTTGTCTTTTTTCCACGAAAATCCGCCATCCCATGGGGCGCGTTTGGCTACGTGTGGGCGGCCGTTGTACTCTATGACCAACGATTCTTGTTTTTGGGCTTCCTGTTTTTTGACTAAATCAATGAAAAACGCGTTGCCGTCGCGGCGAAAAGAGAGCGTTTGCCCATCTTGCGTTACGCGGCTGATGTTCATCGGACGCTGTAAGTCAATTTGGAGGGTTTGGTAAGGTTGGAGTACTTTGTAGCGCACCGTTACGCTGCCGTTGAGTGTGCTGTCTTGGGGTTGAACGCGGACATTGAGGTGATAAAACTGCAAATCCCACCAAGCGCGTTCTTTGGTAATACTGCCACGAAGGGTGTCATCATGGGTAAAAATATAGGTTTGGGCGGAGGCGGCAAGCTGAAGTAAAAAAACAAGCGCAAAGGTGTAGAGGACTTTCATAGGAAACGGTAGATTAAAAGCCTTTTTGGGTGTTAGGTGTTGATGATTGTTTTTGGTCGGACAATAATACCGTTTTCAGGGCACAAAAAAAATCCGAACGGGAAGCCCAATCGGATTTTAAATCTTTACTCAACGTTATGAAAAACTCTATTGTTAAGACGTCGAGTGATGTGGTTGGTTACATTTTTTTTTATTTTTTTTGAAAATATTTAGCGAATGCTATTTTAAAAGAATTTTATTGAAATGTAACTATAAGATTATTAGGCAATTACGACGCAGTCGCCGCGCTCTACCTCGTGTTCAATTTTTTTGTATTTCACATCTTTTACCACGCGACCGTCGCGGTATTGCACCGTTACTTTTTGATTACGGTCGGCAATTTTGATGGTACGCACAGGTGCTTGCTTTTCTGCCTGACGGGCGGCGTAGGCATTAGGCCCGCCGCCAGTGGTTTCTTCTTCGGTTTCGTCGTCGTGGCGGTTGGTCTGCAATTGCGGCTCAGTGCGGCGCGTTGGGCGTGGTGCTTGCTGTGGTGCTTCCTCCTGCGGAATGTGCGCTTTCATTAAGAAACTGATGGTTTCAAAATTCACTTTTGTCATCAGTCGTTTGAACAACTCTACGGATTCGAACTTATAGATCAACAAGGGGTCTTTCTGCTCGTAGGCGGCATTTTGTACCGATTGTTTCAAATCGTCCATGTCGCGCAGGTGCTCTTTCCATTCTTGGTCGATAAGCGAAAGTACTACAAATTTCTCCATTTCGTGGATAATCTCGCGGCCATTGGTCTCGATGGCTTTTTGGAGATTCACGCCGATTTGGGTTCCCTTGATGCCATCCGTAAACGGAATTACAATCTCATTGATGGTGGCGCCACGCTCGGCCGATATTTGTTTCAACACGGGCAATACCTGTTCTGCAATGACTTTGTTTTTGGTCAGATAGTGCTTTTCTGCCGCGTCGTAAAGGCGCTGAGTACGTTGCTCGGGCTTGAGCTTGGCGTATTCTTCGCGGGTAAATGGAGGCTCAATGCCAAAATTGGTAATGGCCGCCAATTCAAGTTCTTCGTAATTATCTTCTGTATTGGTCAGCGCTTCGTTGGCTACGTCGTACATGGTATCGGCAATATCAATGGCCAAACGGTCGCCAAATAGGGCATTGCGGCGGCGTTTGTAGATATTTTCGCGTTGCATGTTCATGACGTCGTCATATTCCAATAAGCGTTTACGCGTTCCGAAGTTGTTTTCCTCCACTTTTTTCTGCGCTCGCTCGATGGATTTTGACACCATAGAGTGCTGAATCACTTCGCCTTCTTCCAGACCCATGCGGTCCATCACGCCAGCAATCCGGTCAGAACCGAACATACGCATCAGGCCGTCTTCCAACGACACAAAGAACTGCGACGAACCTGGGTCACCCTGGCGACCGGCCCGTCCGCGCAACTGACGGTCAACGCGACGGCTTTCGTGGCGCTCGGTACCGATGATGGCCAATCCACCCGCTGCTTTCGACTCGGCGGTCAGCTTGATGTCGGTACCCCGACCTGCCATGTTGGTGGCGATGGTCACGGTGCCGGGCTTTCCTGCTTCCGACACAATCTCGGCTTCGCGTTGGTGCTGCTTAGCGTTCAATACTTGGTGTGGAATCTTGCGTAGGGTAAGCATTCGGCTCAACAACTCCGAGTTTTCGACCGAAGTTGTACCCACCAGTACTGGACGCCCTTTGCCAACGAGTTCGACGATTTCGTCTACTACGGCGTTGTATTTTTCGCGTACCGAACGGTACACTTTGTCTTCTTCGTCTTTCCGAACGGCGGGGATGTTGGTCGGGATGCTTACCACGTCCAATTTATAAATGGTCCAGAATTCTCCCGCTTCGGTTTCGGCCGTACCCGTCATACCGCAAAGTTTGTGGTACATACGGAAGTAGTTTTGTAGCGTTACGGTGGCGTAGGTTTGGGTAGCGTCTTCTACTTTTACGTTTTCTTTGGCTTCTACGGCTTGGTGCAAACCGTCTGACCAACGGCGGCCTTCCATGATACGGCCCGTTTGCTCATCCACGATTTTGACCTTTCCGTCCATAATCACGTAATCCACATCTTTCTCAAAAAGCGAGTAGGCTTTCAACAATTGTTGAATCGTGTGGACACGCTGCGTCTTGATTGAATAGTCACGAATGACTTCCTCTTTGCGAATCAGTTTCTGCTGGTCGTTAAGTTCAGGGTCTTTATCAATGATATTTAACTCAATGGATAAGTCTGGCATCACAAAAAAGGCGGTGTCTTCGCTTTCACCAGTGATGTAGTCTAATCCTTTTTCTGTTAACTCAATGCTGTTGTTTCTTTCTTCAATCGTGAAATACAACGGAGCATCGGCCTGCGGCATCAGTTTTTGGTTTTCGGCCAAATAAATTTTCTCGGTTTCCTGCATCAGGGTTTTCATCCCCGTTTCACTCATAAATTTGATGAGTGGTTTGTATTTTGGAAAACCGCGATGGGCGCGGAACAGCGCCAAACCACCTTCTTTCTTGTCGCCAGCCGCAATTTTCTTTTTGGCTTCGTTGAGCAAATCCGTTACGAGGCGTTTTTGGGCATCCACAATGCGCGCCACGCGGGGCTTGAGTTCGGCAAAATCCTGCTCGTCGCCGCGCGGTACTGGACCGCTGATGATGAGTGGCGTACGGGCGTCGTCGACCAACACGGAGTCAACCTCATCGACCATCGCAAAATGGTGCTTGCGTTGTACCAATTCCTCGGGGCTGTGCGCCATGTTGTCGCGGAGGTAGTCAAAGCCAAACTCGTTGTTGGTTCCGTAGGTAATATCGGCCAAATACGCCTGACGACGCGCAAAGGTATTGGGCTGGTGGCGGTCGATACAATCGACGCGCAACCCGTGAAATTCAAACAAAGGACCGTTCCACTCGCTGTCGCGACGGGCCAGATAGTCGTTGACGGTTACAATATGTACTCCCTGCCCCGCCAGGGCATTCAAGAAGGCAGGCAAGGTAGCAACGAGCGTTTTACCTTCTCCCGTGGCCATCTCGGCGATTTTTCCTTGGTGTAGCACCGTTCCCCCGATGATTTGAACATCATAGTGAACCATGTTCCATTTGATAGGGTGTCCGGCTACATCCCAAGTAGTATTCCAAATGGCTTTTTCGCCGTTGATGGTGATGTGGTTTTTCTTGACGGCCAATTCGTGGTCAATGAACGAAGCCGTCACCTCAATGGATTCGTTCTCGGTAAAGCGCCGCGCCGTTTCTTTCACAATGGCGAAAGCAGTGGGCAGAATATGCAGCAAAACTTTTTCCAGTTCTTTGTCGCGCTCTAAGCCCAGGGCGTCAATTTGCTTGAAAATCTCTTCTTTGGCATCCACATCCATCTCGACATCGTCGGTGATGCGTTGGCGCAAAGCGGCGATTTGATCATCTATGGTTTTAAGCTGGCCCGCAATGTATGTTTTGAGTTCTTGGGTCGCATTACGCAGTTCATCGTGGCTGAGGTTACGTAGTTTGGCAAATTCAGTATTTACTTTTTCTACGTATGGGGAGAGTTCTTTCAAATCGCGATCGGCCTTCGTCCCGAACAATCCCGTAAAACTTTTAGTGAGGAATTTTATCATTTCAAAATGGTAATTTTCAGTTTCTTAACTACTTAGTTGGAAGACATTTTCTCAATGCCTTTTTTAATGCCTTTACTTAAGTGAATGTTGGTGTTTCTAACATTTTGACCCTTGGTTCTAGATACTACCCATATAATCAGGGCTCATAGATGTCAAGTTATACTTCGTTAGCTGGTTTCACCAATATCGCGCCCATGCCCTTGTTTTTTTCGCAAAGTTAGCTTTTTGTCAATAGTTTAATAACAATATTCGCGCTACAATATTTTATTAGGACAAAATGGCAGTGAAACAAAAATGCGCTGACAGGTTGCCAATGGGTTTTTTACCTATATAATAAACGGTAATCGGGTTTAAAAGAAGTAATTATAAGACCTAAATTACTTCTATAAGCCAAGACACTAAACGCCTATTTACCATGTTAAAACAAACCGCTTCTATTCTCTTTTTAGTACTTTCTGGCTTTTTTGCCAACGCCCAATCTCCCAACACGCTTTCGGCACAGGAAAAAAGAGAAGGCTGGCAACTGCTTTTCAACGGCAAAGACGTCAGCGGTTGGCATTCTTACGGAACTAAGGGCATTGGCTCGGCGTGGATTGTGGAGCAGGGCGCATTGAAACTGAACGTTCCCCAACGCGCGGGCAACAAAGCTCCCAACGGCGGCGATATTGTAAGCGAAGTGCCCATCACTGGCGATTTTGAATTTAAGGCCGATTGGAAAGTAAGCCCGTTGGCCAACAGTGGTATTTTCTTTTTTGTCAAAGAGGCGGCTCAATACAAAAATATGCACGATACGGGGCTGGAATTGCAGATACTTGACGATAAAATTTACGAAGGAGCTGCGGAAAACAAACACCGCGCAGGCGATTTTTTTGGTGTTGCCAACGCCCGCATTCGGGAAATAAATCCTGTGGGCGAATGGAATTCGGTAGTGTTTAGCGTCCGTAAAAAGAAATTGACTGTAACCCTCAATGGCTTTGTGGTGCAAGAACACGATTTGGCAAGCGCCGATTGGAAGCAGCGCGTGGCGGGTAGCGGATTAAAAAACGCCCCGATTGCTCAGGGCGTTTTTACTGGATTGTTGGGTTTGCAGGATTGGGGCAGCACGGTTTGGTACCGCAATCTCAAACTTAGAAAGTTATAGGAACTTCCACGATGGTATTGTCCCAACCCATGCGCATGATGGCGTCGGTGCCTTTGGGGAATTGGATGGAAAAATGCTCAATCGGGGCCTCTGTCGATTTCTTTGCAGGCACCGTAAAGCGTGCCACATCGTTGGCCTCTTTGTATTTAAACGCCCCCCAATAATCGAGGTCAGAATTCAGAATGATGGTCCACTCGTTTTCTCCGGGGATAGTGAAGAGCGAATACGTACCCGCTTTTACTTTTTTGCCTTGAATGGTGGCGTCTTGATAAAACTTAATCTCGGCATTTTCGTTGGCGCCCGTACGCCATACTTTACCGTAAGGGATTAGTTTGCCAAATACTTCACGGCCATTTTTGGCGGGGCGGCTGTAAGTGACCCGCACGAGGGCTTTTTCACCATCTTTGCGGTCGTGGGCAAAATTGTCAGGGAAATAAGCGTAGTCCAGAGAACTTTTGTCAACGGCTCTAAAACCTTGCGCGTAGGCTCCCAATGCGAGTAAACTTAACAGGCAATAAATGAGGCTGGTCTTTTTCATTGTATTTGTTTTTAGAAATTAAAGATTATTATTGGAAAAAAGGAAGAACGGAACAAGGAGAACGAAAATACAAAACTAACTTTGAACAATCCTTTTTCCGTATTCCTTTTTTCCGTTTTCCATATCATCGCATACTTGGGCGGGGCAACACGGGCAGGCTTTCGTGCCCTTCTTCGCCCACAGCTTGCACCGCAAAAAAGTAATTGTCTTTGGAATACGGCAAGGTTAGGCCGTTTTTGTCCGTAAAAAACTTCTTTTGCCAAAACGGCATGTGCGTTTCGCGCATGAGCACGTAGTAGCCTTTTACTTTGCCAGCCTTTGGCGTTTGCCAAAAAAGAGAGGTAGTATTGGTGAGATTGCGGGCTTCGAGCGTCACGTTTTGGGGCATGGCGGGTGCTTTGGCTAAGTTGGCCAGCGATGCTAAATTGAGGCAAGTGTTTTTGCGCAAGTACTCAAAATCCATGTTTTTGGCATAATCGCCGTATTCTACGCCTTTTTCAGTACGCAAATCTTGGTGTTGGTTGTTGAAGTTTTCGTTCATTTCGGTGATACGTACCGCCGCAAAATCACGATTGACAAACGGCGTATGGTCGCCGCTGCGCAGGTAGCGGTCGTTGCGGTAGATAAGCCGCACTTCCAGATTATCGACGTAACGTTCGCCCACTTCTTTTACATAACGGGCCAATGTACGGGCCTTGCCGTCGTTTTCGGCCCCGTATTGCCGCACGCCCGCCGCGCGTTTGTCGGTCTCAAAGCCCGATAAACCTTCGCTAAAAATTCGGATTTTGGTGTTGTCAATCAGGCGGGTGTCGGGGCTGTGGTTGGAGCCCATGATGTCGTTGTTGAGCAAAGCTTCGAGGTTCCATTTTTCGTTTACGGCGCGCTCGGCCAAATGGTTGGCCCCCAATAAACCTTGCTCTTCTCCGCTGACGGTCACAAAAATGATGGTGGCTGGAAAGGAATATTTGCTCATCACACGCGCCAATTCAATCACGGCGGCGGTGCCGCTGCCGTCGTCGTTGGCCCCAGGGGCGTCAGATTCGCGGTTACTGACGTTGCTCACGCGGCTGTCAATGTGCCCGCTGACCATAAAAATACGGTCGTCGTTGGGGTCAGTGCCTTTGAGGGTGGCCATTACGTTGCCGATTTCCTGCTGTTGATCCACACGCCGTCCGTCGGGTTGGAGCATCCATGTATCAATGGTGGCCGTCATTCGTCCGCCAGATTGTTTGGCAAATTCATTGAAACGACTCAGAACCCATTTTCGTGCCGCGCCAATCCCGCGTTTGGGGTCGGAGACGGTGCTCATGGTGTGGCGAGTGCCAAAGCTAACGAGCTTGTCGATGTGACTACGCAGGCTGTCGGGCGAGACCTCTGCCAGCATGGCCGAAATCATCGGGTCGCGCTGGATGACCTGTTGAGCAGAACCATTAAAAGCCAAAAGGGTGCAGAGTAGGAGGAGAGTAGTTGTTCTTTTCATACGGTTTGATTGAAGGTTGATAATAAAGTAACTTACGGCAACGCCGAAAAGTTAATCGTCGGAATTCTATTTGCGGCATCCCTCCTAAATGTGCCGTCGAGCGGGACAAAATCGTTGAAAAAACCGCAGTTGCGCAGGTAAAAGCTGCCATTGGAAAGGCCGCCCGCGTAATCTTTTCGGTAGTTTTTGCGGGCGGTGTTGTCGCCCGTAAATTTGGCTTCGGTGAGTTCTTTCCATTGTCCTGCTGTGGTACGAACCCATTGATTACTGTACAACCCCATTCGGCTAGTGTTACCCGTTTCGGGGATGAAATTTTCCAGAAATGAATGCAAAGATTTTAAGTACGTAGACGTTTTTGGGCGTTTGAAACTTGCAATCAATCGCCATTTATTTTCTTCTGGGGCAAAAAAGTAAGCGGTATAAGCAGTGTAATTGTCGGCTGTGGGTTTGCCTTGGAGCAAAAATTTGTAGGTATTTCCCGCCTTCCAGTTGTATTTCAGGTAACTCTGCCCGCCTGCGCCTTCGTTGCCAAATTCGCCCGTGTAGACATCAGGCCCTTTTTTGAGCATCACTATTTTTTGTTCATCGGGAATGGCATTGGGGTTATCGGTTTCGAAGGGGCTCCACACTGAAAACAAAATCCGCCGCTCGGTGGGAGAATTGACCTGAATGCCAAAATACCCTTCCTTAAAACCATTGGCCATAAAATAAGAACCCATGACGTCCTGACCTTGGGGAATGGTAAGTTCATTGTAAAACCATTCAATGTCTTCATTGGCGGGCAGTGGGTAATTCAAGTGGACGGATGGCCCACGACGTCCCCAATAAAAATATTCGCCGACATTGTTTTTCACAAAAACGGTTTCGGTATTGACAGCACTTCCGCTCACACTGATGCTTTGTGCCGCGCCAAACGTCGCGCCTGTTTTAGAAATGCCTTGTAAATCAATGCTTAAATAGCCAGGTTCTTTGATTGCCCATTCGCCAACAAAATATTCCTGCGTTCCTTCTGAAGCAATCATAACGGGTAGCGTTTTGCCCGCCACCGCAACGGTGGCTTTACTTTCTCCGTTGGCCGTGATCGTGACGGAAACCTTCAATTTTCCTGCCTGATTTACCCTCAAAAATGTTCGACAAATGGTGGAGGGATTAGTCCATTGCTCAAACCCATTTTTGGTTATCTTCTCCGATTTAATGGCGTTGATGAGCCACGCATTTCCGCCGATGGGGATAGTTTGTTTATTGTCTTCGTGGCCGTTGGGAATCGTTTGCGAAGTAGCTCGGCAACTGATGAAGAAGACCGCAACGATGAAACAAATGATTTTAGAGGGAGAAGTCATCAGAGAAGGAGTTGGTTTTAGTTCTTGCAAAAAAAGACGGTTTGCTGATAAAACTAATGGACTTAAATTGCCGGTTACGTGTCGTTATAACTATTGGTTATAAAAGATAGGTTTTTATGATTGGCGCATGAATCAAGTATAATTTACTTTTGGGCACAAATTAAGAAACAAAGCACAAAAAGCGATTAGATAAGTTCTTATTGGCTAAACGTACAAATAATTACCAAAGGTTATGATTACAACAGATGTATGCATCATTGGCGCGGGGCCAGTTGGTTTGTTCAGCGTGTTTGAAGCAGGTTTATTGAAAATGCGGTGCCATCTGATTGATGCCTTGCCGCAAATAGGCGGACAGTTGTCAGAAATTTATCCCCAAAAGCCCATTTATGATATTCCTGGCTATCCCACCATCAAGGCGCAGGAGTTGGTGGATAATCTAATGCTGCAAATTGCCCCCTTTAATCCTAGTTTTACCTTGGGAGAACGGGTCGAAGCCATTGATAAACAGGGAGATGGCTCAATGATTGTCAAGACAGCTGACGCTACCGAAGTGCATTGCCAGGTGGTGGTCATTGCGGGCGGATTGGGGTGCTTTGAGCCCCGCAAACCAGAGATTGCCGGTTTGGAGCATTTTGAAGGGAAAGGCGTAGCTTACATGGTGAAAAATCCCGAAAAATTCAGAAACAAAGAAATTGTCATTGCGGGTGGCGGCGACTCGGCGTTGGATTGGACGGCGTATCTGGCCGACATCGCCAAGACCACGACCCTGATTCATCGCAGCGATACGTTCAGAGGAGCGCCCGACTCGGCCGAAAAAGTGTTTGCGTTGGCCGAGCAGGGGAAAATTAACCTCATTTTACAATCAAATGTGGTGAGTTTGAACGGTAATGGGCACCTGAAAGAAGTGGTGGTGGCGGGTAAAGACAAAAATAGCTACGCGGTGCCTTCTGACTATTTTATTCCGCTGTTTGGCTTAAGTCCCAAACTGGGGCCGATTGCTGAGTGGGGTCTGAACATCAATAAATCAGCGATTGAGGTAAACACTTTGGACTATTCCACGAATGTGGAGCGTATCTACGCAATTGGCGACATCAACACCTATCCTGGGAAACTCAAACTCATTTTGACGGGCTTTCACGAGGCGGCTATGATGTGCCAAAGCGCCTTCAAATTTGTGTATCCCAACCAACATCTCAGTTTTAAATATACGACGGTCAACGGGGTGAACGCTTTTTAACTACCTTACAGATACTACAAAAATGATACAATTCACCATAGAAGATAGAATAGGGGAGCGTCAAACGCTCGAAATTCCCGAAGGCATTGGCTTAAATTTAATGGAAGTCTTAAAGGCCTCTGAGTACAACATCTTGGCTACCTGCGGTGGCATGGCGCTGTGCGCTACCTGTCACGTTGAAATTTTGGACGGTGGCGACAGCCTGACTCCCGTCAGTGATGCCGAACTGGATATTTTGGACACCCTGCCCTCGGCCACTTCGTGCAGCCGTTTGGCGTGTCAGTTGCGTGTGGATGAAACCATGGTAGGGACTACTTTCAAGATTCGCGGCGAAGAGCATTAATGCTTCCTGCTATCGTCTTACTCCCTCACCACTTCGCGGTGAGGGAGTATTTTTTTTATGCCTATTTTTTAAAATATTTTCTAAAATAAATTCGGGTAAGTGTCTAATTATCAGCATGTAAAATGTATTGTTCAAAATACTTTCTAAAATTGTTCATAATGCCTGCTACGTTGGTCACTTTAATCGTATATACGTCTTAACATGTTTTTAACAAGCAGGGTGTGGTGACGTCAAAACCATTCTGTGTTAAAGGGCCTGTTTTTGTAAATCTTTCCACTCATTATAAACGCTCTCCAACAATGAAGGCATTACTAAAAAACCTCGTACCTGTTCTTTTGATGACGATTGGAATGACGATTAACAGCTACTCGGCTAGCTCTGGCTCAGAGAAAACTTCGACGTCAACAATGACCCCCGCGCAAGCGGAGGCAATGATGAAACGCTTGGAAGAAATTAAAGCAATGGAACCCGACAATTTGACCCGCAGCGAGCGCAAAGCCGTGCGGAAGGAAGTAAAGGGAATCAAAAAAGCAATGGCGGCCAATAACGGTGTTTATCTTTCTGTTGGTGCCATTATTATCATCGTGTTGTTGCTGATTTTGATTCTTTAATCCGAACTTTCAGCGGTATCATTCACCAGTTTAAGACTCCAAACAAAAGCGTCGCCATGATTAGATGGCGACGCTTTTGTTTGGATGAACGGGTAAGTTTAGTTGCACTTTGCCAACTGGTCGGCGTAAGGTTTTGTGTCAATTTTTGCGGCCTTCGCAATCTTCAGGGCTTCCTGAGCGGCCTTTTTACCTTCGGCTTTTTTTCCTGTTCTGAGATAGGCTTTTGACAAATCATTGTACAAGTCGGCCAGCTTATCTTTGGTATGGTTGGCGTTGGAAGTTTTAAATAATTTAGCCCCGTCGTTTACCCACAAAATCAAAGAAGGTACGTAAGAGTTTTCGGTCGCTTTTTCGTTGAAAAGACGAACAATATAAGAGTAGTCCAAAAAATCCATCGTGGTAATTTTACGGTATTCGTTGAAACGGGCAGTGGCGGCTGGGGTATTTTTTTCGCGGAAATGCGCTTCCAATTCCTTCAAGAGCGTGCGCGGAGCAACCACTTTGGCGGGATTGCCGAGTTTAATCATTGCTTCCCGCATGGCCACCACTTCCGACGCCTTGAGGCTGTTGGTACGCGGCCCGTAAAGTGTGTTGTAAATGATGGCTTCGGCGGCGTCTTTGACCGCTTTTGGATTTTCGGCGTTATTGTATTTCTGATATTTGGGCAGGTTGGCAAAAAAATGTTTGGCCAGCGGGTTCTGGAAGTCGTTGATTAACCGTGAAATAATGTAAAAACCGTTGGCGCTTTCCATGTCGGCGGGTTTGGTGAGCAACTTGGCAAAATCGTTACCGATTTGACTTTGGCGCGTTATGTCTTTGGTGGCTTTGGCATATTTGCCATAATTGACCAAAAACTCAAGTCCGCGTTCACCTTTAGCGTAGCGGGCGGCGTAGTTGCTCGTGCGCAGCGTAGGAGTGAGGGCTTCGTTTCCGTGTTTAATGACTTCGGTAATAAATTCGGCGCGGTTGGGGCGCTCAGCAGGAGCCGCTTGGTGAATCAATTGGCCGTTGGCATCAAAAAAGAAAAACAAGGGAAATTCGGGATAAGTAATGCCTTTTTGCAGTTGTAATTCCTTAGAAATGGGCGAATTGGCTTCTATTTTACTGCTCACAAAGGCAGGATTGAAAAACTCGCCAACCTTTTTTTCTTGCAATACGGGGGCCAACGCCGCGCAGTGAGGACAACCGTTGAGGTACACTTCCACCATCAACAGCTTGTTTTGCTGACGAGCCAAGTTGACCAATTGCTGAAAATTACCTTCTTCAAATTTGATGCCCTGACTCAAAACTGGAAAAAACAAAAAGGAAAAAACAAGGGAAAACAACGTAGATTTCATGAGAATAGAACAAATGATAAAATGGATTTGGGGCAGCATTAGCGGTGTCTGCATGCACAAAACTTGATTCTTTGCCAACGTGCTGGAAAATTAACGGATTTATATCAAATAACGTACCATTTTGTTTAATTAGAACTGGTGATGGGCGGAGGTAAGCGGTACGCGGCCCCGCCCCTACGATTCTTTTCCCAAAAAAAGAAAGTATGGATTTCGTTCCTGTTTTCGGCAAATTTCTATCTTTGCCTTACGAGAAATTACTGTCATTACCCCCTGTGACTATTTTTTACCAATCCGTTCGTCAGTTAATTTGACGAACTCTGCCCCGTATCTCATCAAGTTCGTTAATTTTGCGGTTGTTCACTGACTGTGTATAGGCGTAAGCAATCTTTTTTTGCTTATCAAAAGTCTCAATCAAGCAGAGGCAAAGCGATGATTGTGCCTTTGCGGGTGTTGTCACCCGCAAATTATATTGGGGCAAACGCAAGGCTTGCCCCTACTAAATATTAAAAAATGTATCATAATCCTGTATTACTGGAGGAGTGTCTGGAAGGTTTGGCAATTCGTCCCGAGGGCGTTTATGTAGATGTGACATTTGGCGGGGGAGGGCATTCAAAGGCCATTTTGGCACAGCTCGGAGAAAAAGGTCGTCTGTTTGCTTTTGACCAAGACCCCGACGCCCGGGCCAATGCCGAAGCGATTGATGATAAGCGTCTTACGTTTGTGGATGCTAATTTTCGTCTTCTTCAAAAATACCTACGCTTGTACGGCGTTAAGCAAGTGGATGGAATTTTGGGAGACTTGGGGGTTTCGTCGCACCAATTTGACACGCCCGAGCGCGGTTTTTCGACGCGTTTTGAGGCCAACTTAGACATGCGCATGAACCCGCGTGGTGGCGTCTCGGCGCGTGATATTGTCAATGGTTATTCGGCCGAAGAATTACACCGTATTTTTGGCATGTATGGTGAGTTACAAAATGCCAAAACGGCCGCTTTGGCGGTGGTGGCAGCCCGCGCCAACGGACCACTCGAAACCGTGAATGATTTGAAGGCAAGCCTCCAACGCTGCGTGCCGAGAGGGAAAGAAAACAAATATTTTGCGCAAGTATTTCAAGCGCTGCGCATTGAAGTAAATGACGAAATGGGTGCATTGCAGGATTTTTTGACGCAATCGGCAGAAGTACTCAAAGTCAAAGGTCGGTTGGTGGTGATGTCGTATCATTCGCTGGAAGACCGGTTGGTGAAAAATTTTATCGGCAAAGGCAAGTTTTACGGAGAAGTAGAAAAAGATTTGTTTGGCAATGACCTTAAACCTTTGCAGTCAGTCACGCGTAAACCCATTGAAGCATCAGCCGAAGAGATTGCCAAAAACTCCCGCGCACGCAGCGCAAAACTGCGTATCGCAGAAAAATTGTAAGTCATCAAGTAGCAATTATAACAGTCATTAGCAAAATAGTTGACCTATGGCCATCAATGTCTTAAAAGCCCAAAGCCAAAAGCGTACCGCACGCCCCGTTCGCAGCAAGAGCCGAGTATTGAGTTGGCTTGGGCAATGGTTCCACGTTGAAAAGTGGATTGGCGGACGCGAATTTCCCGTCAAATACCTTGACGGAACCCTGTATTTGCTTTTTTTAGGGCTTATTGTGATTTTTTTTCGCATCAACGCCGAACGACAAATGCGGCAACTACGCAAAGCAACCGAAGAGGTCAATAACTATCGGGCGGCCTATACCATTCTCAAAGCCAATTATATGAAGATGGGTAAACAGTCAGAATTGGCCCCCAAAGTGGCCAAAATGGGCCTGTCGGAGAGCCGAAAAACGCCCCAGCGTATTCAGGTGAAAAAGTAATAATTTGAGCAATTGGCATTTGTGTACCGTTAATTATCCCTAACCATGAGAGGCAAAACTGGAAATATTCGTGACGATATTTTGCAGCGTTCTTGGGTAGTAGCCATTGGGCTTATTATCCTTGGGGCGTTGGTTATTTACCGCATTTTTTATATTCAACACTACGATCTTTACAAGGGAAAACCCTGGATTGAATACATGTCCAAAACCGTTCGCGTGGATACCATTCCTGCTATGCGTGGCAATATTTACTCCAATGATGGCAGTCTGATGGCGACGTCGTTGCCTTATTTTGAGGTTTCTATCGACCCTACGGTGGCCGACAGCGTGTATTTCTACACCCGGGTCGACTCGTTGGGAACGCTTTTGGCCAATACTTTTGGACAACGCACGGCCGAGAGTTATGTAAAAGAGCTGCTCTTTGCCCGACACGAATTTGAGCGGAACGAGCGGCGAGGAAACCGCAATATTCGGCTGCTAAAACGTAAAGTGACTTATCGTGAGTACAGCATTATTTTGGGGCAAGAATTTAAGGGAACTGTCAAAAAGAAGGACGGCACAACCGTGAAAGCCACCTGGAAAGGCTGGCCATTTTTCCGTCGTTTTTCGTCGACGGGGCGCAGTCGGGGTGGGAAATTGATGATTACCTACGAGCGTTATAATCCCTTCGGTTCATTGGCGGAGCGTACCATTGGCTATCTCGACAAAAAGACCCGGCGTGGATTGGTGGGACTGGAGGCTAGTTTTGAAAAGCGATTGGCAGGAACTCCGGGCGTAGGGCTGTACCGAGTCCTTGATGATCAGACATTTATGCCCAATGAAGACGAAGATGGATTGCAACCGTCCAATGGCTACGACTTACACACCACCATCGACGTTAATTTTCAGGACATTGCCGAAACAGCACTGCGCAATACGCTCCGCAGTTATAATGCTGCTTATGGTTGTGTGATTGTGATGGAAGTCCAAACGGGCGAGATTCGGGCCATTGCTAACCTCTCTCGTGATACCGATTCAAGCTACCGCGAAACCTATAATCACGCCCTCGCAGGGTTGGGAAACCCCGGCTCTACCTTTAAATTGGCCTCCATGTTGGCGGCGTTGGAAGAAGGACTATCGCCCAAACGCGTCTATCAAACTGGCAATGGAATTGCGACCTACAAGTCGGCAATCATTCGGGATACGAAACGCGTAGGACACGGCAGCATCACGGCACAAGAAGTGTTTGAAAAATCCTCAAACGTCGGTGTTCACTTAGTGATGAAAGATTATTTTTACACAAAACCTGATAAATATGTGGGTTATCTGAAGCGCTTTCACCTGCGTGAGCCTACGGGTATTCAGATGAAAGGAGAGCCAGACCCCCGCGTTCGGACGCCATCCGACAAACGCTGGAGCAAGACCTCGCTGACGTACATGAGCTATGGCTATGAGTCAGAGTTGACGCCTTTGCAGATGCTTTCATTTTATAATGCCGTTGCCAACGACGGCTACTGGGTGCGCCCAATGCTGGTCAAGCAGATAAAACAGGCCGATCAAATTGTGCAGGAAATGGTGCCATTTCGCAGTGAAGTACGCATTGCTTCCGAAAACTCTCTGCGCAATGCCCGAAAAATGTTGGAAGGTGTTGTGGACCACGGAACGGCCACGAATATCAAAAATCCGTTTTACAAAATTGCGGGAAAAACGGGAACTGCTCAAAAACTCGTGAATGGCCGCTACGTGCCGGGGTTGTACAATACATCGTTTATCGGTTATTTTCCCGCCGATGCTCCCCGTTATTCGGTGTTGGCGGTGGTAGACAGCCCGCGTGGATTCAGCATGGAGCAACTTTACGCGGGTAGCGTGGCGGCACCTGTATTTAAGGAAGTGGTAGACCGGATTGTGGGGTATGACATCAACATGCACCCACCGATTCCGAAACAACAAAACAAGAATTCCGAAATGTCGCGTCAGCTGCGGGCGGGGCATGCCGATGACTTGCGGGTGGTGGCCGAAGAAATGGACATTGAGTCGCCTGTGAATGTCAACGGATGGGTAGAAGCCAAAAAAGATAAGGACGGTGTAAAATGGGAAAGCCGCGATGCCGACCCTAATAAATTGCCCAATTTGAAAGGAATGTCGCTCCGCGACGCCCTTTATTTGCTCGAAAACCACGGTTTTAAAGTGGCATATACTGGAAAAGGAAAAGTGGCAGAATACGAATATAAGGGAGGAAAGTATATTTTGACGCTGCGATAGTCTTCTTAGGTAAAACAAAACGCCCCTCTCATGGTCAATGAAAGGGGCGTTTTTCAATTTATCCCCATTTTGCTTTCTGAATATGATCAATGCTTATCTGGATACTTTCGAGCGGAGGACGCTTGCAAACATCCTGCTCTACAAAGTAATGTTTGAGGCCAGCCACGCTTGCTTCTTTGAACAGACTGGCAAAATCAATGCTGCCGAGGCCCACTTCCGAAAACTCTTTTTCGGGTGTTTTGGCCATGTCTTTGACGTGCCACAACGGAAAACGATTCGGGTATTTGGTGAAGTACTCAGTAGCATTTTCGCCCGCTTTTACGACCCAATAGAGGTCCATTTCCATGACGACATTGGTGTTTTTGAGCAATAAATCATAGGGCTTTTGGCCGTCGATTTTTTGGGTAAATTCAAAGTCATGGTTGTGATAGCCCATGGTCAGGCCCGATTTGAGGGCGATTTCGCTGCTTTTGTTGAGCAAATCAAACAGTTGGTTGTAATCCTCGGCTTTACGCTCGCTATCCATGAGGTAGGCAAGCACTACGTATTGCTGACCGATGGCCGCGGCGTCTTCTACTACTTTTTCCCAATTTTTGGTTAATCCGTCGGTCATTCCAGGCGTACGCGCTGTCATGTAGTGCCCGCTGGCGGCCGAAAGCCCGTTGTCTTTCAAGAGTTGGCTGTATTCGGCAGGTGTTTTTTTGAAAAACTTACCCTGTCCGTAGCCAAAATTTTCCACCTTTTTGTAGCCAAGTTTGGCCACTTCAGTCAGTATTTTTTCGATACCCTGCTTTTGAATATCCTCGCGGAGGGTGTACAGTTGTAGGCCTACTGCTTTGGCTTGCGGGTTAGCTTCGGCCTGCAATTGCAATAAGGCAAGTGCACCAAGACCGGCAGTGGTTTGGAGAAAGGTTCTGCGTTTCATTGAACTTAAAATTAAAGATAGGTTAATTAGTAATTTAAGGCGCAAATGTAACCGGAAAGCAATTAGTTACCTTAGATTGACTCGAAAAGAATAACCGTCCGTTTATGTTGCCTAATGCAACGTTCAAATAAAAAAAATAGTGTTGATGCAACATTGAATTTAACTTTTGCATCTTATACCTAAAAACCCCTGAAATTGATATGAGAACAGCCATTTTTTACCGCCTCACGACCCTTCTTTTTGCCAGCGCTTTTTTCTTAGTAGCCTGCTCTTTTTCGGCTGAAAACCGTGAACGCCAAGACGACGACCGTACTACTCGTACGTTTGACCTCAAAGGTTTTGACCGCCTTTCTTTGGGAAGTGCGTTTGAAATTACGGTCACTAAAGGGAACTATTCGGTCAAAGTAGAAGGCCGTAAGCAAGACCTCAACGACTTGGAAGCCGATGTGTCGGCAGGAAAACTCCGTATTCGTTACAAGGATTCTTTTGGGTGGAACCGTAACCGTAAACGCATATCGGTCACGATTTCGATGCCCACGGTCAAAGCCCTTGATTTTTCGGGAGCCACGACGTCGAGAGTGTCGGGCTTCAATGATTTGGCAACGTTGGATTTGGATATTTCGGGTGCTTCCAAATCCGATATTCAGGTAAAGGCCCAAAGAATTGTGATGGATGCTTCTGGTGCTTCCACAATTGTGCTGACGGGTTCGGCTAACCGCTTGGAAGGGGAAGTGTCGGGGGCTACCTCATTGAGAGCCTACGATTTTCCCGTGAAAGAAGCCTTTCTGGACGCCTCGGGGGCTAGCAACGTGCGCGTAAGCGTCAATGGTAAACTCGAAGTAGAAGCCAGCGGCGCGAGCAGTGTACGTTATCGTGGCACGGCTTCGGTGCGCTCCAATACCTCTGGTGCCAGCTCGGTCAGAAGTGAATCATAGACAGATAGTGGAACGACGATTGTCGAATTTTCTTGAAATAAAACAGCCGCGTTCTGAAAATATACCTTCAGAACGCGGCTGTTTTTGGTGTAAAGACATGATATCTCGCTCAGCGGTCAATCCAGCGTTTAAAAACGGGGGCTTTTTCCCGACTAATTTCTACTTCGGAGACGTGGCTGCTTCGCAGTTTGACGTATAACTTTCCAGAAGCGTCACCTTTGTAACTTTCAACGGCATTTTGATTGATAATTTGCCGCCGTCCTGCCCTGAAAAACTCGTTGGGGTTGAGGATGTCTTCGATTTCATCCAGTGTGTTTTGTTCGGCAATGTATTTTTGACCGTCATTAGTTACCACAAAGATTACTTGGTCAAGATAAAACAGCGACACGTCGGCCAAGTTGATGGGGATGGATGCATTGCGGTGCTGAACAATCAGTTTTTCCTTGTACATCCGTCCGATTTGGGAAGGGTGATTGGCTAGTGTTTGCAACACTTCGGTCGAAATACTTTGGTTTTTTTGCAGCGCCTTAAATTTACCAAGGGCACGAATAAGGTCCTCTTCGTCGATGGGTTTTAAGAGATAATCAATACCATTGACCTTGAACGCCTTGATGGCGTATTCGTCGTAAGCGGTAGCAAAAATAATCGGACATTTGATGTCGAAATAGTTAAACAAATCGAAGCTGATGCCATCGGAGAGCTGAATATCCATGAAAAGTAAATCAGGCTCGGCATTTTGCATAAACCACCGTCTGGCGTTTTTTACGCTGTGCAAAACATCGAGTACCTCGGCCTGAGGCGCAATATCTTTCAACATTCGTTGGAGCTGTTCGGCAATGAGGGCTTCGTCTTCTACGATGAGTACTTTCATGGTGTTTGGTCAGGTTAAAGTAATGGCAATACGATGCGAAAAAATTCGGGTGTTTGTTGAATCTCAAGCGCCGTTTCTGAAAAATAAGCGTATAAATTCCGCAAGCTGCTTAAGCCTTGCCGATTTTGAACTTCCAGAGTACGTTTGATTTGGAGGTTGTTTTCAATGATAAGTCGTTGGTTCTCAGTTTTTATCGTAACCAATAACGGCGAATCGGGGTCGGTTAGGTTGTGTCGGGTGGCGTTTTCAATCAGAATCTGCAACGTGGTTGGGACGATTTGATACGAATAATAGGCTTCGGGCACGGTAAGGCATACTTCTAGCCCTTTCCCAAAGCGGGTTTGGAGCAAATCTGCGTAATCTTTAATAAAACACAACTCTTCACCCAGCGTGACTAGTTTGGTGTGTCGGGTGGTAAGAACGTAGCGGTAGACGCGCGTCAATTGACTTAAAAATTTGACCGCCAGCCGTTGGTCGCTGTAAATCAGACTTTCAAGGGTGGCTAGGCTGTTAAACAAAAAATGTGGATTGAGTTGACTGACTAAATTTTGGTATTTAACTTCCGAATGGTCACTATCGTACGCGGTTTTTTCGCCCGCTTCTTGGGCGGGTAATTTGGGTGGTGTAGATTCTATTTTAGGCGTTGGTTTCATTCATCAGGCCGTTTGTTGGTGAGCGGCTTCAATCATTGTGGCCGACATCACGCCGTATACATCAATCCACGCTTGTTGTATTTCGGGTGTAAAATCACTTTTTAGTACCTTTTCCAACGTCCACAACAGCGCCTCTCCAATGTATTGATAATGCTGTTCTTTGGCGCCGTACTTCACGTGTTTCTGCCCTAAATCTTGCAACAGCGGCAGCAGTTCATCCATATTATCCAAAGAGCATACCGTAAAACTAATCACCTGAAACAGCTTGATACCTTGGGTTTTAAGTTCGCTTTTGAAAAGATGCTTTACCTCGGGCACTAGCTCAAAAAAACGCGTATAAAACACTTGAGCGGCATACTCCGA
Source organism: Runella aurantiaca (assembly GCF_003339505.1). Lineage (GTDB taxonomy): Bacteria > Bacteroidota > Bacteroidia > Cytophagales > Spirosomataceae > Runella > Runella aurantiaca. The sequence goes on from NZ_QPIW01000004.1 coordinate 170,903, forward strand.
TTTGGGAACAATACGGGCAAAACTTGTTTGTACTAGCTTTTTTTGTTGATCATTCATGGGTTATGTGTGGGTTGGTTGTATAAAATTAGATGATTTAAATAGCATAACTAAAAAAAACAGCCCAAGACGTCGGTTTGGATGTCTAATCCTGCAAAAGCTAAAACCGAGGCGTTAATCCAGTAATGGAACATAAACGGTAAAACGGTCGACGGTTTCCTTTACTTCCATGGGTCGGTCGGTCAGGTAACTATACAAAGCCCGAAAATCGCCCAGTCCTTTTTTGTTGGAAGTGGTTACGGTTCCGCGTTTTTGTAGGTTATTTTCAAAAATAAGATAGTTGTCTTCTTCCCTGATTTTTACCCAAAGAGGTGATTCTAAGCTGGTTGTGTTGTGTTTGATGGCATTTTCAATTAAATTTTGAAAAGTAACAGGGACCACTTTTTTGTGTGCCAAATCGTCAGGAATGTCTATTTCAACGCATAGCCCCGTGCCGTATCGCATGTGCAGCAGGCTTACAAAGTCACGGGCAAAGCGCAGTTCTTGTTCTAGCATGACCACTTCGTTGTCGTCGTTTTCAATCAAATACCGGTACACTTTTGTCAATTGACGGAGGTATTTGGAGGCCAGTTTGTGGTCTTTGTAGATGAGACTGTCCAAAACGGCCAAGCTATTAAACAAAAAGTGGGGATTGAGTTGGTTGATAAGTCCTTGATAACGAGCTAGTACTTTCTCACGCTCAAGCATGATGGCTTTGCGCTCAGTTTCAACTTGTTGCTTTTGGACAATTTCAAACTTTTGACGAAAATCTAGTTTTTCGGTCAATTCCTGATTGAGTTGATTTTGAAGCACTTGCTGTTCTTCCAACAATTTTACCTGTGTGGCGTGTTCGCGTTGGATGATTTTTACGCGGGAACGATAAATATAAACGCCGACGGCTACGACCAGCATCACCATTAACGTTTGAAACCACCATGTTTGCCAAAATGGAGGATTGATTACGATGCGAAGAGTATACGGGGCGGGGTTCCAGACTCCGTCATTGTTGGCGGCTTTTACGTGCAAAGTATACTCCCCGGGCGGTACGTTGAGGTAGCTGATGTTTGCTTGGGTAGTAGGAGTTCGCCAACCGTTGTCATTTTTGACGCCTTCGAGCCAGAATGAAAACAGATTGTTTTCCGAATGGTCATAGCTTAGGGCTGCGGCTTCGATGGTAAGGTCGTTTTCATCATACGCCAGCGTAATCGGAAGATTGTTTTGAGGAATGTGCGTAGGAAGAACTTCCTGACCGTGTACCCTTAACGACGTCACGACCACGGGCGGCACAAACGTGTTGGTTTTGACGCGGTCGGGATGAAACCGTACCAGTCCGTACAGTCCCCCAAAATACAAATTACCTAATTTGTCTTTGGCCACCGATTTGGTCTCGATAGAAAGCACCTCAAGGTTGTCGGCCCGACCAAAGGATACAAACCGTTTTTGTTGTTCGTCGTACCGGGTTAAGCCATTGGCGGTTCCCATCCACAGCGTATTTCGGACCCGTATCAGCGCCGAAACGTAGTTGTTCGCAATGCCGTGCCGGGTAAAATAATTGGTAAACGATTGAGTTTTGGGGTCAAGACAGGCCAGTCCGTTGTCGGTCCCCATCCATATATTGCCCTTTGAGTCTTCCGAAAAAGACATCACGCCGTTGTCAGGCAGGCTTTTTGGGTTATCTTCTTGGTACCGATACGTGGTTACTTTTGATAAATCGGGACTGATGCACAGTACCTCGTCAACCCCGCAGCCTACCCACAGATTTTGTTTGCTATCGGTGTAGAGGCTATTGTAGCGATTGAGGGGCAAATGCCTAATGCGCTCATCGTTAAAGCGATTGGCAAAGGTTTTGGTCTTGGGGTCAAATATATTCAGTCCCTCATCGGTGCCGATAAACACCCGCCCGTCTGCCGTGGGGTGTAAGTCATAGACCAGCCTGCCAGCCACAAAATGACGCCCAGAAACGATAGGCGGCGGAGAGGGCATTGCTTCATTGGGCAGATGGTCATATATGGTGAATTTCCCCGTCGCAGGGTCCAAATGCTGAAAGTGCTGGGTGGCCACGTACACCTTATCTTCAGGGTCAACGTAGATAGAATTGACGCCGTTGTCAGAAAGACTGTATTTGTTTTTTGGGTCGTGGCGGTAGGCTTTGTAAGTATTGGTGGTTTGGTTGACCCACACCACGCCATTGTCAGTTCCCAACCAAAGGTTCTCTTTGCTGTCGATTGCAATCCGGTTAATGGCCCCGCCGTTGGCTGTGGTAGGCTGATAATTGGCTTCTTTTAAGGGGGAAGTAAATGACTGACTGGCTGGGTTAAACCGACTGATGCCTTTGTAAGCAGTACTAAACCAAAGTACGCCCGAACGGTCCTGAAATGCGGTTCGTACATAGTTGGAACTCAGACTATTGGGTACATTGATTTGGCTTTGGTAATTAATAAATTTTCGTTGGTTTTCGTGATAACAAAAAATCCCTTGTCCTTGGGTACATATCCAGAGTTTGCCATCTTTGGAAAAAAACAAAGAGCTGATTTCTCGGGGTTCGGCCAATGGAATTTCCATTTTTATGAAATGTTCGGTGGCAAGGCTCAACATTGACAACGTACCGTTTCGGGTGCCAACAATAATATTACCTGTTTTTGGGTGCTTCGCTAAGGCCGTCACGGAGTTGTCGGGAATGGTGCCCAATTCATCGCTTTTACAAAATACCTGAAAAGAATTCTCTTCAATATTGTAGCGGTACAGCCCCAAGTCGGTGCCAATCCAAACCGTGGGGCCATCAATCAGCAGCGAGCGAACAGAATAGACGAGTGGCTTCGAGGAGGGGTCGGTGGGAAGTTTAATTAGTTCTGATTGCTTGGTTTTTGGGTCAAAAAGAATCAGTCCATTGGCGCTACCTAGCCAGAGTTTGCCTCGGAAGTCTTCGCCGATGCAGCGAATATAATCGGAACGCTCACCGTACTTGGTAAAATGAAAGCGCTCAAATTGTTGCGTTTTGAAGTCCATTCGGTTAAATCCGTGCTGTGTTCCTACCCAAAGGGTTCCATTTTTGGATAACAAAACGGAACGAACAATAATATCCGAAAGCGAATAGGGGTTTTGGCGGTCGTGGTCAAAAACTTTGCATCGGATACCGTCATAACGTGCCAGTCCAGCCAACGTACCAATCCATATAAAACCCGACGTATCTTGAGCAATTCCAGTGCAATAATGAATAGGAAGCCCCTGCTCAGGACTGAGGTGCTGAAAAGAGATTTCGGAAGATTGTCCAAACACCAGAACCTGTGTCCAACAGCTCAAAAGTAGACTAAAAAAAAGGGATGAGCTTGTCCGCATTTGTTGTGGCTGAAAAAAGTTAAGTAAGACGTAAAAGTGCAAAAAAATAGCCTTCTTTTACTTCGTTAAACGGATTTGACAAGCTGAATCGATAAAATTGGAATTGGATGAAAGTAAAAAGAAGGGGCTGAAGCGAAAAATAAAACTTACCAAAGCGTTGGTTTTTAGGGCTGAAACGGGGTAGAAAAAGCACTGAGCCGTAGGATAAAGGCGTTGAATCGTGGGAGTTTTGCCGTTGAATAAATTGCATTTTGAGTATAAAAATTAGTTTTTAGTTTTGTTTAAAATAGCGCTGATAAACAGCGCATTGTTTGTTAACTCATACGCAGATGAAGAATAATTTTTTCGGTATTTTCTTTGCCATATTTGCGGCCGTCGGGACGCTTTTCGGTGCCATTGGTTTTTTTACTTGGAGCGCCGATCAAACAATCAAACGGAATGGTATCAAAACCACCGGGACGGTCGTCTCCTTCAGCAGTTCGTCAAAAGGAGGAAGGGCGCCTGTTATCTCGTTCATGACACAATCGGGGGAGAGCCGCACGTACTATTCTTCTACGTATTCAAGCCCGCCGTCTTACGATGAGGGGGAAAATGTAACCCTGTGGTATTTGCCCAATGACCCCGACGAAGTCGTGCTTTCTGGGCTAGAGTCGTGGCTTTTGCCGGGTATTTTTGGCGGAATTGGACTTATTTTTGGGGCAATAGGTTACGGCGGATTTATCTGGCGCTGGCGTCGAAAACGCCTAAACGATTGGCTGCGCTTACATGGTCAAATTATCATGGCCGACGTGGTGGATGTCAGGTACAATACATCCCTTTCGGTAGGTGGAAAACATCCTTGGATGATTATTGCTCAATATTTTGAACCACAGTCTCAAAAGGTTTATAGCTACGAAAGCGATAATATTTGGTTCAATCCTGCGCCTTTTATGTCGCCTGGCCAAAAAGTGACGGTGCGTGTTTCTCCCAAAGATTATGGTGTGTACGAGGTAGATACTTCTTTTTTGCCAAAACAAGGAAATTGATTTTGGGAAATGAACTAGGGCGTTATTGACGGACGCGGAGGGGCTTCTCCGCGTTTTTTTGTAGTTTTGAGCCTCATTTATCAAAAAGATAACCTTACATTCAATGGAACAATTAGACTGCCTCAATCAAGTTGCTGAGTTTCACCGCACTTTCAAACACCCCATTTTAGATACCCCCCAAATTCCGTCGGCAGACCGCTGCAATCTGCGTGTGGCCCTGATTGCGGAAGAACTGAAAGAACTCGAAGTGGCGATTTTGGAGAAAGACATCGTGGGCGTTGCCGATGCCTTGGCCGATATTCAGTACGTTTTGTCGGGTGCGGTGTTGGAGTTTGGATTGGGGAGCAAGTTCAAAGCCCTGTTTGATGAAGTACAACGCTCAAACATGAGCAAAGCCTGCAATACCATCGAAGAAGCCGAAGCCACCGTTAAGCACTTTGAGGCCAAAGGAACGGAATGTTATTATAAAGAAGACAGCGAAAAATACCTCGTGTACCGAACCGCCGACAACAAGACCTTGAAGTCCGTTTTTTATTCTCCCGCCGACTTGGAAAGCATTGTGGAGGCTTAATGATAAAAATATGACGCCCATTGAAACCCGTGAAGTGTGGCTGAGAGGTCCACTGCCTGAAATTCCTGCTTTGCTACAACCGGTAGCCCATGCGCTATTGCAGGCGCGCGAAGAAGTGCAGGCGTTGGCCAAAGATTTTCCCGAAAATAAACTATGGGAGCGCCCCGCAGGAGTCGCTTCGGTAGGGTTTCACTTGCAACACCTGACCGGGGTACTCGACCGGCTTTTTACCTACGCCCGGGCCGAATCCCTGAACGCTGCGCAGTTGCAATGGCTCGCCAACGAAGGCAAACCGCAGGAAAATCTGGAATCGTTTGAGGCGTTGTTTCAATTGTTTAGTCAACAGGTAGAGCAGGTATTGGCGCAAATTCAACGTACCAATCCCGAAACCCTGACCGAGATTCGGGGTGTTGGGCGCGCCCAAATTCCCTCGACCGTACTAGGATTGCTTTTTCACGCGGCGGAGCATACCCAACGGCATGTGGGGCAACTGCTGGTAACGGTGGCGGTAGTACGTGCAAGTTTGACGTAGAAGTGTGGTTTTTTTTCTACACTTTTTTGTGAAATAAGCGCGTTTTCGGCAATAAATAGGGAATATTCCCCAAAATAGGTCTGGTCATAGCATTTTAAGGAATAGGGTAGTTTAATAACTATTCTAACTTCAAAACGACCTACTACTATGATACGCTGGACCGTAATTTTGTTAGTTGTAGCCCTTATTGCGGCTGTTTTAGGATTTGGCGGTATTGCAGCAAGCGCTGCTGGCTTGGCCAAAATTGTATTCTACATTGCGATTGTGTTGTTTTTGTTGAGTTTAATTGCCGGACGAAGCAAAATATAAATAAACGCCCGCTAACGCATCAAAGGCCAGAAACGATTCGTTTTTGGCCTCTTTTTTTACACAAATTTTCTATTTCAATTCCATGTGTAAAATAGGATAAGGCTTACCCAAACCATCAAGTTCTGAACGACTTACAACCACAAATCCCATGCGTTCATAAAACCCTAATGCTTGAGGGTTTTGCTCATTGACATCTACTTTTCGTACGTTTAATTGATGAATAGCATGGTGCACAAATTGCGCTCCGATGCCCTTGCCGCGCGCGTCGGGATGGATAAAAAGCATTTCAAGGCTATCGCCGTGGACGCCCATAAAGCCCAGAATCCGCCCTGTTGCGTCTTTGGTGCAGACCAAATCGACGGCTTTTAGGTACTCATTCAGAATCAATGGTTTGAAATAAAGAATATCGGCCTCGGGCAGAAAGTGATGAGTTGCCCGCACCGATGCCTCCCAAACCTCAGTAACTTCAGGATAATCGGACGGAAAAACGGGCTCAAGAAGCAGTTGGTTTTTAGAGTTGTTCATGGGTAATGTCGGCTGAAGTGAAATCAACTGCAAAATGGGGTACGTTTGGTTTTTTACAAAACGATTTGTTAAAAAACAGCAATGTTCATTTACTTTTGCGTTTCATCAACGTATCGTATTCCTTTTCTAACTGCTCCATTCCAAATGATTCGTTACATTCTACCGACGCTTTTATTGATTTCTTCCGCTTTGTGGGCGCAAGTAGCCGCTCCCCCGTTAAAAATCAGTTGGGAAATCATTGAAAACAACCACCAAGGAAAATCGGCTTCGCTTACCGCTTTTACCATTACCAATACGGGTAAAAAACCGCTTCCCAAAAACGGCTGGACGATGTATTTCAATTTTGTCCGCAAAGTAGATACGACGCTATCGACCGACTTGAAAGTGCGTCACATCAACGGAGATTTGTTTCAATTGGTGCCCACCGCCAGTTTTCAGGGGCTTAAACCGGGTGCTTCGGTGCAGGTCAATTTTATCTCTGAAGCATGGGTGGTCAATTTTACCGATGGCCCCGCTGGCCTGTATTGGGTGTGGGACCAACAACCCGAAAAAGGCTATTCGCTGACTGATTATACCATAAAACCTTCCACTCAACCGCGTCAATACCAGCGGTTTGCGGGAGATAAATTGGGGCTTATTTCGCCCGCCATGACCTTTGCCCAAAATAAATCCATTCAGGATATTCCCGAAAAAGAAATTCCTAAAATCCTCCCAACTCCCCAACACTACCGTGAAACGGGAACTTCTTTGGTGATTACGCCCGAAACTAAACTTTTTGCTCCCGCTGATTTCAAAGAAGAAGGCTCTTTTTTGGCTGGACAGTTGAGTTCAATGCTTGGGAAATCTTTGGCTTCAAGTACGCAAAAGGCCGAAGCTGCCATTGTTTTTCGGGTGGATAGCAGCCTCGCAAAAGAAGCGTATCGGTTGGTTGTCAATGAAAAAGGGGCAGAGATTGCCGCCGCTGACCGGGCGGGTGCTTTTTATGGAGTGCAGTCATTGTTGGCGTTGCTGCCCCCTACTTTGTGGGGGAAAACGCAGGCGAGCTTAACCGTAGCGGGTGTTGAAGTAAACGACCAACCCCGTTTTGGTCATCGGGCCATCATGTTGGACATTGCCCGTAATTTCCATTCCAAAAAACAGCTTTTAAAATTGCTCGACTTGATGGGTTTTTATAAACTCAACGTGCTGCATTTGCATTTTTCAGATGATGAAGGCTGGCGTTTGGAAATGCCTTCGCTGCCCGAATTGACGCAGGTAGGGGCCACGCGCGGGCACTCCAATACCCCACTAAAAAATCTCCCTCCTGCCTATGGCTCTGGCCCCGACCTAACCGCCAATGCGGGCACAGGGTACTACAGTCGATTGGAATTTGTGGATATTTTACGCTACGCCACCGCGCGTCATATCAAAGTGATTCCCGAAATAGAAGCACCGGGTCACGCCCGGGCGGCCATTAAGGCGATGGAAGCGCGGTACATGACCAAACTCGCCGAAGGCCGCAAAGTGGAAGCCGAAAAATACCTCTTGCACGACCCCACCGACCGCTCGGTGTATCGCTCGGTACAGATGTACAACGACAATGTCATCAACGTGGCGTTGCCTTCCGCCTATCGTTTTTTAGAAACCGTCACCGATGATATTTTGGCGATGTACCGCGAAGCAGGCGCGCCACTCGAAACCATTCATTACGGCGGCGACGAAGTCCCGACGGGCGTTTGGACCAGTTCTCCGGCGGTCGAAAAGCTCCGTCAGCAAAATCCAGAACTGAAAACAACCGACGACCTTTGGTATTATTTCTACGGAAAAATCAACGATTTGGTCCAAAAACGAGGCTTGTTTTTGTATGGTTGGGAAGAAATTGCGATGCGAAAAACGCTCCTCGACGGCAAAAGTCACATTATTCCCAATCCTGATTTTGTAGGGCAAGATATGCAGGTGGATGTGTGGAACAACGTACTGGGCTGGGGTGCCGAAGACTTGGCGTATCGACTGGCCAATGCGGGCTACAAAGTGGTACTGTCGTGCGTGACGCACTTGTATTTTGATATGTCGTACTACAAATCTTTTGACGAACCCGGCTACTATTGGGGTGCGTATACCGACGTCGACAAACCGTTTTCGTTCATTCCTTACGATTATTTCAAAAATTCCAAAGAAGACCGTCTGGGCAATCCCCTCGACCGTTCTATTTTCAACGGAAAAGAGCGTCTCACCGATTACGGAAAGCAAAATATTGTGGGTATTCAGGGGCTTCTCTGGAGCGAAACGGTCAATTCGCCCGAAAGAATGGACTACATGATGTTGCCAAAACTCATGGGAATGGCCGAACGGGCATGGGCGCAGTCGCCCGCTTGGGCGGAAACGAATGATGAAAAAGCCTACCAAAAAGCGTGGTCGGTTTTTGCCAATCAACTTGGCAAACGTGAATTGCCGCGTCTCGAATCGTTTGCGGGAGGGTTTGCTTATCGTTTGCCAACGGCAGGGGCTCTAGTGGAAGGAAATGAAGTAAAGGCTAATGTACAATTGCCCGGATTAACTATCCGTTATACGACTGATGGCACAGAACCTACGGCCAATAGCGCGGTATATTCGCAGTCTATCTTGCTGAGTAAAGGCATGAAATTTAGGGTGTTCAACAGTGCTGGTCGCGCGGGAAGAACTGTGGAGGTGAATCCGTAGCAATGCTATTTATAAATCTCAAGAATGACAGCCGTATATCCCTGCGAACGAGCAGTCATAAAAATATCGTAATCGTTCCAATCAAGTAATTAAGCAAATTTATTCATACAAAGTCGCAGTAGCGCAAACTTATAAAATGTGCGATGAAATTGCACCCGCATTACTTCCTATTCCACCATTTCACTCCCAAATACAAAGGATAACTCAGTATCAGAAAGCCGAGCGCATAGACGCTACTGCCGGGGTCTTGAAAGCCAGCCCCAATCAAAAATGCCAAAGAAGCAATCAACACAATCCACGGAATGAGGGGATAGCCGGGCACTTTCCAAGGGCGTGGAATGTCGGGTTCAGTTTTGCGGAGGTACAACAACGACGCAAAGCCCGAAGTATAGCCAATCACGAAGAAAAACGTGGCGATGTCGGAGAGTTTGCCGCTGGCTTCCTTGCCACTGACGATAAACAAAACGGCCATCGCAACCGACAACGGCATGGCAATGCTGGGCGTACCGCCGGCATTGACGCGGGTGGCCTGCGAAATAAACAGTCCATCGCGGCCCATGGAATAAAGCACGCGGGGGTTAAACATCACCTGCGCGTTGACAATCCCTAGAATGGAAATCATCAGAAAGAACGTCACAATTTTGCCCGATTGCTCGCCGAAAATCAACGTAATGGCATCGGCGGCGGCGAGTTTGGATTGTTGCAATACGGGCATGGGCAAAATGTACAGAATGGCGGCGTTGACCAGTAAGTAGATGGCTACAATGAGCGCCAGCCCGCCGAGCATGGACTTGGGCAGGTTGCGGGACGGGTCGGCATCTTCTTCGGCAAAATAGGCGGCGGTGTGCCAGCCGTCGTAGGTATAAAAAATGGCTTGTAGCGCAAAGATAATGGCTCCAATCATAGAACCTTTTTGCATGGCGTCGGCGGTCGTTTCTACTACTTGTGTGGGCGTAACGGCGTCGCCGTAGATAAAACAAATCACGACAAACGCAAAAAGACCCACGGCTTTGGCCACGCTCATGATTTCTTGGGCGCGGCTGGCGGTGCGTAGGCCAATCCAATGAAGCAGCCCAAGGGCCAACAAAATGCCCACTGCCATGAAAGATTCATACCCAGCCGTTTGGGGCAAAAGTAGCGCGATGTATTCGCTCATGGTAAAGGCCCCGAAGGCCGTGGCGGAAGACGTGCCCAGCCAACTGTTGAAGCCTACCACAAAGCCCGCGTAGCCTCCAAACGCCCGTTTGGCATAAACATACCAAGCGCCTGCTTTGGGAAACGTAACCCCTAACTCAATGGTACAGAGTACCCCCAGTAGTGCGTATATGCTCACCAGCACCCACACACCCATAATGAGCCACGGGTCGCCGAGGGCATTGGCGATGGGGCCAGGTTTGCGCAGAATACCCGTGCCGATGGTGCCGCCGATGGTGACGGCGATGCCAAAACCTACGCCGAGGATTTTAAGTAATTGATTGTTTTTAGGTTGTGGGTCAACAGATTGCATGTAAGTTAGGTTGGTTACAAAACACCTTTGTTGGCAGTGAGACTGCCAGTAGAGGTGGAGATTGGGCGGCGGTTGCTAAATTGGTAAAAAAAAGCCAATCAGCATAATTTTCGGTATGAATTGACTTGTTTAAAAAACAGCAAAGGGCGGTGTTTTGGGGCAAATTTGGTTGAAATTTCCCCTGGTATTTTTCGATTAGAGGGTCTAATTATTGAGAAGTGTATGAAAATATGCGCTATTTTTCGTTTTATTTGTCAAAATTGGCTCCCGAGTCGGTAGTTGAGTCTGGCACAGTGTTTTTATTATTATTCTTGCCAGTAAAGGGTTTTGTGCCTTTTCAATGCTCAATTTTTGTTAAACCGTCAAAACCTACGACTAAATGAAAGCTCTCTCAACGTTTTTTTATCAATTTTCAAATTGGAAAACCTTGTTGTTGTTGTTGGCATTGTACATTGTATTTCCTGCGTACTTTCTTAAAAATGCCGAAATTCGAATGAATCACCTGTCGGGAAAAACCCTAGGACCTATTGATTTGACGATTGGATTTACGCCTTCCCGGACCCTGCAAATGGTTGAAGAATACGGGGAGGCAGCGCGGGCTTTTTACGCAACGATTGAAATGACCACCGATGTGGTTTATCCCATTGTGTATTCCTGCTTGTTTGCGGTGATTTTGTCTTTGTTGTATTATCGGAAATCCTACGCCCCTTTTGCCTACGTAAACTTGTTCCCGTTTGTCTCTTTAGTATTTGATTATTTAGAGAATATCACCATCGTTACGATGCTCAAAAGCTACCCTGAGCAGTCGATGACCGTGGCGAGTTTTTGCGAAATTTTCAAAATGATTAAATGGTTTTCGTTTGTCGCCACGGTGCTACTGATTATTTATGGATTGTTAAAATCCTTGAAAATGCCCAAAGACCTTAAAGCATAATTACTGCTCAATCTTGTATTGAACCATGACCTTCTCACTTTCGCCCGTTGAAATTTACGAACGTTTGGGGACGGTAATTAAAGGCTATCAGGAAGCCCTTGGCCGCTATTCTGACGAACAATTTACCCATAAATCGGCCGAAGATGTGTGGTCGTTGGGGCAGATGTACGAGCATTTAGTGCTTACCTCTAATTTTTTCTTTTTGGCCAATACCCTGCGTTGTCTTGAGCAACGCAAAGGCCAATTGGGCGGAGAAAAAAACAAATACGGAGATAATATCTTTAAATACAACAGCTTTCCACCCGTTAAAGTCAAAATTCCTGAGGCGCTGAGAGGGTCCGAACCAGTGGCAAAAACGCGTTCTGCCTATGGACCGTTGTTGGAAAAAGTGCTACTCGATGCCCAAAAACTAATCGAAACCGTTGGACGTGATGCGGGAGAATATAAATGTATCCACCCTGTTTTTGGTTGGCTCAATGCCCGTGAATGGTATCATAACATGGAGATGCACTTTAAGCATCACCTGCGGCAACAGGCTGAATTGGAGGAAATCTTGAAAGGGTAAGTAAATCGCGTGGACTTTATTTTTTGGCTTCTTTTAAATATTTCACCATCAATTCACCCGTTTTTTCGGAAGCCCCTTTTTCACCCAAAAGTGCTTTTACGTGTCGATAATCCTGAAGTTGGGCTTCGCGGCGCGCGCCCTTGGGTAGCACCGCCCGTAGTTCTTCCGTCAGATGTTGTGATGTTAAATCGTTCTGAATCAGTTCTTTTACGGCTTCTTTTTCGGCCACAAGATTGACCAGTGAAATGTAAGGGACACGAATCAAATTCTTGGCAATCAGATAACTGAGCGCACCCGTTTTATAGCAAACTACCTGTGGAACTTCAAAAAGAGCCGTTTCGAGGGTAGCCGTACCCGAAGTGACCAGTGCCGCCGTGGCCACTGAAAGCAAATTGTAAGCGTCGTCCGTTACGCGTTTAATGCCTTCTTTTTCAAAAGGTTCATAAAGTTCATTCGGTAAATTACTTACGCCCGCAATCACGTATTGATACTCAGAAAACTGAGGTTTGGTAGAAGTCATGAGCGTCAACATTTGCTCCACTTCCTGCCGACGGCTGCCAGGCAATAACGCAATGACGGGCTTTTGAGGGTCGAGTTTATTTTCAACCAAGAAATTAGGATTGGGGGTAAAATCGGCAATGGCATCAAAAAGTGGATTGCCAACGTAGTCTACCTCGTAGTCAAAACGTTTGAAAAAGGCTTTTTCAAACGGAAAAATGACAAACAGTTTGTCAACATCATGTTTGAGTTTCAAAGCGCGGTTTTGGTTCCACGCCCATACTTTTGGGGAAATGTAGTAGAATGTCTGGAAGCCGTTTTCGTGGGCAAAACGAGCCATCCGCATGTTGAAACCTGCGTAATCAATTAATATCAGAACGTCGGGTTGGTAGGAGAGGAGGTCGGCTTTGCACGCTTTCAAAAAACCTGAGATGGTACCCAAGTTCTTGGCGACTTCCCAAAAACCCATAAACGCCATTTCGGCATAGTGCTTCACCAGCGTTGCGCCAGCGGCCTGCATCATATCACCGCCCCACGCCCTAAACTCGGCTTCGGGGTCGTGTTGTTTGATGGCTTTGATGAGGTTGCTGCCGTGTAAGTCGCCCGAGCGTTCGCCCGCAATGAGGTAGTATTTCATGGGCGGGTCAGGAGTTGAGCGCGAAGGGAATCGACCCGAAGCACGTTGGAAGTGTATTGAAGTTTATTGCCTTCTTTGGTGGAATACAAAATGCCGATTTGATAATCGTCCGGTCGAAAGTTCTCGTTGTACAGCGTTACTTTAAAACCGGGCCGATAGAGTTCTCCGCGGGCCAAAAACTGCTTTTTCCCCGCCTGACTCGGCCAAGTGGGCAACACGTAAGTGGTATTTTGACGAGATTTTAGAACAATAAACACCCCATTTCCTTTCCCCAATCCGGGTTGAGGACAATCGTTGTTTTCAAGCGTAAATTGCCAAACTGTTTGTGGATGTCCAAAAAAATCAACGGGCTTTGAAGTGCTGTTCAATGTCAGTTGGAATGGCTGGAGAGAAGTGGTATCCACTGGTTGGGCTAGGGAAGGCTCCGCCGCAGCCAAAGGCGAATCAGCAAAGCGATAGATGCCTTTTTTGTAAGCGGGTTGCGTAAAAAAGTCGGCCAATTCGCTCCGGAAATGCGTAATGAGTTTGTGGTGTTGTCGCCAGTTATAATGGTCGGCCACGAGACTACGGCGACGAACGTCAACGTCGATTTGGTATTGATACACACTTGCCACCGCAAAGGTCAGACCAAAGGCGGCGGCCACGCCCGAAATCCACGCCCGCGAAACGGGTTTCCAGACCAACAGCATCACGTAAACGAGCGTCAGCAGGTGCAAAGGATAGAGGCTATAACGACTGGTAAATACAGAATACACATCTCGTCCGCCCCGCGAAACGGCAATAATACCGATGGTTAACACCGAAAATACAAAGATTCCCACCCAAAAATAGGGCTTGTTTTTGACGGGTTTTGGGGGCGAAAAAAGCGTGTTGAGCGTCAGCCAAATGACCAGTGAGAGTAAGGTTATCAGTCCAATACCAAACGCTCCCCAAAGCAAAAAGTCTTGATTCGACCCTTTAAAGGCCGCCAACCATCCGCCCGACAGGGCCGCAAAACTTACGATGAGATTTTGAATGAATTCACCCGAAATCGTCACTTTGGTTGCTTGCCCTACGCTGTAATTAAGAAAATATGCCAATAGTGCTGCCACCATGCCGACGCTCCACCACAAACTTTTGGTGCGCTCTTTGGCCAAAAGCAGCATCGTAAGGCCCGCCGGAAAGACCAAAAAACCGTTCCCGTTGGTAAACGTGGCGGCAAAAGCCAAAACAAACGCAAAAAGGGTTGGAACCGCCGCAGGATGGTAAGCCAAAAGATAAAAAGTGGCAAAAACCAACAAATTCAATGTCGTATGCTGCATACCGTTGATGCCCCAAAGGGTTACATCAAACACAAAAGGAGTAAGATACCAGAGCAATACCGGAATAAAGTACCCCGCCACAAATCCCCTTTTTAGAAAACTAATGAACCAAAAGCCCAAGATTCCCATTAAGCTTCCGTTGACAATCCAGATGAGGGTTCGGTAGTCAATGTATCCTTTAATGGCATAGACGCAGAGCGCTATCGAACGGGGCACAAGTATCCGGTGGTCGTTTTCTGGCTCTAATAAAAGCTGTATTTTTTGCCAAAGAGAAAAATCATTGGTCAACAGCATATATTTGACCCGGACCAAGTCATAGTCGTCCGTGATAGGAATGTTGACTGCGTAAAGATTTATATAATATATGTAAACCCCTACGATGACCAAAGCGGCCGTTAGGAACGAAATAGGAAGGATGGACTTGTTCAAAATGGATGGCTTAAATTGGCAAAAAACGTGATTGACAATACGTTATTCTCCGTAATACTCTACAAAATTTTTGGGAGTTTCAATCAATTTAAGATAATGCAGTTTTGTATTGGGGGCGAGCTCGGTCAAGCCTTTTTCCAAAACGTTCCAAATTTCCACAATGAAGTTTTCACAACTTGGAATGATTCCCTGCATAAAATCAACGTCTAGGTTGAGATTCCTGTGATCCACTTTATCAATAACGGCGGTTTTCATCAGATTGCCCAGCAATTTCATATCTACCACAAAGCCAGTATCGGGATTGATTTTTCCTTTGACGGTCACTAGCAGTTCAAAATTGTGCCCATGAAAGTTTGGATTGGCACAAATCCCAAATACTTCCGTGTTTTTTTCATCCGACCAACTCGGGTTATAAACCCGGTGAGCAGCGTTGAAATGTTCTTTACGTGTTACGTACACCATATAAATTTAAGAATATGCAGTAAGCCAAGTAGCCCGCTGCCTTTACTTTTCAGTATTAATTTCCGACAAAATTACGACCAAAAACTCGTTTCCGAAAGTTCTTTATAAAGGAGTTGTTTTTATTTAAAAAGTACAATTTATTCCACGAATTTTAACTGTTTTTTTGTTCAAATTATTATATACCTTTGTAAATATTTTACTAGGTATTTTTACTGTACCAACCATTTGAAACCCACTAGTTAAACGCCTTATCATAAGCTATCAGTATGATTATTGTCACGGGGGCTGCGGGCTTTATCGGAAGCTGTCTTATCAGTAAGCTCAACGAAGAAAACTTCAATTTTATAATTGCAGTTGATGATTTTTCGAAGATTGAAAAATCGCACAATTTAGACGGAAAAAAGATTCAGGAACGGGTCGAACGCGAGTCGTTTTTTGAATGGCTAGACCAAAATTACTACGAAGTAGAGTTTATTTTTCACATTGGAGCACGCACAGATACTACCGAATTTGACTATGCGGTCTTTGACGAGCTGAACGTACGCTATTCGCAGAAAATTTGGCAAAAGTGCATTGATTATCAAATCCCGCTGGTGTATGCTTCTTCGGCGGCTACGTATGGTTTGGGCGAATTGGGCTACGACGACAATGAGTTGCAGATTCCTAAATTGAAGCCGCTCAATCCTTATGGAGAGTCAAAAAATGATTTTGATAATTGGGCATTGCAGCAAGAAAAAAAGCCTTTTTTCTGGGCAGGGTTGAAGTTTTTCAACGTATACGGGCCCAACGAATACCACAAAGGCCGAATGGCTTCGGTTATTTTTCATGCCTATCACCAAATCAAAGACACCAAACAGATGCGTTTGTTCAAATCTCATCATCCTGATTTTAAGGATGGAGAGCAGATGCGGGATTTTGTGTACGTAAAAGACGTGGTAGAGGTTTGTTCGTTTTTGATGCACCATCGTCGAAACTCTGGTATTTATAATCTGGGAAGTGGAAAAGCGCGGACGTTTGTGGACTTAGCGACCAATACCTTTGAGGCAATGGGCATAGAACCCCAAATTAATTTTGTGGATACCCCCGCCGATATCCGCGACAAGTACCAGTATTTTACCCAAGCCAACATGAACAAACTCCGTTCTATTGGCTACACAAAGCCTTTTCACACCCTCGAAGAAGGCGTGAAAGACTACGTTCAGAATTATTTGATGGTTGATAAATACTATTAATGAAGATAATCTACTAAATCTTCGGTTTTGTTGATAATAGCGGCGTTGGGGCCCGTTTGAATGTCCTGACCCACTACTTGATAACCCGTCAATAAAATTTGAGTCTCAGGAAACTGACTGCATAGCCTGTCAACGTAGGGTTGTACCTCTTCGTTGGCAGGTACTGAAGTGAGTATAGAGAAAATAAAATCGGGTTTGTGTACCTCGTGGGCAAAAATCAATTCACTGAACGGTAGCGTCTGCCCCAAATAAATCACTTTGTGGTTGCGCGAACGAATCACGTAGGTTGCAAAAAGCAGTCCGATTTCGTGCAATTCTCCTTCGGGTAAGTACAACAAAAACTTCTTAACGTCGGGGCGGTGTTTAATCACCTGCCCATCAATTGCCACAATTACTTTTTGGCGAATGAGGTTGCTCATAAAGTGTTCTTGGGCGGGCCCGATGGAGCCAGTCATCCAGAGGGTTCCGACACGGCTCAAAAAAGGATAAATAATATTGAGCATTGTATTCTCAAACCCAAATTGCAGGAAATTGGTACTGATGATTTTCTCAAAACGCTCTTCGTCCAAATCAATCATTGAAATGGTCAGGGCGTGAATTTGGTCAGGATAATTTAATTTTTTGTCCGAAATGGCAATGACTTCTTTGGCCATTTCGTCAAGCGGTAATTTCGAAATCTCAGATATTTTGAACCCGTGGTCTTTGAGCAACGAGATATTGAGGACTAATTTAAGGTCGTGGTCGTCATACATACGAATGTTGGTATCCGTACGTTTGGGCTGAATGATGTTATAGCGTTGCTCCCAGATACGCAGCGTGTGTGCTTTGATTCCAGAAAGCTGTTCTAAATCTCGGATAGAATAGTTGCTCATCGTCTGCTTTAAAATTTACCAAAATGATTGATAGCTGCTTCCACAATTGAGCTGAAAAGTAGTTATAATAATGACTGAAAACTGAAAAGGCTGTAATGGTTTTCGGTAATGTCTTTAAAAGTGCCAAAGAGTACCGTCATTTGTAGAACTACCTGTGCTTAAAAATGTTTTAAATTATTGTTTTTCAATAAAATAAGCTGCGTTGTGGGATAAAAAAAAAGCAAATTGGCATATTAGTAACAAGCCCGCCAATCGGTTTTGTTTGTGAAATGGAAGTTTGTAAAACAACCACAATAGACCAAACGCAACCACATACCAAGCTACATAGTTTTGTAGAGGCACAGTATTGTTTGCCCACTGCCAGAAATCCAATCGGATGGCAACGGGTTCAATTAAAATATCTAGCGCTACCACCACCATTGCGGCCAGGAGTGCTTTGGTCAATGGAGCTTGATTCCACGTATTTGCGATAATACCCGCGCAATAGATAAGGACAAGCCAATTTGCCCCGATTACCAAAGGAATTTCGATGAATTTCCAACCCAAGGTTGCGCCATAATGGTATTGACCGAAAATAAGACCCGTATGCACACCCAAAGCTTCAATCATAAATCCAACAAAGTAAGCCACTGCGCAAAAAATAAACATATTTTTGTTCCAGTCGGTATGAAAAAGTAACAATAGCCCCAATGAACTCAGCAGGTGAAAAGGGACCAGTGCCTTAAAAAGCGCTTGCGTTGGCGGAAACTGTAACCCGATAAAACCGGCTAAGTGCATGAGTGGCAACACAATAAAAATAACGCGTTGGCCAGCTGGAGAGCGAAGTTGGCTTAAATAAGAATACATACCATTTTGAACCGATAGAAAGGAAAAATGTTTTTAGAAATATACAAAACAAAAAATCCCGGTGCAATGCACCAGGATTTTTGAGAAGGGAGAAAGACGGGACGGTTCGCTGCTGCGACGGTTCGCCGTTGCGACTCGAACTCGTTGCTTTCGCAACCACAATCTGAAAGTTTTATTTGGGGAGGAAGACGGGGCTCGAACCCGCGGCCTTCGGAACCACAATCCGACGCTCTAACCGACTGAGCTACAACCTCCGTGTTTTCAGGCTGCAAAGATAGCAAACTCCTTTTAAATAATCCAAGCCTTACCGCGTTTTTTTGTAGATTTGCGAATGAATTATAGTGCGTAAAAAACGTGCTGAATTACTAATGTTCTAATTTACAAATAGATATGTCACTCAAACAACGCATAGACGAAGACATCAAACAAGCCATGCGCGACAAAAATCAGGATACGTTGCGGGCATTAAGGGCCATTAAGTCGTTAATTTTATTGGAAGAAACCAAAGAAGGAGCCAACGGAATCAGCGCCGATGATGAATTGAAGCTGCTAACGAAGGCCGCTAAACAACGCCGTGACTCAGCCGCCATTTATGAGCAGCAAAATCGTCCTGATTTGCTCGAAAAAGAAATCGCTGAAATTGCGGTCATCGAAAAATATTTGCCAAAACAACTCACCGAAGACGAGGTAAAAGCCAAACTACAGGAAATTATTGACCGCGTAGGTGCAAAAGCCCCATCTGACATGGGCAAAGTAATGGGCCTCGCTATGAAAGAACTGGCAGGGCAAACCGACGGAAAGGTAGTGCAGACGTTAGTGAAGAGTTTGTTGGCCTAAGTTTTCGAATGAACACATTAGATTTATTGATTATTATTCCCCTTGCTTGGGGGGCGTTTAATGGCTATCGCAAAGGTCTCCTGATTGAAATTGTGGGAGTGGCTGCCTTTGTGATAGCCATGATTGTAGGATTTAAGTTTCTACGCTTCGGAACCGACCTGCTGGCACCTTATCTTACTGCAGAACTGGTAAGACGATTTCTGCCTTTTGTTGGTTTTTCCGTTATTTTCTTCCCGACCGTTTTTATGGTCAATCGCCTAGGGTATTCGATGCGCTCTATGCTACGTTATACCTTGCTCGGTACGCTCGACAACCTCGCGGGTGCGGCCGTGGGTATCTTTACTTGGGTGTTTGGCATCAGTGTTTTCTTTTGGCTATTGAGCACCGTAGGCATTCAAATACCACCCAAGTACCGCATGGAAAGCTTTCTGTATGACTATACCGTTCCTATTGCGCCCCAAATCATCAGTGTAATCTCAGACTGGATTCCGGTAGGTGGAAATTTGATTCGCGAATGGGGAAGAGGCGATGGTTAATGCGCGTCTACTTTTTCATGATACTTTCGGTCAATACTTCGTATAAACCTTGATAAGCGGGATAACGCTCAAGGTAATCTAAATGTCGTTCGATGATTTGATGATCGCCGCGCCGCGCTGGGCCCGTCTGGACCATGGCGGGATCGGGGGCTTCCAGGGCTTTTCGGACGGTTTCACGAATGAGGGGTTTCAATAAATCGAATTCCAGATGCTCAGCGTCTAGCATTCGTTTTGAAATGGCAAAAAGATGGTTGGTGAAGTTGCAGGCAAACACTGCCGCTACGTGCATAATGGCCCGTTCTTCGGAGCTCATGATATACACCACGTTGCTGAGGTCTTGCGCCAATTTGATAAGGATGGATTCCGTAGCAGGCTCAGTGGCTTCAATGCAAAGCGGTACTTCCGTAAACTGAATGGGCACTTCTCTACTGAAGGTCTGAAGTGGATAAAATACCCCCGTATGGGCGGGGACATCGCTATAAATACCGACCAAACGTTCGAGTTCTTCCAGGGTTTTGGTGCCTGAGGTATGCACAAGAATGCATTCTTCTGGCAACACCAGACGCTGCATGACCTCGTCGAGTGCGTCGTCGGCCACGGCCAAAATGATGAGCTCGGCGGCACTTTCGGCAAAGTCCAAATCAGGTACTACCGTGGTGTCGTACAATTTATTGACCAAACGGCGGGCGTTGCGGGTATCGCGACTGAAAACCTCTACAATATGGTGGCCGGCATGTTCAAGCGCCTGTGCTAAATGCCAGGCTACGTTGCCAGCCCCGACAAATGAAATTCGCATAGTAAGTTACAGGAAAACAGAGTGACCGTCAAAGATAAAAAAATAACCCGTCGGCTACGTAGCCAGACGGGTCTTTGGGTTGATTAGGCAGGAAATACGTACTTAGATTTGCTTTTTGCCAAACTGATACAAAACTTTAAATCGTACCCCAAGGTTGCGGTTATCGGAGAGGTAGGAGGGCTTTTGGAGGTAAGGCGCGGCGTAGGCTTCCACCTGAAAAGCTAAACTCCGCCACTGTTTTTCGACTCCCGTGGCAATCATAATATCATTGGAAACCGCTGGTTTGATACTGAAATTGCCTTCTTTTTCCTTAAACTCACCGTTGCGCTCTTTATAAAAATAACGATAGCACTGCTGAGCCGTTAGATTGAGGTTGGTTCCTCCCGAAAAAAGAAGGGTAAAACCATCTTTGATGGGCCAACGATACGTTAGGCTGATGGGAAGGCGTAGAAGGGTGACGTCGGTCTTGATGTCAAACACCTGCGGAGGCATAAAAGGAGGGCGTACGTCGTCAGATTTGTGCCAGGTTTGGAACGGACGTCCTGTTTTTTCCTTAAAAATATCTTCCGTAAAATACTGCGGACCCGTGATTTTTGCCTTGGCAAGACCCACGTCAAGACTCCAGTATTTACCCAATAAAACACTAGTCATGAGGCCGTAGCCCGTGTATTTATCACCGATATTCAAACCTCCTCCCACACGAAAGCGGACATTCCGCAACGAAATGGACGGTGGAGGTGGCGTGGTCTTTGCCTTATTTGTGGCTGTAGCGGGAGCCGATTTGCTCGGTAATGCCGCATAAGCGTAGCGTTTTACGTGAATTTCGGCGGGTTGCACTCCGTCCAATTCTTCGGCTTGGTTTGGCTCCAATGGTGACAGCTCAATTTGGCGGGTCAACGCGTTGTTGGCGGTCTCAACGGGCGTTGTTGGTTCAGTTGCCTCATTGATGATGCCTGATTGTTCCAGTTTTGGGGCGTTTTTTTGGTTGTTCACGCTGCCCGACTGCGCCACCGTTGTTTGTGATTTCAACGTTCGTGGAGTACTGCCTGCGGTTTCTTTCGAAAACGTGCTGTTTGTGTTTTTCTCTTTGAGCGCATTTCTCACGGGTTTGGCAGGTGGTTCATTTTCCAACGTTGGAGTTGATTCTTTGAGTTCCGTTGCTTCTGGGTCAGCATTTGTTGGCCGCTCAAAGGCTTCGCTGATGCGTTCATTGGGGTTCTGCCGAATAATCTTGCCGACATTTTTTAGCCCTCCAGCGATAGGCGCGGCCTCGTCAGGAGCTATGCCATCGTTCGACAGTTCATTTTCATTCGATTGAGGTAAAGTTTGGGCATAGGCGTCAGGTTGAGGTTGGTTGGATTCGACAGAAATGTATTTGGTAATGTATACCGTATCGACCCGCGTTGAAGTTCGCACGGGGGCATCTTCTTTTTGGCCGAGCTGCGTTTTTAATTTGGCAACCTGTTGGTCTAATTGCCGATTTTGTCGGTATTGGTATACATTCGCGAATACCATCACTGCCGCCGCCACGCTGGCCGCCGTGTAGAGCATCGAGCGCCCGAATCGCTGTACAAACGAAACGGGGGCATGGGTGTTTTTGAACGCCTTAAATTTCGCCCAATCTTCTTCCTGAAAACTGGGTTGAATCCCTTCTAACTTTCGGCGTATAGCTTCGTCAAATTTCTCGGGTTTCATTGTTTGTTTTTGTGCGCAACTGCGCTTAGTTTTTTGTGTATGGTTGCCAATGCAACAAATGATTATGGTGCCTACTTAAATTTCTGGTCGGCATTGCCTTCCGCAAAGAAAGGGTACGATTGTTTGACCAGTTCCTGAAGCCGCGTACGGGCCCTAGCAAAATGGGAGCGTACGGTTGCTTCGTTAAAATTGAGTACATCGGCAATTTCGCGGAGCTGATAGCCATCGACAACGTGCATCGTAAATACTGTACGATAAATGGGCTTCAACTGTTGCACCAAGGCCAAAATCTCCTCGGCCGAAATCTGATCAATGACCGATTCGTCAATCGAAGGTTCGTGGATATTGTCTAACCCAATTTCTCCGTGAAACTTCTGATTCTTACGGTAATAGCTGATGGCGGTGTTGACCACGATGGTTCTCAGCCAAGCTTTGAAGGGTTGGTTCAGGTCGTAGCGGTCGAGGTGCTGGAAAACTTTTAAAAAGCTTTCATTCAGGATTTCTTCGGCTTCTTCCATCGACGACGAATACCGCAGACTTATGCCTTTTGCATACCCGAAAAACTGTTGAAAAAGCATTCGCTGCGCGCGCCCGTCGTTGTTCAGACACGCTCGAATGACGTCTTCTAGGTCATCTTCCGTAAAGTTGGTTTTCTTTCTAAAAAACAAGGTTGTAGCGTTTTTTGGATGGTGATTAGCTGCTCTTTATACAATTACCACATACCCGTAATACGCGCCGTAAATGCCGTGCGTTGCAGCAATGTACGTATTTATTTTTCTTCAAAAATAATTGATTTTTTATGCCACACTCCTGAATATCCCAGCGTAATGCTCTCTGAAATCAATCGTTTTTAACTAATTTTAAGAAAACCATGAAAAAATCACTTGTTATCCTGTTTGCGCTGTTTGGATTGTTTTTAGTGAGCTGTAACCGCGACGAAGTCAATGCCGTAGATGAGGATTTGACCGAAATGGTCGAACTGTCGGCGGCGCGCAGTGCGGCAGTGACGGATACCGTTACCAAACAAAAATGCAAAGGTAAATTGACCGAAGTAGCCGCCGCTGATTTGCCCGCTGCAATCACCACATATATCACCACCAACTATGCAGGGGCTGAAATTCAGTTTGCTGGAAAAGACACAGAAGGTAAGATTGTGGTAGGCCTTAAATTGGCGGATGGTACATCAAAAGGATTGCTCTTTAATGCCGACGGTACTTTCAACAAAGCCCTTGAAAAATACGGTAAAGGCGCCAAATTGACAAAGGTAGAAACAGCAGCTTTGCCAGCGGCCATCACGACCTACATCACCGCCAACTATGCAGGCTATGAAATAAAGAAAGCCGGCACGAATGAAGCGGGAGAATTTTACGTGGCGGTCAAATTGGATACTGCCGTTAAAGTATTAAAATTTGCCGCCGACGGCGCATTTATTGAGGCAACCACCCCTCCTGCCCATCCTGAAGGAGAAGGCAAACGCTCAAAGCATGGTAAGTAATCATTGATTTATCTCCTCATTTTGGGCGGTCATTCCCCCCGAATGAGGAGATTTTATCTGCTTCTTTTTCTTTATTCCCACCATTCTCAGTTTGATTTTTTATCACAACCAATCTTCCCGATTTTTAGTTATGAAAACTTTCACAAGTATTCTGTCAATCAGCGCATTGGCGCTTATGCTTATCTTCTCTGGTTGTACCAACAATGAGGTCGAACCAGACCCCGCCGATCAGGTCATTGGGGCTTATGCTGCCACCACTTATTCTGAATCCATCAATGGCGTAGCCCAAAGCATTGACCTAACCAATACCCTAATCAAGGAAAACGTTGCGATTTCGTTTGATGTAGCCAAAAAAGCCGCAAGCACGCTCACTTTGGTACTCAGCATCTCTCAGCGCGATAGCACTGGAGCCATGCAAACCTACAACGATACTTACGACAGTATTGAGCTTAAAGCGCTCGGAAACGGCAATTTTGAAATGCTGAATGCGGGCATATCAGTGGGCCAAATTGGCAATGGAAACTTATCCCTCGAAGAGACTTATCCTGATACGGATGAATCGGGGAATACCGTTCAGGTAACGGTGAAAATAGCAGCTACCAAAAGTTTATAAAAAGGCTATACCTATCGACTTATGAGAAAATTTCTACCCATCCTCCTCGTGATGGCGGGGCTGATTTCCCACGCCCAAACCTTAACAACCCCCGCTGATTCAGTAGCGGCGATGATTATCAAAGATGAGTTTTATAACAATAAACCGCTGAATGAGGTCATTGCAGATTTGCAGAAAAAATACAAATTCAAGATTGGTTACAATGTTGAGCTGTTGAAAAAGTACCGTGTTTCGTATTGGTTTGATAATACCAAGTTGTTGGATGGTATCAAAGGAACGCTGAAAGAAACCAAAGACCTGACGTTTTACATTGATGATGCCAACGTCATTCAGATTGTGCCTAAAACGGCAACGCAGGTACTCCAAAACGCCCGTAAAGAATTTGATACGCGGTATCGGGGGCAGCCAACCCGCACCGATTTTACGTTGATGGGCAAGGTCGTTGAACGAAAAACCAACGAAAGTATGCCGTTCGCGACTGTAGCGGTGTTGGGCAGTAAAATTGGCGTGCAGACCAACGTGGACGGATATTATACACTCCTAAAAGTACCCTCAGATACCGTAACAATCTTGGTCAGTTATGTAGGTTACAAAAATGCCACCGTGCATCTTTCGCCGCAGACACCCCTGCAAAATTTCGTCATCGAAATCGAACCCGGTGAACAGGAGTTGGAAGAGGTCATGGTCATGGGTGAAAAAACCGAAGTGTTGAAGGCCAATGAAATCGTGGGGATGATAAAAATGACGCCCAAGAACTTGGCAAAGTTGCCCAATATTGGCGAACGGGACCCTTTTAGAGCCTTCCAATTGATGCCCGGCGTGAGTGCTTCCAACGAATCCTCGTCGGGTTTGTACGTGCGCGGTGGCACGCCCGACCAGACGCTGGTTTTGTACGATGGTTTTACGGTCTATCACGTTGACCACTTATTTGGGTTTTTCTCCGCTTTTAATTACAACGCCCTCAAAGATATACAGTTATATAAGGGTGGTTTTGATGCCAAATTTGGGGGGAGGATTTCGGCAGTGGCCGAAATTACGGGTAAAGACGGCAATAAGAACCAGTTTAACATGGGAGCCGACCTGAGTTTGTTGAGCATGAATGGCTTCATTGAAACGCCCCTCAACAAGAAAACAACGCTGTTGATTGCGGCGCGGCGCTCGTATCAGGGTGCCCTGTACGAGAAAATATTCAGTACGTTTACATCAGAGCGTCAGACAAATGTAACCCAGCCGGGATTTGGCGGCCGGCCCGGTGGACCGGGGCGTTTTGGAAACAATGCCACGCAAGACCAAACCGCAAAATCTTATTTTTATGACCTAAACGCCAAACTTACTTGGAACCTTTCGAAGAAAGACATCGTCACGTGGAGCCTTTATAACGGTACCGACAAGATGGATAATTCGTCGGCGTCATCTTTCAATTTTGGGCGACAAACTATCTTCGGGGCCTCTACCTCCACCAACGACGTGTCTGCGTGGGGGAATTTGGGCAGCAGTGTGAAGTGGTCGAGGCGCTGGAACGATAAGCTTTACAGCAATATGCTGGTGAGTTACTCCAATTTTTACAGTAATCGCGACAATACCCGGAGCGTAGTCAATACCATACCTGCCACCGATAGCACCGTCGCGACCACCCGAAATATTAATATCGGTCAGGTGGAAACCAATGATTTAAAAGATTTTACGGCTAAAATAGATTTTGAATATAAACTTACTCCCCACAACCAACTGGAGTTCGGGGTTCATGCCACGGCCAACACCATTCATTATAATTACGTCCAAAATGACACTGTGAATGTGTTGAGCAAAAACGATAAGGGAACCATCACTTCATTTTATTTACAGGACCAGATTCGGTTGTTGGACACCAAATTGTTAATCAAACCGGGTATTCGGGCCAACTATTTTGATGTGACGAAAAAATGGTACGTGGAGCCGAGATTGAGCGCAACCTATGCGTTGAACGAGCGCGTAAAACTCAAAATGGCCTTGGGGCGCTATTATCAATTTGCCAAACAAATCAATCGTGAAGATTTGACGCAAGGCAACCGCAGTTATTGGCTGTTGGCCGATGGCGACGCGTTGCCTGTAACGAAGTCCAACCACCTGATTTTGGGCGGAAGTTATGAATTCAGAGAGTATTTGGTGGATGTTGAACTCTATCAAAAAAACAACGTAGGGATTACGGAATATACGCTGCGTTTTGTGCCGCAGATTCGCCAAGGCCTGAGCGTACAAGAAACGTTTTTTAACGGCGATGAGACCGTCCGGGGAATGGACGTGCTGATTCAGCGTAAATTTGGTAAATTCAACGGATGGGTAGGATACACGCTCTCCGAAGCGGTTCGGGATGTGACCATTTTTTCGGAGCGGCCCTATTATTCCGACCAAGATGTGCGACACCAGTTTAAGTTTATCGGCTCTTATCGCTGGAAAAACATAGATTTTGCCCTTACGCAAATCATCTCTTCGGGGCGTCCATATACTTCGATTGTGGGGGCGTATCAAATCAACCTTTTGGACGGTTCTGTTCGGTCGTTTACGATGCCTTCCGACAAAAACGCCAGTCGTTTTTCATCCTATAACCGTTTGGATATTTCCGCTACTTACAATGCCCGTTGGGGGAGTGTGGGGCTGTCGGTGTTTAACCTGTACAACCGCAAAAACGTCTGGTACAAACGGTTTGAAGTAATCACCGAAGGCGATGAGAGTGTGCTTCAAACTACCAACGTCAATTATTTAGGGTTTACGCCCAACATTACCATCAGTTGGAAATTGCGTTAGTAATCAGTTCATCATCAGTCGTCTATTAATTGTTGAAAATAATGAAAAAGTATATACAAACGCTCGTAATTGTCTTAGGAAGTGTCTGTTTATTAGTTAGTTGTACTGAAACCAATACGGTAATCAGTTCGGTAGAAAAACCCGTAATTGAGGCATTTTTAGCGCCAGGCAAACCCATTAGTTTGACTCTGATGACCGTGATTGGGTATTCTGAGTCGGCAGATGCCGCCGATTCTTTGTCCCGCCCGATTGACGGTCAAGCCATCCAAATAAAAGTAAGCGATGGAAGTATCTTTAAGTTGGAGTCTGTAGGGGAAGGGCGGTACGTTTCCAAAAGTACTGAATTGGTCAAATTTGGATTGACTTACACTTTGGATTTTACCTATAATGGCCTGCCGATTTCGGCCACTACGGAGATTCCTACGCGACCGACGGGTTTTACCTTGAGTAAAAACTTTGTGAATCGTACCCAAATCAATTTAGGTAGCGGGGGCTTTGGCGGGCCGGGTGGTTTTCAGGAAGACCGCACGCCCATTGAAGCTACTTGGGACAATCCCAACGGGGAGTACCATTTTATTGCGTTTATCAACACAGAAGCAAATCCTGAATCCATCGTGATTTTACCGACAGATACAACTGCTACGAATCCGTTTCGGTTTATCAATCGGCGGTTTAACAATGAGCCTACCACCGCTACCGTCTCAAACATTCAGCCCCAATCGTTTCAGTATTTCGGGAAACATTATGCCGTGCTGTATCGACTCAATCCAGACTACGCGGCGTTGTACCGGTCGGCAGGAACGACGACCCAAAACATTAGCACGCCACCCACCGCAATCACCAACGGATTGGGGGTTTTTACGGGGGTAAATGCTGATACACTGCTGTTTACGGTAAATAAGTATTAGCAATTTTTTAGTGTTTAGAACCCTCTACGACCTGCGAGCTATAAATCCCTGAATGGCCCGAAAAGAGGAACGCCACAACGCAGGCAAGTCCGACAAAAACACCGCAATCAGCACCAAAAAGCTCAATGCCCATCAAAGTGCAGGCAATGGGGGTATTGGTCGCGCCCGAAAAGACCGCCACAAACCCCATTCCCGCCAAAAGCGCCATGGGTAGGGGAATAAATAGCGATAGTGCGTTGCCGAGGGCCGCTCCAATAAAAAACATTGGCGTGACTTCGCCGCCCTTAAAGCCTGCCCCCAACGTGAAGGTGGTGAAAAGTAGTTTGAGGAGAAAATCGTAGGCGGGCAATTCCTGCTGAAAAGAAGCCACAATCGTCGGAATGCCCAAGCCGATGTATTTGGTGGTGCCTAAAGCCCATACGGCTACCGCAATCACAACGCCGCCCAGAACGGGCCGCAGGGGAGGGTAGGCGATTTTTGACTTAAAAAAAGTGCCCCAAAAATGCACCGTTTTGGAGAATGCCAACGCGGTCAAACCGAATAAAATACCCGCCAAAATACTCCATAAAAGCGTGTCGGCGTGCAGCATTGGCACGTACGGAATGGCGTAGTGCGTATGGGCTACGTTCCAGGCGTGGCAGGTATAATCGGCGATGAGTGCCGTTAATAAACTTGGTAAAAGGGCTTCGTAGCGCATTCTGCCCACAATCAATACTTCCAACGCAAAGACTGTTCCTGCAAGTGGGGTACCGAAAACCGACGCAAACCCCGCACTGATTCCGATGATTAAGACAATGCGGCGGTCATGAGGCGAGAATTTGAACAATTTGCTAAACTGATCGGCAATGGCTCCGCCCATTTGCACTGCCGTACCTTCGCGTCCCGCTGAACCCCCAAAAAAGTGGGTTACGAGTGTGCCGAAAAGCACCAAAGGGGCCATTTTGAGCGGAATGATTTGTTTGGGACTGTGAAATTCTTCAATCAATTGATTGTTTCCTTTGACTACTTCCTGCCCAAAATAATGGTAAGTAGCACCGACAATGAAGCCGCCGAGTGGAAGCAACCAGATAATCCATTGATGTGATTCGCGCCAATCGGTGACCCAATTCAACGAAACCAGAAAGAAAGCCGACGCCGAACCCGCTAAAATGCCTACTATCAACGACATAAATAGCCATTTTGCGACAAAAACAACGGTGGAGAATTGTGCTATTTTTGAATAAGGAGAGGGAGTGGGTTCAGTCATTCGTGCCGAGACAAGGTAAAATGAGATACGCCCGTAAAAATAAGGTTTTCGGAAGATAGACTGTTATAAAAAATACGAAAATAGCGTGTTTAGGTTTCCGAACAGAAAGCGGAAGAGTGTAAAGAAGAAAAGGAGCCAACTCTTGCAGAAACTGGCTCCTTGTAAGTAGATATTCCGTGATTTTATCAGTTCTAAAACTCTACACGATAATTCAACACGGGTATGAGCGGCAATTGGTAGGCAGTTTTGATTTTATCCAAGTTGGAGTCATAATACTGCCCGTAGATATTTTGTCGGTTGGTAACATTTTGTATATCAAGAGATAATGTGCTTGTGAAGCCATTGCGGTTACGTTTCCAACTTACCCGAACATCGGAACGAAAGTACGCATCTAAAGTTTGGGAATTCGTTTCTGTTTCTACCAAAACGGTTTCTCCTCTTCGGCGGGAGGCGGCCAAATCAATCGGCGTGGTTCGAAAACCGCCCACGTACGTAGTTTTGAGGTTGATACCCAGTACATTGTTTTTGCTGCGGCCCATGAGCCATTCTTTGCCTACCAAAAAGTTTCCTGCGCCGCCGCCGTCAAAACGCGTACTGCGCCATATTTCATCCGAACCCGTGTATTCGGATTTAAACACCGACCCACTCAGCATGTAGTAAAAATTGTTGTGCAGAAAGCGTTCCAGTGTTAGCTCCACACCGTAGTTGCGGCCTTTACCGTTGTTGGCCAAGCGGCGCAGCTCAAAGCTATCGGTTATGTTGAGTAGCGAAAACGCGTTCCGTTCGTCGGCGCTGACGGGAACGTTGTTGAGCGACTGATAGTACGTTTCTATTTTCCAGCGAGTGTGTTCGTTAAGCAGTCGGTCGTAAGAAAGTACAAAGTGCTGGGCTTTGGTAAAATCGGTATTGAGATTGGGGTAATCCACGCCCGCGTCGGTGAGTTTGTTGGAATAAAAATAAAGCGACAACGGATGTACCTGACTATGACTCCCGTACCCAAACGCCACCGATTGGCCGGGGGCCAAATCCCATTTGAGCGAACCGCGCGGCTCAATGGAACGGCTGTTGTTGAGCAGTAACGCCAACGTGTGTACGCCGAGATTGGCGGTGAGTTTTTCGGATAATTTATAATTGAACTGCGCATACGCCTGAAGCGTAGCGGTTTGGCCGTCGGAAGATAGAAAACGTTCCATTTTTTTCTGCTCACCATTCCACGATTCACGGAATAAATCATAGGCTTGAAGACTCCAAATGGCCCCTGCCCGCAAGGCCAACCGCGCCGTGATTTTATAATTCAGCGTGCTCGTGAGGGCCAATTTGCGCAGCGTATATTTTGTGTCATACCGAGGCTCCAAGATGTATTCAGAGGTGTAGCGACGTTGCTGAAATCCATTTTCATAGGCAGAATACAAGACTACTGTTTTGAGAAATGCCCTCTTATTGAGGTTGATAGAATGCGTTGCGCCCCAAGCGCCAGTATTTGATTTGAATTTTTCATCGTAACGTTTATCGCCTTCGGTTTGCCACAGGGTAGAGTCGGCTTTCGGGGTGCCAAGGGTGCTGCTTAGACCGCCAAAACCAAACAGCGTAAACTTGCCAAACTTGTTGGTAGGTAACGAGATGTTGTAGGAAAGGTCTTGAAAGCGTTGGGCAAAATCTCCCACTGGAAGCCCTAATTTGGCCAATAATTCGAGGGTTGAATACCGATAATTGATAAGGTAAGCGCCTTTGTAGTTTTTAGAAAAAGGCCCTTCTGCCGCCACGTCCAAGCCCAAAAGGCCCGCCTGAACCGTATACTCGCGATTTTGGTTGTTTCCCTTACGCAATTTTAAGTCAAATACGCCCGAGAGGGCATTGCCGTATTCGGCGGGAAAAGCGCCCGTCATAAAATCAGAATTGGTCAGTACCTGTGCGCTCAGGATGGAAACCCCGCCGCCCGCCGCGCCCAAGCTCGAAAAGTGGTTGGGATTGGGAATGTCGATGCCTTCCATGCGCCACAAAAGTCCGTTGGGTGCATTGCCCCGGATGACAATGTTGTTGCCGCCGTCGTCGGCCGATACCACGCCCGCGTAGGCCGTGGCCATGCGGGCTGGGTCATTGATGGCGGCAGCGTAGCGTTGGGTTTCTTCCACCGAGAAAGTCCGCGCGCTGACGGTGGCCATTTCGTTGAGTGGTTTGTCTTTTTCGACGGTTGGTTTAACGGTGATTTCTGAAAGTTGCGTAATGTCTTCTTCTAATCCAACGTTTAAAATCAACTCTTTACCCGCGTTGACCGTCACGTTGCTCATGAGCATTTCTTTGTAGCCCATCGACGTGATTTTGAGGGTTTGACGACCGATAGGCACCTGATTTAATTGAAAATTGCCTTCAGTATCGGTAATTGTGCCCTTGATGGGATTGGAGCCGACCAATACCACGGTAGCACCGACGATAGGAGTTTGGATATTTTTATCCAAAATAACGCCTCTGATGGTTTGGGTGAGGGTTTGGGCGTGTAAAGAATAAATGAACGGAAGGAGCATGAACGAAGCCACAAAAAACAGGCTTAGTTTTCGATAAAGTTGCGTAAATGGATGATTGTTTTGCATAACTGTACTGTTGGTTTTACGGAAATTTGGGCAATAAAATCCCTTTCGCAGGAATGTCTGCGAAGTGTAAATGGCTGACTTGGGATGTATGATTTAGATTAACTGTGTACTTGAAAGTGTGAATGTAAAAGTCATTTGTTTTCGTGGCTGTTTGGGAATAAGACACCGCAGTGATTTGATACCCCTATACCGCAAAAAAAAAAACGCTGCTGGAAGAATCCAGCAGCGTCGTAGGGTAGAAGTGCAGGTTTAGAAAAGTAGTATAAAATCGTTTAGTTGCCTGCTTTAAGGACTTTCTTGGTGAGACGTTTTTGATCACCATCGGCGATGATCAAGTACGAACCCAGTGGTTGTGAACTCAGGTCTAAGGTAGTGCTGCCACTTCCATTGTTGAGTTCTACATTCCATTCGCCCAAGCTAGTAGCCGTAAAATCGGTCAGGCGAAGACGGACGTTGCGTGTTTGGCCCCAGCCTTGCAGCATCACTTTTACCTGATTGGCGGCGGGGTTGGGGGCAATAACCACATCCAACGCCAACTCTTCCGCTGGTATCACTTCTTCCGCTGCTACACGCGCGGCTGTTCCACCGCTTGCTTTAAGGTTACCGCCTCCAAGAGTTTGTTGCATTGTTTTGGCACCGTTCCAGTTGCTGGCAAACCATAATCCGCCGCTTTTATTCCAAACCGTGATGCCAATCATATCGGTTGAACCAGGCTCACCGTTGTCAGTCATTTCAACTTGGAGCGTTGCGTTTCCGTCAACGGCGATAACATTGAGCGGGTCAGTGATGTCCTGAATATTTGCTTTGCCGTTGAAAGTGGCGGTTCCACCTGCGGTGGTGGGCTGTACCGCAAGGGAGGTCATGGCATTGCCTTTTACCTGATAGTAGTGCATTACCCCGCCTTCCATCCGTCTTACAATGGTGTTGATGTTGCCTTGCAGGTTTTTGCCGCTCTTGTTGTATTTTACGTTAAACCCGAAGTTGTTGCGCGTTCCATTGTCACCAGCTTTAACACCGGCAGAGCTTGCCAAAATGAGGTAACCACCACCCGTAATAAAATCATTGAGGGGTTTAGAAACGGTGATAACTTCATAGTTTTGACCCGTGTAATAACCGTTAATGAGTAATTGGACAGTATATGATTCCGAAGAAGCGTTACCGATGTTTGCACTGAATGTAGCAGTGGCAGTTCCAGTTTTAGTATCTCCAGGAGTTACATATCCTATCGTGGCAGGTATTGTAATATTGCCCTCAACAATTCTAAACGCGAATGTAGCTTTGGCAATATCACCCGCATATGCATCGTAATTGGCATCTCCATTGACGGCGGTAATGTCCTGAATGGTAGCGGCCAATGTGACGGTGGCGATACTTGATGTGCTGTTGGCGGTTGAGGCAAACATCGCCCCCGTATAAGTAGCTACGGCATTTTCCTTATTGATTGCAAATGGATCGCTGTCGGAGCTGGCACCATAAATACCGTCGCCCGCAAAAGCAGAAGCCACTGTGTAATTGCCCGGGGCCTGATTGAGGGTAATCGAGCTATTGGCTACTCCGCTGCCATCAGTGGTGGCCGAAGTAGACTGCGTTTCCAGCGTGAAGGAAATATTCTTACCGCTGATGGGCGCATTAGTCAGATTATCAATCAACGTAGCCTGCATGATAGCTGGGTCTGAGTACTGACCGTTTGCTGTTCCTGAATAGGTGAGGGTCGTAGCGCGTCTGTTTACGCTTACGGTGGCGGTGCGCTCATCGCTGTTTCCATTGACGTCGGTAACGGTTAGGGTTACGGTGTAGTTTCCTGCCGCGTTGAACGAAGATGGTGATACGCTCTTGGTTAGGATTCCACAAGCATCGCTACTTCCATTGTCCACGTCGTTAGCGGTGATGTCTACTGTTCCGCCCATTCCCAAAGTCACTGCAATATTTTTGGTGATAACGGTGGGTTTGGTTACGTCCTGAACGGTGACAGTGGCGTTTGCAGTGCTTTGGTTTCCGCTGCCATCAGTAACGGTCAGTACGATTGAGTTTACTCCTACATTGCTGCAATCAAATGTACTTTTGCTTAGTGATAATGTTGCTACTGAGCAGTTGTCAGTGCTACCGTTGTTAACATCAGCGGCGGCGATGGTGACAGTTCCCGCGGCGTTGAGCTGCACAGTGATGTTTTTGGCGATGGCCGTGGGGTTGATTTTATCTTCGACGGTGACGGTGGCGTTGACAGTGCTAAAGTTTCCACTTCCGTCGGTGACGGTCAAGGTGACGGTGTTTGCGCCTAAGTTTGAGCAATTGAAATCCGTTTTGCTCAGCGCCAGTGTGGCAATTGAGCAGTTGTCGGTACTACCGTTATTAACATCGGCGGCGGTGATGGTAACAGTTCCCGCGGCGTTGAGCTGCACAGTGATGTTTTTGGCGATGGCCGTGGGGTTGATTCTATCTTTGACGATGACGGTGGCGTTGGCGGTACTTTGGTTACCACTACCATCGGTGACGGTGAGCACGACTGCATTACCCCTGAGGTTTGAGCAATCGAAGGTGGTTTTGTCCAAAGTAATCGTTGCAATTGAGCAATTGTCGGTGCTCCCGTTGTTAACATCGGCGGCGGAAATGGTGACAGTCCCCGTAGCGTTGAGCTCAACGGTGATGTTTTGGGCGATGGCGGTGGGATTGATTTTATCTTCGACGGTGACGGTGGCGTTGGCGGTGCTAAAGTTTCCACTACCATCGGTGACGGTCAACGTGACGGTGTTGGCTCCTAAATTGCTGCAATCAAATGTGGTTTTGTCCAAGGCTAAGGTAGCAATTGAGCAGTTGTCGGTGCTCCCGTTGTTGACATCGGCGGCGGCAATGGTGACGGTTCCCGCGGCATTGAGCTGAACGGTGATGTTTTTGGCGATGGCCGTGGGGTTGATTTTATCTTCGACGGTGACGGTGGCGGTGGCGGTGCTAAAGTTACCACTTCCGTCGGTGACGGTCAGTACGATTGAGTTTACTCCTACATTGCTGCAATCAAATGTGGTTTTGTCCAAGGCCAAGGTGGCAATTGAGCAATTGTCGGTGCTCCCGTTATTGACATCGGCGGCGGCAATGGTAACGGTTCCCGCGGCATTAAGCTGCACGGTGATGTTTTTGGCGCTGGCCGTGGGATTGATTTTATCTTCCACGGTGACGGTGGCGTTGGTGGTGCTTTGATTCCCAACTCCATCGATAACGGTCAAGGTAACGGTGTTATCCCCTAAGTTTGAGCAGTTGAAGGAAGTTTTGTCCAAGGCAATGTTCGCCACTGAGCAATTGTCGGTGCTCCCGTTGTTGACATCGGCGGCGGCAATGGTGACAGTTCCTGCGGCATTAAGCTGCACGGTGATGTTTTGGGCGATGGCCGTGGGGTTGGTTTTATCTTCAACCGTGACGGTGGCGGTGGTGGTGCTTTGATTGCCAACTCCATCGGTGACGGTCAAAGTGACGGTGTTGTTCCCTAAGTTTGAGCAATCGAAGGTGGTTTTGTCCAATTCAATCATCTGCACTGAGCAGTTGTCTGTGCTCCCATTGTTAACATCAGCGGCGGCAATGGTGACGGTTCCCGCGGCATTGAGCTGAACGGTGATGTTTTTGGCGATGGCCGTGGGGTTGATTTTATCTTCGACGGTGACGGTGGCGGTGGCGGTGCTAAAGTTACCACTTCCGTCGGTGACGGTCAGTACGATTGAGTTTACTCCTACATTGCTGCAATCAAATGTGGTTTTGTCCAAGGCCAAGGTGGCAATTGAGCAATTGTCGGTGCTCCCGTTATTGACATCGGCGGCGGAAATGGTGACAGTCCCCGCAGCGTTGAGCTCAACGGTGATGTTTTTGGCGATGGCCGTGGGGTTGATTTTATCTTCAACCGTAACGGTGGCGTTGGCGGTGCTTTGGTTTCCGCTGCCATCGGTGACGGTCAAGACCACGGCGTTAGCGCCTAAATTGCTGCAATCAAATGTGGTTTTGTCCAAGGCAATGGTTGCCACCGAGCAATTGTCGGAGCTCCCGTTGTTGACATCTGCGGCGGCGATGGTGACGGTTCCTGCGGCATTAAGCTGCACGGTGATGTTTTGGGCGATGGCCGTGGGGTTGATTTTATCTTCGACGGTGACGGTGGCGTTGACAGTGCTAAAGTTTCCACTTCCGTCGGTGACGGTCAAGGTGACGGTGTTTGCGCCTAAATTGCTGCAATCAAATGTGGTTTTGTCCAAGGCCAAGGTGGCAATTGAGCAATTGTCGGTGCTCCCGTTATTGACATCGGCGGCGGCAATGGTGACGGTTCCCGCGGCATTGAGCTGAACGGTGATGTTCTTGGCGATGGCCGTGGGGTTGGTCACATCAACTGCGGTACCAACTGTGACAATGGAAGGGGTTGATTCTACACCAGCGTTATCTTTTACTCTAATCGAGTAATTACCAGCGGTTAATCCACTGAATACATTATTTGAGTTTGTTGTATAGGTTGCTCCATTATCTTTGCTGTATTGGTATGGGCTTGTACCGCCCGAGGCCGTAACCGTAATTGAGCCGTCGTTTCCTCCCAGACAACTGACATTGGTTGTTTGGGTGGTAAAGGAAAGAGGGGTAACAGGAGAAATAACGGTGATGGGAATACAGGTAGTTCCCCTGACTGAGTTGTCTGCATTTAATGCCTGAATTACTATGACCCTTGAGCCAGCAGGGGCATTTGCAGGATAGGTGTAGATGAATAAGTAATCACGTGTGCCCGTTTGTGAAGCTACTCCAAATGTGGATAGGTTACTAGGTAGAAGTGCATTGTCGCAAGTGCTTGATGCCGATGCGTGTCCAATCCTATATGACGTGACGGTATTAGCACCAGGGTTAGCAGCGTAAGTAAAAGCAATCGTCATTATAGCGTTTGGAGTTCCAAGAGTAAAACTATTGGGATTAGCAGTTGCACTTGTGAACGTATTCTGCGCCAGCGAAACACCCGAGATGCCCGTACCGAACAGCAGTAATAAGAAAGCAAACCGAACGATAGGTATTCGATTTAGAAAAAGTAAAAGTTTTTGCATAATGGGAAAGCAGTTGAGATAAAGAAAAGATTTGATGTATTATTCTGTCTTTTAGGTATATATATACGCAACAGGCATTTTTGCAAAGTAATCATATAGATAGTGCAAGTTCAATAGTCATTTTAACTATTAGCAATAAAATTTTAGTAAAAAAAGACCTTTAAATGTGTAAAAAACACAAAATACAATGAAAGTAAGATATGTAAATCTGGCTATTAAGTAGTCTTTTGAAGGGCTTAAAAAAGGTGTATTTTCTAAAAAATAAGAATTTAAAAAATATCCATAAATGGTCTCTTAAATGCGAATCAAAAGCTTTCTAAGCTATCATTGGGGATTTCTTGAGTACTTGCGATTATTGCACCGAGGAGTCGAAATGTAGATTATTGTGGTATGTAAAAAGGAAGGATAAAAGAAGAAAAATTTTAGGCCAAAAATGCGGACACGGCGTAGCCAATCATGACCAAACACAGGACCACTTTCATGAATATGCCCGTGACAAAACCCAGAAAAGAGCCGAGCGCGGCTTTCAGGGCTTTATTGAATTCCATTCCTGCAATGAGTTCGCCGATGAAAGCGCCCAAAAAAGCGCCTAAAAAAATGCCTAACGCGGGGATAACAAAGAACCCAAGCAACAGACCAAGGGTGGAGCCCCAAGCTCCGTAGCTAGTACCGCCAAATTTTTTTACTCCCCAAATGGGAACGTAATAATCCAACACCGTAACCGCTAAGGTGATGAAACCGAGGCTATAAAGTGTAATTTGTCCAAAGTCGGCGTAGCGGCTAAAGTGTAGACACAAAAGCCCGACAAAACTCAACGGTGGGCCGGGCAACGGCAGCACCGCTCCCGCCAAGCCTACCAATAATCCTGCACAGCCTAAAACAAGCAGTAAAATGTCCATAGCGACAAGGTATCCAATTGAAATTAAAAGAGAATCGACCGACTTTTGAAAATCTAACGGTTAAATAACACAAAAAAGGGTCATGAATCGTATCTTTGCCCACTAATTTTTGGGTGAAAGCGTTTTTGTGGAATCATGCAATCATAAATTTCACTCATAAGTAAGAACGATTGCCTGATTGACATAAGTTTAAAAATTAAGAGAAATTGCAATAGTTTGATTATAAGTGATTTGTGTTGATATTTTTACATTTTTCATTCTACATTTTAAATTTTACAGTTACTTAAATGTCAAAAGTCTTAATTATTGGAGCAGGGGGGGTGGGAGGTGTTGTGGCGCATAAGTGTGCCATGAACTCTCAGGTATTTACCGACATCCTGTTGGCGAGCCGCACAAAGTCAAAATGTGATAAAATTGCCCAAGATATTCAGGAAATGCACGGGGTAACCATCAAAACGGCATCGGTCGATGCCGACATTGTGGCGGAGTTGGTGGTGCTCATCAAGTCATTTCAGCCCAAATTGGTTATCAATGTGGCCTTGCCTTACCAAGATTTAACCATCATGGATGCCTGTCTCGAAACGGGCGTTCATTACATGGATACCGCCAATTATGAGCCCAAAGATGTGGCTAAATTTGAATATAGCTGGCAGTGGGCCTATCAGGAGCGTTTCAAAGAAGCTGGTTTGATGGCCTTGTTGGGTTGTGGCTTCGACCCGGGCGTTACGCAGGTATTTACCGCTTTTGCCAACAAGCATCAGTTTGATGAGATGCATTATCTCGACATCATCGACTGTAATGCGGGCAACCACGGCAAAGCTTTTGCCACCAATTTTAACCCTGAAATCAACATTCGTGAAATCACCCAACCGGGTCGGTATTGGGAAAATGGCGCTTGGGTAGAAATTCCTGCCATGAGCATTCACAAAGCCATTGATTACCCGGGCATTGGGCCCAAGGAAAGCTATGTGCTGTACCACGAAGAATTGGAATCGTTGGTGAAAAACTTCCCAACCCTCAAACGCGCTCGCTTTTGGATGACCTTCGGTCAGGCGTACCTGACGCATTTGGAAGTGCTGCAAAATGTGGGTATGACGAGCATTGCGCCCATCAAATTTCAGGGCATGGACATCGTGCCGTTGGAGTTTTTGAAAGCCGTATTGCCGCCGCCAGAGTCATTGGGTGAGAACTACACAGGGCAGACTTCCATCGGTTGCCAAATCAAAGGAATCAAAGACGGACAGGATAAAACCTATTATGTATGGAACAACTGCGACCACGCCCAATGCTGGAAAGAGGTGAGGGCGCAGGCCGTTAGCTATACCACGGGTGTGCCGGCCATGATTGGCGCGATGCTGATGCTGACCAATGCTGAGTGGATGAAAGCGGGTGTATGGAATTGTGAAGAACTGAATCCCGATCCATTCATGGACTTGCTCAACCAACACGGACTGCCGTGGAACGAGCAAATCAACCAGCCGTTGCCGCACGAGTATTAGGCCGTTCAGATGGAGTGATTTTAGCGTATAAATTTACATAATAAACTCCTGTTGGTAGAAGTTGTAAAAATCCTCCTTAAAGGTCTTTTAAGGGGGATTTTTTATGTTTTTAGGGCTGAGAGAGGCTTCTTTACAAGCAACCGTCGCCATAATGTATGGCTTGCAACGATAAAAGCTTTTTTCAAAAAAAAGACCCTTAAGTATACTATTTGATGCCTTTTTTTGCCTTAAATGGCTAAAAATAGCGCTGTCGATAATTTGATTATATTTCTCTGTATAATGATTTTTGGCTCTATTAAGTAGTTATAGTTATAATTTAACTTATAATTTTTATATTTAAGGGCCGATAGAAAAAGTTTGAGGGAGAATGACAAAAATATCCCTATTTGATAATTGATTTTTGCGTTGTTAATTTGAAGTAGTGGTAAAGTGGTATATGTAAAATTCCTATTTAAGTCTTTTGTCTGAGTATGTCTTTTAGTGGCATGTGCTGACATTGTTAATTTGTCTTTTTAAATTTTGGTAGAGAGTAGAGTCAAGAAATGCTCAGGTGGTTGGTGGATGGGTTGATTCTACTGATGTACAAAGAAAATGCCTAAACCAACTAAAGTAACGTTA
Organism: Runella aurantiaca; assembly: GCF_003339505.1. GTDB lineage: Bacteria > Bacteroidota > Bacteroidia > Cytophagales > Spirosomataceae > Runella > Runella aurantiaca. Next base: position 210,767 of record NZ_QPIW01000004.1, read on the forward strand.
AATGCTGATTCAAGCCGAACCCGAATCTGACGCGGTTACCCTATTTTTTGAAGAATTATCTAAAGAGCAGGCTCATCAAATCAACTACAAAGAGGTTGTTGAATCGCTGAATTATGTTTATGATAGTCTGCTTGAGCCTTGGACTTTTGCGGCGGTTTTGGACCTAGACCAGCTTGAAATTCTTTATGCAAACGAAAATTGTCTTCGGCTGTTCGGCGAAGGGGGCAAGTCATCAGCTTCTCAATACCTTCCGTTTGCTTTTTTAAGGCCCGAAAGCCAGCCCCTATTTAAACTGGTCATAAGCCAATTTCAAAATATGGTTCAGGCGGTGCCTCCAAAACGGCGTAAGCTTATAAAAACCCAATGGGTAGGAGTGCGACTCAAGCCACTCAACGGTAAGCCTTGGGTGTCTTTTGCTACCCTGCTACCGCTTTCGACCCGCGCCGACGGTACACCCAAAGTGGTATTGATGATTAACCAAAACATTTCGCATTTATACAACGCCAATTTTGTTTGGTTGCGCCAGTCATGCACGTCTACGTCTCAATACAATTCCTGCTTTCATTCCCGTACTGGAGAAGTTGTCAATCATGATATTCTTTCCAAAAGAGAATTGGAAATTCTAAAGCTCCTTGCTAGAGGGCTTAACTCGCAGTGTATTGCTTCTGAACTTGCGATAAGCGTCAATACAGTCAGTAATCATCGAAAAAATATGATGGACCGCGTTGGGGTCAGCGATACCACCGCCCTTCTTCAAATTGCCCAATGGTGTGACCTTATCTGATTAACATTTACACTACTCGCTTCGGAAAGTAAAAATCATCTGAAAATTCTATTCCTTACGGATGCTCGTATAGGTAGCTGCGTGTAGTTGTTCGAAGAATTATAAATTCCCCAAGAAAACAAGGTATTTATTCTTTCCATTGATTTTATCAATAGATTTTTCAGGTTGACACCATACCTCTTTTTTTGATTAAGAAATCACTTCCTTGTACTGCATTCTGTACAGATTGGCGTAGAACCCGCCTCGCTCTAGTAGTTCGTCGTGTGTTCCTTTTTCCTGAATTTCGCCTTTGTCGAGCACAATGATTTGGCTCGCTTTCTGGATGGTACTCAAGCGGTGCGCAATTACGATGGCGGTGCGGCCTTTCATCAGTTTTTCAATGGCATTCTGAATCAACTCTTCCGTTTCGGTATCTACCGACGACGTAGCTTCGTCCAACACAATGATTTTTGGGTCATGGACCAAGGCCCGAACGAACGAGATTAATTGACGTTGCCCTACCGAAAGCGTAGCACCGCGCTCCATGACGTTGTAATCATAGCCCTCTGGAAGGCGCTCGATGAACTCGTGCGCCCCCACCAATTGCGCGGCCTCGATGATGCGCGCACGACTAATGGAGGTATTGCCGAGCGTAATGTTGTTGTGAATGGTGTCCGAAAATAAAAAAACATCTTGCAACACCACCCCGATATTTTGGCGTAATGCGCCCAGTTCGTAGCTGTGAATTTCGGTGCCATCCACCAAAATCTCACCTTTATTGATGTCATAAAAACGGCTCAATAAATTAATGACCGACGATTTTCCCGCACCTGTGGCCCCCACAAAAGCGATGGTTTCACCTTCTTTGACGTCAAATGAAATATCCTTTAGGACGTACTCTTCTTCGTTATAAGCAAACCAAACGTTTTTGAAAGAGACTTCTCCGCGTAATGTTTCGGGGGCATAACTACCGTTGTTGACCGTAAAATCGTGGCTGTCGAGCAGCTTTAAGATGCGGTCGGTACTTACAATTCCCATCTGGAGGGTATTGAAACGGTCGGCCAGCATTCGTATGGGTCTGAAAAACAGGCCAATAAAGATAATAAATGCGGTTACCGTACCAAAAGTGGCGTTATAATGCATGATTTCGCGGGCACCGTACCACACCACCAAACCCGTTGCGGCGGCGGCAATGACGTCGGCAACGGGATAATAGACCGAATAATACCAGATCGAACGGATGTTGGCGTCGCGGTGAACGGTATTGATTTTCTTGAATTTACGGTATTCAGTTTTTTCGGCGCTGAAAATCTGCACAATATTCATCCCCGTAAGGTGCTCTTGCACAAACGAGTTGAGGTTGGAGACTGCCGTGCGTACTTCGTTGAATGAATCCTTGATTTTTTCCTTGAAAATATACGTACTTATCAGCATGAAGGGCACCGTAGCAAGACTAATGAGAGATAGGCGCCAATCGGTGTAAAACATCACCCCGATGATAAGAATTAACTGCAAAATATCGCCCGCCACAGCGGCCATACCGTCGCTGAACACGTCGGAGAGGGTTTCAACGTCGGAGACCGTCCGCGTGACCAAACGGCCAATGGGCGTATTGTCGAAGAATTTCAAGCGAAGGCTAAGGATTTTTTCGTACAACTGCACCCGAATATCACGGATGATATTTTGTCCCAGCCAACCTGCCAAATAGGTATTGGCAAACTGAATCACCGCCTGCACCAACAAAATGCCAATCATAATCAACAGCATGACCACAAGCCCATTGTAATCACCCGTTGCGATTTGATTGTCAATGGTATAGCGAATCAATAACGGGCTTAATGGCGCTAAGAACGCGCTCAGTAAAATGATGGCAATGAGGAAATAAAATTGTTTTTGGTAAGGTTTAATGAAGGTGTAAAGACGGCGAAGGGTGGGCCAGTCAAATATTTTTCCGCTTTTTTTTTCTTCGTTCATGTTACGAAAAGGGATGATCTGTTTGTGAGTAACAGCAAAAAAAGAAAGAAAGTTGAATTTAGAATTAATTTTACTCAGATTTGAATCTTTCCTTAAATGTTATGATTAATGAGTGGAATTTGCGGTATTATTTACTTTGACGATAAACCTGTAGCGGATAAATTGGAAGAAATGGCGCAACGCATTTCGCACCGAGGTTTGGACGGGATTACGTATTATAAAAACAGACAGGTAGGGTTGGCGCACCTGATGCGACAGGTAACCTACGAATCAATTCACGAAAAACAGCCCCTAAAAAGTCAATCTGGTTGTGTGTGCGTGGCCGATGCTCGGATTGATAATCGCAATGAACTCATTGCTCAGCTTGATTTAAAACCTTCCTATTGCCCAGTCATTACTGATTCGGAGTTGATTATGGCGGCTTATGAGCGTTGGGGTGATGATTGTCTTTATCATTTGATTGGTGACTTTGCCTTTGCCATTTGGGACCCCCGTCGCCAAAAATTGGTGGCAGCCCGTGATCATTCGGGAATAAGACCGTTTTATTATTATTTTAAACCCGGAAAATTTATCGCTTTTGCGTCAGAAATTCAGGCGCTTTTTGCGGTTCCCGAAGTGCCTAAAAAAATAAATGACGAAAAGATTGTGCCTTATGTGCTTTGGTTAACCGACTTCCGGGCTCATCAAGCTTCTACTTTTTACCAAGGTATTTTTAATTTGAAACCCGCCCATTGGCTGGTAGCAGACAGCAGTGGGGTGTCAACGAAATTTTGCTGGGACCTCAATTTGGAGCGTTTCAGCCATCTTAAAACGGACGAAGATTTTGTAGCCGCCCATCGCGAGATTTTCAACGAAGCCGTCAATTGCCGCATACGTACATCCTTTGGCGTAGGTGGGGATATTAGCGGAGGTTTGGACTCGTCGTCCATAGCCTGTGCGGCGCTTCAAACGCTTCAGGAAAGGCAGAAACCTTATTGGGGCTACAGCTGGGATTGCTCCAATGATAAAGATGCCGATGAGCGTGAATTTATTGACATAATGGTTGGGGTAAAGGGACTCAATCATCAATACATTAGGCCGACCCAAGTAAAGGAAATGTCAGTGGAAGGCTATTATAATAACCGACCCGACTATTTTATTGCAGATGTCAATCATTACCTGCCTACCATGAAGGCAGCGCATAAAAACGGCGTGCGCACTTATTTGACAGGCGTGGAAGGAGACACCGTTTTGAGTTATGGTAAGGAAACCTTCTCCGCATTGCTTATGGAGGGTAAATGGGATGCCTTTCGGACCCATATTGAGCATATATTATATACCGGTACATTTAGAAAAAATATCCCAAAATATGACAGAAATTTTAAGAGCCAAGCGGCTTTTATTGCCTTCCCGTACATTTATAAAGTATTGATTCGAGCGTTGCGTATGGGGCATTTATGGGCTTTGTTGCGCCATTTCAAACATTGTAAGCGCTACTTTAATATTCCTCCTTCATTAGTTTCTGTTTATGTAGGTCGAAAGATTTATACCAAATTGCTCAAACTTAGAAATAGGTATTGGAATAAAGAAACTTTTTTCTCTATTTTGCATGATAGGTACAATGAACAGTCTCCGATTATCTTAAAAGAGTTTCATTTTGAAGATATTCCTAGAGAAGATAATGCCGACGTAATTGCGCATTTTAAACAGGCAACTAGCGGAGGTATCATTGATTCTCTGGTTAGTTATCACACCAGTGGAATCCTAAATGGAATTGAGATGGCACATCCTTTTATGGACAAACGCCTCATTGAGTTTAGTCTGATTGTACCCAATCATCTCCAATTTGGAGATGGAGTTACGCGAAAAATCCACCGATTAGCGGTAAGTGGCCAAGTGCCTGATGCCATTCGTTGGCGATTGGATAAAGCAAATTTTACACCTTACACACGTCGATGTTTTTATGAAACGTTTACCGACCCAAAGGCCTTTATCCAAGAAAACAGGAACATATTAAGTCCTTATGTGAATGTGGATATGTCAATGAAATATGCTGAATACGCCCGGACGGCTGATTTGAATTCTAAAAAAGGCTATGATGCCTTTTACCAAACGGTTCGCGTAGTGTATTTAGCCATCTGGCTAAACCAAAACCAAATTAACAATAAACCAACGTAACAAAATGAAAAACAAATCCCTACTCAAACCAAAGAGAAAGTACGCTACGCCTGTTTTAAAACACTATGGAAGTGTTCAAAAATTAACATTCGGAATGGGAAGCGGCGGAGGTGATGGAATGTCAACAATGATGGATGTGTAATGTGATGAAGAGAATTGGCGAATGACTCGGCAATTCTCTTTGTTTTATGTCTGTAGTTTCTTTTATAAATAATGACCACCACTGTTTCTTCCAAGCTTCCTCCGTTATATCATCGCTTTTTTCCGGATTTTATTGAAAACGAAATCCCTGCTGAAACCATTGCCACTTGCGATGATTGCGTATTTTGTCGACAGCCCCAAAACCCCTTCATTAATACTAAATGCTGCACCTATTATCCCCAAATGTCTAATTACCTCATTGGGGGTTTATTACAGGATACTGGATGGACTGAGGGGAAAAAACGCATGCGTGCGTTGATAAAATCACGAAAAGGAGTTACCCCCTACGGTCTAATTCGCCCTAAAGGATACGATTTGTTGGATAAAGAGTTGCGCACTCTGCACCCTACCGATACAGGTTGGACTCAGATGGAAGTCGAGGCGCTCAGATGCCCCTTTTATGACAAAGGGCAGTGTACGGTATGGGCGTATAGAGAGCATTGTTGTTCTACCCATTTTTGTTTTTCAGTGGGAGGAAAAAAAGGGAAACAATTTTGGTCGCTATTGAATGATTACCTAATTCTGGTCGAAAAAGAATTGTCGAAGTATGCGTTGTATCAGTTGGGCTGGGATGCCGATAAGCTATTGTTGGAGAAGCCTGATTGTCGAAACATAGTAATAGACAACCCATTAGGTGAAATCAATGAGGAGCAATATGCGGCACTTTGGGGAGTGTGGGCCGGTCGGGAAGAACAACTCTATGCGGCGTGTTATGAGATTATTTCTCAACTTGATTTGGATACTTTTGAACGCATTATGGGGGTAAACCACCAAATTTATTTGGCAAAACTGACGCATTCCAAAACCCAGTTTCAAGTTCCTGACATTCCTGAATTTTTAATTTATAATCGCAAAATAGAGACTGAGACCACAAAAGAGGGTGACATTCGTTATTTATCTTCTGATACCTATGTGGTAGTTTCCCCATTGATCCATAAATTGGTTGAAAAATTTGACGGAACTCGTACTTATCATAGCTTATCTTCCCTATTTATTCCCTTCGGCATCGATTTTCAGAAAGACTATCTTTTGATGTTATATTTAAATAACATATTGATTCAGAAAGACGCTTAGTAACTGAAAAACCGAGAAATGTAAAACTGAGAACCGCAAAACTGAAAAATGTATTGTAACAGCGTACCGTACAGGCAGGTTCTCAAACTAGCCTTGAATGCTACCATACGTTTGAAATAGGAATGCCAGAAATAATAAAGAGGAATTATACTTATCAGAAGTTTTGCTTTAATTTTATACATTACAATTACATTTTAACTGGGCTTATTGCCGTAATTATCTTTAGTCATGAATTTTGATGCAAATCAAACCTTTAAGCTTTCCCCCCGACAAGTATCTTCCAGTCTTGACAATGAGACTATTATCTTGAATCATGATGCGGGGATTTATTATGATCTTAATGAGGTAGGAACCTTTATATGGGAACAACTTCAACAAAAACCTTCAACACTTGCAGAACTTAAAAACGCTATCTTGGAAGAATTTGAGGTAGAAGAGGCTACCTGCGAGAATGATATCAAGATGCTCTTAACGCAATTGATGGATGAAAAACTGGTGGAGACGCTTTAAAAAATGGTTTGCCCTTCCGAGTTCGGATAAGTGGCTTCTAATTCAGGCAACAGTCGTTATATTACTGATAAAATTAGGCCTTAAGCTGCTGTCTTTCAAAAGTTTCAAAACCGTTTACGCGCATTGCATTGCAAACCCCTCTGCCAAAAACTACCCAACATCATACATAAAACAGTTGGTTTGGAGCATAAGTGCGGTTAGCTCGGCGCTTCCGCTGTCTATACTGTGCCTTCCGCAAGCATTGGCGATGAAATTTTTTTTACGGGGCGATGAAGGCTTTGTTTTGAAAATCGGGGTGGCTAATCCAGTACAACAATTCAGTGCACATGCGTGGATTGAAAAAGAAGGAAAAATTGTCATTGGCGACGTGCCTAATGTAAGTTACGTTCCGCTGTGGGATTGGAATTAAACATGATTATCAACACAAATTGAGAAGGGTGAAGGATAAGGTGCGTCTAGATTTATTCCTAACTTGCGACCCATTTTTACTCGTTACAAACCAATTGCAGAATGCTTTTTCGGGCGTATGATTTGACCATTGATTCAGATATAGATCTTCAGTTACCTGCGGCAAAAGGGAAAGCAGATATTGTATTGAAAGAAGCGCAGTTCACATTGCCGAAATTGTATCAAACCTTGATTTATAGAAAAGGTGTACGCGCTCAATTTGGTGAAAATGAGTCGAGTATATTTCTTCATTGGCCAGAACTGGCTAATTTTAAAATGACCGACGGAAAGGTGCTGGAATATGAAAAATTGACGGATGATGAAGATGTATTCAGACTTTTTGCCCTGAGCGAAGCCTTGGGAATGGTGTTGTTTCAGCGGAATCTTTTTTTGTTACACGGAAGCGCAGTACAGGTAGGTGCAAAGGCAACCGTATTTATTGGTCGCCCAGGTGCGGGAAAATCAACAACTTTGTCGGCATTTGCACAGCAGGAACACGCTATTTTGAGTGATGACCTTACCGCGATATGGTTTGATGCCGCTGGTCAGCCTTTTGTACTTCCTGGTTTTCCTCAGGTAAAGATTTGGGAAAGCGCCGTAGACAATCTGGGGTTTGATAAAAACCTTTTACAACCAGCCTTTGAGGGGCATAATAAATTTTTGTATCAGCAGCCGTTATCCGTTTTTCCTACCGCACTCGTTCCTCTCCATCAAATTATCATTTTACAACGCCCTTATTCCCAAAAAGTAGGTAAACTAAAACTGATTGAAAGCCCGATTGAATTGTTTCGCCACTTTCCTTTGCCACCCCGACTGTTGCGAGGAGCAGCATTACAGCGTCATTTTGAAGATTGTATTCGCTTGATCAAAGCCGTCAATATCCTGAAAATGCGCCGACCGCGCAATTTTAATCTTTTGAAAAAGTGGGTAAAACAACAGGTGACTTCCGCCGAAGAATAGATGGCTGAGCCTCTAAATTGGATTTGATTGTGGAGCAATATGCGGGCTTAATTGCCGTAAATAGGCATAAGTTTGTAACTTGCTTCAATATCAAAGAACGATTGGAGAAAAGTGAATATGAGAATATTTATTCTGGCTTTTTTTCTGGGGATAGGCATACAGCGGTCGATGGGGCAGGAGCCTTACACCAATGATTGGATTAAGTATGAACTACCCTACTTCAAAATTACGGTAAAGCAAGAAGGGGTATACCGAATCAGTGTTGACCAATTGCGTGAAGTGGGTTTTCCAGTCGCGTCCGCACTGGTAGAACATTTGTCCTTATTTTATCGGGGTGAAGAAATTGCGGTTCGGGTAACTGGCGTTACTAATGGTAAGTTAACGGAAAGTAGTTACATCGAATTTTTCTCTCAGGCAAACACTGGAGTTCAGGACAGTCTGGTCTACCGCCCTTACTCGGCTCGCCCGCCAACGACGGGGAGCCTTTACAGTGACGAAAGCGCCTATTTCTTGACTGTTGTTCCTAATCACAAAGGTAAACGAGTAGAGGAGATTGGCTATCAGGCCAGTGCTGCCGCCCCCGAAGCCTTTCACTTGGAACGAGAAATAAAGCAGTACAAAGACGAATGGTCGTTCAATAATAACAACGGCTTGGTGCCTTTTTTACAGCAAAGTTATTACGAAAAAGGCGAAGGATGGACGGGCAAATTGATTCGACGCGATTCGTTGGCACAGGTGATGATTACGCTCACCAACCTGGTTATATCTTCTAGTTATCCCATTCAACTCACCGCCTTGTTGAACGGTCGCTATGAATCGTTTCATTTGATCAATGTCTCGGTGGGCCAACGTATATTTTCAACCCTTGATTTTTTTGGATTCAATCACCAATCCGTCAAAACCACGATTGCTGAAAATGAGCTAAACTCTGGGGATACGTTTGCGCTCAGAATGAAATCGGACTTGAACAATCAGTACGAATTCTATTCTCTTACGAAATACGAAGTCGTTTATCCTCAGCGATTTGAAATGAGCGACCGTGCTTCAAAATATTTTTATTTGGTCCCCAATCCTGCCGACCAGTCAACGGTAGCAATTGCAGGGATTCCCCCATCGGTTACCCCGATTGTCTATGATGTAACCCAACCCATGAATCCGCGCGCGCTCGAAAGCAAGTGGGTTAACGGTCGTTGGCAGACCGTTGTGCTGGGCACGGCACAAGCCCGAACTTTGTTTGTAACAACAGTGATTCAGTCAGTTGAGTCTTTAAAAAAGGTAAACTTTACCCCTTACTCAGCGGAGGCCGATTACGTTATCATTACCCACAAAGGACTTGCAAACGCCGCCCAAGCCTATGCCGATTATCGCAAATCCGCCGAAGGAGGAGGTTTTCAAGTACTAGTTGCCGATATTGAACAACTCTATGATCAATTTAATTACGGTGAGCGAGGGCCGTTGGGCATTCGAAATTTTCTCAATTATCAACTCCAGTCGGGCAAAAAAGCCCCTTACTTACTGCTCATCGGCAACGGGGTTAGTTTTCCTGACGTCCTCAAAACTTGGCAGGATCGTGATTTCGTTCCTACGTTTGGTTATCCAGGTTCGGATGTATTGCTGTCGGCAGGATTGGGTGGTGCAAACCAAAATACGCCTGCGTTCAGAACGGGTCGTATAAGCGCTTTCAGCCATCAGCAGGTGTTGGCGTATTTGAATAAAGTGAAGGAATTTGAAAAAGCGCCGGCTGCCTTGAATGCCAAAAAAATCTTACACCTGAGCGGCGGTAAATCAGCGGAAGAAATACAACAATTAAAAGGAATTTTGGCCGATTTGGAGCCATTGGTGGAAAAATCATCATTGGGGGGTAAGGTGGAAGTATACACAAAACGTACCACCGAATCCGTAGAGAATCTTTCCATCGCCGACCAGCTCAACAAAGGGGTGGGTATGGTTACGTTTATGGGGCACGCGTCGCCCACGGTCCCTGACGTCAACATTGGCTATGCCTCTGACCCAGCGTCTCAATTGGCCAATAAAGGTCGGTACCCGTTTATGTATTTCAATGGCTGCGGTGTCGGGAATGTCTTTTATCGGTACGAAACCTTAGCGGCTGATTGGCTGCTGACGCCCGAAAAAGGTTCAATTGGTGTGCTTTCCAATTCTTTTTGGAGTTATCCTTCCATTTCGGCGCATTACCTGAAAGAACTTTATTCGGCCATGTTTGACCAAGAAGCAACCTTGGGGAAGCCCATCGGTGAAATTTTGCAGAAAGTAAGTAACACGATTGCCACCACCAAAGAGAACGAATTTGACATTGCCAATGTGCATCAACTCATTCTTTTGGGCGACCCAGCGGTGGTGTTATTTAAAATCAATAAGCCTGATTATGCCGTTGAACCGAAAGGACTGTTTGTGCAAAGCCAAAAATCGTTTTCGCAGTCAGATTCGGTGCAGGTGGGCGTTATCATTACCAATGCTGGAAAAGTGGATGAACGGTTAAGAAGTTTTACCATCAGACTCAGCCTAACCGAAACCAACGGCACGGTTTCCACCAAAACGTTTTCGGTAAAGGCTCCGACTCAGAAAGACACGCTGTTGTTGAGCATTAAAAAGAACGCTGGCTTCAGCAATGTAAAAGTATTCCTTGATGCGGCGCAGCAGATTGAAGAATTAAATGAGCAAAACAACGAAGCACAATTGACACTAAACTGGGCACTGGTAGAACAGCTCACGCGCTACCCTGCACACACCACAACTGACCGTGTTAATCCTGTTATGGAGGTGACCGTTGATAGCAAAGTGATTCAGAATGGGGCACTTGTGTCTTCAATGCCTGTTTTTAACGTTTTGCTTTTTGATGATAATCCGTTGGAATTAGACACCATTTTGGTTCAACTATACCTCAAAGCCTGCGACTCCTGTGCGTTTAAATTGCTGACCAATGGGGTATATGAGTTGAAAGCACTCCAAAATCTATCTGTTCAGTTCAGACCGGGCGTATTAGCGGCGGGGAAGCATGAATTATTGGCACAGGCAAGGGATGTAAATGGAAATGGTGCGGGAATTCCGTACCGTGTTCAATTCCGCATTGAGGAGGTGCAAGAGCGACTGAACATAATCGTAGCACCAAATCCATCAAGTGATTATGCCCGGTTTGTGTATAAATTGAGTGGAGCAGCAGAAGAAGGCGTTTTGACGATTTATTCCGAGGAAGGGAAAAAAGTCAAGGAGGTGAAATTCGATGCTCAACTGGGTGAAAACGAATTGTACTGGACCGACCCACCTGCTTCTGGAACGTACATATATCGGTGCAGGATTGGAGAAAAAACAGCTACGGGAAAGTTTACTATCCAATAAACTGAACAACGCTTATTCTTGGCCGTATGCTTTGATTTTTAGGGTTTTCCGATTACCAAATTCAACGATACCTTTCCCTAGGCAATCGGCGTTTTGACAGTATTGAAGGGTGGTACTTTCTTTGTAAATCAGCCCGACGTTCGGTGCGTAGCGTTCTGTGAAGTTAACCAGAGAAACCAAGCTTGAATCTTTTTGTTGGACAATCTCCAAATTTGCAGGAAACGTAAGTGAATTAACACTAAAGGGCAGATGAGAGAAGTGAGCTTCACTGGTTTGGGGCGGTAAGGTATTGTATTGGTTTGCATTCCATGTAAGACCGTCGAAAAGCGGAAAAATCATTTTTAAGAGGGGGCGATTATTCTCGACTTTTACGGCGCGGTCGGGCAGGAGATAGGCCGTCCACACCGAGTCTGGTGACCAGCTTTGGTCGACAGTGTTTCTTCTAAAACGGTTGATTTGATATTGCCCCGTTGTCCCCTTAAGTTCGGGACCGCAAACTTCTTTCAGAAAATAAGTGATTTTTACAGGCGGCTTGCTCAGCGCATAGAACGTTTCCTGCACTTCGTATTCTACAAATCGCCCAGTTTCCAAAGGGAAAAAGCGGTAATCAGATTCTTTGGGGGATGGCCCAGAAGAGGTACATCCTGCCAAGAGAGCCAGTCCAATAAGCAACCAATAACTTTTCTTCATATTCTAATTTTCAAGCGCTTGGAGTTGTTGTTCAACAAAGGCGATTTCACCATCTACCCCCACGTTTGTTCTTATTTTTTGAAGTTTTTTCAGCAAATTTTCTAGAAATTGCTTGTGGGCGGCCGAGTTGGGTTGCAGCGGGCGATGGGTCATTTCTTGCTTTAGTTTCTGCCATTCTCTGACAAATTGTTTGAGAGAATCATCAAAATAGGTTTCTGAAAACCGTTGAAAAATGTATTGCTCCGCAGTTTCGTTGGGGTGAATGAGGTCGGGCTTATAAAAGCGATAATCACGCAGGTCATCCAGCAAAAGTTCGTAAGCAGGAAAGTAATGGACATTCGTCAAGATCTCGCTTAGTTCATGACACGCAACCCTCAAAATGGATTTACTGACGGCATTGAGCGGCAGGGTGTCGCGGGTGTGCCGTACGGGGCTGACGGTTAAGATAACTGCTATGGAAGGATTTTCTGAACGGAGTAACGAACAAATATTTCTGAAATCTTCTACAATGGCCTCTATGGATAAAAGCTCGCGCCGAAACTGTTTGTTGGGCACTTTGTGGCAATTGGCAACGATACATTCGGTGGCTATCTGCCGATAAACATAGGCTGTTCCGAAGGTAATAATCAGCCACTTAGTATTTAAGAGCCACTCCCGTACCCGTTGCAACTGATGAGTCAACTGTGAAGTGAGGGCTTCTTTAGTGGGAGCCCAGCACGAAGAGTGAAAGTCATAATGAAACCAAATTCCCTGATTTTCAACGTATAAATTTTCGTCGGGAAGTTGCTGGGTGATTGACTGCCGAAGAAGTTTTGTGATGGAAAGCGGGTTAAAAATAGTCCCGAAGGGGTTAACCAGTGTAGGGACTTTATTATCTACCAATTTTTGTCCAATCACTTCCGCAAAACACGACCCTACCGTCAAAATGGGCGTTTGAAGGATAATTTTTTCGTTACTTTGAGCAAGGAAAATTTCGGTTCGAAAATGCACAGAAAGAGTTGTATAAAGAACGTTTAGCGCGGTGATTAGGCAGTTAGTGTCGCTTTTATTTCCTCCACAAATGTGATGGTTACGCCTGCTATGTCTGCTATTTGAAGGGTATCCAAAGAGGTCTTTTGTAACAAATTGGTCACAAAAGCGCGCTCTTTTTCAAGGCGGGCTATTTCCATACCCTCTTTCAAGCCTTCTTTAATACCCTCTTTTCTGCCTTCATACAGTCCTTGCCGTTTGGCTCTGTCCAATACAAATTCTTCTAAGCCCATAGTTGTTTGGCGATTAGCAAGTTGATTTAATGTATTTTCAAATTTAAGAATATAGCGTTCATTATCAAAACGAATATAGAGTTTTAAAAAACGCATTAACGATCTAATTTTTTCTTTCGGAATGGTACAACTTAACCCTTCCACAGTGCATCGTCTCTTTTCATTAAATGTCGTTATTTACTTTCTGGAATCATTTTTGATTGTTTTTTGCTCATTTTTGGCACGCTTTTCGTTATATCCACAACACTACATTGAGACTGCGGTATATGAAATTAAGGACATTGATTACACTTTTATTTATTGAAGTATTTTCTCAACGGGGTTTTGCTCAGGAATTTATCGGGCAGCACAGCAGCAACTACGCTGGTATCAACCGGGCAACCTTCAATCCTTCGTCAATCGCGGGGACGCGCTATCGGTACCATCTCAATCTGGTGTCTTTTAATGCGACCATCACCAATCGCTACTTTAAATATTTTCGGACGGATGCACTCTTTCATCCTTTCAGGAATGCCTATGCGGAAAAAGATATGTACGGCAAATCCAAACTGACCGGTACTCAAACCCAAGGCGAAAATATCAACGTAACGGCTGAACTCAGGACCCCGTCGGGCTACCTGGGTTTGGGGAAAAACAATTGGCTTGTCGTGGGTTTTCAGTCGCGTATGAGAGGGTTTGTGCAAGGGTCAGGAGTTCCGCCTGTGATTTTTGATAGCTATAAAAACCGCCTTGACGATGGCCTTACGAAGGCTTCAACGGGCAGTTTTAAGGATTTTACGTTTAATCAACATTCTTTTTTTGAAACAGGACTGACCTTTGCAGCAATGCCGATACGCATTGAGGGGCTGATTCGGGTCAAAGTGGGAGCGACCATTAAGCGTCTTTCGGGCGCTCGAAACGTGTACCTCAACCTCAAGAGTGCCAATTATCAAGTTCGTCCGCTGAATCAGGAAGAATACGTACTTGATTTATCGAATGTAAATTATGAATACGGCTATACTCAGCCAGTAAAAGCCTTTGGGCTAGGTAGTTTGTTTTCAGCTGATTATGGCTCGGGTACGGCGCTTGATTTGGGTGCTACGGTTGAGTTAGGACGCATCAGAAAACATTCTCAAGATCGGGCCAATTATATTTTGCGCGTTGGGGCGGCGATTACGGATGCGGGCAAAATCACGTATCCAAGCACAGGAAAACAATACAGCGGTACGCTCAATGAGCTGATTATCAATCAAGAACAGATTATTGATTTGGGGAATAACTCGGTCAAAAACTTGGAAACAATTTTTGGCAAGTCTGATTCGCGTGACTATGGCTATGAAACACAGCTTCCGCGTACCATCAATATTGACGCAGATGTACAGTTTGCGAAGTCGTTTTTTGTGAATGCCACTTGGATAAAACCAACCAATACCGGCTCGTTACCAACGTATGTATCTCAACCTGAGTTGTTTTCATTGACCGCACGTTTTGAAGGTGAAGATGCTGAATTTACCCTGCCAGTTACGTGGATACACGGCAATCAAAATCCGACCATTGGTTTTTCGGTGCGCTTTGGGCCAGCCTATATTGGTTTCAGTAATTTTGGCGCGCTTGTCAGCCGAAGTGTACAGCCACGCGGCACACTTGCCTATTTTGGGATTCAATTATGGAAATTGAACGAAAAAGCCCTTACAAAAAGAAGAAAAAGGTAGGAGAGAATCGCACGTTACCCCCACCTTTACCCCCCTGCTTTTTTTGCTTTATAGCCTTTGGCCAACAGCCACGTCAGAATCTTGTCTCTAAAATCTCCCTGAATTAAAATTTCGCGGTCTTTGGCGGTACCGCCTGTACCACAGAGGGTTTTGAGCTGTTTGGCCAAATCTTCCATGTCGCCTGTTTTTCCCGTCCATCCTTTGATGGCGGTTACTACTTTTCCGCCGCCTTTGCGTTCGAGCCACACTTTAAGTTCTTGTTGGTTGGGCGTGGGTGTCTCGGCGTCTTCGTCCGAGTCGTCGTCGTTGTATTGGAAGCTGGGGTCGGTGGAATAAACGATGCCGCTGCGTTGCTTTTTTGACATACTTCTGCTGTTTGATGCCCCGAAAATGCAGCTTTTTGGACGTTTTCGCAAACATTACGCTTCAAATCATCAACAAACGTTGGGTTTTTAGTATCGATAAAGCGTATAAAGGCCTTTGGAAGAAGTTTCTGATAACTTTAATATCATGTACTGAAAAGCCGAGGCTGCATTTTTGCTTTCCTGATATTCTGTATAAAAATAACGAACGGCCTCGGTAGCAGTTCCTTCGTCTAATTCTCCGTCAAAAGCGATGATTGGGGAGTGTTTTTGTTGATACAGCAGCTCGGCTAGTCGTTTGGAGTTACTGAAATTGAGAAAGAAAATAGTACCTGTGGGGTATTCTGTAAAGAGTTTTGATAGTTTTCGAGCTTCCTCTTCGGATAAGTTATTTTGAGGTATATGGACAATGAAGGTTTGATAGTCTACAGGTATAAAATGATGTATGGCTTCATAATTGCTTATTGAAGTGCTGTAAATATCTATTGCTTTACTATCGGCAAAAAGTCGGTCAATAATATACATTTCGTCACTTTGGCCAGCTTCAAGGAATAGTACAGCTGAATCGGTCATATAAAGAGTCTCTTTAAAAGAAGCTTCTAAAGATGATTGAATGTAGCTTGTTAGTCTATTTTTAGTAGCCTTTAACACCGCCCCAGACAAATTTATCACCGGATTCCCCCTAAAATCAAACAGTCTTAATTTCGGCAACTCTTTAAATGCCGAAGGGATGATTTCAATTTGATTGTTTTCCAACGAAATATCTTCTAAGGTGGGATGCTTACAGAGCCAATTGGGGAATTCCGTTATCTGCGCATCGTCTATTTTTAATACCCGAAGGTTGGGTAAATCAGAGAGAAACAAAGGCAACGAAGTGATAGGGTTTTTGCTCGCAAATAATTTTTCTAACGACCGAAATTGCGTCAGACTTTCTGGAAGTTCAGTCAGTTTGTTGTTGTATAGGTCAATGGTTTTCAGGTTTTCCAATTCCCATACGGCTTCGGGTAGTTTCTCAAAACCCATGCCGCTCAGGTCTAGTTCCTGCGTTTGCCTAGCCTTTTCAATGCGTTCTTTCAATTCTTTTTCAAAGCCCAACGCTGCCAAATCCGTTATCCATTTATTGATGACTGGTTGCCAGTCTTGGTAATATTCTTCAATTTCCCGCTCCACTTCGGGGGCAAAATTGTACTTCTGAAAAAGGGCTTGAGATAATGGTTGGCGGAGTGAAAAAACGGGATAATCTCTCAATGCTGTCTCACCACGGTCGCAATCTTGCCACAGAAAGGAGCAAACGACTTTATACTCAAAACGCCTTAAATGATTGATAACAGGAGCGATAGTGGTATGTCGGGTAAAATCACTGACTAAAGCGCGGTTAAGCACAAAAACGATAATGTGAGCATCTTGAAGTGACGACAGATCATCCTCAATTTCTTCCTGATAGCCCATGCTGTCTTTCAAGCCTGCCCGACTTGGAGCATAAAACAGACAGATGTCTTTGATTTCAACTTCATACGGCAAACTTTTGAGGTATTCCCTTCGGAAAAGAGGAATTTGCCGAACACTCATTTCGGAAGAAATACGAACGACTTTGAGTGTTTCAGCGCCTTTAAGTAGGGCGTATTTTTCGAGAGTTGCAATAAGGCTTTCTTCTTGGTTTTCTATTTCAAAATCAGCAATTACCTGCTGAATAGTTTGATAATTGCATTCTTGAAGAAGTTCACTAACATACGTAGCTTGGCTTGTACTGCCTCCTAAAAAAGCTTGGTTAATGGCTTTGGGATGACCGAAAAGTTGAGGGGTTTGTCTATAATTTTTTTTGTGAATAGAACGAAAAGCCTCTTTTCCCAATTGGCTATAGCTCAAAGGCCGAGATTGATTTTCTAATAATTTAGTTTGCAAAGCAGAAGTAAAAATTGAACCATTATCGGGGTCTATTTTTTTTGCCCAAGCAGCAGTAGCACACAATAAAACATGCTTTTCATTATTTTTATTAATCCAGTTTTGACTTCCGCAATTGGTATCCAAAATTACGACTACAAATGGATTGTGGTTGTTAGAGTCTGTGAGTATAGCTCTAAATTCAGTTTCTGATAAAAAGCTTGGTTCATTTATCCCATCAGTATCGTAAGCAGCTAATAAATATAAGCCACTATTATAAGCATATCCCGAAAAGATGAATAGAACAGTATCATTTTCATTTGCTATTTTTAATGCTTGTGTAAAACATTGTATAATATTTTTCTTTGTTGCCTCAGAGTCAATGAGAAAATCTGTGCTTCCCGTATTATAAAAACCTCGAAGAATGCTTTGCCAAGAAAAAGCATCCCTTTGACGTGCTTTAAGAGTAGGGTAACGTACTTTATCAGCATACTCATCAATCCCCACCAACACCGCATAAATCTTCCCTTTTTGCTCTTCTGTAGGAACGTTGCCGGGTAAATCTTGCCAGATTTCTTTAGCGATAGGCACGTTAAATCCACCGGCGCGCGGAGCTTGGAGTAGATGAGCAATGGATGAAAAAGTAGCCTTTGCTTCCGTTATTTCTCCTTTTTCGTATTGTTGGATGCCTTCGGCCACTTGAGCCAAATCCGATAGAGAATCTCGTTGGGCGGTTGTTACTGGCCCCTTCTGGTTGGCCCACTGATTACGGTTTTTGACCCAACTTAACACATATTCAGCCATGATTTTGCTTCCGAGGTTGGTTTTTCGTTCTGAAAGCAACTTACCTAAAAATGTAGCTATTTTTTGAGGATTTAATATGACTTCTGCACTAATTCGCTGGGCTTCGGCAAAGGCTTCTGAAGGAACTTTGTCGCGACAAAAATCCAAATAACGCAACGTAAACTCTGCCAACGAAGCGACCGTGTCGGGGGAAAGGCTTTGCCAAAGTACGGCTCGCGCCTCGGGATACATTTCGTACAGATCATAACCAATCTCGTGGCACAAGGGCGAGAGCAGAATATCCCCCACGGCATTGATGGGAATGTCTACCGTTTCGCCCGTATCGGTTTGCCTAAAATTGAGCCAAATCTTGTAGAGCAAATCCGTCGTAAGCGCCACCGGAAAGGCCGCACAACGCGCCAACCACAGATGTTCGGGCGTGGCATACGTTTGTCCGAATGCTTCTAGTCGTAAGCGGTCGATTGGGTCAGCAATAGGTGCTAAAAGGTCGGAAAGGGATTTCATAGCTCCAAAATCAGGCGTTTGAGATCGTCATTGTTGGGGTACCTAACCGACACAATAAATGACAAATAATCAGACATAGTTCCCTGCGTTTGTCGCACGGGATTGAGCCAAACCAATCGCTGCGTGGTGTTTTTGAGGGTAGTGATGAGCGGCAGGAATACCTGCAATCGTTCAGAATCAAAACGCCGTCGGGCGGCTCCTCCGTCGCTGAAAATGATGATGGCAGTATGCTTGTTGGACGCCTTCAAAATGGACGAAAGTGTTTTGATTTCGGTATGGGCACGGTTGGTAAATAGCTTAAAATCATCGCCTACCTGCGACGGATAATCATGAAAAAAGTACTGCTCCGTTTGCCGGATATTGGGCGTGTTTCGGACGATGTCGAGCAATTGTTTTTCCCAAGGCTCAAAAGGAAGCATGGAGCCTCCGTGGTCAGAAAGCCAAACAACCTGCTGAACGCCAATGCTTTCGCGCTGATAAATAAGCCGACTCACCATGCCTTCCTGCGCCACTTGCTGCACCAACGCCAGTACATCCAACACGGCTGTAATTCGCTTTTGGGTGGGCACGCGCAACTTACGCATGGTTTGGGATGCTTTGCGAACCGTAAAAGGTAAATGTTTTTGCTCAGAAAACAGAAACGTTACTTCTTTGGCCGAGGGTATTGGGGAGACTTCATTCGCGACATTTCCTTCCGAACTGCTATCAATATTGAGAGAAACTTCGACCGTTTCGTTGTTAAGTTCTGGAACAGTTGTGGAGAGTTGGGGAGTTTTGGGAAATGTGCTGTTTGAGCCTGATTGTAATTCTTTAGCCGCTGATTGCGCGGCTTCTGTTTTGCCGTCACCTGTTGGAGCATTGATAAGAATGGTTTCTTTCTTTTCAATCAAAAACTGCGCAGGGATTTGTGCGTAATAATACTCAAACAGTTGTTCAAACTCTTCACGCAGGTTGGGTCGAAAGAGCCAAACTGTTTTGCAAAAGTTGAGTAACTGCTCTTTGGTTTCAAATTTTGACAGAATAAACCCGCGCATAAACAACTCATACTGCTCCCAACCCAACTCCCAACCACGGCTGCGGAGCATTTGGAAAAAATCATAAAAGAGCGCGGTTTGTTTGGTCATACGAGTGGTTTTTGAGTAAATAAACGTCGGCGAGAATTGGCCGTTTGGCGTTCAAAACCTCGCGGATGTTATTAGAGTGCTTTGTTGGTTTTGTAATCGTCCAAGGTTTTGAGTAACACTTCCGGAAATAATAATTCGGTAGGTAGCGTCTCAGTATCAGTTAGTTTGAGGCGGGTTTTGTCGGTAAAATAGTAATAGTGAATCACGCGCAGCCAGTCCAGTAACTCGCTTGTGGAGGGGAGTTTATCCGTAGTTTGGCTCGCGGTCATTTTTTTTCTCAACTCACCGAATTGCGTAATAATACTTTCAATCAAGGCATCGGGAAGGGCAATTTCAAACTGTTTTTCCTGCGCTTTGGCTTTGGCCGACACAATTTTAAATAAATCGTCGGGGCTGGGAAAATCAATGTAATGAAACACGCAACGCCGCAAAAAAGCGCTTGGCAGGTCTTTTTCGTCATTGCTCGTGATGATGATAATCGGCGGTTTTTTGGCGGTAATCTCTTCACGGGTTTCGGGGATAAAAAAACGCTTTTGGTCCAATTCCAACAGCAGGTCATTGGGGAAATCTAGATCGGCTTTGTCAATTTCGTCAATCAAAAGCACGACGGGCGATTGTGGAGTAGAGTACAGAAAAGCTTTGCCCAAGGCTCCAAACTTACGGTATTTTTTGATGTCTTCGGTGGTCGGCGTTTCTCCTGATTTGATATTCAGGTTGGCATCGCGGAGCCGAGCCAGATGATCAAACTGATACAGTCCTTCGTTGACTTTGGTGGTAGATTTGATAAACCATTCAAAATAATACCGTCGATAATTCCTTCCGTACATTTCATACGCAAGTGCCTGTGCCAGACGGGTTTTTCCGCAACCTGGCTCGCCGCGCAACAGCAATGGACGGTCTAACAATCGGGCATATTCGACGGCTGCAATCAATTCTTTGCTCGGAAAATAAGCGGGAATGACTTCTTCGATTCTTTCGTCTTTGCTGCTTTTTTCGGCGATTTTTTCCTCTAATTCCTCATTGCTCGGCAGTTTGTACCGCAATTTGATGGTTTCATTCAGCTTTTCGCCTTGGTAAGAAAGTTTATTGTTAGGTAGTATCATGAGAGTTTTAAGACTTGGTCTTCGACGATTCGTACGATATTGGGACTGATGGATTCACAAATTTTAATGAGGGCAATCTTGCGACGAGCATTCACAATCTGTACTTTTTTATTTTTGATATTGGCCTCAAAATCAGGAGAAATCTTTTTATAAATGAACTCTTTTTGTCCATACCATTCGTTAAATTCCCCTTCCGATAGATTACTGATGGGAGATATTTTTTCAACCTGACTTAGGGAAGAATCTGTTACGAGGGGGACGTTCAAAAAATGAGCGTCATAATTGAGCGCAAAAATCATGATTGAATTTTTAAGTGCATAATTTCCAGTGGATTGACGCTCGTGAAGTTCATTTGTAAGCTCTGCCCATAATTCGGTTACAATTACTTTCTGATACATAGCGGTCGAAGCGATATCCACTTTATCAAAGACCAACACAAAAGGCTCTTTTTTGTCCAAAATTGTCTTAGCGCAGGTTCGGGCAAAGTTGGTGTCGCTCGGCACGGCCTGTATAATCGGAAGTAGGGCAAACCAAAACGATACTTCTTGTTGAATCGTGGGATTTTGGCCGATTTTGAGAACCTCAATTTTAACATTGGACGTAATTCCCATTCGTTTTTTAATGGTTTTGACGAGTAGGGTTTGGGCACAATCGGCACTTCCTTCAATGAGGGTAAAAAACAATTTGGGCGTACCGGCAATGAAGTTTCGCTTTTCGTGTTCAAAGTCCAATTCTTCAAGGTCGCGACTTAGGTCATTTTCATTGAGTTGCAGTTCCAAAAAACCGGGCAATTCCTTACAAAATATGTTTTGAAAAAGAGCCATTTTGTCAAAATGAAATTTATTTTCGATGTTTTTGAGCGTGTGTAAGGGCATCGTTCCTATGCTTTTGCTTGAAGGGAATGTCCTTTTCTCGTCAAAAATGGCAGTAATAAACGCCGTTGCCAAGCCAAATGATTCATCCACTTTTACAAAAACGTGTTGTTTCGTCGTAAAAGTGTCTTGCGCTGAAGCAGCGTTGATAAATGGATGTAATTCGCCGTAATTCCCGTCTAAAAAATGCAAAATCACGTCAGAAGCTTTCCATTCAGTTAGAAAGTCATCGACAGAGACATCTTCATTTTCGTCAATATCCCATATCCCATGGGTGAGGATATTAAACTGCTGGCTACCATGTAATTGAACAGGAATATAGTAATCCTTGATTTGCTTTCCGTACAAACAAAAAACCTTTTTTCGAGCATCATCTTTGGCGTTGCTCAATACTAATTTTTTAGCAGGAACCAGACACCAATTTTTGTCCTCTTCTTTGGCATTTTCATAATAGATATTCCACGCAAAGTCTTTTGTCTCGTCTTCGTCTGTTCCAATACCTCGAAAAATATAGTCTTGGCTTAGTTCGGCGGAATTGTTTTTGAAATAGGTGGTGGTATCCTCAAACGCCTGCCACAACGTACGTCCGGGCATTCCTGCTAATGTAGTATAAAATTGTTTGGCAATTTTGACGGCGTCTTCGTCTCCGACTTTGGCCGTCGTGCCAATCACTATAGGTACTCCCGCTGCGTGGAGGTCTTGGGCGATGCTTTCGGACAAACAACTGTTCAGGAATACAAAACGTAATTGCTGGTTTTTGAGAAAAGCCACCAGATTGTCTTTCAACATCAGCTTCATTTCGCCGTTTTCCTGAAATGAAATTCCTTTTTGAGACGAATGTCCAGCGTAGTGCAGAAACCTAATTTTTCCCGAAACTGCAGGATTATTAAATTCTTCTGATAAACTTTTGGCCGTAAAAGGCAGTAGTGACGGAAAAAGGTATTTGATTGCTTTATTGTTGATAATAGACCGAATAGCAGCTACCTCGTCCTGAATTTTAGGCAGGAAATCAGCTGTAACATTTGCTTGTCCAATGATGAGGATGTCGGGCATAAGTTAATCTTTAAACCTCTGGTTTTAAATATTAAACGCTCAACAAGTTATCGATTTTTTCCATAAAACGCCCCGCTACGGTCTGAAAACCGTGTTTGTTGGGGTGGATTTCGTCGTACCATTGGTTGTCGTGAATGAGTCCACGTGCGTTGATGTAATGTACGTTAGGGAATTCCGCTGCTTCGTCTTTGAGCCGCGTGTTGAACTCATTGATGATGTAGGTCAAAACGTTCTTGCGGTCGGTTTGGCTCGTCATCTTTTTTTCAATCATGTAGCGACCGAGCCAGCCTTTTTTAGTGGTTTCAAGCGGAATGATGTAGTCGTAGCCGTGGCACAGTACGTGGATGTCGGGCCGAACGGCAAACAACTCGGTAAACATCTTGCGATAGATTCGTCGCAAGTTGTCAAGCTCTTGAATAAGCGAGGGTTCTAAGTAGTCTTGCGGCGGTAAGCCCGTTGCGTGTGGTCCTTGCTTGATATGGTTTCGGAATTGTTCGCCCAGTATGTCATTGCCGCCGCCACTGATGAGAAAGAACGTTGGCTCTTTGTCTTCTACGGCTTCGAGCCACTCGCCTTCGGCATCGTAGTTTTGGAGGGTATCGCCTGCGGCGGCTACGCAGAAAATGGGGTAGATTTTCGACAAGTGGTCAATGGTATCCACGACCAACGGGTGTTGAAACCAAGAATCGCCTTCCGACACTATTTTGGGCGCATCAGGGAATCGTAAACGCATAATGCGGTACTTAGAGTTGCGTATGAGACGTGCGGTATTATTGGCTACATTCAACAAACCGTCGCGGATGAACCCTTTTTCATCCAGATGAGCATCGCTTTGGCGAAGTTGTACGTCGGATTTGAGTTTGTATTCGGGCTGTAAGTCAGGCTTGGTTTTAACCTCAAAATAATTCCCCAGCGCGTATTCCGCCAGATTTTCGTCTTCGAGCATGGCCTCCAGTTCGCTTTCGCGGACGGTGTTGTATTCGGGGTTTACAAATTCCAACTTCAGTTGTTGGGTTGTCCAAGCTGAAGCGTGGCTTTTGTCACTTTCTTCTTCTCCCAACCCCAAGCTGCGCATTGTGGCTCTCTTTTTGAGCGTAAACGGTGTTGGCAGGCTCTCTAAATTAAGTTCTTCTACGTTTGAAAGGTCGGTGGTACTGACGATAAATTGCAGATACTCCACATTTTGGGGCCAATTGTACAACCGAACGAAGCTTTCCAAAAACATCGGAATCGTCGTGTTTCCTCTGTAAGAAAGTTGGGTCGAAGCGCCAGGGTCCAACGGCGTAACGGTGGGGTCTAACAACTCCAACGAAGCCCCGAAACGGGTGTTAAGGTATAGGCAACAGAAGTAAATCTTCTGACCGCTTTGATTGGTGACTTTCACGCCGAGGCCACCTTGCCATTTGTTGTCTTTCAGTTCATAATGAAGTTTAACAGCGTTTTGATTTAGAGCAATCGATTGCCCATTGGCGTTAGTAACTTCAATTTTTAAGGGGTTGATGAGTGCGGAGTCATTCCGCAGATTTTTTAGGAAATGCCAATTGGATAAATGTTTGAAGTCTTTCACCAACTGAAATGCAAAAGCCTCTGAATCAAGCACTATTGGCTCGACCAACGGGCGAAATTTGTCTAGAGAGCGTGTCAATACTGCGTGGCCGTTGCGTAATGAAAGCGTGTAATCGGCGTTTTTTTCTTCGGTTTCCAGTTTGACTTGATTTGGGATTTCGGCCAAGAGTTTTTCGGTTAGCAGTTGGCTGTCAGTCAGGATATTATCCACATTGTTTAGGTGGATTTTGAGTTGATGACTCATCAATCCTTCGATGAAGCCTTTGTAAATTTTTTTGGAATCCAATTTGGCACTAGTCACGTTGTCAAAGGCTAGCACTGTGGTGTCGACTTCAATGGATTTTACGCTGGCTTCGTAAGTTTTTGCCCCATCTTTTACCATAATACTTTTGGTATTCTGTCCAATGCCGTGAATAGCTCCGCGTTGCAATACCCAATTTCCGCCCCCATCGCGCAGCACGTCGGCGTAAGTGCTGGCTTCACCGCTGTCGAGTTTGTTGAACACGTTGGTGTACGACAGCTTTTTGCGGTAGGCCGCTGGAATATACATAATGGGCGTTTGCTCAAAGGCATTGTTGAGCATCTGTTTCACGCGCCCGTGCAGCGCATAATAGGTAAGTTGTCCGCCCGAGGCTTCCAAGGTTTTGAGCAGATATTTTGTAAAAATCCCTTCGCCCCCTACTTCTACTGCGGTTTCGTCTGATTCACAGGCCGATAAACTTACGTGTGCTCCTGGCGGTAGGATTTTGTCTACGTGTTTTCCTTTGAAATCAGCGGGTTTTAACGATTTACTGAAAATGAAATTTTTCCAATCCCGCTGTGGGAAAACAAAAGGTACGCGTCGCTCGATGACCTCATCGTAAGTGGCTTTGAGAATGGCCTGATTGCGGGTGTTATCGCCTGAGTGGCAACAATCCGACAGGACTACGACGTGCGCTTTGGTTTTTGAAACCTGTTGAATGAGGTAGCGCAACTCTTTGTCGGCCAATAAGTAATCATCTTTGTGTTGCCCGTCATAATAGCATACCAAGCACTCATGTTTGCCGTCAGATTCTTCCGTCCATACACTTGTATCGGCTTTTTCCTGCGTACCGTGACCCGAGTAATAAAACAGCACCACATCGTCCTTTTTGGCTTTGCCAAGCGCCAAAAATGCCTTTACCACTTCAGCTTTGGTGGCTTTTTGGTCGGTCAGTAGGGTGATGTTTTTGCTGCCGAAAGCAGTTTCATTTTCAAGGTATTGCTGCATCTTTTGGGCGTCGTTGACGCAGCCCCTCAAACGCGGAAAAATAACCCGCTTTTCCAACACCACTCGGTCTTCGTAGGCATTGATACCCACCAAAAGGGCGTATAAATTAGGCTTGGGAGTTCCTTTATCCTCTTCGTCGTTAAAATTGGAACTAAAATCTTCGGGTGGGGCTACTTCTATACCTTTCGGCACTGCCATTTGATTTTCGAGTGCTTCTTCGCTAAAAAGCGTATCGCCTGTTTCTTCCCATTCAAGGGCTTCTTTCTTTATAAAAACAGGCTGATAGGCGGCGGCCTGCACCCCCGTTATAACCTGTGTCCAATCAAAGGCGGGACCGATGTCCCATTTGCCGCTTGTACGGTAATTGACGTGCGAGACGATTCCTTTAAAAGACATTACATCCTGCGTTGGTAAAAAGCGTTTGGGCTCTTCCAAAAACTGGCGTGGGATGTTGTATTTTTTGGTCAAAAACCGCAGCAGTATCACCAAACTGTCGTATTGTTGGGGGGTATAAGAGGCGTAGTATTTTTGGTCACGAAAAGGCGTATTTAGCCTTTGATAGGCCTCTGTTTGGCTCAGTGGACAAAATAAATCTACCCGATTTGGGTTTTCGGGTGTACGCGAATAAATGGTTTCGAGGTTGCCGTTTCTTTCTACCAAATACCCATAATTGACGATTTCGATACCAATTGTCACTTTATCGCGGGCGTTGTTGGTGCCTGCGTTGCCGATACCAGCGCCGATATGGCCTGACCAATATTTAGAGGGGAATAGTTGATAAATGGTGCCATCACGGGCCAACACAAAGGCTACCGATACGTGGCGGTCTTGGGTGGTGAGGGCACTCATACCTCCGCTCAAATTTCCTGCGGTAAAGTGCAATACAATCTGCTGCTTGGTGGGTGGCGGTTCGGGAGTATTGAAATACCCCGTTCGGTTTTTTGGTTTGCAAAGTACACCTCGCAAAGTGAGGTCTTCGTCCACAACGGGCAAAGCAAAGGGTGTGAAGGTATAGCCTGTCTGATTTTTGAAGTTGGCTTCATCGGAGGCAAGGGTGTCGTAACGCATGGAAGAAGAGGTAGTTTACAGTGTTAGAAATCTATAAAAAAGGGCGTGTTAATGGACGTAGTAAAACATCCCAAGCAAAGTCATCAACTTTGTATTTCTTTTTGATGGCAATCCGTTTGGCAGGTTGCAAAAACCCGCCTTTTTCTTCTTTTTTAAGCCAATTTTCTATTTCATTCCACGTTGGCCATATCCAGGTTTTGTTTTTAGAAACTCCGACAATCCATCGTTCGTACGGATCCATGTAAATAGCCGTTAGTGGTTCATTGGGTGTGATAGCGCAAATGTGGTTACCCTGATTGCTCCAGAAATGAATGGTGTTGTCGGCCAAAGTGATGATTTGATAATTTGCCTTTTTCTTGAAGAAATACCCCTCATTTTCCCTTAAAAACCATCCGTTGTTAATTGGCTTATTGTGAGGAATATCTAGTAATTGTAATCCATTTTTGTTCCGAATACTGAAAATAGTATCGTTACAGATGAGTGTAGTAAGTTTGACTTTTGGGCTATATTGGACTGGCATAGGATGGTTGACCGTTTCTTTTCCGCAGTTACAATTGAATTTTGAAATGGCAGGAGAATCAAGGTCGTAAACTTGCAGGGAGTCTCCCAGTGTCACAAATTGATTATCTGCCTTGAAGTAGGTTTTTTTTACGTCCGCTTTTTTGAAAACCAGTTGCGCTTTGTTGTGGAAAGGGTATTGCCAAATTTCCAGTACGTTATCAAAGGTTCGGGCCAACAACCACCGCCCGTCGGTGCTTAAAGACGCATTACGAACCGCTTTGAGTGGTTTTTTATGGGTGATGACGAGGTCTTGGCGTAGTACTCTTATGGTATCATCGGCCTCCACAGTGACGAAGTGCGGGTGCCCGTCTAACATAAAAGGGGAAATGCCACGAATGCAGTTTTTAGAACGGTACGTTCGGTTGCTGAAGGAATTATGAATGGCGGTAGTGTCAATAATGGAATATAGTTGTTCGCCAATAAGGAATGAATTGACGGAATTGGGAGGAATTGGATGGGTTTTAAGTTGGTTTCCTTCAATGCTGAAAGTGAAAAATGCGTTGGCCTTGGTAATGACGTAAAAATGATTTTTTTCATTTAGAAATGATGCCTGTTTTATCCCTTCTTTGAAAGGGAAAACTGCTTGCATACGCCAATCGTTTTTCCAAATCATGAGCGAATCACCGCTTTGATTGACCGTCAAAAAAAAGTTTTGCGAAGGAGAGAAAGAAACTGATCGAATAGCGGAATGGAAAACTTTACTAAGAAAAGTATCATGTTGCTCAGTGGGTGGGCTGAAACCCATATTGAGCGGATGGTCATCTTGCTTGTCGTGATTGTAAAAAGCAGTAAGCAGGGCTTTCTGGGCCTCTGGTGAGTGCATGGGGCGTTGGTAGGCGTCGTAGGCAATGGCGATGGCGTCGTCGGGGGCGTCTTCGCTTAAAAATGCCGATGCCAATATTAGACTATTGAGGGACGACTCGCGCCATTGCCAAACAGCGACCGTTGAAAGCAACAAAACAGCGGTTGTAAACAGAATTCTAATGCGCCGAAGCTGGTATTTTTTTTCGTGATAATCGCGGCTTTTATTGACAAAGGCCTTCAAATTCTCTTGGCGATTTTTGGGTAAATCCTGAAAAAGCACCTGAAAAACGGTAGTATTACGGTTGCTCTTAAATTCTTCTACCGACAAGCGGTCGAGGAAATAGTCAGGTTTTTGGCCGTATTGGGAGAAATCTTCATGAACGCGTTCAATTCGCCGAAGAAGATTGCTTGCTTTTTTTTGTTCTGCACTTTGGCTTCTAAAAATAACAATGGCTAAACTATCGTGGTATAATTCATAAAATCCGTTCTCCTCTTTCAGGATTCGTTGCTTTTCTAGATAGTTTAATATTTTGATTTTTAGTCCGTTATCTTCGTCTTTGTCAATGTCTTTAATGTACTGCGATTGGCGTGTTCCTTCAGAGGTGACAAACTTGCTTAATAAACTTAATACGTATCCTTCTCGGCTTTGGAGTTCGGGGTTTTGCTGCTCAATATCGGTAATTTGTTCCTCTAAAAATTTCTCTAACACCCCTTCGATTCGACCAACATTCTGGATAATCGTTTTGTCAATTTGTACGGGAAGTTTATCAGGAGTTTGGATAATGGCATTATTCCAGAGGCGGTCCAGATAAACCTGAAGGTAAGGCAGTTGGATTTGTCGGGTAGTATCGTAGAGTTGGGCAATGATAAAATCGGCGTCGTTTTCTTCATCGTTCAATTCCACCTCGGGCATGGCTCTAAACATGTCCATGATTAAGTCTTTGATGGATTCATTGGTCATCAATTCTACCCGCAAACGAAAATCAAGTAAGGTGAGAATTTGTTTTTCAAACTGGTACAAATGGGCTAAATATTCTTCTCTTAGGGATAGAATTATTTTGCAGGGAATATCGGATTCGTCTATCGTTTTTAGAAAAGTCAAAAACTGCTCACGTTCGTCGTCAGTTCCAGTAATGAAAAGCTCCTCTAGTTGATCAAAAATGAGATAAACAGGGCGTAGATATAGCCGCGATACTTGTTTGATTTGTAGTAATAATGAGTGGTTGGGGTTGGTTTCATTGATGCCAGATGGTGGTATTTTAGCGGGATGATAAAACTTATCAAGCTCCTCTGTGCAGGAGGATAGAAAGTCTTTTTTGCGCCTGATATAAATGGGAAACCAATGCGTATCCTGTAGTTTTTTGGCTAGGCCGCCGCGTATTAAGCTGGTTTTGCCCGACCCAGAAGGACCATAGACGACCACAAATCGCGAACGGAGAAGTAGCTCTGCCAGCTCCTCAATTTCGCGGTCACGGCCAAAAAATAAATGTTTGTCTTTGGCTTCGTAGGGGCTCAAAAACTTGAACGGGCTCTGGTTCATAATTCCCAATAGTTAATGTTCAGCAAGTTTTTTGTGAAGGCGTTGAATTGCTCGCGTAATACCTCAAAATCATCACTATTGCGGTCGATTTTTAGCACTTTTTGGGGATTGCCTATGCAGCGAAAATAGATGGATTGATTGAGCGATGAGAATTTTTCAAAAATGTATAAATCAAAAAAGTTATTGTCACTTTTGACAAACACGTTCAAATCAAGAATGAAAGGGGCTACGTTTAGAAAAGCCGCTTGGTCGTTTTTTAGGGATTTTTTTGTCAATAATACCGACTGGCTTTCCCACAAAACCGTTGACACAGGCTCGTCTCGGTATCGCCGGTTGCGGTCGTTATTGGCTGCAATAAGACTAGATTTGAGCGTAACACTTTTATGGCGGTATTTGGGGAGACTGCCAAAAAACTTGATGACTTGAATGTTTTTGTACGATTGGAGGTTGTAGCGCACCCAAAAGCCCGAAAACCCCGCGATGTTGCTCAGGTGGGTTTCTCCCATTTCGCATATATCCCGACAAAGGCTTTCGCTGATAACTATGTCTTTGTCGTACGGAAATCGGATTTTTAAATCCATCAAAAAGTCAATGCTTTTGGCCAATGTAGTATTGTTGGGGTTGTAGTATAAATTAACCAACAGTTTCAACTCTTCTACAAAATAAGGAACTTGATGCTTCTCTAAAATTTCGCGTAGGCAGCGCAGAACGTCTGCAAAACTCACCGCATCTCCTTTTAAATACTGGGTGATTGTAGCGAGACTTTCGGCAGAGATTGTAAGTGGCTGATGAGGGCTCAGCAGTAGGTTTCGTATCTGTGATAACAGAGTACTGATGAGCAACGAAATGGTTGAGTCAAATAAATCCTGATAAGCCCGAATTCGATTTATACTGGGTTTGGAGGCGATTAATCCTTGTTGATTATCGGTGTCGGGGCATAAGATACACCTTAGCGGTTCTGCCAATGGATACGGCAGGAAATCAATCAGCAAATCTCTTTTAAAAAGAAGGTCTTCGTCGTCAATTTTTTCATTGTCAAATTTCTCCTTAATACTGCTGTCGTATTCAATAATTGCCTCAAACGCTTGATTGATGAGGTATGCGTTTGGAACATAGGTTTGGTTGATGGATGTTGTCGACAAACTCCATTGGTCAGCCTCCCCCGAGGGATTGATAAAAACCCAGTTTTCGGAGTCCAAAACCTCAATATTTTCGCCTAATCCTCGGGTTTGAAGGGTAGTCTCAATTGAGAAATTGAGGGCGTCTTTGGCCCGTTGGATGGCTTCGCCGAGCGAATATTGGTTGCTGAGATGTTTATAAAGATACCGCGAAAAGGTACTCGCATGGTCGTCGCCTACGGGTGCCTGCGTACCGATAATTCCCGCTTGAATTTTATGTTTTCGCAGCTCTTCCACCAGCGACAGGGT
Source organism: Runella aurantiaca (assembly GCF_003339505.1). Classification (GTDB taxonomy): domain Bacteria; phylum Bacteroidota; class Bacteroidia; order Cytophagales; family Spirosomataceae; genus Runella; species Runella aurantiaca. The sequence continues at coordinate 241,768 of NZ_QPIW01000004.1, forward strand.
GGCGCAGCCATTCAGAAAAATCAATTTAAGATTGGGGCACCGCGCCAGCATTGCTGCCAGCCCACCTACCTGCGCCCAGGCATCGTCGAGGAGCAGGCCTTCTTTGCCCGCATGGCCGGCGTAGTGAAAAACAGTGAGGTTGTCTTGGTAGGTTTCTAGTCGTTGAATGACGCTGCTGATGGTAGCGTAGCTTTCCCGTACAATTTGAAAATGGCCGAGCACCTGACGCGGCGACAGCGTATCAAACAGGCTTCGGTCTTCCTCGGTAAGATTGGGCAAAGGAGCTTCCTGGCTATTGGAAAAGCACAACAAGAGCGTATTCATAATAAGTTGAGTAAATCTGAGTTTAGGAATTTAATGTTACGAAAAATGAAAGGCTTTGCCAAAAATAAAAGGCATGACTTACTAAACGGTATCGTACTGATTATCAGATTTTTTCCGTTAACTAAAAATTTCTTTTTAAGTAAGTAGAACCCCTCCTTTTCAGGTTATAAAACTTTAACTTTTTACTTCCAGTACTTAAAACTCATACGTATGAATATTCACCAATTTTATCTCAGGCATATTGCCAAACAAACGGGCTATCGAGCTAATTGGGAGCCCAACCGTCCGCTATTTGTGGGTGCCATTGGAAAACTAGAAGATGGCGTTTTTACGATTTTTTCGGATTTGGAAAAAGAAGGGATTATGGCAGAAATCAAGAAAGACGAATCGGAAGGTTTCTGGGATTATACTTCCAACGACACCGTACAGATTGACATAAAATTGGCAGGACAAGCTCCGATTGCGGGTAGTGTTTTGGCCGAAGCGGATGCGGGCTTCACGCTGAATTTTAAAAGTGAGGAAGCGGTCGTATTTCAGGCCGATAAAACCCTGACGCACCAAATTGTGAATGTGGGAGCGATTGAAAAAGCCATTATTCCCAAATATCGAGCCGATGAGTGGCCCAAAGATTGGGTGATTATTACGCAGTTGATTGAGGCGGAATCGGCAACGATTATCGTTTCAAACAGCCGCGACAACCAGATTGATTTGAAGGCCACGGCCAATGTAGGAACGGCGAATCTAAAATTAACCGATGCATCGTTGGGGCTGAACGTAGCCCGCGAACGAGGGAGCAGCCTGAAAATCTTGGCAAAAAGTGGAATTACACCCCTCTACCGAGTGATGGGGATTCGGCATCCATTGTTTGGGAAACCACAACTTTCTACCAAAGAAGCAATCGTATTGCCAAACGATGATGCGCTGGAAGTACAGGATTTTGACCCCGCTGAGTTGGAGGGGTTGAAAAATGACTGACCGAAACAAAAAACAGTGTGTTTGCGTTAGAACTGCATAACTTCTATCTAAGATGCAGTCTCTACCCGTCATCAAACCTACCTACATCGGCCAAAAAGGACTCTGGATTGCCCTGACCGTCTTGGTAGCGTGGTTTGGTTGTTTGGCATTTTTACTTCATTATCCATTGGATTTTCGTAATCCATTGGTGTATGTGTTTATATTGGTGCAAATGCACCTGTATACGGGGGTGTTTATCACCGCTCATGATTCTATTCATGGGGTAGTGGCTCCTCATAATAAGCGACTTAACTATTGGATAGGCTTTCTAAGTGCTTCATTGTTTGCGTTTAACAACTATAAAAGACTCTCCTCCAAGCACCATTTGCATCACCGTCACGCTGCTACGCCCGACGACCCCGATTACCACGATGGTCATCCTAATTTCTTTTTGTGGTTTTTTGCTTTTGCCAAAGAATACGTCTCGGTGTTACAAGTGCTGTTGATGGCAGTGACGTACAATATTTTGAAACTGTGGTTTCCGTGGGAAAACCTGGTGGTTTTTTGGATGATTCCTGCCGTATTGAGCACCTTTCAATTGTTTTATTTCGGTACCTATTTGCCCCATCGCGGCGAGCACCATAATCCGCCGCTCAATGCGCGCAGTCAATCGCTTAATCACATAAAAGCGTTTTTGAGTTGTTATTTTTTCGGCTATCATTTAGAGCATCATGCCTATCCTTACCTGCCGTGGTGGCAATTGCCCAAGGCAAGAGAGCGCATGGCAGATGCGGATAAGTAATGTTATATTTGTTGCCCTGAACAGCGCTGGAATAATCAAATATAAGACGCATTCAGGGAGATGAAAATGCCCAATCGCCTTGCCTTACTTTTTCAATTCCTGCTCATTTGCGCGGTAGTTTATCTCAAACTTCGCGATGATTCAGTCTATTTTCTGACTCCGGATTCTCATTTTTATCTTGAGGCGGTTCAAAACTTGCTCAGTGGCAAGGGCTACGTCATAACGTTTGAAGGAAAAAAAACTTTCTGCGCTATATGGCCGATTGGCTATTCTGCGCTGATTGCAACAGTGGCTTTTCTGACTTCTTTTTCGGTAGAAATTGCGTCTAAAATTGTGAATCTTCTCGCATTAGCGGGGTGCTTTTGGTTGATTCAGCGGCTTTTTCGGGACAAAGCGTGGTTTGTGTCGTTAGGTTTTGTTGCCTCATCGTTGATTCAATTATACACAAATACATGGTCAGAAACGGTATTCATTTTATTCGTTTTGGAGTTCTGCGTGTTTTTTTCTCCGTCATCCCGCGCAAGTCAATGGCAAAAAGAAGGTAGCGTGATTTTTGCCACCGCCGCTTTTCTCACTCGATATACGGGCGTTTTTCTGCTGATTCCATTGATGCTACGCCGTCAATACAAGGCGGCTTTCTATTTTGTGGTATTGATGGCTGGGTATTTATTCTTCAATTTTTACCACACAGGTACTTTCACGGGTGGACATGGATTTTGGCCCACGGAGCCATTTAATCAACGGCTTGGGCGGGGCATGCGCGGGTTGGGAGAGGAACTGCTGTTTTTTGCGGTACGTGATTGGGACCTAAAAAATCTTGGCTTGAGCGATTCGGTCAAATGGTTTATTTATGGCATTGCTTTGTTGCAATGGGTGCTTGTTGGGTTGATTGTGCGGCACGTAATATATTTTTTACGACTGACGAAAAAGATAAAAATCAATTTGGACAGCATGACCAAGTTCATACTGCAAGACCCCTTTTTTTTAGTGGCCTTCGCTTATTTGCTTTTTACGATAAGCATTTATCTCACAGACGAGTCCATCGAAAGTCTATATTTCAGGCGGTTGGCTCCTTCTTCATTGCTGTTTACGTTGGGTGTTTTGGCCTGGGTATCTCAACAAAAACAACTTTTTGAGCGTACCAAGTGGCTTTTTGTCGCTTTCTTTGCGTTATCAATCATTCATTCAATCCCAAAAATAGTATTGGGTATTTAGTATGTGAGATTTTCTCACTACTCACTACTCACTACTCACTACTCACTACTGAAAAATGTCCTCACACCACGTTGTTCGCGAAAAGCAAGAACCAGCCCTTTTGATTGCCAACGGCGAGGGCTGTAGTTTTGAATTGATGGGACAATTGCTCGAATGGTCGCCGTTTGTGGTTGTGCTCGACCACGCCATTCATCGGGTATTGGATTTGGGAATAAAGGTGGATGTACTGTTGGGTGATTTTGACCACAATGTTGACATTGATGAAATTGCCTCTCGACATTATCCGCTCGAAATTGTCCATGCACCCGACCAAGACAAAACGGATTTAGAAAAAGGCATTGAATTTTTGATAGAACGGGGATTCCCAGCCGTAAACATTGTGTGGGCTACGGGCCGTCGCGCTGACCATAGCCTGACAAATATGACCAACATTGTTCGCTACAAAGACCAAATCAAAATCGTGATGCTAGACGATTACTCCAAGATTTTTCCGTTGGTCGGGACCTTTGAAAAATGGTACGTAAAAGGCACGCCCATTTCGCTTGTGCCCGTCGGACTGGTGGAAGGAGTCCAAACGGAAGGCCTAAAATACAACCTTCAAGGAGGTTATTTGCGGCTCGGCTATCGGAGCGGCAACAGCAATGAAGCAGCAGAAGATGGGTTTGTCAAAATCTCAGCGAGTGAAGGAGATCTGTTGATTATGGAATGTTGGGATTAAATAGATTACCGTTTACTTTTACCTTGTCAAACACTGAAGAAAACGTATAAAAACTATGTCTACAATCACCCGCATTGAAGTTTATAAATTTAATATTTCGCTCCAAGCGCCCGTCACGATTGCGATTGGAACCATTGAAGAAGCTCGAAATATTTTGGTTAAAATTTATACCTCAGATGGCCTTCATGGTACGGGCGAAGGTGCCCCTTTTTGGATGATAGTGGGAGAAACCCAAGCCACTGCTTATGCGGCAGCTTATGATTTGGCAAAATTGCTGATTGGTAAAAATCCGTTGGATATAGAAGGCTGCTTGGCGGCTCTGGACCGTTATCTGAGTGGAAACCCGACCGTAAAAAGTGCGTTTGACATGGCGTTGTATGACTTGGCCGCCAAGTACGCCAATATGCCTTTGTATCAGTTTTTGGGCGGCACCAATCGTCCGATTGTTACCGATGAAACAATTTACATCGCCCAACCAGAGGTAATGGCGGCCGATGCCGTTAAAATAAAGGAACGTGGCGCGGAAGCGATTAAAGTAAAATTAGGAACAAACGCCAAAGATGATATTCGGCGTATTGCCGCCATTCGGGAAGCTATCGGCGACGCCATTCCCCTCCGTACTGATGCCAATCAGGGGTGGGATTACATCAGCGCGCTTACGGTTTTGAATACGATTGCCGACTGGAATGTGGAGTACTGCGAACAGCCCGTAAAACATTGGGACTACGCCCATTTGGCGCGGCTGCGGCAGAATGCCCGTGTGCCTATTTGCGCCGATGAGTCGCTGTTTTCTCCGCAAGATGCCATCAAATTGGTGACCCAACAGGCCGTGGATTTTTTCAATATAAAACTTTCAAAAAGTGGCGGGTTACGCAATGCGGTCAAAATCAACGCCATTGCCGAAGCGGCGGGTGTCAAGTGTATGATTGGGTGTATGTCGGAGTCGCGTTTGGGAATTTCGGCCAATGCCCATTTTGCGTCTGCTTTGCAAAACGTTGTTTTTTATGATTTAGATTCTCCTTTTGAACACGCCCAAAATCCAATATTGGGCGGGATTCATTACCAAAATCATTATCAAGTAATTATTCCAGATTTGCCAGGGCATGGTGCCGAGGTAGAAGATGATTTTTTGCGGCGTATGGAGTCGTTTGTCGTGGAATGATTCCTTGCGTTTGTCTCATGTATTTTGTACTGTATGATTGTTATACTTTTGAAAATAGCCAAAGAATTGAAATGAAAAAGACACTACTCTTTCTTAGTTTACTGGCTGGAAGTAATTTAGTTTTTGGTCAAAATCCCCCCCAAAACAATATCAAGGCGGGCTTTACTTATATTTTATTTGGTTCGGGAGATTTGGCGGGCTTCAATTATTACAATGAGTACAATCGTCGATTGAATCGCTTCCTGACTTTTGCTCCTTCGTTGCATTTTGGATATGGCGCCAAAGCTTCAGATTATCTGCGTTCTACCAAAGCTTCTTTTTCCGTTGATCCCAATGTTTTTATATCTCCGATGCGTTTTGAAAAAAGCAAAATACGTCTTGGTGTAGGGCCGTCGTTGCGTTTCTTATCAGACTCTCATCCGAGTAGTTTCGGTTTGTTGTTTAATGGAGGAACGGCACTTCCTCTCGATAAAGATTACTTGATAACACCTATTACTTATACTCGTCCCCTGAATTATTGGACAATTGGTTATACACTTTTGTTGGAGGCAGAATTGCATTTTACCAGACATTGGTTGGTAGGAACCAGAGCTTCTTTTCAAAACTATGCGAGTGGTGAAACGGCGCTAAACGCAGGCTTAAATGTGGGCTATCGTTTTTGATGATGTATAAATCGCAGGCTAACCTGCTACTTTTGTCGAATAATTTAACCTTACACGGCTTTGCCAAAACAGAAAACCATCGCGGCCAAGGCATAGTGATATACATCAATTGGACTAAAAGGTAGGTGTTGGGTGGCTACCTTGGTAGCAATGCCCAAAATCATCACTCCAATTACAATCCAGATGGCTTTTTGGTATTTTTGCATAAGTCCGAAAACTGCAATCAACATCACGACAAGCATCGTAAAAGCCTGAACAACGGAGCTGAAAACCTGAAAGGCGGGATAGAGCAGAAAGATAAATAAAATAAGTCCGAAGGAGAGGGTTACAATGACGGTAGGGCGGGAGATGGTCTGGCGCATCACTAACCCCCAAATGGCAACTACCACACTTGCAAGCCCGGCGCTACCGGCCAATGTTGAGAGAGAGCGATGGGTATCGGTTAATTGATGAAACCCCAAATAACGGAATACACCTGCACCCGCCGCCAACGAAACGGTTACTAAAAATACACCCCAGAGGAGGCGATTATGGAAGGGGACATAAGCAAAGAATTTAAAAAAAACGACAATGCATACAGTGGCTACGACAGCGTCTGAAAAGGCGTTGGAGAGTTGAATCATTCTTACACAAGAAGTTAAAGGTTAAGGGGGCTAACGTTTTATCGGCGATAAAAACCGATGATTAAGAACGATAAACGTTTGAAAAAGCCTTAGCAAGGTATCAGTATTTTACCGTTTTAAACAGAAAAATAAGCAATATTTAGGCCTTCAAAAATTTTTCTTTCAGGGGTGCTTTTGTACTTTCTTTATTTCGACCTACTTTTACTGAAAAATTTTTGGCTTCTGTCTTGAATAAAATAAAGTTAATCATTTTGAATCACGCAATTTTATACTAACCACCAATGAGCGTATTAGTCAATAAAAACTCAAAGATAATTGTGCAGGGCTTCACAGGCTCCGAAGGTACTTTTCATGCCCAACAAATGATTGAGTACGGAACAAATGTTGTAGGTGGAGTGACTCCAGGCAAAGGCGGTCAAAGTCACCTAGATCGTCCCGTCTTCAACACCGTTGCTGATGCCGTAAATACCACAGGGGCCGATGTGTCAATCATTTTTGTGCCGCCAGCTTTTGCCGCCGACGCCATCATGGAAGCCGCCGATGCAGGTATCAAAGTAATCGTTTGTATCACTGAAGGTATTCCGACCAAAGACATGATGTTGGCGAAAGAATACATCACGACAAAAGACTGCCGTCTCATTGGTCCAAACTGTCCGGGTGTAATGACGGCCGACGAATGTAAGGTGGGAATCATGCCTGGTTTTATCTTCAAAAAAGGAACCATCGGCATCGTTTCTAAGTCAGGTACGTTGACCTACGAAGCGGTTGATCAGTTGACAAAAGCAGGCCTTGGCCAAACCACTGCCATTGGAATTGGAGGCGACCCAATCATTGGTACAACTACCAAAGAAGCGGTAGAATTGCTCATGAATGACCCCGAAACAGAAGGAATTGTGATGATAGGAGAAATCGGAGGAAGCATGGAAGCCGATGCCGCCTATTGGATTAAAGCAAACGGAACTAAACCCGTCGTTGGTTTTATCGCTGGTCAAACTGCCCCTAAAGGTCGTCGTATGGGCCACGCAGGTGCTATTATTGGTGGTGCAGATGATACGGCTGCGGCTAAGATGCGCATTATGAGTGAGTGTGGTATCTTCGTGGTAGAATCGCCCGCGTTGATTGGCGAAACAATGTTGAAAGCCTTAGGTCGTGACTAACCGATATTACTATTATCTTTTCTAACTTTGCAGGCAGTTTGGATATTCCAGGCTGCCTGCATCTATTTTGGGGATTAAAAATGAGTATCGGCGAATGACGAAGAAAGTTGTTCATAGGTTTAAATATATTACGTGGCTGCTATTGTTTAGCTGCGTTGCTCCCCTTTGGGCAGAAGTAGGGCCAGACAAGCAGTACTTCCTCGTAAAAAATTTGGCGCAGGATTGGCTTGTGTATGATCAGCGGGAAAAAGAATTCGTTCCTTACGTGGCCGAACAGCACGGTAATCAGCTGTCAGTCAATACGCTAGTGGATTTAGAAAGCAATCTGCATTATGAGCTTCTGCTGTACGTCGAAAAAAATAATTATCTGTTTCTGAATGGCTCATTGCAGGAAAACCTGAAGGCAGGAAGCTGGCGAGTCATGAAAATAGACAGTCTTTATAAAATATTTAGGCGCCCGCAGTTGATGATTACGATATACGGAACGCCCGGGCAGACTGGAAAAGTCGTCATTATTGGTCACCGAAAAGCGGCCGTTGAAAAACTGATTACGATTGAGGAAGAATCGTTTTTGAATCTAAAACCCCGAGAGCAAGCCTCTATTGCTAATTTTTTCATTTTGGGAATTTTGCTTCTGTTTACCTTTGCCGCTTTCCTGTTCAATACCTCTCCCCGGGCTTTTAATCGGATTTATAGTCTTCCTGATTTATTTCAAATGGATTTTAGGGATGATTCATTCATGATCAATAAACCCTTTAGCCGAACCAACATTCTATTTGTGGTTCTGCTTAGTCTTGAATTAGCCTATTTGTATTTGTTTACGCAGGATAAAGAATATAATCTGTTTTCATCAAAAGAATTATTAGCAACTGGACAGGCATTTTCTGATACTTGGTTAAATTACTTAAAAATAGCATTTATCTGTTTTCTGGGATTTATAGGGAAATATTTCGGTTTGTATATTTTAGGAACTTTGTATCGTTTGGAAGGTGTAGCTAATGTGCATTATTTCAAGGTTTTACAGTCTTCTTTGTTGTTTTTTACGGCGCTCATATTGATTGCCTCGGTAGCTTCTTTTTACATTGTTGACTGGTCGCCAATCATCCGTTCGGTACTCATTATTCCAGTAATTGTTTTTTACGTTTTTCGGGCCATTTTAATCTTCTTTACAATTAGCAACAGCACAACTGTTAAAAATCTATATTTAATTTCGTACCTTTGCATTGTTGAATTAATCCCCATCATCATCGGGGTAAGGTATGCCCTATAAGAAGTGGGGAGAACCCCACCAAACGTCTGATATGAGCGAAACGATTTTGATGCAACAAGACCGGTTGAATAAAGTAGAGAGCATTTTGGTCACCCAAGCTCGGCCAACTGATGAAAAGTCCCCTTATTTTGAGTTAGAGCGCAGGTACAGCGTAAAGGTCGATTTTCGCCCTTTTATCGAAGTTCAGGGTATTTCTTTTAAGGATTTTCGTAAGCAACGAATTAACATCATGGAGCATACGGCTATTATTTTTACCAGCCGTAATGCCGTAGACAATTTCTTCCGTATTTGTAAGGAAGCTAAGTTGGAAATGCCTGCCGAAATGAAATATTTCTGCGTAACGGAGCAAACCGCCAACTATCTTCAAAAGTACATTCAAATACGCAAACGGAAGATTTTTTCAGGTCAAAAAACCGCTGCTGATTTGTTGGATTTAATCAAGAAACACAAAACCGAAAAGTTTTTGTTTCCTTGTTCTGACAAGCGGCGCAATGACATCCCCGAATTCATGGGTAACTACGAATTACACCTCACCGAGGCCGTAATGTATGAAACCGTGTCTTCAGATTTGTCAGATTTGACTGAAGTGTTTTACGATGTTATTTGCTTTTTCAGTCCTTCTGGAATTACCTCACTATTCCATAACTTCCCTGATTTTAAGCAAAATAAAACCCGCATAGCCGCTTTCGGTCCTACGACCGCAAAAGCAGTGGCGGATGCAGGCTTGATTTTAGATATTGAGGCTCCAATGCCCAATGCTCCTTCAATGACTGGGGCTTTGGAAATATATATCAAAAAAGCCAATAATATCTAATTAGAAAGGTTTGGGGCCGTTTTTCTTTGGACAATTAGAGCAAAACTGCAACACTTATATGTTTTTATGCGTTATAGTAAGGGTTGGGAAACTAACCCTTTTTTTATATCAAATTTTTTTCGCTAATTGTCGTTTGTATTGAAAATACCAGCGAATTGGATATGAAATACCCACAACTACTACTATTGAGCATATTAAGTTGGTTTGCCCAATTAAACTATGTACAGGCGCAGCAGGATGCTCAGTTTAGCCTGTTCATGCACAATCAATTATATTATAATCCCGCCACCGCAGGAGCCGACGGAACTACCCGATTTCAGTTACTGAATCGTATTCAATGGCAAGGGTATCAGACTACTTCAGGAGACGGCGGTGCTCCCAATACGCTTGTATTTTCAGGAAGTGTTCCACTGAATTTTATAAAAAGTGCCGTTGGTATTAATTACGTCAATGATCGAATTGGCGCAATGGGTAGCCAAGAAGTCCAGCTTTCGTATGCCTATCGCCTGAATATCAATGAAAATACCTTGGCAATCGGTGCGCGGGTAGGGTTTCAAAACAGATACATTGATTTTAGTCGCTTGGTTTCTCGTGAACCTGGCGACCCACTCATCCCAGTCGGACGGTTAGGGGTTACACAGCCCGATATTTCTTTAGGGGTATTTTATGATGCAAGTACTTTTTATGTTGGTGCAAGCGTTAATCACCTGAATCGACCTAAATTTAATTTAGGAGGAGATACGGGCAATAGTATTTTGGCTCCCAATGCGTATTTGATGGCGGGTTATCGTTGGGAACCGTTATATGGATTGGAAATACAGCCACTTATCCTTGTAAAAAGTCTGACGGATTTCAATCCTAAAACGTTGTCGGTAGAGGGGGGCGTAATGGCTACTTGGGACGAATGGATTTTTGGCGGAATCACCTACCGTGTGCAAGAATCCTATAACATTATAGCTGGAATAAATCTGCTTGGCAACAAAGCGCTGCGTTTGGCAGGTGCCGTTGATTTGGTAGGCGGCAGCCGCAGTGTAAAAGCCCCAGCATCGTACGAAGTGATGCTTTCTTATGCACTCCCAGCGCTTACAAAAGGCAAAAAGACAATTGTTCGTACCCCAAGATTTAGATATTAATACAGTGAATAATTGGGTCAATTTCTAAATAGAATAATATTTTTTTGCCGAATTCAATCTTTGGCAATATTATTGTTGGAAGACCGTTGTACCGTTTGATAAAAAATTAATGGTTTTTTAGTAATTTTGGGGGCTTGTGGGGGATTTTAAAATAAATAAAGCCCTTCTTTGTAACAGTAAAAGAGAATTTTAAAAAAAACACACAATAAACACATAGAACTTCGTTTCTATACTGAATTTTGAAACTAACGGGAATAACCATGAGCAAGAGGGTATTTTTCGGCTGCGCCACCAAAGGAGCATGGATTTTGATGGTAGCGATGATGCTGCAAAGTTGTGGATTTGTCAAAGATAAATTTGGCGGAAAAAACAGCAAAGGAGGAAAAGGGGGCAAAAAAGGAGCCAAACAGGAAGTCGGCGTTCGGAACGGAGAAGTTGTTGCAACGGGTCGTAAAGACTATAAGCAGGATACTCCTTTTGGAATGGTGCTTATCCCATCGGGTTCTTTTATGATGGGGCAGGCTGACGAAGATGTTGCCGCTACGCAGGTCAATTTTAACCGCCGAGTAACCATTACTTCGTTTTACATGGATGATACTGAAGTAACAAACAACGAGTATCGTCAATTTGTAGCATCTCTGATGACTGACTCACTGTCAGTACTGGGAGAAGAAGAAATTATCTCAAAGTACCATCCCGATACTACGGTTTGGAAAAAAGACTTCACGTATCACAACGGTGACCCGATGCTTGAATATTACTATTCGCATCCTGCCTTTGACACGTATCCAGTCGTTGGGGTAAGCTGGAAAGCCGCTCGCTATTTCTCAGAATGGCGCTCTAATCTGTACAACGATTACCGGGCAAAAGAAGGCAAATATCGTTCTCCAAAATTCCGCCTGCCCACCGAAGCCGAATGGGAATGGGCTGCTCGCGGCGGACGTGCCTCTGCTAAGTATCCTTGGGGTAACCCTTACGTAGCCAATGGAAAAGGTTGCTTCTTAGCAAACTTTAAACCACAGCGTGGTAATTATGACGCCGACGGTTATCCTTATACTGCCCCCGCCAATGCCTACAATGCCAATGATTATGGATTGTATAACATGGCTGGTAACGTAGCAGAATGGACGTTGGATGCGTATGCCGACAATGCTACGATTGTAAACTGGGATATGAACCCAATGAATGATAACCCCGACGAACCGCGTAAAATAGTACGGGGTGGATCATGGAAAGATGTTGCTTATTTCCTCGAAACAGGAACACGCGGTTGGGAATATGAAGATAACAAACGCTCGTTCATTGGTTTCCGTTGCGTAGTTGAAAACCTTGCCGGTCGTGCAGCTACTACCCGTGGACGTAAAAGATAATTCGACTTTATTACCTTAAAATATAGGGTGCTGCCCGGCGGCACCCTTCTTTTTTACGACCTTTATTTTTTGTAACCGATTCTATTAAACCAATATTTTAATTCTGTTATGGCAGCACAAAAACAAGGTGTTTTCTGGAGTAAAATAGTCCCTACTGCTTATGCGCTTGGAGCAGCCGTTGTAATCATCGGTGCTTGGGCAAAAATTACTCACATCGAAGGTGGTGGTGAGATTTTGACAGTTGGTCTTTTGACCGAAGCTGTCATTTTCGTTTTGTACGCAGTACAAAGCTTTTTATACCCTGCTTCTGAAGAATATGCGTGGGAAAAAGTATATCCTGAATTAGCGGACGACGCGGCACCGGTACCTTCGCGTAAAGAAGAGAAAAAAGGAGTAGGTTTGACTGCCAACATGGATAAAATGTTAGCCGAAGCCAATATCTCACCCGACATTTTTAATAATCTTGGCAAAGGATTTAAAAATCTAACAGATACCGTATCTAAAATTGGAGATTTGACCGATGCAACCATTGCAACCAACGATTACGCTAAAAACGTAAAAACTGCATCATCTTCAATTAATGATATGAATAAGTCTTACGGTGTGGCTATCAATGCGATGTCTTCTATGGCGGATGCAACCAAAGATGCCCAACAATATCGTGACCAATTCCAGAACATTACCAAGAACATGGGCGCTCTTAATGCCGTCTATGAATTGGAATTGCAGGATACAACCAAGCACCTCAAGGCCATGAATGCGTTTTATGGCAACTTGACAAATGCAATGGCTAACATGGCGGATGCAACCAAAGAATCGCAGCAGTTTAAGGCTGAAATGTCAAAATTGACAACCAACATAACAGCCCTGAACAATGTGTACGGTAATATGCTAACCGCAATGCGAGGATAATTTGATGGCGCAGAGTTGAAAATTCTGAACCCTTAAATACCACTGTCACCCTCGTTAAAATCAATTAAAGTAAGCTAAAATTCAACTATTTAAAAATGGCAGGAGCAAAAGAGACACCCCGTCAGAAGATGATTGGGATGATGTATCTGGTTTTGACGGCCATGCTGGCTTTGCAAGTAAGTTCGGCATTGTTGGAAAAATTCCAATTGTTGAACAACAGTATGGAGGTTGCGTCAAACGCCGCTAACAAAATCAACGCAAGAACTGTTGAAAATATCAGAGATAAAGTCGAAAAGTCTGGAAATAGAGCTTTTGAAGTGGCGATTGTCAAGCAAGCTGAAGATGTGCGCAAGATAGCAAGTGGGATGATTAGTGAGATTGATGCCATAAAAAGTCAAATAGCAACCGAGGCTGGGGGCGGAATTGACCCTGAAACAGGAAAGGTCAAAAACCCGAACGAAGAGGATAAAGTAGCTATTTACATGATTGGGCCTTCAAAGAACGGTAAAGCGTATGAGCTGAAAAACAAGCTTAACGGTTTCGTAGAGCAAATGAATAAACTCTCAGGAACTAGCTTTGCTCCCTTAGCGCTCGACGGTAAAGAAGACCCTCTCGCCAAGCGCGACAAAGATCAACGTACCAAAGACTTTGCGGAATTGAATTTTGCGCAAACACCCGTTCCTGCTGCATTGGCGGTATTGAGTCAAAAACAATCTGAAATTCGTCGTTTAGAAGCGGAAGTACTCGATGCTTTGGCGGCTAAAGTAGGTGCGAAGGACATTAAGTTTGATAAAATTCTGGCAATGATTAGTGCCGAGTCTAACATAGTAGTTGCAGGTACTAAGTTCAAAGGAGAGATGTTTATTGCGGCTTCTTCGAGTTCTCTTACGCCACGCATGAGTTTAGGTGGAGCACCATTGCGGGTACAGGATGGAAAGGGAATCATTGAATTTACGGCCCAGGGTGGTTCGTATGATAAAGATGGTCTGGCTGCCAAGACCCTTGCGGGAGTTATTTCATTCCCAACGCCAAGTGGTCGTGATACCACAATTTCGATGAAATATGATTATAAAGTGGCTAAGCCAACCTATAATATTGAATCAGCTTCGATGCCGCCTTTGTTTTTGGGTTGTAAGAACGTGTTGAGTATTCAAAGCCCAGGCTTAGGACCTTTATGGAACCCTGCTTTTACGGCTGATGGTGCCGAAGTTATCAACAATGGTAAGGGCAAAGTAATTATTATTCCGAATAATAGAAGCGTAAAACTGAATATTTCGAACCAAGGAAACTTGATTGGCACCGAAGGCTTCCGCGTAAACCGCGTTCCTCGTCCTCGTTTGGAATATTATATCAATGGTGCATTGGTGGACGATAAACGCCCTATTTCGGCCAGTATGGCACGGAATATTTCCGTAAAAGCGATTGCGGATGAGAGTTTAACCAATTATTCTCCCGAAGATGCAAATTTCCGGGTTGGTCAAATTACCGTTCGTTTGGCAAGTGGCGCTCGCCCTAAAGGACAGCCAGTTGTCATTTCCGGGCCAAGTGGTTCGATTAATGCTTTGGCAGCTCAGGCAGCGCCTGGAGATCGTCTTGTAATTGAAGTATCAGGGGTACAGCGCCGTAATTTCAAAGGAGATGTTCAGGATGCAGGGATAGGTACTGAATCGCGGACTGTTCCGTTGAATTAAGAATACTGATTTTAGATTTTGTACTAACAAGGAATAGATTTCGTTAGTAATAAAGTAATCAAAATAACGCTCAAAGAAAATGAAAAGATGGAGTAGCCTATTAGGTAGTGCGGCCTTGGTAGCATTGAGCATGAGCACTCAAGCCCAAGAGAAAGACACTAAGGGTGTCAATCCGCTGTCAGTGCGCGAGATTAACGATGCTGATGTGATGATGAAACGCACACTGTGGCGCCGGTTGGATTTGCGGGAAAAGCAAAATCAACCTATGTTTTCAGTAGGCAATGAAATCACTAAGTACATCATGGACGCTGTAAAGGCGGGTCTGTTGGAGGCGTATGTAGATGCCGATATGACCAAAAAAATGACGAGTACAGATTTCAGTAAGGCGCTTCAAATGCCAAATCAAGGGCAGACGTTGACCGAAGATGAAATAAAAGCTGGTTTTGGTACTGACAATGCCGCTCAAGGTGGAGATGTTTGGGGGGATGCTGCAAAGAAAGACCCTAAAGCTCCTGCCAAAGCAGATGATGGCTGGGGAGCTCCTGCGCCAAAAAAAGAAACACAACCCGTTGACGATGGTTGGGGCGCGCCAGCACCTAAAAAGAAGACAACTACCAAAGGTAAAAAGGGACAAATTGCCAAGGTTCCTGTAAAGCCCCAAGTAGATTCAACCGAAATCAAACGGAAAATGGCGGAGGAAGCCGCCGCAATTGCCGCTGCTGAAGCACAGAAAATGGAAGAAAATCAATTTTTTGCCAAAGATGTTCCGATTCTGGAAATGAAGGAAGATTGGATTTTTGACCGCAAGCGCTCACGTTTGATTTACGATATTCAAACCATTACGATTGTATTGCCGTCTGAACTGAACCCTGGTGGAATTGAGAAACCCATTGCTACTTTTAGATACAAAGACTTAGATAAGCTGTTCCGTAGCGATCCGAAGAAATTTATTTGGTTCAACGAATACAATACTGCTCAGCACAAAAACTTAGCGGATGCGTTTGATCTTCGCCTGTTCAGTGGTCGTATTATCAAAACGTCAAATCCTAAAGACCAAGACCTCATTACCATTTATGGTGGTGAAAAAGAAGCGCTTTGGAAATCTATTCAACTTGAAAATGAGTTGATGGAATTAGAGCACGGTTTGTGGGAATATTAATGATTACAATTATTGTATCATAAAAAAAAGCGGTCACTATGGCCGCTTTTTTTGTGCTTTTTTAGGTAGGATACTCAACGGCAGCACCCGTTTCGCGGTGAGTTTTGGGTTCAAGTAACCGTTTTGCCCCCTCCTGCGCGAAGCCGAATCCATAGCCAAAGAGCTGTACAAATGCCGCGATAATGCTCAGGAAGCCCACTTCCAGACTTTTTGATTGTCGAGTGGCGTCGATAAACAGCAGAATGATATAAATTGCTAAAAAAGTAATTCCTGCCTGAAACAACAAAGGGTGAATCAACCACAATAAGGGAAAACTGAGGCAACCAAGGGTAAACAGAAAAGGAAAGGTGTGAACTAATTTGAGTTCATCTGGATAAAAGCGGGCTATATTGATTCGCGCACGTCCAAAGAAGCGAAGCTGCCGAAAGAAAGCCCCGAAACCAGTGCGTCGTTTGTGATAAATGAATGCTTCTGGAATCAACGATGACTTGAAGCCCATTCGGAGAGCGGTGATGCTAAAAATAATATCTTCGCCCATTCGGCTGATTTGAAATCCGCCCGTACGTTCCCACACTTTGCGAGAAATACCCATATTGAAACTGCGGGGGTGGAAAGTGCCGCCTAAATTACTTTTTTTACCCCTAATGCCGCCCGTTGTAAAGAGAGAAGTCATCGAATAACTGATGGCTTTCTGAATAGGAGTGAAACTCGGATGGTCGGTGTCGGGACCGCCGTATAAATCTACGTAATCTGTATTCAGTCGGTGGTCAACAATGCTTAAATAGTCATGCTCTATCAGTGCATCGGAGTCAAGAATAACAAAATAATCGCCTTTGGCCCGTTCAAATCCATAGTTTCGGGCAAAGCCTTGGCCTCCATTTTCCTTGTAGAAGTAGTGAATATCCAGTTGTTGACTAAAGGTTTGGACAACCTCCTCACATTTGATTCGGGAGCCATCTTCAATAATGATGACTTCGAAATGGGTAAAAGTTTGTTTTACCAGACACGTCAACAACTCGGTCAGTTCGTCGGGCCGATTATAAACGGGGATAATAATACTGTATTTACGCATGACTCGCTTTGATTTCACTGGCAAGTTAGTATTTTTACCACGAACGACCACCTATGACCTCTTCATGACTGAAAACGACTACACTTCATCACGAAAAATACTGAGTTGGGCGGAGGAAGACCGTCCCCGTGAAAAATTGCTTTTGAAAGGGAAAGCCGCGCTGACAGATGCCGAATTGATTGCTATTTTGATTGGTTCAGGCACCGTTGAACTATCGGCGGTAGATTTGGCAAAGGTAATTCTCCAAAAGGCTTCCAATAATCTGAACGAATTGGCCAAGTTGACCACCAAAGATTTAATGAAAATCAAGGGGATAGGCGAAGCAAAAGCCATTACGATTATTGCCGCATTGGAACTGGGAAGACGGCGTAAAGAAAGTGAAATTGTGCGAAAACCGCGTATTACGTGCTCAAAAGACGGGTACGAACAAATTCGTCCTTATCTGTTGGACTTGCCCCACGAAGAATTTTGGTTGTTGTTGCTCAATCGGGCCAATGAGGTCATTCGTCCCGTTCAAATCAGTCAAGGAGGGGTATCGGGTACGGTAGCCGACCCGAAAATGATATTTAAAGTGGCCGTTGAACATTTAGCCAGTGCTATTATTTTGGCGCACAATCATCCCTCGGGCAACCTCAAACCTAGTGAGGCTGATAAAGACCTTACACGTCGCCTTGCGGCGGCGGGAAAACTGCTTGAAATCCCTGTTTTAGACCATATTATCTTTACGGATGGCGGTTACCTGAGTTTTGCCGACGAAGGATTGCTTTAAAATGAGATAACTCAATTTCGTAACCACCCAACCTTTAGTTTTTAATCCATGTCTCACCAACTTAAAAAACAAATTACGCTCTTCAGCCTGACCATGATTGCGGTTGGGTCGAGCATTGGCTCGGGAATATTCCGGGCACCTTCTGAAATCGCGGGCTACTTGCCCACCACAGGCTGGATGCTGGGCGTATGGGTAGCGGGAGGGGTGGTGGCGTTGTGCGGGGCACTCACTTTCGCCGAAATTGCTTCGATTTTTCCCAAAGCAGGCGGTTTTTACGTGTTTTTAAAGGAAGCATTTGGCGAGCTTCCTGCGTTTTTATACAGTTGGTCCATGCTTTTGGTGATCAATACGGGTTCGTTGGCGGCGCTCACGTTGGTTTTTACTTCGTACCTGAATGAACTGATTCCGATGCCAGAGAATGTGCAGCTCGCGGTGGCTGTTTTCACGATTGCGCTCCTCACCATTATGAATGTGCTGGGCGTAAAATGGGGTGGCGTCTTTGCCTCTGTTTTTACATCAGCCAAATTGGTGGGTATTGCGGTGGTGGTTATCATTGGGTTTGTGGCGGGAACGTACGCCATTAACATTACAGATTTTACATGGACTTCCAATGCGCAGAATTTACCGCTTGTATCTTCCTTTGGATTGGCGCTGATTGGGGTTTCTTTTTCGTACGGAGGCTATCAACACGCTACGTTTATCGCGGCCGAAGTCAAAGATGCCAATCGACTCGTACCCCGCGCGATGTTGATGGGAATCGGTATCGTATGCTTAGCGTATTTAAGCGTAAATGTTGCCTATTTAAAGCTGCTGCCCATTGAGCGGATTGCGGCTTCTACGGGAGTGGCTTCAGAAGCTATTTCTACCGTATGGGGATTGGGCGCTAAATTTATTTCATTTTTGATTGTTTTGTCGGTCTTGGGAACCATTGGCATTTATATCCTGACCGCGCCGCGCATTTATTTTGCAATGGCGCAGGATGGATTGTTTTTTAAGCAGTTTGCCGAGATTCATCCCCGTTATCAAACACCTTTTTGGGCCATCATTTTTCAGTCTTTCTGGACAATTGTATTGTTGATTTTCTGGAAAACCTTCTCCAATCTCATCACCTATGTGGTGTTTGTAGACACTTTCTTTTTCTTCCTTACCGCAGCGGCCATTTTTAAGTTCAGGCAGCGCAAACTAAAACGGAATTACAGCACACTTGCTTATCCAATTACGCCGTTGATATTCATGGCTTTATCGGCTTTTGTCGTCGTCAACACGCTGATTGAAAAGCCCGAGCAGGCGCTGGCAGGGTTGTTTTTTCTGGGATTGGGGGGAATCGCCTACGTATATTTTAAATGGAAAAGAGCATTGAACACAAAAAATTAGCATGATGATTACACAAACATTGATTGCGCTTTTTGAGCGTGATTTGACCAAACTGAAAGAAGAGCTTCTTGCTTATCAAAACGAAGAAACTATCTGGAAAACAGAGGCCCAAATTCCTAATTCGGCGGGAAACCTGACCTTGCATTTGATTGGTAATTTGAATGCCTTTATTGGGGCCGAAATTGGCAAAACGGACTATGTGAGAAATCGTCCCTTGGAGTTCAGCGACAAAGACGTGCCCCGCCAAAAAATGATTGCTGCGTTGGATTCAACGATTGAGGTCATCAAAAATGCCTTATCGACCCTGACCGAAGAGGATTACGCTGCTGAATACCCTTTGGTGGTTTTTAAAGAAAAAATGTCGACCGAGTATTTTTTAATTCACTTGGCGGTTCATCTGGGCTATCATCTGGGGCAGGTCAACTACCATCGCCGCTTGTTGGACCGTATTTGATAGGATGTGCTAATGAATAAGTGGCTCTTTTGAAATGACCGTAGAAATGGCTGCCGATGTTTTATGACAAACTACGTAGTAGTCAGTGAATCAGGGACATGGATAAAATTTGTCAAACTTTCTGTTGAATAAAATATTCTTTGCCTAAAAAAAGCGTTTACAAAAAGTAAAAATTGCATACTTCTAATGTATTTTTACATCTTCCCAATAAGAAATTAAACTATCCTATGAACATGAACCGCAGAGAAGCATTGTCGCGGGTGGCCCTTTTGATGGGGGGTACTCTTTCGGCACCTACTTTAATGGCCTTTGGTGAAGGAGCTGCCATGCCCCAAACCGTAGGAGCTGCTTTTAGCTTTACGCCCGCCCAGCAAGCATTGGTTGCAGAAGTAGCCGAACATATCATTCCTCGTACTTCGACCCCTGGGGCGAAAGATGCAGGAGTGGGTCCTTTTATTGAGCTGATGTTGAAAGACTGCTACAAAGCGCAGGAACAACAAAACTTTTTGGATGGATTAGCAGATTTGGACGCTAAAGCCACCAAAGCCCACGGTAAAAAATTCATGGAAACCACTTCTGCCGAGCAAGTTGCGATTCTGAAACAAGTGGAGAAAGAAACCACTGAATTGATGAAAAGCGCCAATGTTCAGCAGGTGAAAGTAGGAGATAATGTTGACAAAGAAGTGGTAGATTCCAAAAAACTCAAAGGAACTCCTTTCTGGCGTTTGGCCAAAGAGCTCACACTGTTTGGTTACTTTACTTCAGAGCAAGGAGCTACCAAAGCCCTTGACTATGTGCCTATTCCGGGCCGTTATGATGGATGTATTCCGTTGAAAAAAGGCCAAAAGGCGTACGCGTTGTAGATAAATTACGTACAAGAATTAAAACAACTAACCTAAGATGTATCTAAATATTGATGCCCAAAAAGAAATGACCTACGATGCCATCGTTGTGGGGTCAGGAATAAGTGGCGGATGGGCGGCCAAAGAGTTGACCGAGAAAGGTTTACGCGTGCTGTGTCTGGAGCGGGGGCGTGATGTTAAACACGTAGAAGGCTACGAAACGGCGATGAAAGCTCCTTGGGAACTTGCTCACCGTGGTCGCCCCGACAATCAGTCGGCGGAAGAATATTGGGCGGGGATTCGGACTGGTTATACAGTCAACGAAGAACACCGTTACCTTTTTGAAAACGACAGCAAAAATCCTTATTTGGAGACCCGTCCGTTTGACTGGATTCGGGCATACCATACGGGTGGACGTTCTCTGTTGTGGGGGCGTCAGAGCTACCGTTGGAATGAAGAAGATTTTATGGCCAATGCCAAAGAAGGAATTTCGATTGATTGGCCTATTCGATATAAAGACCTTGCGCCGTGGTACGATTACGTAGAGCGTTTTGCGGGTATCAGCGGGTCAAAAGACGGGCTTGATGTGTTGCCTGATGGTCAATTTCAGCCTGCTATGGAGCTGAATTGCCTCGAAAAGCACGTTAAGTCAGAAGTAATGCGGAAAATGGGCCGCACTCTGACCATTGGACGGGTAGCGCACCTGACCAAACCACAGAGTATTCATACGGCATTGGGCCGGGCGGCGTGTCAATACCGCAATATGTGTATGCGCGGCTGTCCGTTTGGAGCGTATTTCAGCACCCAAGCGGCTACTTTGCCAGCGGCGATGAAGACCAAACGGTTGACTTTGGCCAACGACAAAATCGTGTCGGAAGTATTGTACGATGAGAAGAAAGGCCGGGCTACTGGCGTGCGGACCATCGACCAAAACACGTTGGAAGTGAAGGATTATTTTGCAAAAATTATCTTCCTCAACGCTTCGGCAATTCCATCGGCGTCGATTTTGATGAACTCTAAGTCAAGCCGTTTTCCAAATGGATTGGGCAATGAGAGTGACCAATTGGGGCGCAATATCATGGACCATCACTTGGGCGTTGGTGCTTCAGGTACCTACGACGGTTTTGAAGATCAATACTATTTTGGCCGCCGTGCCAACGGGGTGTACATCCCGCGTTATCGCAACTGGGGCAAAGACAAGCGTGATTATGTGCGTGGATTTGGCTATCAAGGTGGCGCAAGCCGTAGCAGCTGGGGACGCGGCGTAGGCATGGAAGGCTTTGGGGCGGCGTTTAAAGAAGAAATGACGGAAGTAGGAGGTTGGAACATGGGAATCGGTGGCTTTGGTGAAGTTTTGCCAAACGAAAGCAACCGCTTTACCCTTCACCCCACCAAGAAAGACAAATGGGGAATGCCGTTGGTGGTGTTTGATGCAGGTTACGGCGAAAACGAGCGTAAAATGCGAATAGACATGAAAAACGACGCGGCTGAAATGCTCGAAGCAGCAGGTTTTAAGAACATCAATGCGTACGATAACACCAAATCAAATTTGGGAATCGGTATCCACGAAATGGGTACAGCACGGATGGGTAAAGATCCCAAAACGTCGGTGCTGAATGCGCGTAATCAGGTCCATGCGTGTAAAAATGTCTTTATGACCGATGGCGCTGCCATGACCTCGGCGTCGTGTGTCAACCCCTCGTTGACCTACATGGCGCTCACGGCCCGTGCAGCGGCGTTTGCGGTCGATGAATTGAAGAAGAAGAACCTGTAACCAGTCGACAAAGTGCGTTTACAGAAGTAGAAATAGTGTGCAGGAGGCGGTAGCAATACCGCCTCCTATTTTTTTGGCTAAGATTTGTGGCCGATGCTCTCTAAAATTTTAATCGCTTCTTTTTCGGCTTCCTCGTCTTTGTCATCAAATGTAATGGAAATGAAAAAATTGGTACGGCTTTTTAAGTCAACAATTCCCGCAAACATGATGCGGTCGCCATCCTTAAAGCCTTCTACGTAATAACCCGCAAAATCATCGTTTTCAAACGTGCCTTCGTCGTCCACTTCGGTGAGTTTGAGGGTTTTGGCGGCGGCAATGGTGGCGTCGTCAATGTCGGCCGCACTGATGGCTTTTTGGTTCCAGATGTACATGAAAAGTTCCATGCCTTCACCCGCCATTTCAAATTCATTTTTTGTATCCTTTGTTATTTTGAAATCGTTGGGTACCGTTATTTCGATGTTGTAATCATCCCAATAATAGGTCTTGTCGACATTGGGCGTAAAGGAGGCTAAAGAAAACAGCATCAAAGCAGATGCAATAACGAAGCGTAGGGAGTTTTTCATTTGATTTATTGATTTGAGTTTAGATAAAGGGTAAGCGGCTTGAAAAATAGAAATAACGCTGATTCGGGATGAATCAATTGGTTTATGCTCTGTGTATCAGAGAATTATAAAAAAGGTGTGTGGAGAAAAACTTGTTAAGAGAAGTGTGCGGAAGAAATCGAGGCAAAGAGGCCTATTGGTTATGTTAAATTAGCTTTTCAAGTTGATTATGTCAAATTGAATCGAAAAAAAATATCGTTAAAACCCTGTTTATGCCTCAGTTTGCATTTTCGAAGATTCCGACTGAAATTTGACAATTCTGCAATGATAATACCTGCACATATTTAACTTTATAAAGCGAGTGCTTTCGATTCGGCATCAAATTTTCATTCAAGTTGCTTTGCATTTGAGTTTTTCAAAAGCGAGCGAGATTCTGTTTATTAGCCAACCAGCCGTTAGTAAACATATAAAAAACCTTGAATATGAATACAAAATGGCGCTATTTGAGCGTAAAGGGACGCAAATTTCACTAACTCCCGCCGGAGAAGTACTGCTCAAGAATTTACTGCAAGCCAAAGAGATTCAGGAAAATCTTGTGTTTGAAATGAGTGCACTTCAAAATGAAGCTGATGCCAACGGACAATTGCGTTTGGGCGCGAGTACTACTGTTGCCTTATACGTACTTCCTAAAATTTTATCGGCGTTTCATCGGGCGTATCCCAACATTGAAATCAGTCTTATGAACCGCAATTCAACCAATATCCTGAAAGCCCTCATTGGCCGTGATATTGACTTAGGGATTATTGAGGGCAATAAAAGTTACAGCGAGGTAGAGTATTCCCCTTTTTTAGTCGATGAAATTATCCCGATATGTTCTTCTTTAAGCGATTGGAAAAACCAATCTCCTCTGCCCATCCAAAAACTTAAGGAAGTTCCGATAGTGTTGAGAGAATACGGCTCAGGTACACTGGCAACACTGACACAATCGCTGCTTAAACATGATATTCGGATAACGGATTTGAAAGTAAAAGTACGTTTGGGAGGGACTGAAGCACTTAAAAATTTCCTGTTGCAAGATACGGGTTTAGGTTTTTTACCTGAGCGCTCAGTGAAAAAAGAACTGGAAACTGGTGAGCTATATAGGGTAGAAATTGCAGGGTTAAAAATGGAGCGAGACTTTTCTTTTATCCAGCGGCAGGGAGAGGATAATCACAAACTACGTACTATTTTTCGGCGTTTTGCTCAACAAAATGTATAACTTTTAGCTATATTATATAGTTAAATATGATTTGATTAGTTATAGTTGTAGGGCTATTTTTGTTGAAAAACAACTCAAAAAATGGCCACTGAAACTACATTTAGCCATGCTTTAAATGTCAAATGCTCAGCTTGTGAAAAAGAATATGAATTTACTGAACTTCTCACTTTTTCTCCGTGCTGTACTAGACCCTTACTTGTGGGTTATAACTTCAATGGGCTTTCAAAAAAGGAATTGTTACCCAAAACAAGCCTTTGGCGCTATGAAGCCCTTTTGCCCGTTCTTAATCCCGAAAATATCGTAAGCCTTGGCGAAGGAATGACTTCGATTATTTCTTTACAGCGTCTTTCGCATGAATATGGTTTTGAACAGTTGTATCTTAAAGATGAATCTTCCAACCCAACGGGCTCGTTTAAAGCAAGGGGTATGAGTGTCGCAATTTCAAAAGCAAAAGAATTGGGCATTAAGCATTGTATTGTTCCGACGGCGGGCAATGCGGGTGGTGCAATGAGTGCTTATTGTGCCAAAGCTGGCATTGAAGCTACGGTAGTGATGCCTACATTTACCCCGCATATTTTCAAGGAAGAATGCCGAAGTTTTGGAGCTAATCTTATTGAAATCAATGGGTTGATTGATGCGTGTGGGCAAAAAGTTAGGGAGATGAAAGAAAAAGACCCAAACCTTTTTGATGTATCGACGATGAAAGAACCGTATCGACTGGAAGGGAAAAAAACGATGGGTTTTGAGATTGCCGAGCAGTTTGGATGGGAGTTACCAGACGTTATTATTTACCCAACGGGCGGTGGCACGGGATTGATAGGTATCTGGAAAGCGTTTGATGAGATGTTGACACTTGGATGGATTAGCGGTAAATTACCAAGAATGATTGCTATACAGACAGCCAATTGCGCGCCTATTTGGAGTGAAGTAAACCATGAGGAGTTTTCACCCAAGCCTTCACTTGCCAACGGGTTGGCGGTACCTTATCCTTTTGCAAAGGGGTTGATTATTAATGTTTTGAACCAATCAAAAGGAGGGGTTTATACGGTCACCGAAGAGGAGCTCATGGCAGGAATGCGTGAATTAATGATGAAAGAGGGAGTATTTGCAGCTCCCGAAGGAGGAGCTATATGGGCTGGATTAAAAAAAATGGTTCATTTGGGAGTCTTGAGCCACAACGAAAAAATTCTACTGCTCAATACGGGATTCGCCTATAAATACATGGAAAACTTCGAATAATAAAGAGTAAAAGCGCTGATTTTTAAAGATTTAAAATTAATCTATTTTCTTAAAAATCAGCGTTTATATTTCTATCTGGACTTTTTTCCTTCGATTTTTTGACCTCCTTGGTATAAAATCAATTTGTCGACTTGGCCGGTTTCGCTTTTAAAGAACTCTACCTGTGCATCGACTACTTTAAGAAAAAACTTGGTTTCTGACTCGGCGAAGAGTTCATTTTTTCCCTGACCCGTTGCCTGTGCAAAGAGTTTTTGGCCTTCTTGGGTAATGCTAAGAATAAAACCCGGTGCGAGTTGATAATCCCCCGTGTATTTAGCTAAAATCGTTTCGTCTACTTTTTGCTCCATGCGCGTGGGAATCGGTTTGTCGGTTTTGGTCCAAAGCATGGTCTGTGCTCCCCGCTGACTAGAAATGACCCCCGTAATCATCTGATTGATATTGCGTTGGAAATTGAGAAATGATAATGAAGTTTCAAAAAAGAACTTGTCTTTTTCGTAAGGTTTTATCAGCGATTTGGGGCCTCCTGTACGCTGAGAGTAGAGCTTGCCGTTTTCTAAAGAAATAATCCGTTGACCTGCTTCAGGGTTTTCATACACGCCTATGTAGCCTTTTAAGGTGTTTTCATCCAGCGCAACTTCTTTGAAATTATAGGGCTTGTCAATGGCCCAAGCGGCCAATTTGGCGGCGACATTATCGGGGGATTTGGCGGTAGAATTAGAGAAAACGGCCACAAACACATCTTCTTTGGGTAAATAAATCGAGCTTGTTAAAAATCCATTGATACCCCCGCCGTGTTCGATGGTTGCACTTCCCTGAATATCCCCCAAAAACCACCCGTAGCCATAATTGGTTGGTTTGCCATTGGTAAGTTTATAGGGCGTAAATGCCTTCTCCAACGTTTCTTTTCTCACCAACTGGAAGGCATGGACGGCTTGGTGCCATTTCCACAAATCTTCGACCGTGGATTGGATGGAGCCCGCTGCGTAGGGCAATGTCATGCTCATGGGAGAGGCATTCTGAATGCCATCTTTTCCGCGTTCATAACCCGCCGCCCGGTTTGGAATCAACTTGGCGTCGTTTCCGTAATAAGAATGGGCCATGCCCAGCGGCTTAAAAAATACCTGCTCAACGTAATCGGGATAGGTTTTGCCCGATACTTTTTCGATGATGTACCCGAGTAGAAAAAAGCCCGAGTTGTTGTAGTGCCACTGAGTGCCCGGGGCAAAATCCATGGGCTGATTCTTGAAGAAATTGATGAGTTCTTCGGGTTTCATATCCTTCTGAATCACATCACCAAACTCCTTCATGTCGGTGTAACTCTTGATACCAGAGGTGTGGGTCAGCAGGTGTTCAACGGTTATTTTGTGGCCGTGGGTAGGATAATCGGGAATAAACTTCGTGATTTCATCCTCCAAACTCAGTTTTCCCTGCTCCATCAGTTGCAGAATAGCCACCGCCGTAAACTGTTTTGTAATGGAGCCGATGCGAAAAACCATCGACGTTTGCATCGGTACGTTCAACTCCAAATTGGCCTGCCCAAGTGCTTTTTGGTAAATGATTTTTCCTTTTTGCGCCACCAGCACCGTTGCGCCCGATTCGTTGGGCTTGAATTGGTCGGTGAGTAGCTTGTCAAATTCTGACGTAAGGGCCGGGCTTTGGGCCAAAACTATCCCAGCGGCAAAGTACCAAATAGAAACAAAGAGGATTCTTAAGGTTTTCATGGAATGATTGTTGGTTGAAGGTAAATGTAAATCGGCTGTGCTTTTATTTTTTTCGTACTAGGGTGTGTTTCAGCGCTCCGAAATCGGCTAATCCACATTCGTTATTGGATTTGTCAAATTCTATGCATTTTATTTGGTAAATACGCAGCGTATCTCCTCGAAATTTGAAGGCCATCCATTCTTTTCTGTCTTCGGTACTGCTCAAACTCACTTGGTCAATCTGCAATCCTGGTCCAATGTAGTCAATGGCTGGTTGATAATAACGGTAGTTTTCCAAACCTGTTACTTCACCGTTGTTTTTAAATTCAACTTCTTTGCCGTCAGCCAAGCTGTATTTGCCTTTAAACAGGATTTCTTCCAGAATGAACGGATTGTTTTTCTCGTTAGGTTTGGCATGAGGACTGATTTTTACGAAGGCCTTATTGCCGATTTCGATTTTGGTGGGCGAGATTATTTTGATGTCTTTCAGGGCGCGCGTTAGACTGTCGATTACTACTTCGTAGAGTTGGTAGGCGCCGTCTTTTTTTAGGACCGTGATTTCTTCACTCCCCTCGTGAAAATTCCAGACCATCATGGTGGGTTGGAGGGTACTGTCTGGTATGACCACAAAAACTTCTTCGCTTCCTTCTTGTGATTTTTGTGGCGATTGGTGCGTTTTGATGTCGTTAAAATAGCTTTCGCTCAACCAATACCCCGAAAAAGGAAGGGCAACAGTCGTCGTTTTGAAATCTGGGGTAGTGCTGGCCGCAGATTCTCCCTGCTGCTGTTCTGGTTTTGAACAACTTGTAACTAATACCCCCAAAACTAGGAGAAGAGAAAGGATTCGTTTCATGAATGTGAAGTAAAGCAATGACAATGAGTCAAACTTACTTCGGGTTTTTTACATATCCTATACAATCGTCAGGGACTTATTATTAGGTCGAATAAGGGAGTAAAAAAATTAAGCACGCGAAAAACAAGGTCTTTCGCGTGGCTTACTCACTTAATTTATCTAAAAAATTTTTACGCAAAAAGGGACTTTTGCGTGGCAATGTTTTTGTCTCGGTTGAATAGGAAATACGCCGCAAACGGTTGTAGCGGAGGTTGAAAGGGCATTTTAATAAGGGTGTTAATAATGTGTGTTTATGCTTCAAAAATGCAAAAGAATGCCATAGCCCCCAAATGAAAGTGCCTAAATGCCTGTTTTCAGTAGCTAAATCGGGTATTTGTGGAGTTGAATCACGGAGTTGTTTCAAACCGACTTATTTTCCAAACCATTCTTTAAAGCTGGTTACTCGGTCGCCGCTCACAAAGATTTCCTGTCGTGGTGGGGGAACAACTTCGACTTTAAGTTTTCCACCCGAATACGTATGTACGGTATGAATGGCAGATAGCGCAACCAGAAAAGACCGATTGAGTCGAAAGAAAAGATGCGGGTCGAGAACTTGGACTAGTCGTTCGAGGCTATAATCCACAATGAGGCGAAGACCTTCGTGGGTGGTTAGCAACGTTGCTTTTTCTTCGAACGAAAAATAAGCGATGTCTGGGGTTTTTATGCTGCGAAGTTTCGTCCCTATTGTAACCATAAAACGGTCTTTGTAGGCGGGGGTTGTTGATTTTTTGAGAATTTGAAGCAGCGCCGATACATTGTTTTCAGTGGATGGGATGGGTTTGTTTTGCCACAATGCCTTGAATTTATCCAACGCAGCGGCCAACTCGTTTGGATCAATGGGCTTAAGCAAATAATCAATGCTGTTGACCTTAAATGCTTGAAGCATATAGTCATCGTAGGCGGTCGTAAAAATAACGGGTATGGTAAGTTGCAGTTCTTCAATGATTCGAAACCCTAGGTCATCTTCTAAGTGAATATCAAGAAACAGTAAATCGGGCCAATCATATTGGTTTTCTTTAAACCAATGCACCGTTTTGGTGACTGAAGGAAGTTGTGCTACTATCTTAATACTAGGGTCGTAGCGGTTGAGTAACGTTGCTAGTCGCTGCGCCGTTAATTTTTCATCTTCAATAATCAGGACATTCATGTCAGAAGTGGAATTTTAACCACAAAAACAGTCTCATCGTCCACGACCAAAACGGGATAAGCTGTCAGCAGTTTGTAACGATTAATGATATTTTGTAGCCCTAAACCAGTAGAGGTGTCCAGTTTAGGACGGAGCCGTATGGGATTGCTCACAATTAAGTAATTCGATTCGATAAAAATAGAAACTTTGAGGGGAGCCTCGGCTGACATTTGGTTGTGTTTCACGGCGTTTTCAATTAATAACTGCAACGTGAGGGGCGCTACGGAATAATGTCCCGCGTGGTGTTCCGAGAGGTCGATGCTCACCTGTAGCTTATCGTCAAAACGCGTATTAAGTAAAAAAATATAGGTTTTGAGAAAGTCTAGTTCTTTTTTCAAAATGATACGCTCGTGGTCGCTTTGTTCTAAAATATAACGATAGGCTTTTGACAGTCGACTGATAAATTGGATGGATAAAGCGGGGTTGGTTTCAATC
The DNA here is from genome assembly GCF_003339505.1 of Runella aurantiaca. Lineage (GTDB taxonomy): Bacteria > Bacteroidota > Bacteroidia > Cytophagales > Spirosomataceae > Runella > Runella aurantiaca. The sequence goes on from NZ_QPIW01000004.1 coordinate 271,271, forward strand.
AGCGACGTCAGGATACTGAAATTATTAAACAAAAAATGAGGACTTACTTGATTTCTCAGGGCCGTAAATTTTGCCTGAGCATTTTCTTTTTCCAAACGTTCGGTTTCGATTTGGATTTCACTCAATTGATAATACGCTCTTCGGTTGGAGGCTAAATAAAAAGCCGATAGTAGAGCCATGATGGTAAGGCCATTATTCGATTTTTTCTTTTGGCTTCTCGTGTATTGAAGCGCCATTGTACTTTGAGAAGACCTGTTTTGGGTAAGTCCAAATTGCGTTTCTAGGGCACTCTCGGCAGTACTCCATAATGTTCGGAAGCCCGTATTATAGACAACAGCCATGGCGCAGGCAATGACAAACATCGCCAATTGGGCGGGAATTTTAAACTCCATCAAAAAGTCAGTACCAAACCACCCAAATAGTTGTTGTTGAATCCATTCTATAACGCTTATCCAAACAAAGAAAAAGAGCACAATGACCGTAATTTCCATCACCCATAATGGAAGTCTTTGGGCCAGCGAAATCTCCTCGAAATCATAAATACTTATGTACACCCGAAGCGGCATATAAATAATGGAGATACTTAATGCGAGTTGCCATTTTTGGCGAGTCGTAAGCCGGGCGGAGTGGGGGGTGTTCATTGCCTATAAAAATAAATTATGGGGCCATGAATACCAAATCAATACGCCTGAATCCTGATTTTGAGTCAATGAATGCCCTGCATCAAGACTTGAGTGTTTTTTAACGACGGTGTGTATGATTCAACTACTGGTACCTTCAGCGTATCGTCTAAAAAATGGTGGATAAATGTTGAAAAATATACCTGATATAACAGAAGTGGATCTGTATAAAATGTAATCAAAAAGAGACATACGAGGTATGTCGAATTGAGAATTCAATTTTCAATACGGGTACTTTTAACGAGTATTGATTAATAATCGACCGTTTGATAACTTTTCAGTATATTCTGTAGGCATTTTTGGCTTTGTCTAAGCATAAACATTTATAATTGTATTACGCAAAAATACAGAGTAAGGTAGCCTTATACTTAGATATTTTACATAAAAAAACGTTTAGGTATAAATTAGAACGGATAAAAAGTAATGCCTTGAGCAATACATTGAGTTGGTTTTCAGAGCGCTATTTTATAGTCTTTTTTGATTCGTAGTTTAGAGATAGTAGACCATGAATAATTATGGGTAGGAATCATTTGGGCAACTCAGAAGTGGGTTAGGGTGTGAAGAAGAGCTAGTTTTCTACGCAATTGCTGTTGGTTTTAGCTTACATTGAAATATTACCCTACATCATTTTATGCCCTATGAAAAAAAATATACTTCTTCTCCTTTTTTTGTGCAATTCCATTTTGTCGTCGGCACAAATAAAAATCAATGAATTGATGGCCTCAAATGCCACTACCATCACTGATAATGCTGGCGGGTACTCCGATTGGCTGGAGCTATACAATCCTACGGCATCTGCGATTGATTTAGCAGGGTATTACATCACCGATAATTTCTCCAATAAAACCAAGTTTCAATTTACAACTACAATGGGGCAGGTGGTAGTGCCTGCCAATGGTTATTTAATTATTTGGGCTAGTGGCGAGGTAACACGTGGGCCCAAGCACACAAGCTTTTCGCTTTCTGCGGATGGCGAGGCATTGGCGTTGGTTTTACCTGATGGCTTAACGATTGTAGACAGCTTGTCGTTTGGATCGCAGTGGAGGGATGTATCTTACGGCAGAGAACCGAACGGCTCGACTACTTTTAAGTATTTTTCACCAGCGTCGCCGGGTTCTGTAAATCTTACGGCGAATGCGTATACGGGTTTGGCAGCATCTCCCGTATTTTCGGCTGAAAGTGGTTTTTACCCAAGTGCTTTTTCGTTGACTATCAGTAGCACAGAGCCAGGGGGGATCATCTATTATACCACAGATGGCTCTGATCCAAGTAGCGACAACTTAGCGGGAACCAATTATTATTACAAGAACCAATACCCTGAATTGGTAGGTCAAATGGCTGGGCCAAGTTACACAAACACTTACCGGTCATATCAGTACAATGGTACCCCTATCAGTATTATAAACCGAAATTCACCCGTACTGCCCAACGTCGTTTCTAGTATTTCGACCACGATAAAATATAGCTATACACCACCGCAGGCCGACTCGGTGTATAAAGGAACGACCGTACGTGCCAGAGTGTATGTGCCAGGGAAATTGCCGAGCGAAATCATCTCTAAAATTTACTTTTTTACGCCTTCTGGATTGTCAAAATATACTGTTCCGGTCATATCTATCCAGACCACCGCTAGTCGACTTTTTGATTATACCGACGGAATTTACGTTGCAGGAAAAGATTTTGTGGATTACAGGAATGGAACCAACACGTCGGGTACCGAAAAAAATTATAATCGCTCTACCGAAATTCCCGTCAATTTTGAAATATTGGATACAAACGGTGTAAACTTTAGTCAGAATGTAGGGCTACGTATACACGGGTCAGGTTCGAGAGATCTCGATAAGAAAAGTCTACGCTTCTATGCCAGTGGCGCTTACGGCGACACGGAGTACAATTATCCACTCGTTCCTACGCTTCCTTTTACCAATTTTAAGCGTTTTATGATGAAAACATCGGGAAACGACTACGAAAGAACGTTGTTTAAGGATGCCTCTATTTCGCAAATGGCCGAAGGGCTAAACTTTGAAAATCAGCAGTCGCGTCCTTCGGTGATGTTTATCAACGGAGAGTACTGGGGTATTCACCACATTACAGAACGCCTCGATGAGTACCATTATGCCAATCATTTCAATATTGACGCTGACTCGATAGAGTATTATTCGGGCTTTAATGATAACAACGTGCCCGAAATTGAGGATGACTCGGGGCACTGGGGAGTTACGCTCAATTTTATGAAGAATAATGCCATGTCCAACACCTCAAACTATGATTACATTAAGGAACGGATTGACATTGAGAGTTTTATTGACTATACAGCAATGGAGCTTTATGCTGCTAACTGGGATTGGCCCATTGGGAATATTACGTATTGGAGATACAAAACACCTTACTCACCTACCAAACCGAAAGGGAAAGACGGTCGTTGGCGTTGGGCTTTGTACGACACCGATTTGAGTTTTGAAGAATACAATGAAAACTATTTTACCAAATTTGATAATCCCAATACTGCTGATTATCCTTATAAATACCTCATTGAGAACACTGAGTTCAAAAACCAGTTCATTACCCGATATGCTGATTTGATAAATACCCATTTTCAACCCGATCGCTTGCTGGAAATTATCAACGCCCAAAAAAATGTCATTGATGCAGAAATAAGAGGGAATATCACCCGGTGGCAGCGTCCTTCAACGTATGCAAATTGGCAGGGGTTTGTAAACTTGATGACAACGTTTGCCACGCTCCGACCTCCCATTGTTCGTGGACATATTCAGAGTCGTTTTAGTCTTAGTGGTCAGTACGACTTAACAGTCAATGTTTCCAATCCTGACCATGGATATGTGCGTGTCAACACAATTGATATTTTGCCAACAACCCCCGGGGTGAGCGCTTCGCCTTACCCTTGGACCGGTAAATACTTTTATAAATCTGATAACTCTATTTCGGTGGTGATCCGGGCACGTCCGAAACTTGGCTATAAGTTCAAACATTGGGTTTACAACGCAACGATACTGACCGACAGTGTACAGATAATTACGGCTACTTCGGCCCGAAGCTATACGGCGGTTTTTGAGTCAGCGATATTGTCAGACAATCCAGTGCCTACGGCCGCATTATTGGAAGTGTGCGGATATAGTTTCACCGCGTGGGATTCTACCTCGGCGGCTGGTACTACGCCTAACAACATGAAATTTGTGTATATGGCGGATACTGACCCTGGGGTTAATTCGAATATTGCGGGCTTTACGAGTGGAGTGTACAATTTGACGAGCCGTACGCGTATTAATGGACTGAATACGAAGGGTATATCGTTTGTCAATACGGGTAATGTTGACGGTAATCTGGGCTATCCAGGAATAAAACTGGGCGGAGCAATTTTAGCGCTTAATACAACAGAAAAGGATACTGTAAAAGTAAGATGGACGGGGCGGACATTGGCGATTGGGGCACAACAACATGCGATTCGATTGCAATACCGTATTGGGGACCAAGTTAGCTTTGTGGATTTATTGGACGCAAACAGTCAGGTAATTGAATACAACCGTGGGGTTGTGGGAGACAGTGTTGTGTTTGAAGTAAACTTGCCGTCTAGTTTGTTGAACCAACCCTATATTCAGTTGTTGTGGCGCTATTATCGAAAAGTTGTCACAAGTGGGAGTCGCGACGAATTGGGTATAGATGACATTTTTGTGGAGAGTAAACGGGTGTTGAGCGGGACTACGGTATCGGGTGTGAGCACGGAGAATGATGGTGCCTTGTTTTCGACGGCAAGTGTGGTCAGTAGTTCGCAGGTATTGTACGAGGCCAAACGCTTTATTGAACTGAACGCGGGTTTTAATACGAGCCAGGGAGCGGTGTTTCAAGCCCAAATCAAAGGCTGTCCGTAGGGAAAAATGAATAACTCAACTCTTACATCGAATGAAAAACCATTTTACCCTCCTGCTTCTGTTGGCGAATGCTACGCTTATTAGGGCCCAGATTAAGATTAATGAACTCATGGCGTCGAATGAGAATACGGTTGTTGACAATGTTGGGGTGTATTCTGATTGGGTAGAGCTTCATAATCCAAGCGGAGCTGCGATAGACTTGGCGGGCTATTATCTGACGGACGATTATTCAAATTTGAAGAAATTTCGGTTTACTTCTACCACAGGACAAGTGGTGGTTCCTGCCAACGGTTATTTGTTGATTTGGGCCAGCAGTACGGTGTCAAGTGGCGCAACTCACACGAGTTTTTCGTTGTCGGCCGATGGTGAGCGGGTAGCGTTGGTGATGCCAGATGGGCTGAGTATTGTGGATAGTCTGACGTTTGGCCCCCAACGGATGGACATATCTTATGGTCGGCTGCCCAACGGTGGAACTACGTTTAAGTATTTTACGGTGCCCACGCCTGGGTCAGCCAATGTGGTTACTAACAGTTATGATGAGTTGTTGAGCCCGCCAGTTTTTTCCCATGCAGGAGGTTTTTACAGCAGTAGTTTTGGTTTAACGATTAGCCATCCGGACCCTGGGGTGAGTATTTATTACACCACAGATGGGTCGGTACCTTCGGCGGGGAATTTGACACCTCAGAGCTATACCTACCGCAACAACTATCCGGGCAGCAACCAGACGAAGCAGTACCAGTCGTATAGCTACACGAGCCCTTTGACGGTAGATGATGCCTCGAATTTACCCAACAAAATCAGCACGATAGCCAGTACACACAGCTCAAATTTGGATTATTTACCGACGGCTCCGCTTTATAAGGGGAAGGTGATTCGGGCAGTGGCGGTGAAGGCAGGGGCTTTGACGAGTGAGATTACATCGAGTTCATTTTTCTTTTCATCGAGTGGAGTCAATAAGTTTACGCTACCCGTCGTGTCGGTGATGTCGCAGGAGGATGGGTTATTTTCCTACAACAACGGGATTTATGTACCAGGAATTGATTTTGACAACTGGCGAAATGCCAACCCCACACTCATCCCCGATTTTGGAAGTCCAGCTAATTATCGACGTACAGGTGAGCCTGCCGAACGGGCATCTCATTTTGAAATTATTGAATCCGATACCGTAGTCTATAAGCAAGATGTGGGGATTCGCATCAATGGGGGCTGGTCCCGGGGATTTAAATTTAAATCATTGCGTTTGTACGGTACGGACCAATACAAAACCATTGAGCACCCTTTGTTTCCTCAATTGCCGTATGATGAATATAAAACATTTATCCTGCGGAATGCAGGGAATGATTACAACGGAACATTTTTTAAGGATGCGCTGGTCCATGAAACGGTCGCCCACCTGAAGATTGATATTCAGGCGTATCGACCAGCATTGCTTTTTTTGAACGGCGAATATTGGGGTATTCATAATATGCGTCAGCGGCAAGATAAACACTATTACGCGCAAAAATACGGAGTGAATGAAGATAGCCTGGATATCATAGGAGAAGAGATTGAAGAGGGCACTACTACTCACTATAGGTCGATGATTAGTTATATTAATACCAATGGTGTAGTAAGCAATACCCACTATGATTATGTTCAAACCCAGATGGATGTGGAAAGCTTTCGCGACTATCAGATAACCGAGATATTTTACAATAATCAGGATTGGGGAACCAATAATATTAAATATTGGCGTTTGCAAGTCCCTTATAATCCATCAGCACCTTTGGGGCACGATGGCCGGTGGCGGTGGAGCTTGTATGATGCCGATGCTACAATAAGTAATTGGACGGATAATAGATTGTCGATTGCTTCTTCATTTACAAATTATTGGGACGCAGGCTTTCTGTTGGGAAAGTTATTACAGAATCAGACATTTCGGAACGACTTTATCAATCGATTCGCCGATTTAATGAATACAGTATTCACTACTTCTTATCTCACGGGTTTTATTGAAGCAAAACGCAATGGGATAAGCGCCGAGATTCCGGCCCATCTTGAGCGTTGGAAAACCTTATCAGATAGCGCAGCGTGGCTGTCGAAAATTGCTAATTGTGTTCTTTTTTTTCAACAGCGCCCAGGCTATCAGCAGACCCATATCCAAAGCAAATTTGGTCTTAGCGGTCAGTACAACTTGACGGTCAATGTGTCCAATCCTGCCCACGGTTATGTGCGGGTCAACACCATTGATATTTTGCCGAGTACTACAGGCGTGAATGCTTCGCCCTATCCTTGGACGGGTAGCTATTTTTTTAAGTCTGATAATTCGATTCCCGTAGTGCTACGGGCACGTCCGAAACTTGGCTATAAGTTCAAACATTGGGTCTACAACGCAACGATACTGACCGATAGCGTGCAGACCATTACGGCGAGCGCTGCCCGCAGCTATACGGCGGTATTTGAGCCCACTTTGGTGGCTGCTACCTTAGAGTCGTGTGGTTATGTTTTTAAGGAGTGGGCTTCTACCTCTGCGGCGGGTACATTTCCAGCAAATATGAAATTTGTGTACATGGTCGACACCGACCCGGGATTGAATTCGGATGTAAAGGGTTTTACCACGGGGGGGTATGCCCTAACGAGCGGCACCCGTATTCGTGGTCAGGGGGCAAACGGGGTATCGTTTGTGAATACGGGCAGCGGTACGGTTTACCCCGGCACGAAGCTAGGCGGTGCTCTTTTAGTTTTGAATACGGTAGGCAAGGACAGTGTAAGTGTGATTTGGACGGGGCGGACGGTTTCAAGGGGAGCACAGGAATATGGGATTCGACTTCAGTATAGTATTGATAAAATCGAGGGATTTGCAGATGTATTAGATGCCAATAACCAAGTGGTAGAATACAGTCGAGGAGCCGCTGGGAGTAGTTCGGTGCTGAAAATGAACCTACCGAGTACATTGTTGAATCAGCCTTATGTGTACTTGTTGTGGCGTTATTATCACAAGGTAGGCACGAGTGGTAATCGAGATGAGTTGGGGGTGGATGATATTATTGTGGAGAGCAAGCGAGTATTGAGCGGGACTACGGTATCGGGTATGAGCACGGAGAAAGATGGCGTCTTGTTTTCGAGGGTGAGTGTGGGTAGTAGTTCAAATGTATTGTACGAGGCCAAACGCTTTATTGAACTGAACGCGGGTTTTAATACGAGCCAGGGAGCGGTGTTTCAAGCCCAAATCAAGGGCTGTCCGTAGGGGAAAATGAACTCGTTTATTGATTCTAAAACGGTTGGGAAAAAGGCATATTCATTAGTGCAAAATTTTTTGGATAGAAACGCTTCTTGGTGTGTTTAAACGCAAGAACCTGTAGTTTGTTTTTTCTTTTTACGGTTAGAAAAAAATATCTTACTGTTTTTATCTAACCGTAATTTAGTGCATAAGTCTACTATTTGCATAATTAATTACCTTTTTCCTTCTACAAAGGTAGCGGCAAAATTAACCATTTTTTCTCTTGCTTATTTTGTTCCATTGCGGCGCAACGCCTTAAATTAAATTGAAGTATACAAATAATGATGGTTTTACGAATTAAGGATGGAGTTATTCAATATTTGATGCATTTTTTTAATTAAAAATGTAGTTCAAAAAGAAAGACCGTTTGATAACTTTTTGAGATAAATTAAAATAAATGGAATAATTATGCATTTGATTCAGGGTGGTGGTTGGTAGTTATTTACATCAAGAAAAACAGCTATTTATATTAAAAGATATATTTTTTGCCTATTTGGGGTGATATATTTAGAAAACGTTTTTTTGATTATTAACAATCCATTGACCTATGTTTCAATGAAAGAATTCATTCGGCCCATGTACGGAAAATAAGTTAGTCAATATTGATAAAATGGCCTGTGCTTTGATGAGGGAATCCAAAATTTGTATTGCATTTTTAATAATAATAAATCAGATTGAAGATAAGTTTGTTATGAAACAATTTTTATTTGGATTGATTTTTTTTCTGCATATCACCAGCTTGTGCGCACAAGTGAAAATAAATGAAGTGATGGCTTCCAATCAGAATACGGTCACCGACAATGCTGGCGAATATTCCGATTGGATTGAGTTGTATAATTCAAGCGGTAGCCCCATTGATTTGGCGGGTTATTACATGACGGATACGTATTCCAATTTGATGAAATTTCGCTTTACTACTACGCCCGGCCAAGTGGTTGTACCTGCCAACGGTTACTTGGTGATTTGGGCGAGCAGTACCGTGTCAAGAGGGACCAATCACACGAGTTTTTCGCTGTCGGCAGATGGAGAGCGGGTAGCGTTGGTAGATGATGACGGCGTTACGATTGTAGATAGCCTTTCGTTTGGACCTCAGCCAATGGATATTTCTTACGGTCGATTGCCAAATGGAGGAGTGGGCTTGAAGTATTTCAAACCTGCATCGCCGGGAGCGACCAACGTTGAGGCAAATGGTTACAATGAGTTGTTGGCTCCGCCTGCATTTTCTCATTCAGGCGGATTTTATAACAGCGCGTTCATGCTTTCCATGAATCATCCCGACCCGAGCGTTAAAATCTATTATACCATCGACGGCTCGGTGCCCGATTCTACAAAACTTACGCCCCAAAGCTACGAATACCGCAATCTATTTCCGGGGAGTAGTTTGTATCAGACCTATCAATCCTATCAATACACGAGCTCAATATCGGTGGCCGACCCTTCAAGTCTGCCCAACAAAATCAGCATGATAGCCAGTACCCATAGTCAGGGATTGGGCTACTTGCCTGCATCTCCCATTTACAAGGGTAAGATTGTCAGGGCGATGGCCGTGAAGGCTGGGGCATTGCCGAGTGAAATAACGTCGAGTTCGTTTTTCTTTTCTCAGAATGGCGCCAATAAATTTACGCTGCCAGTAGTGTCAATCATGTCGCAGGAGGATGGATTGTTTGATTACAACAACGGGATTTATGTACCCGGGATTGACTTTGATACTTGGCGGTTGGCCAACCCGAACCAAGGCCCAGATACCGATAATCCTGCCAACTACCGCCGAACAGGCGAAGCCGCCGAACGGGCGTCTCATTTTGAAATTATTGAGTCTGATACGGTAGTTTACAAACAAGATATAGGCCTTCGAATCCACGGTGGCTGGTCGCGTGGGTACCGGTTTAAGTCATTGAGAATTTACGGCACGGATCAATATAAAACCATCGAAAATTCGATATTTCCTGATTTACCTTATTCGGAGTACAAAACGTTTATTCTGCGAAATTCGGGGAACGATTATGCGGGGACGTTATTCAAAGATGCTTTTATCCACCAGTCGGTGGCACACCTGAAGATGGATATTCAGGCATATAGGCCTTCCATTCTTTTTTTGAACGGCGAATATTGGGGTATTCATAATTTGCGCCAACGGCAGGATAAGCATTATTACGCCCAAAAATACGGAGTGGATGCGGACAATCTGGACGTGATAGGTACGGAGGTAGACGAAGGTGATACGCAGCACTACGATGCCATGCTCAATTATATCAATGTAAACAATATCTCCAATGCGACGCATTACGACTATATCAAGACCCAAATGGATGTGGAGAGTTTTATAGATTATGAGATTGCGGAAATTTACTATAACAACTGGGATTGGGGCCCTAACAACATCAAACTTTGGCGTTTGAGAACTCCCTACAACTCCAACGCGGCCTATGGTCATGACGGACGGTGGCGGTGGAGCCTCTACGACACCGACCACGCCATGACAGATTCTACCCAAAATCGACTTTCGATTGCCTCAACCATCGGGACAGTTGGTAGTCCGGGGTTTTTGTTGGGGAAATTATTGTTGAACGAGACGTTTAAGCATACGTTTATCAATCGTTTTGCTGACTTGATGAATACGGCCTTCCTGCCCGCCCACCTCACGCAACTCGTCAATGCCAAACGCGACGGTATCGGCGGCGAAATCACCGCGCACCTCAACCGCTGGAAAACACTGACTGATAGTTCACTGTGGATTGCGGAAATCAACAAATGTATTATGTTTATTCAAGGCCGACCTAACCACCAACGGGGACAGATTCAGGGGAAATTTGGTATCAGCGGTCAGTACAACCTGACGGTCAATGTATCTAATTCTGACCACGGGTATGTGAAAGTAAACACCATTGATATTTTACCAACAACGCCCGGCGTCAGTGCTACGCCTTACCCTTGGACGGGAAGGTATTACAACGGCATTCCAGTCCAACTGCGGGCTTACGGAAAAACAGGTTATAAATTTAAACATTGGTCTTATAATTCAACAACCAGTACGGATTCTGTTTTGACTGTGACACCGGGTATTGTGTATACGGCAGTTTTTGAGGTAATGATTCTTTCTGAAAATCCAGTGCCAGTAGCGGCAAGTTTGGAAGGAGCGTGTGGGTATAGTTTCAAAGAATGGTCGGATGCTTCAGCCGCAGGAACAAGTCCAGCTAATATGAAGTTTGTGTATATGGAAGATTCTGACCCTGGGGTTAATTCGGATATCGTTGGTTTTACAACTGGGTTATATAATTTGACATCACGAACCCGTATTAAAGGATTAAATGCAGAAGGGGTTTCATTTATTAATACTGATAATGGAAATACGGGTTATCCGGGGGCAAAGCTTGGGGGGGCTATATTAGCTTTAAGCACACAGGACAAAAGTGAAATAATAATTCGGTGGAAAGGGCGTACTAAGTCAATAGGGGCACAACAGCATGCGATTCGATTACAGTACCGCATCGGCGATATTGTGGATTTTGTAGATTTATTAAATGAAAGTAATCAGGTAATAGAGTATAATCGGGGGCTTGTGGGAGATAGCGCGGTATTTGAAGTGAAATTGCCTGCTGCATTGATGAATCAGCCTTATATCCAATTACTTTGGCGTTATTATCGAAAGGTTGTTACGAGCGGTAGCCGCGACGAATTGGGCGTAGATGATATTTTTGTGGAAACCAAGCGGGTGCTAAACGGACCTACGGCGGCGGGAGCAAGTACCCAGCAAGAAGGAATACTGGTATCGACGGCGAGTGTGGGAAATACGTCAAATGTGCTTTACGATGCCAAACGCTTTATTGAACTAAACCCGGGCTTCAACACGAGCCAAGGGGCGGTGTTTCGGGCCCAAATCAGCGGGTGCCCCTGACCTACACACATCCCGCAAGAAACGGATTGTTGGGCTGTCGACTTTGACGTTTTTTTGTTGAAAAAAGAACCGATAAATGATGCAACCGATAATTCCATTTTCCAACATCAATTGGAGCGAAGCCATTGATTCATTGAATCAAAAGGGCTTCGCTCTTTTTTCTGACGTGGTGTCTCCCGAAGTATGTCACGCGTTAATTGAAATGTACGATACCCCCGAAGCGTATCGCAGCGTAATTGATATGAAACGCTATAATTTCGGACTTGGGGAATATAAGTATTTTTCCTACCCACTGCCTGCCGTTATCGACCAACTTCGCAGTGGATTATATCCGTATTTGGCTCTCGTTGCCAACGATTGGATGCGTAAATTGGGCATTCCTGTGCATTATCCCGAAACGCTCAATGCCTTTTTGGAATTATGTCACCAAAAGGAGCAACATCGGCCCACTCCCTTGATTCTTAAATACGAGGAAGGGGATTTTAATACCTTGCATCAGGATTTATATGGTGAGGTGTATTTTCCTTTTCAAGCGGTTTTATTTCTAACTGACTCCGAAAAAGACTACAAAGGTGGCGAATTTGTCATGACAGAACAGCGCCCTAGGATGCAGTCCAAGGCAATTGTACTTCGTCCAACGCAGGGTCAAATGCTGGTTTTTACGACTAATTTTCGTCCCGTTTTAGGTACAAAAGGGTATTGTCGAACTGCCATAAGGCACGGTGTCAGTGAAGTATTGGCGGGACAACGCTACAATGTTGGAATCATTTTTCATGATGCGAAATGAGAAAACATACCGAGTTGGGCCGTAATGCTTTTGGGCGATTGAGAATGCTTTCGGTGTTGATTGGTGCGGGTGAAATCAGCCTTGGGGGTAATTGTCGCTTAAAAATTTACGGGCAACTTACCTGCGCATCAGGCAAACGACTCAAACCTCAAAACCGCGTTTTTTTTAAGAACAAACAGGAGGCATTGGGGTATGGTTACCGACCTTGTGGTCGGTGTATGCCGAAAGAATATCAGGATTGGAAAAAAGAATAAGACTTGCGGTTGTGAGAAACAGCAGTCACATCATTGCCGCAGTTTCTCAAAACCTAACCTTATTGCTTTTGCCTACGTATCCACTTATATCCCTCAAACCAAATGACTGACGCGAAGCCTACCAAAGCGGCGATTCCTAATTGAGGGAGGGTGAGGGGCGAAAGTTTGAAAAAGGAGGCAAAGACAGGGACGTACACCAGTGCCGCCAGCAGTAAAATTGTGATAGCAATTACCCCAACCAACAGGTTGTTTTTATACCGAAAAGTGGTAAAAATAGATTCCTGAAACGAGCGGTTGACCAGCGTTAAAAATACATTGGCCATGACCAACGTCACAAAAACCATGGTCCGGGTCAGGTTTTCGTCATAGCCTTCGGCGACCGAATAGCGGTAGGAAAATAAAGTGCCCAGCGTAATGAATAAGCCCTGTACAATGCTGATAGATAGCTCTTTGAAGTTTAGAAATGTATCCGTGAGCGCCCTAGGAGGCTGTTTCATTGCGTTTCTTTCTAAGGGCTCATTTTCATAGACAATGGAGCAGGTCGGCCCCATGATGAGTTCCAGAAAAATCACGTGTACGGGCGTAAAAATGGATGGATAAACCCACCCCAAAATCAACGGCAATGCTACCGTCAGAATGATGGGAATGTGAATGGAAATGATGTATTGAATGGCTTTTTTGAGGTTGGTATAAATCTTTCGCCCCATCGCCACGGCGTCTACCATTTTACTGAAATCATCGTCCACCAAAATCAGCGAAGAGGCTTGTTTGGCAATTTCTGAGCCACGTTTTCCCATGGCGATTCCGATGTGGGCGGCTTTGAGGGCTGGGCCGTCGTTGACGCCGTCGCCCGTCATGCCCACGATTTGGTGTTGGTCTTTTAAGGTATTAATAATTTTAAGCTTGGCTTCGGGAAACATCCGGGTAAAGATGCTCACTTTGCTGATTTTATCGGCCTGCTCTTCGGGACTTAGCTTAAGCAATTCGTCGCCCGTGATAGGAGGAAGCTTGCTTTTAAAATGGGCTTGTTTGGCAATAGAAGCGGTCGTGAGGGAATTGTCACCTGTGATGATTTTGACTTGGATGCCAGCGTCATAAAACTGCTTGAAAACTTTAGAAATGTTACGTTTGGGCGGGTCATAAAATCCTACTAACCCCAAAAATCGAAACTCAAAATCTTGTTGATTTTGGGGAAAATTATTGCCTTCAAAATCGGTTGTTCCTACGCCTAAAACCCGATAGCCTTCAGCGGCAAAATCAGCAACTTGTTGGAAGATAAGTTTTTTTTGTTCTTCTGAAACGGACGAGTGTTTGAGAATCGCTTCTGGAGCACCTTTACAAGCAATGATGCGTTTTCCTGCCTCATTTTCAAAGAGATGCGTCATCATCGGCGGCTTGCCCGAGAGCGGATATTCATGAATGAATTTAAACAGCGGGCGCTCGTCGGTGGCAGTGATGGATGCGTATGCTTGATGCAATGCCTTTTCCATGGGGTCAAAGGGGGCGGGTTCGCTGGCCCACATGGCAGTGGTGATGAGCTCTTGTGCGGCGGTCGTATCCCAATGGCCGTTTTGGGCTACTTGGTTGGTTTGCATTACATATATTTGATGCAATTCCATTTTGTTTTCGGTGATGGTACCCGTTTTATCGGTGCATAACACCGTGGCCGAACCCAGCGCTTCCACGGTTTGGGTTTGTTTGACAATCACGCCCTGTTGCATCAATCGCCAAGCCCCCAAGGCCATAAATGAAGCAAATGCCACGGGGATTTCTTCGGGGAGTACCGACATGGCAATGGTCAACCCTTTGAGCAAACTTTCTAAAATATCGCGCGATTGGAAATAATTAATCCCCCAAATAATCAGAAAAACCACCACGCCAACGGCGGCCATTTTTTTGACAAAATTTTCAATTTGTATTTGTAACGGTGTTTTTTCGGATTGGATTTCACTGAGCGATTGGCCGATTTGCCCCAATTTTGATTGTTTCCCCACGGCCGTTACTTCAAAAACACACTGTCCAGATTGTACCAACGAACCCCGATAAACCTGTCCGTTTTCGTCAGAATTAAGCTCTTTTTGAACGGCAAAGGCTTCGCCCGTCAGCAATGATTCGTTGACGGAGAAATCGTTGATTTGCCGCAATTTTCCGTCGGCAGGAATAAGGTCTCCTTCCGAGGCGACGGCAATGTCGCCGATGACCAACTCATCGACGGGAATTTCGACCAATTGATTGTTTCGAATCACCGTCGCGGCCGACTGTGTGTAGGCTTTTAGGGCTTCTAGGGCTTTTTTGCTGCGGGAATCTTGATAAAAAGAAATAGCGGAGACCAGTAAAATGGCCCCCAACATAAAAAAGCCTTCCGATAATTCGCCCAACGAAAAATAAATAACGGTACATGCGACCAAGAGCAAAAACATCGGCTCGGTAGCGGCTTCTTTGAGCGCTTGCCACCAAACATCGTTGTCCCCTTTTTGGAGTGCATTGTTTCCGTTTTTGTCTAAGGAGTCTTCGACTTCAGTATCCGAAAGGCCTTGAAATGGATAAGGATTGACTGCCATAATAAAAAACCAGCCCCAATTTCTTTTGAGCTTGCCAGAGTTATTGATAAGTTTGCTAAATCTACAAAATAAACGTGGATAGCCCTGACTGATTTTCATCATCAAACTTCTTTACAACCCTTATGAAGCACCTTATCCTCCTGTTTTTGTTGCCGTTATCGGTATTAGCCCAAAAGTTTACACCCGCCGAAATCGCCCGTTATCAGCAGCAGGCAAACCGCGTCACCATCATTCGCGACAATTGGGGCATTCCGCACATTTACGGTAAGTCGGATGCCGATGCCGTTTTTGGATTATTGTACGCCCAATGCGAGGATGATTTTAAACGCGTTGAATTGAATTATATTGAGAAATTGGGCCGAATGGCCGAGCTAAAAGGGGAGTCGGCTTTGTACAACGATTTGCAAATTAAGTTGTTGATTGATACCACAGAAGCGATTGCAGATTACAACAAAGCGGAGCCGTGGATGAAAAAACTGCTGAACGCCTACGCCGATGGTATCAACTATTATTTACTCAAAAACCCGCAGGTAAAGCCGGCATTGCTGACCAAATTTCAGCCTTGGTATCAGCTATTATGGACCGATGGTAGTATCGGAGCCATTAGCACGGCGGAGTTGACGGTGCCAGAATTGAGGAATTTTTATTCAGGAGAGGCCACCGCTGCTTTGGCCGAACCCAAAGACCCCGAGTATCAAACAGGCTCTAATGGCTTCGCATTTGCGCCTTCTAAAACGGCCTCAGGCAACGCCATTTTGTACATTAATCCCCACGTAACGTTTTATTTTCGACCCGAAGTGCAAGTCGTGAGCGAAGAAGGGCTTCACGCGTATGGGGCAGTAACTTGGGGGCAATTCTTTGTTTATCAAGGCTTTAATAAATATTGTGGCTGGATGCATACTTCGTGTAACGTCGATGTAGCTGATATGTATGCCGAAAAAGTGACCAAAAAAGGCGATAAATTTTTCTATGAGTATGACCAAAAACTTAAGCCCGTTACGGAAAAGAAAATTACGATTAAATACCTAGACGGTGACGTTCTGAAAAGCAAAACATTTACCACTTATTACACGCACCACGGGCCCATTATGGCTAAGCGCGATGGAAAATGGGTGAGCCTACGGTCGTATAATCGCTCCATGACTAGCTTGATTCAGAGCTGGAAACGCACCAAAGCGAAAGGGTTTGAAGATTATAAAAAGATAATGGACCTCAAAGCAAACACTTCAAATAGTACGGTTTTTGCGGATTATAAAGGGAATATTGCCTACTGGCATGGAAATTATGTGCCCATTCGCGACAAAAATATGAACTGGTCGCAAGTAATGGATGGCACCACGCCCGCAACCGAATGGAAAGGATTGCATCCCGTGGAAGAATCCGTTCATTTGTACAATCCCGTGAATGGCTGGCTGCAAAACTGCAACTCAACGCCTTTTACGGCAGCGGGGGTGAACAGTCCAAAGAAAGAAAATTTTCCACCTTACATGGCTCCCGATGGCGAGAATTTTCGGGGAGTAAATGCCGTTCGGGTGTTGAGTCAAGGAAGTGGTTATACCCTCGATAAAGTAATTGCGTCGGGTTATGATACTTACCTTTCGGCGTTCGAAGTGTTGGTGCCTGCGTTGGTTAGTTCTTTTGAGAAAAATGTGAAGCCGACCGATTCGCTGTATTCGCAGCTGAATGAGGCCGTTACGTTGTTGAAAAATTGGGATTATCATACAGCCGAGAATTCATTAGCGACCACGGTGGCCATCGAATGGGCCCAAAAACTGACGCCGACCATTACCCGTCTTTACATCAACGAAGGCGAAGCCGACCAAGTGACAAACACCAAGCGTTTTGCCGCTGAGGCTACGCTCAGCCAACTGACGTCACCGTTGGTATCAGCCTTGAATGACCTTAAAACCAAGTTTGGAAAATGGCAAATGCCTTGGGGCGAAATCAATCGTTTTCAGCGTTTGACGGGCGATGTGCAATCCAAATACGATGACAGTCAGCCGAGTTATCCCGTCAAATACGCGTCTGCATTGTGGGGGATGTTGCCGTCGTACAACAGCCGGCCGTACCCGGGCACCAACAAGCGCTATGGCGTGAGCGGCAACAGTTTTATTTGCGCCGTTGAATTTGGCCCTCGTATTACCGCCAAGTCGCTGTTGGCGGGTGGCGAAAGCGGCGACCCTGCCTCTAAGCACTTTTTCGACCAAGGGTCGATGTATTCTCAGGGAAAATTCAAAGATGTATTATTTTACAAAGAAGATGTTCTGAAAAACGCCGAACGGACGTACCACCCGGGAGATAAAAAGTAACGCAGAGAACCTCAAAGAAAAATGAGAACCGCAGAGAACTTAAGTTTCTTGCGGTTCTCATTTTAATTATCTCCGTGTAATTTATTGATATACAGATATATGGATGGTTTTAACCCAAATTACTTGAAAGAATTAGTGACTTTTCAAATGCCTTTTGGCAAATACAAAGGGGTATTGCTCTGCGATTTGCCCGAACCTTACTTGGTGTGGTTTCACAAAGAAGGCTTTCCGGCGGGGAAGTTGGGGGTATTGTTGGCAACGATGTACGAGATTAAATTGAACGGATTAGAGTATTTGTTGAAGCCCTTGCGAGAGAAAAAATAAAGGCTTTAGCAGGCAGTTTTACTTTATAAACTAAACTTACGAATGAGAAAAATTGTAAAAGGATTGGGGATTTTCGTAGGGTTAGTGGCAGTGATTGGGTTAACGGCGTTTGCATTCTTGAACGAAAAAAGACCAGTGGCACCACCAAGTGCACAGGCTGATAGTTTAGCAAAAAAAATGTTGATAGCAGTCAACAAATCGGCGTGGGACAGTACCCATTTCATCACTTGGAAATACGGCAATGGTCATACGTACGTTTGGGATAAAAAAAACAACTTTGTTTTTGTCAATTGGGGTGACTATCGGGTTTTATTGAACCTCCAAACTTGGGACAGGGGGAGGGCATTCAAAGGAACTGAAGAAGTAAAAGGGCCAGATTTGGATGTAGTTCGCGGAAAAGCATGGACGTATTTTTGCAATGATTCGTTTTGGTTGATTGCTCCTTTCAAAGTGTTTGACGAAGGAACCACCCGCAGCTTGGTGCCCAATGAAGACGGCACCAACGATTTATTGGTCAGTTATGCCAGCGGCGGAGTTACCCCCGGCGATGCCTACCTCTGGAAGCTCGATGCCAGTGGATTGCCTTTGTCCTACAAAATGTGGGTAAAAGTCCTTCCCGTCGGAGGGGTAATGGCCACGTGGGAGGGTTGGAGCAAACAGCCTACGGGGGCTATGCTGCCCAGTTTTCATCAACTTGGACCGTTGAAACTGCCCATAAAAGACCTCAGAACAGGACGTACACTGACCGAAACAGGCGTGAGTGGCTCTATTTTTGACCCGATTCGGTAGTGGTTTTCGAGAAAGAATCAACTTGGTTCTTTCTCGAAAGCTGCTCCCTTTATTTCCGTAATCAATTCATAACCAAACAATCCAGCTGGGGTTTGGTAGCCTGCCACGTTTTTTAAATCCAATATTTTTTGGGAGATGAGCAACGAAGCTTCGGCGGTCAATTTGTAGCCTTCGGGGGTGACCAAACGTGCTTCGACGGTTTTGCCTTCGGCGTTGGTGGCCTTGCCCCAAATGAATGATTGTCCTTTTTGGGACTGATGCTCGGTCGGTCCCGTTATTTTTTTGTCGACGTAGTTTTGCAATTGTTTTTTGATAAAACGGCTGCGTAAAATAGGGTTGAACAAAAATTGTAGCTTCATCGACCAATACGCCAACTTGGGCACACCCACGTAGGTTTCGATGTTGGGAATACCCGTGGTATGATGCGCAGTAGAGACATCTCCCCACGGAATGGTCATAGCGAAGTGTTTAAACTTGCCGAAATCAATTGTTTTGCCTTTGTCACCCACCGGTTTGGGCACAATTGCCCCGTTTTCTCGGGCCGCGCCCGTATTGCCGAGGCTTTCGAGCATGGTGGTCATAGTGCCGTGCGACACGCTTCCGCCGACGTTGGTAAACGCCAATTCTAAGTGTGTGGCGTCGGGGAGTTTTGTGTGGAGAAGCTTGGCCATGCAATCCGTCGGTACGACGTCAAAGCCTACGCCGGGCATCAAAACAATCTTACTTGCGAGGGCTTTTTGATGGTATGATTTTACCAACTCAAACACTTCTATTTCTCCGGTAATGTCCAAATAGTGCGTTTGGGTGTTCAAACAGGCTTCGACTAAGGGTTGGGCGGTTCGGGTAAAAGGGCCGGCACAATTTAAGACCAACGGAAATTTTTTAAGCTGTTTGACGATATTTTCTTGATTATTTAGGTCAAAAATTAGGTATTCAAGCCCGTGTTTTTCGGCAAGGGGTTTGATTTTGCTTTCGTTTCGCCCCGCAATGACGGGCTTTTTGCCTTGCTTTACCGCCAAGTCGACGATGAGTGTGCCCGTAAATCCGCTTGCGCCGTAGATAAGAAATGACATGATGACTGAGGTTTAGAGGGTAAAGGTAACAGCTAAAAGGCAGCGACCCGATGGAGAGAGAAAATAAAGCTATTTGAGGCGGGTAGTCCTGAAAATAACGTAGTTTAGCAACAAAAATGGCGATTTGTCGGTTTAACTGTTTTACCTAAATCCTAGTCTATATGTTAAAGTTAGTTTGTTCTTTCTTCTTTTTAGTGCTTTGTCTTGCCTGTAACAACGCTGATAAAAGCAGTAATTCTGAGGAAAGGCCCGTTGATAAAAAGGCCAAAGAAATAGTTGATAAATGCATAAAAGCCCACGGCGGCAAAAATTACGAAGCTTTTGATCTGTCATTTGACTTTCGAAAATTTAAGGTTCACTTAAAACAAACGGGTACTCAATTTTCCTACGAGCGCACCACCACCGACTCTCTCAACAACGTGTATCATGATATTTTGACCAACGAAAGTTTTGTCAGAAAGCGCAATGATACAACTCAGGTGCTTTCCCAAAAAGACGAAGATAAATACCGTGAAGGTATCAATGCTATCGCGTATTTTGTGTTGCTCCCTTACAAGCTTTCGGAGCCTGCCGTTATTCTAAAATACGTTGGTGAAATAAGCATTGACAATCAAAAATACCACAAAATCAGGGTCACCTTTGAGCAGGAAGGCGGCGGTAAAGACCACGAAGATGAGTTTTGTTATTGGATAAATCAATCTACCAATACGCTCGATTACCTTTCGTACGCCAACGGCGGCCCGCGTTTGCGCAAAGCCGTCAAGCGCGACACCGTTGGCGGGATTGTGTTTCAGAATTATGAAAACTACGAAATTTTGGACAAAACCCTCCCCACCACGGAGTATGATAAAGCCTTTTTGGAAGGAAAGTCCAAATTGCTCTCTATGATTGAGCAGAGCAATTACGTAGCTAAGTGATGGTTATTGGGCCACGATGGCGGTTGAATACCCCGCTGCTCGCCATCCGTTGAGGCCTCCGTCTAGGTTATAGACTTTTTTGAACCCCTTTTCTAGCAATAATTCGCCCGCGTTGGCGCTGCGACCACCCGTAGCGCAATAGACCAATACAGGTTTGTTTTTGTCGAGTTTGGCAATCTGTTTTTCAAAATCGGGGCTGTTGTAATCCATGTGAATGGCCTGCGGAATAACACCACCCACGAGTTCGGGACCAGTGCGGACATCTACCACCACCTCGTCGGGGAGGGTATCTATGAGGTTTTGAAAGGTTTTTGCGTCAATAGTTTGTGCTTTTTGGCCAGAAGAGCAAGCCCCAAGCCCTACGATAAATCCGAGAAGAAATAGACTGTTTTTCATTGAACTTTTCATTGTTTGGTGACGAACGTCAGCTTCCATGCGCCTCTCAATTGGCCCATGGCGTAGCCGGTTGCTTTGTCAAAACGGTATTTTCGTTGAATTGTTTTCAGTGTGGCGGCTTCAATGTCTTGTTTGGGTTTGCCGTGACATTGTAGGCAGGTTGGCATTCCGATTTTGATGGGTTTGTAATAAACGTAGCCTTTTGAAACCTGCACGAGCGTATCTTTCAGGGAATTGGCGGCAAAGATATCCAGTATTTTTTTGTCAAACAGCGATGCGGCATTGTCAGGATTACGGTTTTTGTCCGAAATTCGTTGAATCTCCACCCGATGTTTCTGCGAAAGCGCCTTGGTCAGCGGCACGGCATTCTCGTTACAATAATCCACTGCATGGGCGGCGCCGCCTTTTTCAATCGCTCCCAATAAGTTGGAAATCAGGCTTTGTTGGGCCTGTAAGCTGAGTGAATCGCCGAGCTTATGGTAATTGAGGGTCTGTTGGGGCGTTTGTGGTGATTGGAAGGCGGTTATTAATACCGTTGCCAGAAAAAAAGCACCGGAAAAAAGTAAAGGTTTCATTCGAAAAGGGTTTTCAGTTTGACTTTGCCGGTAAATAGAGCGTCAATTTAGGCTTTTCATCTTTGATTTTGTCCACGGGCCCTTGTTTTTGGGGCTTTAGTCACAAAATAAACATAAATAACGCTGCTTTTTTCGGAATAAAAGCCTAATCATTAACTTTTTCGACCAGTCAAACCATTCCGTATTTTAAGACAATGCCCAGCTGCCCCGCGTGGTAAGCGGTGTGAGATACAATGCGTCCGAGGGCTTCGGCCTTGGTTTTGGTGCCAAATTCTTTGGTAGTGATGGTGCTTTGCCAGTCGGTGTCGGTTTGGGCCAAAATGGCTTTTTCTAAGCACTCAAAAGCCTCTTGCTGATAAGCTAACAGTTCGGCTAAATTCGTCCATTCGCCCGTGTCTCGTTGGGCAATAACCGTTTTTGCCGATACTTTTAAGTCTGTTTGCCCGAATACATTTTTACTAAAAAGCAGCTCGACATCCGCCACGTGCCGTATCAGAAAACCCGCGCTGTTAGGACTATCTCCGAGTTTTTTGGTGAGGTCGCTTTCCTTGAGATTCTTCAACTGATTGGAAAAACGAGTGCGGGCTTCGGCCCATAGAGGCAGTAATAATTGTGCATTGGTATCCATAGGTCAATTTTTTTACAGCACTATTTCGATTTGTTTTTCTGGAAAGCAATTTTGTAAAGTACCCAACCAAAACCTGCGACTAAGTGTAACATGACGATGAAAAAAATAAAAGCGGCCATTGGTAATGATTGATTTTGTATGCCGTAAATCTGCAACTTAATCAGCAGATAAACGGTGACTTTGGTCACATAAAACCCATTTTAAGGCTTTATTTTGAATGACTTACACGTTTTCGAACACCCATTTCATTTCGGTCGCAATCTGCCGACAGCGCGCGTCGTAGGTGGCGGCTTCTTCGGGCGTATCGTCGGAGACTTTGGGGTCAACGTACATAATGGGCAGGCGTCGCTCGGCTCCAGGAATAAACGGGCAATTAGCTTCTGCGTGGTCGCAGGTCATGATGGCAGCAAAACCTTGACTTGGGTTGGGGGCTTGGTCATAGACTTTGGAAAAAGCAACGACGGGTGTCATCGAAGCATCAAAACTGATTTCGTATACTGGGTTTTCAGTTTTAGTGGTCTTTGTCACTTTCAAACCTGTTCGCTCAAACGCCGCAATCGTGCGGGGATTGCAGGCGGTCGCCTCCGTTCCTCCCGAAAATGAATAAATATTTTCAATTCCAAAATACGCCGCCGCTACCTGCGCCCACACTTGCCCCAAGTGACTGCGACGGGAATTGTGCGTACAGATAAACGTCAGATTGATAGGTTGTTGTGACTTGGTTTTTGCTTTTATATAATCTGCCAATGGTTGTAAAAAGGCTTGGCGTTCGGCGGAAACTTCGTTGAGGTTGAGGCTCTCAAAATAGATTTTTACAGTAGGAATCATGGTTGAAATTTATGGGTTTGTTTGAGGGCGTAATTCACGAACAATATCAAAACGGGTACTTCAATCAGTGGGCCAACAACGGCGGCAAAAGCGGCCCCTGAATTGATGCCAAAAACGGCAATGGCGACGGCAATGCCCAACTCGAAGTTGTTGCCAGCGGCCGTAAAGGCCAACGAAGTGGATTTGGCGTAGTTGGCTCCCGCTCGTTTGGAAAGATAAAAAGCCGATAAAAACATGATGCCAAAATACAGCGTGAGCGGAATGGCAATGCGGACTACGTCGAGCGGAATTTGTACAATCAACTGCCCTTTCAGACTAAACATCACCACAATGGTAAGCAGGAGCGAAATCAGCGTAATTGGGCTAATTTTTGGCAGATAGACTTCTTCAAACCACCGCCGACCTTTGAGTGCCGTTAGTCCATAACGCGAGATAATGCCCAGCAAAAACGGGATGCCCAGATAGATGAAAACACTTTGGGCAATCTGACCGATGGTAATATCAACTTCGTAGCCTGTCAGGCCAAAAAGGGGAGGCAAGACGGTGATAAAAACCCAAGCGTAAACCGAGTAAAAAAGCACCTGAAAGATACTATTAAACGCTACCAAGCCAGCCGCGTAGAGGCGGTCACCGTTGGCGAGATCGTTCCAAACGATGACCATCGCAATACAGCGGGCAATGCCAATCATAATCAGGCCAGTCATGTATTCGGGCTTGTCGGGCAGGAAAATAACCGCCAAACCAAACATCAGCAGCGGCCCAATAATCCAGTTTTGCACCAACGACAGCGCTAGAATTTTGGTATTTGAAAACACCTTTGGAAGTTCTTCAAAGCGGACTTTGGCCAGCGGGGGATACATCATTAAAATGAGTCCAATCGCCAGCGGAACGTTGGTGGTGCCGACGCTAAAACTGTTGATAAAACCTTCTGATTCAGGGAAAAAATAGCCAATACCTACACCGAGTAGCATGGCCGAAAAAATCCAAAGTGTGAGGTAATTGTCTAAAAAGGAAAGTTTTTTTTGAGGCATAGTGTTATGGTTTTAAAACTTCACAGGGAAATTTCGGTCTGACTATCGTCTGGCCTGATTACCCGATTAGCAGCAAGCTTGCGTCTGACCTGAAGCATTTTTGGCTAGGTCGGCAAAAACGCCGAATTGACTAACAAATTGGTTGAAGACCTCCCAATCAATGCAGTAGCAGGAGGTTTTGCCTTCGATACTGCCTTTGATAAGCCCAATGGCTTTTAATTCCTTCAAGTGTTGAGATACCGTGGCCTGCGCCAACGGCAAGCCTTCCACGATTTCGCCGCAAATGCAGCTTTTTTGTTGAGCCAATAGTTTCAGAATCGCGATGCGTGCAGGATGAGCAATGGCTTTGGCAAAATCGGCCAAGGCGATTTCGTCAGCAAGAAAATCCATTTTTCGGTTAGTAGCCATTCGGTATGTTATTATATATCGCAAATATACGATGATATGTTTTTTTATTACAACATCTTTATTCTCAATCTGCCCTGTAGCTATGTTTAATGAGCTTTGAAATTGCTTAAAGAGCGTTTGTAGGAAAGAAAAATTGGTTGTAAAAAACAAAGTCGGGCTAAATAACCCGACTTTGTCTGCTTCTAAACCCTAACCTATGATAAAATAATGATTGTTTTCGATGGCTGAATGTGTCACACATTGACGATGTAAAGTTGGCTCATTTACCGAAAATCTGAAAAAGGATTCCCTTGAACTGTCAAATTTGCGTATTGGAGTGCACAAATGGCTCAGCGAATCGTTGCGCAATAACCAGTGGCTTCTTTCGGCTTTACTTAAAGGGTTAGCTGTTTGTTTCCACCACTTCTACGTCGGTGCGGAGCAGGATACCCGTGGCCAGCGCCGCCAGAATGGTTCGGGTTTCGGCGTCCAATGAGGGGTCAATCCAAACCGTGCCGTTGTTGAGGGTAGATACCGCCCCTACTACTTTGCCATTCAGAACAAATTCGTGCCCGTAAACGGCCATTTTTTTGAGCCATTCGGGTTGGTTTTCCAGACCGCGAACGGCTTTGATTTCGATGGTCTGGGCATAGTTTCGGGCGTAGCCCGCTGATTCTCTTTGTTTCAGGAAATCACCGTTGGGATTGTACAAAACAAAATCCCAGGTGTCTTCCTGTGCGGTGAGGAGGGTGCCAGCAAAATAATTTTCGTATTGAAGCGGAATGCTGAAAAAGTCTTGTACCAAACTCAAATCGTTGCTTTTGAAGCGACTGACGCACGATACCCTGACCGCGCGGCCTTCGGGACTGAATTGGGTAAAACTGAGTTTTTCCTGCGCGCCCTGAAACCGTAGAATAAACGGTACATCGTAGCTTCGGGTCCAGCCACGCCTGACTTTGTCGGTGCGGTAGTCGCCGTACCGAATTATCTGCCCAATCTGGAATCCCTGACGGCCTTTGACGGGCATTGCGGTGGCGTTTAGTTCGGGGGAGAAAGCTACTTGGGCGCTTTTGCAGCTTGACAAAAGCACCCCGCCCAGCAGGAAGACGAATACGTAGTTTTTTAGGGATAAAGAGAATGTTTTAGATTCATTGAATTTCATGGCGTTGCTGTTTTGGTTCAAATACGCCGTAAAATTCGCGGCAATCACCTTGAGAAAAATGACTTTTTTTCTTGAATTGAGAAAGATTCGGGTTGAATTGTGGGTTTTTGCCCACGAAAACCCTAGCAAGGCATAAAAAAACCTGCTTCGGCCGAGAGCAGGTTGCAAAGGGTAAAATAGATTGGAATCTCTTATTTCACTGGACAAGTATTTAAACCAAAAATAGTATAGAGTGGGCAAAAACTCACTACACTTGTCAGTGCAAAAACGGCGGCTACCACCAACGCGATGATGCCGAGTGTGCCCGTAAGGGTTCCCGTAAAATACAGCGCAACGGCGATAGCGGCTACTATAAGGCGAATAATGCGGTCGGTGCCGCCCATGTTAGGTTTCATGTTCGTAAGATGTTTTTAGTGTTTAATGCCTTCAATCATAAAATACAAACCCACCAACAACGCCGCGCAAAGCATGCATACAACGATTAGTTTTGTGGCGTTTGATTTCATGGGGTAAAGGTCGGACTAAAAACCCCTTCGAGTCAGTGATATATGTTACAAAAGCGCTTGAAAATCAATATTTTGGAATGACTTTCAGCATCTCCTGACGGAGATTGTCTGGAAAGATATTGAATTGGGATGGAAGCGTCATCTATTGAGCTTGCGTAGCCAATTGATTTACAATCTGTTCCAACTGTTTTTTCTGCACTACGCCCGATTGCCGCCACACGATTTTTCCTTTCTGAAAAAGAATCAAGGTCGGTACGCCCTGGATGCGGTAGGTTTGGGATGCCGCAGGGTTTTTATCGACGTCGATTTTAATGACGCGCACGCGGTCGCCCATTTGGGAGGCAAAATCCTTCAAAATCGGTGACATCATTTTACAAGGGCCGCACCATTCGGCAAAAAAATCCACCAAAACGGGTGTTTCACTCTGAATTATTTCATTAAATGTCTGTTTCTTTTCCATGATCTGTTGTTGTTTAAAGATAAAAAATACGCCCTGATTACTTCTCGGCGTCGTTGCGGCGCGGCATAAATTTACTAAGTTGTAACTCTTGCAACATTCCACCGCCAAAATACCCCATCAGTGCGCCGTAAGGCACCATGGTTTGCCACTGAGAGTTGAGTGGACAGGTTCCTGTTAGGCACCCGATTTCTTTCCAGTACCAATACCCGCCAATGGCCCCTGCCACCGCGCCCAGCCAGCCCCACGGAATATTATTTAACTTCTTCATATTGTGTTTCTTCAATGGTTTTTGGGGTGCTTTGGCGGGTGTTTGGCGTGGCGCAACCGCCTGAGCCGCAGCAACCTACATTCATGATAGCCTGCAACGCAAACAATCCTCCCAGCAATCCCAGAAGCGGTTGATGGTCAACAAAGGCGGAATAGATGAGCCACAAGCCCATCCCCATCCGCAAAATTCGCATAAAATCCCAATTCTTAAGTACCGCCGTCATAATCGGTTATTATTTTATGAATTAACAATTTAGATACTCACAAAGTGCCCTAGTAAGGCCAGCTCATCATCCCACCCGATAGGTTATAAACGTGCTCAAAGCCCGCATTTCCCATCATCTTACAGGCTTGACCGCTGCGATTTCCACTGCGACAATACACAAAATAAGTTTTGTTTTTGTCTAATTTGGCAATTTTTTGTTGAAAATCGGCGCTCATTAAATCAATATTGATAGCCCCCTTGATGGCACCCGAGCGCATTTCGGCAGCGGTACGCACGTCTAATACCACGGCATTAGGAGTCTCATCAATCAATTGTTTAAAGCTCGAAGCGTTAACGTTTTCGTAATTTTTTTTGGTTTTAAGGAAGTCAAACATGGTCTTTGTCGGTTTTGATTTTAATTTGATACGACAAAGTTCCGAACTATCAGAGGCTTGTACAGTGATATTTGTTACACACTACGAAATATGGGGTAATTCCACCAAAAACTTACTGCCGTGCTGAAGTTGGCTGTCCACGTGAATTTTACCTTTGTGCAGTTCGACAATCCTTTTACAAACCGACAGACCCACGCCAAAGCCTGAAATAGTTAGGGCATTTTTTGAGCGATAAAAAGGCTCAAAAATGGCGGTAAGGTCTTCAGCTGGAATGCCGATGCCTTCGTCTTGGACGCTGACGAGCGTGTGTGTTTCGTTAAAGTTAATAATCACAAGTGCTTGATGGTTAGCGGAATACTTGCAGGCGTTGCTTATTAGGTTGGTAAAGACAGTTTTGAGAAGAGGTTCATCGCCCAGAACGGTAATGTGCTTTTCATTTTCGGGTTCCTTTGCGTATTCTACGCTGATACGATAGGCTGGTTTGCTCAAAAGTAAATCATCTTGCGCCTGAAACACCACATCGTCGATGCGGACTTCGGCCGCGCTGTTGATGGAAGATTTTAGTGGTCTGACAATCTGTAAAAGGCTATTGCTCAGAGCAATGAGTCGGTTTATGTCTTTTTGGATATTTTCTAAGATTCCTCGGTGCTGGGCTACGCTGAGTTTTTCGTCCAAGCTTATTTCTACTTCCGATTTAAGGGCGGCAAGGGGGGTTCGGAGTTCATGGGAGGCGTGCGAAACAAAGCTTTTTTGCAGTTCGAACGACTGTTCTAAACGATACATCATTTTATTGAACGCCTCCGCCAGTTGGCCAATTTCGTCTTGTCCGTGGCGCTCGTCTAAACGTTCGCGCAGGTTGTTGGCCGTGATTGTGCTGATTTGACTAATGAACTGATTGACGGGGCCTAGGGCGTTTCCTGCAAAAAAAATCCCCAGTAAAACCGTAAACAGAATGCCAATGACCAAACCGCTGTAAAGTATGTCGCGGAGATTGGCCATCTTGCTGTGGCCGAATTTGTCGTAGGCCGAGGCTAAAATAATGTAATTTTGCCCGTTGAGTTCATACAAAAGCCCAACTACTTCGTTTTCGTCATCGCTTGTTTCGACGTATTTTTCTTTTCTGACGCGGTTCAATAAATCATTGCCATAGTGAATGACGTGGTCGTCTAAGCTGCTGTAAAATAGTTTGTTTTGTTGATCAAATACCAACACTTTCTCATCGACTAACGCCGTGAGGGTATTTTTATCAATGATTTTGAGCAAATCACGGTCTATTTCGTCCACCTTTATGAGCAATTGGGCGGTCGTTATGGCTTTGCTTTTCAGTCGGTCGTAGTATTCTTGCTCCCTGAATTCGGCAAATAATTGGTAAACAACAAACGAAAAGACGGCTAGCAGGCTTCCTACAATCAACGAAAACTGAATGGCAATTTTGGTTTGAATTTTCATGGGTATTCGCGCAGTATATAGCCCAAACTCGGGCGCGTGTGGATTAATTTGGGTTCAAAATCGCGGTCTATTTTCCGCCGTAAAATGTTGATATAGACTTCAATGACGTTGGTGCCTGTATCAAAATGAACGTCCCACACTTGGGCGGCAATGTCGTTTTTAGAAAGTACTTTTCCTTTGTTTTTGACCAAGAACACCAAAAATTCATACTCACGGGCAGTGAGATTGATTTCTTTTCCGGCGCGTTTAACGAGTTTACTATCTAAAAAAATCTCCAAATCGGCAATTCGCAGCACTTTTCCGACCGTTTCGACTTCGGGGTTGTTTCGGCGCAAGCCTACCAGCACCCGGTGATAAAGCTCCCTGAAATCAAATGGCTTAACGATGTAATCATCCGCACCCGCCTCAAACCCCTCGATTTTGTCGTCTACCTCACTCATGGCCGTGAGCATCAGAATCGGGAGGGTGGGTTTTACATCACGCAGCCGCTTGCATACTTCATATCCGCTCAGCTCGGGCAGATTAATATCAAGAATCACCAAATCAAAGGCAATGGTTTGTGCCCGGCGCAAGCCCAGTTGACCGTTATATGCCACTTCAGTGTCAAAACCTTTGTTGGTCAATCCCCGCGTGAGCAGTTGCGCAATGCGCTGGTCATCTTCAATGATGAGGATTTTCTTGGGTTCGGTGTCGGTTTTCATGGTTTTTAAACTATTCTTAGGTCAAATATAGTACATCATTACGCCTTCGCTTGCCAATTTAGTTTTTTTTAAGGTTGGCTTTATATCAGGTTAATGTTGCCGACACACCTTTGCAAAAAGTATTTTTACTACTTATGCGAATTATCATTTTAATGGCCTTTCTGCTGCCGATTTGTGGGTTTGCCCAAGACTCGTTACAGATTTCACTCAGGCAGGCCGATAGCCTGTTTGTTGAAAAAAATCTCATTTTGCTGGCAGAGCGGTATCGGATTGATGCGACGCGGGCGTCGGTCATTCAGGCAAAATTATGGGATAATCCCACACTCTCTACTGAATGGAACCTCTACAATCCTAATCGACACCGTGCGCTGGATGTGGGGCGCGGCGGACAAAAAATTATTTCTATCGAGCAGGTTATTCAGACGGCGGGCAAACGAAACAAGCAAGTGGCGCTTACCCTCGAAAACGCCCGCATGACCGAATATGAGTTTATGGATTTACTGCGCATCCTCAAGTTTGAACTGCGCTCCAATTTTTTCGATATTTTTTTCTTGCAAAATACCCTCAACCGTTATCAGCGGCAGATTGAGACTTTGGAGCGTACTGTGGTGGCGTTTGAAACACAATACGAAAAAAACAACGTGTCATTGCGGGAGTTGCTCCGCCTCAAAGCCCTGCTTTTTCAGTTGAACAATGATAAAACCGAGATTCTGTTTCAACTGACAGAAAAACAAAAAGACCTTAAAACATTACTTAACACCGAGATGTCGGTTACTCCGCTCGTAAACGAAATAGAGTTAAGTCGTTATCAGTTAGTTAATTATAACGTGTCTGTTCTCAATGAGTTAGCATTGCAAAATAGAGGTGATGTGAAAGTGACGGAGTCGTTGGCAAGGCAAGCTGAATTGAATTATCAATTGCAGAAGGCCCTTGCCGTGCCCAATTTGCGTATCGGGGCAACCTACGACCAAGCGGGTAGTTTTGTTAATAATTATACGGGCTTGACGCTCTCGGCAGACCTGCCTTTTTTCAACAAAAATCAAGGAAACACTAAAGTGGCTAAAACCTTGATTGAGTATCAAAAAGGCCTACAGAATCAGAAAGTAAACACGGTGACTAATGAAGTGGCAGCGGCTTTGGAGAAGGTGCGCTACGTTGAAAACATGGTGCAAAGCGTCGATTCAAAATTTACCGACCAGTTTGAGTTGCTAAACAAAGGTGTGCTGGAAAACTTCCAAAAGCGCAATCTGACGTTGCTCGAATTTATTGATTTGATTGAAACCTACAGCGAAAGCATCAAAGAATTGAACCGCCTGAAGGCGGATAGAGTGGGAGCGTATGAAGAGCTTAATTTCACGGTTGGACAAGAACTTTTTAAATAAAATGAATACTAAACAAACTTTCTTTTTGGTCATTGTATGCGGTGGAATATTGGCGGCTTGTCAAGAAAAAAAGCCTGTTGTTGAAGATAACAAGGCTTTTATGTTGTCGGATACCATGATGAAGCGCATCGAACTAGCAAGCGTTGTGACGGAGCCCGTGCGAAGTGAATTGACCCTCGTGGGTAAAGTTATTGCTGACGAAAACCGTGTCATTAAAGTGTTTCCGCTGGTGGGGGGCAATGTAGAAAACGTAACGGTCGAACTGGGCGATTATGTGCGAAAAGGCCAAGTACTAGCCTCCATTCGTTCGGGGGAAGTGGCTGATTTTGAGCGACAAATGATTCAGGCGCAGGCAGAAGTGTTGGTGGCCGAGAAAAACCTTAAAACAGCGGAAGAACTTTTTGAAAGTAAACTAAACTCCCAGCGAGAAGTAACTTCGGCCAAAAAAGAGGTAGAAAACGCACAAGCGGAACTCAACCGAATGAAAGAAGTTTTTCGTATTTATGGCTTAGGAAAAACCCAAAACTACATTGTCAAAGCGCCGATTGATGGCTTTGTGCTCAGCAAAAATGTCAACCCTGGAATGCAGCTTCGGTCTGATAACAACGAGCAGATTTTTACGATTGGTCAAATCAGCGAGGTTTGGGTGATGGCCAACGTAAACGAGAGCGATATTCCGAAAGTGAAACTCGGAATGATGGCTGATATTAAGACCATTAGCTACGGCGACGAGCTGTTTCGGGGAAGTGTGGACAAAATTTACAACGTGCTTGACCCTGAAAATAAGACCATGAAAGTACGGATTCGGCTCAATAACGCAGGCTATAAGCTCAAGCCCGAAATGCACGCTACTGTATCGCTCAAATTCGATGAAGGAGGCTCCATGACGGCTATCCCAGCGGGCGCCGTCATTTTTGACCGCAGTAAAAATTGGGTGATGGTTTTTAAGGGCCGCTCCAACATCGAAACGCGTGAAGTAAATGTCTACAAAATGCTGAATGATGTTGCGTATATACAACAGGGTTTAAAAAACAACGAGCGGGTGATTGCCAAAAATCAGCTGTTGGTGTATGATGCTTTAAACGATTAGTCGCTTGACTTTCTAACCAAGATGTTAATAAATGCCCTTTTGGGGGCGCTTTATACTTATGAATAAATTTATCAGAGGAATTGTCGGATTTTCGCTCAAAAACCGCTTTTTCGTTTTTTTTATGACGGGTATTTTGGTCATCTCGGGCGTGGTGAGCTACCTCAATACACCGCTGGAGGCGTTTCCTGACGTGACCAATACCCAAATCATTGTGGTGACGGAATGGAACGGCCGCAGTGCCGAAGAGATTGAACGTTTCGTGACGGTGCCCGTAGAAGTCGCGATGAATTCTGTGCAGCGCAAAACCAACGTGCGCAGCATTACCATGTTTGGACTGAGCATCATCAAAATCATTTTTGAAGATGATGTGGATGATTTTTTTGCCCGACAACAGGTTAATAATCAGCTCAGAACGGTGTCGCTACCCGAAGGCGTTGAACCTGATGTACAGCCACCTTATGGCCCCACGGGCGAGATTTTTCGGTTTACACTGGAAAGTAAAGACCGCGATAGCCGCGAACTATTGACGTTGCACAATTGGATTATTGACCGACAGCTACGGAGCGTACCAGGCGTTGCCGACGTGGTTGCCTTTGGTGGTCGGGAAAAAATCTATGAGATTCAGGCCAATCCCACCCAATTGGCCAAATATGATATTACACCATTGGAAGTCTATCAGGCCGTTACCAAAAGCAACGTCAACGTGGGCGGGGATGTCATTGAGCGCAACGGTCAGGCGTACGTAGTGCGGGGTATCGGTTTACTCAACTCAATTGCCGATATTGAAAATATCATTGTAGAATACGTCAACGATAATCCCGTATTGGTCAAAAACGTTGCGGAGGTCAAAGAATCAAATTTGCCCCGCGTAGGGCAAGCAGGTCTCAATACCAACGACGACGTGGTGGAGGGAATTGTAGTGCAGCGCAAAGGCGAAAACCCCAGCGAAGTACTGGCCAGGGTCAAAGCCAAAATTGAGGAGCTTAACACCAAAATTTTGCCCCCCGACGTAAAAATGGTGACGTTTTATGACCGCGACAATTTGATTGCTTTTTGCACCAAAACGGTGCTACATAATCTCTTTGAAGGTATATTGTTTGTGACGGTCATCGTATTTCTGTTCATGGCCGATTGGCGCACCACACTGATTGTGTCCATTATTATTCCGTTGGCGTTATTGTTTGCTTTTATGTGTTTAAGGCTCAAGGGTATGTCGGCCAATTTGCTTTCCATGGGGGCGGTTGATTTTGGAATCATCATTGACGGGGCTGTGGTGATGGTGGAAGGAATATTTGTGGCACTCGACCATATGGCGCATAAAAACGGAATGGAGCGGTTTAATAAACTGGCAAAATTGGGCCTTATCAAAAAGACGGGCGGAGAACTGGGCAAAGCCGTTTTTTTCTCCAAACTCATCATTATCACTGCGCTCATTCCTATTTTCAGTTTCCAGAAAGTAGAAGGAAAAATGTTCAGCCCACTGGCCTATACGCTGGGCTTCGCCTTGCTAGGGGCGTTGTTGTATACGCTTACGCTGGTGCCGGTGCTTTGCTCATTTTTGTTGCGGAAAAATGTTCGGGAAAAAAATAATCCGATTGTTCATTTCTTTGACCGTGTGGTTTCGAGGGGCTTTGAATGGTGTTATAAAAACAAGAAAATCAGCGTGTTGGCATCCATGATTTTCTTGGGTACCACGCTTTTTTCAGCTACCCTGTTGGGAACCGAATTTTTGCCTCAACTCAACGAAGGTGCTTTGTGGGTGGAAGCCAAACTGCCCATGAGTAGCTCGCTGAATGAGACCGTAAAAACGGTGAAAATTCTGCGCCAAAAACTCATGGAATTTCCCGAAGTAAACGGTGTATTGTCGCAAACGGGCCGCTCCAACGATGGCACCGACCCCTCTGGGTTTTATTACGTACAAATGCAGGTCAACCTGAAACCCAAAGATGAATGGAAACGTAAGATTTCAACCGACGACCTAATTGAGGAAATGGATACGAAACTCAAACAATTTCAGGGTATTAACTACAATTATTCACAGCCCATCATCGACAACGTAGCTGAGGCCGTGGCGGGAATGAATGCCAGCAATGCCGTAAAGATTTTTGGGGATGATTTGGACGTCTTGAACGACAAGGCCAATGAAGTTATTGAGGCCATCAAAGACGTGCCTGGGGTGAAGGATGTAGGGATTTTGCGGAATATTGGCCAGCCCGAGATGAGCGTGATTCTGCACGATAGCAAGATGGCCTTGTATGGAGTCAGCATTGCCGATGCACAGGCCGTGATTGAAATGGCTATCGGTGGCAAAACGGCTTCTGTTTTGTACGAAGGAGAGCGCAAATTTGACATTCGCCTTCGTTACCAGGAGCCATACCGTCGTACCGAAGACGATATTTTGAGGCTCATGGTACCCACCTTAAAAGGCAGTAAGATTCCGTTGAAAGAAATTGCTACGCTGCGCAAAATAACGGGCCCTGCTTTTGTGTACCGGGACAACAATAAGCGGTTTATCGGGGTTAAATTCTCGGTAAGGGAGCGCGATTTGGGCAGTACCATTGCCGAAACCCAACGCAAAGTAGCGCCTATTTTGAAGAAGTTACCCAAAGGGTATTCCGTCAATTGGACGGGCGAATTTGAAAATCAAGTACGTGCAACCAATCAATTGGGGCAGGTCGTACCTATGTGTTTAATTGCCATTTTTATCATCCTGTTTATCATGTTTGGCAATGCTAAAGATGCAGGTTTGGTATTGGCCAATGTCCCTTTTGCCATCATGGGAGGGATTTTAGCTATTCATTTTACAGGAATCAATTTTGGAATCTCAGCGGGGGTAGGTTTTATTGCTTTATTCGGAATATGTATCCAGAATGGGGTGATTTTGATTTCAGTTTTCAACAAGAATTTATCTTCCCGAATGCCGCTCGACACTGCCATTCGAGAAGGCGTAAAATCAAGGATTCGTCCCGTAGTGATGACGGCCCTCATGGCGGCTATCGGGTTGTTGCCAGCGGCGCTATCCACGGGCATCGGTTCCGAAACCCAAAAGCCACTGGCGATTGTGGTGATTGGAGGGTTGATTACCGCCACTGTCCTCACACTGATGATTTTTCCGATTATCTACCGCTTTTTTTACCGCCACAATGTTCATACAATCAATGATTTAGACTAAGTAGAGCTGTGATACCTAATAAAATTGACTGCCATCAATGATAGCAGTCAATTGGTTACATACAGCCACGAATACAATCAGATTACTGAGGTTTAGAAAAGGAGGGGTTAGGAGGTCGGTTGTTAAGTTGGGCCATCATATCGTTGAAATCCTTGTCGGCGGGGTCGAGTTCTTTGCCTTTTTGGGCCACGTCGAGGGCTTTTTCAGGGTTGATTTCAACTGATGTATAGTACGAAAAGAGGTATTTAAGGGCAATTCTCATGTCGTACTTAAATTTCTGTTCTTCTTTTTTGGTATATGCCAGCTCCACAAATCGCTCATAAAAGGGGATTGATTTTACGTAGGCGGTATCTTGGTTGGCATATCCGTAATAATTGGATTTGGCGCGGTACAGAATCGTGGGCAAATGGTCTGGGCTGGATTCTTGCACAGCTGCAAAGGCCGAATCGGCTTTTAGATACATGGTAGAATCTTCGCGGCCCATTTTGTAGGCCGCCATGGCCAACCAAAATTTGTCTTTTACCGATGATTTATGAAAGCGTTTTTCACCCGCTTCAACGTATTTGACCACGTCTTCGTAGTGTTTGAGTTTGTAGCTCATTTCGGCCACTTCGCTGTATAAATTTTCGGTGGTGTCGGTCGTGGCGGCTTTTGCCAGATAGAAAACCGCAATGGAGTCCTTGGCAATGGTGGTGTCGCTGATGTTTTGGTAGGCGCGCCCCAGTAGTTTGTATTCGAGTCCTTCTGCTTTGTCGGGGGCTTTTTCAAGAAATGTTTTCAGGTTTTCAATGGTTTTGTCGTAGTCTTTCAAACTAAAGTAAGACCTTCCCAAAAGCCGATATTTGACTGGCGTTTCTACTTCGTTTTTTACCTGTTCGATTTTCTGTACAGCTCGGGCATATTCTCGCGCCAAATAATCAAACTGCCCCGAACGATACCGTAATTGGGCGTCGGGCTTTTCTATGAGGGCCAAATACCTGTTCATGGCCGCTGCTGCTTCTTTGTAACGGTTGGTTTTGAAATTCAACTCGGCCAACTGCAAATACGAAGGCGCATACAGGGAATCTGCTTTGAGGGCCGCCCGGTAAAAATCGCCCGCTAGATTATAACTTTTACCCGCCCAATAAATCGTACCAATGCGGTGATTGGGCAGACTTTTATCGGCCAAAAATTCGAGTGCGTACTCGTAGGCTGTCACCGCAGGGCCGCCGTTGGAGGGAGTAGATAGCGCACGGGCATCGCCCAGTGCCAGCCAAAGCTGCCCGTTTTTCTTGTCGCGTTTGAGGGCTTGTTCTAGGTATTCGATGGCCTTGGCGGCGTTGTGTTGGTTGTACATGGGTTTGTCGGTAGCATTGATTACCTGTGTATAGCCCGTGTAAGCTTCACCAATCCGACCCAAAATTTCGACATCCTTTCCTTTGCTTTCTTTCATTACTTCGGCCAAAATACGCTCGGCGTCGGTGGTACGTCCTTCTAGCAGTGCCACAATGCCCATGCCTGCTTTATTGAGCGGATGACGTTTTTCGTCCAAAATCATTCCTTTCTCAAAATAATTGCCTGCTTCCTGTAAATTATGGGTGCGGATGGCGGCGTAGCCATTATAAAAATACGTTTGGGCGGTAGGCTGGCTCTGAAGGAGCTGCTGAAGCTGTTGGCTGGCTTTCTCGGTTTGCCCTCTTTCCAGCCACTGAAGAGCGGTTGCCAAATCCTGCGCCTGGGCGGTCAGTATACCTGTTGTGAGCCAAAATAGGCTGACAATTAGGAGGTTAAGTGGTTTTTTCATGCGCTTTTTTTTAGGTTAACGAAAAAGATGCAAGGTGGGGTGGGGTAATTGGTCAAGTCGAAATATTGGTGTGGAAAAAGTAACGACGATTTGATTGTATTAGAAAAACAGAAAGCTGTCGCGCAACTGAAATTCTACGGAGCCGAGGTAGGTGTTTTCGGTATAAATACTGGCTCTGTATATTCCGTTGGCTATTTTTTCATTAGGGGTAAACTCAAATATCGCTTTTTGGGGATTTTTGCCAAAGTCGAGTGACTGCGTGGCATGGACAGGTACGGCAAGCGTAGTTTCGTTAGCATTGACAGAAAGTTGCTGAATCGCACCACTCATCGGTCGGTTTTCCACGTCGGTCAGGCTCAAAAATACCTGTTGATTCCCTTCGGTGGTGAGCAATGCTGGCAGCGTAAACGAAACCATGATGGTGTTGGCTTTTTTTGCCTTGGCGGTTACTTTGTGATTGTTTTTTAAGACGTCGACCCTAAAATTGGTCGCCGTTACCACGCTTTTCGGAACCATGCCGTTTAGCTTACCATTCAAGTCATTAATCTGTATTTGGAGGGTTTCGTTGGCAGTTTTGAGCTGATTGTTATCCACGAGCCACTTGTCTTTTTGGCTTTGGTAGTTTTCTATTTCTGCTTTTAATTCACTTTTGAGGGCGTCAAGCTCCGCTACTTGTTCGCGAAGTGCCCCTAAATCGTCTTTTTGGGCGTTGGTTTCTTGGGTCAGTTTGGCCACAATCCTGTTTTTTTGGGCCAAAAAAGTTTGGGTAGAAGCGAGTTTCTTAGTGATGCCTGCATTTTCGCGCTGCGCGCTGTTTAAATCAAGGCTTAAATGGTTGATGTCACGCTCTAAGTTGAGTTTTACGGACAAGAGAGAGTCGGCTTTGAGGGCGTTTTTATCCCTTTCTTTGGCTACATCACCGCTTTTGTCCCAATAGTAGAGGCCGCCTATTGCGCTGGTTGTGAGCAGTAAAGCCAACATAGCGGCGATGGTTTTTGAGTTTTGTGCAGTCCATTCCATGGGCGTAATGTTTTGGGTGGAACCTTATATTGATGACACAAAGGTTTATCCCAAAACTTAAGGAGGACTTAACGAAAAATTAGAATTCACTTAGGAGACCGAAAATAAAAGACTTTTTTTGGCTGGAGGTGCCCATTAGCGGATAAAATCGTTGGCTGATTCTTCTTTCAAATGCTTGAGCTTAACCATAAACTCAGTGCCCAGATGCGGCTTACTTTTTACTTCGAGTTGGCCTTCGTGAAGCTCAATGATTCTTTTGACGACCGACAGCCCAATGCCGAAACCGTGGTAATCAATGGCATTTTTGGCGCGGTAAAAAGGCTGAAAGATATTGGGTAGGTCTTGTTTTGAGATACCGATGCCTTGGTCGATGACCCTCACCATGCACCACTCGGCATCAAATCCCAACCGCAAACTGGCCTGATGGTTGGGGGTATATTTACAGGCATTTTCCAATAAATTAACAAATACATTTTTGAGCAGGGCTTCGTTGCCCATGACCAACGTGAGGTGGTCTTCTTCGGGAATCTGATCAAAGTCAAATTGTATTTGATAATCAGAATGGCTCGCCACTACCTCCCGCTGGGCATTGAGGAGCACTTCTTCCATGCGCACTTTGTCAAACGGTAGCTCTTCGGGGGTTTCGTTGATGCGGGCGAGTTGAAGCAATCCGTTGGAAAGCTCAATGAGGCGGTTGGTGTCTTTGAGGAGATTTTGTAAAATTTGGTGGTGCTCTTCGGGAGAATTAAGTGAGGAAAGCCCTATTTGAATCTCCGTTTTGAGGGCAGAAAGCGGTGTTCGGAGTTCGTGCGACGCGTGCGATACAAACTGCCGCTGTTGTTTAAATGCCAGTTCGAGTCGTTCGAGCATTAGGTTGAAATTGATGGCCAATTGCGCTATTTCATCCTTTTCATTGCCCTGATGAATGCGTTTTCGGAGGTTTTTGGCCGTGATTTCCCCAATCTCGCGGTTGATGGTAGTGATGGGCCGCAACGACTGATGGGCAAAAAACAAAGCCAATCCAACCGTGGCCAGGATACCCCCCAAAAACGCAAACAATAATGTGATAATGAGCTCCTTCAGCTGTAGTTTGCCGTTTTTGTCAATGGCCGAAGCGATGAGCACAAAGCGGTCGTAGCGCCCTTCAAACACCAGACCGATGACGGCGCGGCCTTCGTACTGAAATTTGATTTCTTGGGCCAGTCTGACTTCATTGATTCGCTCTTGCGTCACGTAAGGGGAGACTTTTTCGACGTTCGAATACAGCAATAGATTTCGGTAGTCATAAATAAAAATTTCTTCTTCGGGCAGCCGCGAAGAAGAGTTCTTGTCAATCAGTTTGAGCAGGGTAGTGTTAAATTCTTTGACGTCTACCAGTAGCCGAGCGGTGGTTTTTGCCCTTCGAGAAAGTCGGTCGTAAAAACTCGTTCGACGTTGATTTTCGGCGCGGTAGTACACGATGCCCGAGAATACCAGCAATATGGCCAGTACGATAAGCGTAAATTGCAAAGCTATTTTGTAGCGTATTTGCATTGGCTAGTCGGCTTTGAGATAATAGCCCAATCCTGTTTTGGTATGGATAAGCTTGGGCTCAAAATTGCGGTCTATTTTTTTGCGTAAATAGTTGATAAACACCTCAATTACGTTGGTGTTGGTGTCAAAATTCAACTCCCAAACGTGTTCAATGATGTCCATTTTCGACAACACCCGGCCTTTGTTGCGCAGCAAAAACTCCAGCAGTTCGAATTCCCGAGCGGTTAGGTCGATGGGTTGATTGTCTCGTCTGACGGTCTTGGTCACGAGATTCATTTCAAGGTTTGCTTCTCGAAGCACTTCCGAGGCTTGGTCGTGGGTAGGGTTGGCGCGTCGCAGTAGGGCATGGATGCGAGCCATCAGTTCGCGGAAGTCAAAAGGCTTGATAAGGTAATCGTCGGCCCCAAAGTCAAGCCCTTTTACGCGGTCGTCGATTTCTCCCAAAGCCGTGAGCATCAAGATGGGGGTCGTGCTACCATGCTGCCGAATGGCTTTACACACTTCGAAGCCATTCATGAGGGGCAGGTTGATGTCCAGTATAATGAGATCATAGGACTGGGTTGTAGCTAGCCGGGCACCCACAAAACCGTCGTACGCAGGCTCGACCGTAAATGACTGTTTTTCAAGACCTTTTTTTGTAGCGTCAGAGATTCTTTTGTCGTCTTCTACAAAAAGTATTTTGGCTGAATTCTCCATAGGTTTAGAGGTTTCGAAGCAATAATGTATCTCTTTTTAGTCGAACTTTCAGAAAATTATTCAATTGTATCAGTCCACTGGGGTCGATAGGTGCCTTTTCTGTTTGGATAAGTACTTGCGTAATGGTGTCTGTTTTTGTTCCTATAAACACCATATTGCCAATCCCTACTTTTTTGATTTGAGGGTAGAGGGCCTGCATTTCAATCAAAACGGCACTGTTGATTTGGGCAAGGGTATCATTTTTCTGATTTATTTTGAGTGATTTAAGTAAATTTTGGAGGGCTTCATTGCTCATTTCCGCAATCTCTTCGCGGGATAAATTCATCCTGAACAACCGTAAATCGTAATCGGGAAGGTCATGGCTAAGCAGGGTTTTCTTGAAGTCGTCAAGTTGAGGTTGTTCAATGCTTTGTCCTGAATAATAAATCTTAACCTGTCTGGGCATTAGCTCTCGGTGGATTTCCCATTTTAGAATCTCATTTCCTCTTTTTGTAATTTCATTAACAACATGACTTTCGATGACTCTTTTCTCTCGGTTGTTTTTATAAACGGTATATAAAAAATAAATACTTGGGATTAAAGTTAAAACTAAAGCGCTG
This sequence comes from Runella aurantiaca, assembly GCF_003339505.1. Lineage (GTDB taxonomy): Bacteria > Bacteroidota > Bacteroidia > Cytophagales > Spirosomataceae > Runella > Runella aurantiaca. The sequence goes on from NZ_QPIW01000004.1 coordinate 312,271, forward strand.
TATATGAAGCTACTGACGCGCTTTTGGGTTTTATCATTAAGGTATTCTTTGAGGGGGAATCGTAGGTACTTTGCCACCGAGAATGTGGCCAGACTGATAAACACGGCGTTGATGGCAAATAAATAGAATGCGCCGCCAAATATACGCCAATCTCCATGGGCAAGACCAAACCCTGCGGTACAAAGGGGGGGCATCAAGGCGGTGGCGATGGCAACGCCTGGAATGGCGTTTGTTTTTTCGGTCCGTGAGCCCGCCACAATCCCTGCTACTCCGCCAAACAAAGCCACCATTACATCGAGCAAATTGGGTTGAGTACGGGCCAGTTCCTCTGAGGTGAGTTCACTTAGTGGTGATATAGAAAAATAAAGTGTGCTCGTGGCCAAGCTGGCAATAGTAGCAATGGATAGGTTTCGTAAAGAACGTAGGAGGGTTTCTTGGTCATTGATGGCTAGGCCTAAACCAACCCCTAAAATCGGTGACATAAGGGGCGAAATGAGCATCGCGCCGATGATAACTGCCGTTGAGTTGGTATCTAACCCAATAGAAGCAAGCACGGCCGAACAAATCAGAATCCAAAGATTATAGCCGCGCATTGAGATACCCGAGGAAATCTCCCGAATTGTCTTGTCTGAATCGGTGGTGTCAATGAGGTGAAAAAGGGAATTTAATTGTTCTTGAATATAATTTCTCATAATTATAACTTACACAATTTTGTCGAACCCTACTTTGGCTTGTTAATTTACGAAAGAATTTGGAAATCCAAGGCGGGATGTTGCTTGATGCAGATGATCAAGAAAGGCCGTTGAAGCCCCTAGTGGTTTTTGGGTAAAGAAACTACCAGAAGGTCTTATGGAAAGCACAGGAACATTGGCGTGGTTGACAATTTGTTGCGCAAATGGGCCTATAAATGAATTTTTTATTTGATAATCAATTGAGGCCGTTATAATCAATAAATCTACGTCGAGTAGGTGGGCTTTTTCCAGAATGATTTCGGCCAAAGAATCACAAAAATGGAATTCGGTTTGAAGCTGGACTCCATCTGTTTTGAGGTTGTTAATCAATTGCGAAGCTTCTTTGTTAAGTTCATCAAAATTGTGGGGGCCGAGGCGTTCTAATACCCCCATTACAATTAATTTTGCATCATTTTTCTGAATAATTTTACGAGCAAATTCATATTTCTCTAGGGCATTGACGACGGGACGTACGGGAAATAAAACGGATTTAAAACGAAGCCACTGTTTGCGCGACGGGACGGTAAGTACTGGGCATGGCGCATTCTTGAGAATACTAAACGCAGTAGAACCCATAAAAAAAGCCCATAGTTTTGATGTCTCGTACGCGCCCATCACAATTATGTCTACGCCCCTTTTTTTTGCCGTTTCTACCACGGCAAACGTCACCGAACCAGATTTTACTTCATAAGCGCAAGTCAGATTGTGTTGTTGTCTGATTCGACGTGCCATGTCGTCCAGTTGTAAAAGGGCTGTTTTGACGGATGCATCTATCCCCGTATCCATCATAATGCCTCCCTCAGGGAGGACATACACCATTTCAGTGCTTACAATGTGAACTAAAATCAGTTCCGCCTTATGTCGTATTGCCATAGCAATGGCAGTTTGGAGAGCGTTTAGAGAGGTCGCAGTAAAATCAATCGGGACCAGAATTCTGTGCAGAGCTAAGACGGCATCCATATTAAGGGCTTTTAAGGGTGAGGTGTCGTGGGTAACAAACCTACGCCGCCCAACTTAAGAAAGCCTTAATGAAAGATTATAATTTGATAAATATAGGGGAGAACGTGATTGCTATTACTATAAAATCTATATTAGTAAGATAGGAATAGTTCCAATGGAAGAATTGTAAAAACAAAGAAGTACAGTTGCAGATGCTAGATTGCCAAAACGTATTTTGGTATTTTTTCTTAGGTCGGGACCCAAGGCAGCGGTCATCGCTGCTTTGGGGATGCATTTTTTGACGAATGTTGTGTCAAAATTGCCGACAATTGTGCATGAAATGGCGAAGAATACCTACTTATACAATCTTGACGATTTCGCCGTTGATAGAGTATTTAGTGACGAGTTCTTTGGCGAAATTGAGATTTCCGGGAGGCGTCATCAAAAACAAACGTCCGCCTTTCTGGCTTACCAACATACTCAGCAAACGAAGTTTTGAAACGATTTTGTCGGGACTGTCTCCTTTAAGAATGATTTCAAAGTAGGATTGCTCTAAGAGTTGTTTAGCGGTGACATCTGGAATGAATCGCTCATCGTCATTTTGACGCTCGTAGGCAATAGGTTGCTCAAAACCTTCCATATTTGCCCGGATTTGGTCATACCCCTTGCGTTTTGCCCACTCAATGACTACGGGGATATACGATTGCTTGCTCATAATTAGTAAATAAAAGTTTATGGTCGGCAATATGCATGGCAGATTTTGTATCAGTTTCTGACATAACAACTGCAAACGGAACGATAAGAAAAAATGATATATAGAATTTGGCTTTACAAAGCCGCCACTTAGAATAAGAAATGATGGTTAAGCGCTATTCATCCAAAATCATTGACTGAATAAGCGGTAATTCGCTAAAGTTTATGATAATGAAAGATTTTTTAAGAGTAATGACTTTCAAAGTACTGGTTTTTAGAGTATAACATAAAATCGAGAGTTGCCTAATGACGCAAAGAATGGAAGGCAACTTAAGGAAGCCTTGACTTAAAAGCTAATATTTTAGAAAGGATAAAACTTTGCCGACTTCGTGGTCAACTGACCACAAATTCCGTAAACTCACCTTTAGTTATGCAAAATTACGCCAAAAAGTACAATAACACTAAACAAAGGTTCGGGTTCCCGAATAATTCTCGCGAAATTCTTTTGGAGTGCATTGGTGTTTTTTCATAAAATGCTGTTGAAATAGGATAAATTGTTGAAATCGCACCGAAAAGAAACCTCGGCGGTTGTGAGAATTCCATTGAAATGTTTTCATCATCATCAATCTTTACATACACAAAGGCCTTGGGTACTCTGAACTAAATTCAGTTCAAACTCTTCGTGATTATAAAGCGGGAAGTCAAAGTGGTTTTGACTCGGGCAAATCCCCTAAAACAGTCATTGTAGGTAAGCGGGGTGATTTTGTGGTAAATTATATCCATTTAGGATACAAATGGGATAAAATAAAGGTAATCATTTATTATATCCCAAAATTGCCATTATTCTGGAAGAGAATCCTCCACGAGCGGTAAATTCTCGAAGTTGTCTGCTTTAAATCTTTAGGAAAAACATGTCGGACAGGATTGTGCTTTTTAGTCCTCTGGATAGGATATACAAGCTATAAACGCGTTTTGGTGAATATTATACGGTATTTTTACGAAAGTACATGACTGGAAAGAAATGATTTTTAAGGAATTTGTCCAAATAGTTTGCAAATATGTCAAAATCCTTATTCCTAAAGTTTTTTATTGAAAAAATGTACCAAAAAGGCATAGAAATCAGTTTAATTTGTTAAAAGTATTGCGCGTTTATAAATGTTATGAAATTTAAAACACTTTAATAGTTATGAGTACGATACATAATCTCAACGTCAATTTTAAAGGTACAACATTCAATCTGGAGCAGGGACTGGATGCCGAGTTCATTTTAATGTCGGGAAAAACTTTACTGCCTTTGCCCGAACCTGGTGTTACCTATTTGTGGGAATCTTCCGAATTAGTGAGAGTGCATCGTTCTCAGCAGACTATTCAGGCAAAAACGCAATTTCTTTCTTTTGGGGATGAGAGAATAGAAATTGAACCATTGAAGAAGTACAAAACAGTACGGCTGTTGAGGCTTTCGGTGTCGACAGAATGGCTGATTGAGAATAACCTTCGTGACTCATTTGCGCAAATCAAGAACCTCTATGATTTTGTGTCGTTACCTTCTTTCTACGAATCGCTTGATTCACAGTTGCTGGCACTTGTTCGAAATACGGATCCGTCACGTCTCAACAATAACTTACGCTTAAAAAGTGCGTTGTTTAATTACCTGAATTCTTATTTTGAGGTCTTAAAAAGTCCAAAAGTCTTGAAAAATGACCGTCTCAAAATAGAATGGGTGGTCAATAACTACATGCTTCAATTTGAACAGCCGATTCCGACCATTACTGAGCTTAGCAATCAGTTGAGTATGAGTGAAAGTAAGTTTAAATACCTGTTTAAGGAAGCATTTGGAATGCCTTTTTATCAATATTATCAGCAAAAACGCATGAATGAAGCCGCCGAATGGCTGAAATCAGGGGAACTGAATGTTACGGGTGTTTCTCAGAAATTGGGCTATAGTCACCCGATTAAATTTATTGGACAGTTCAAAAAACTATTTGGTGTCACGCCGCTGCGCTACGCCAAAGGGAAAGAATAAGGTTTATTTTTAGTATGACCGGGCAGGGGGATTTTGTATTTTTGCAGGAGAAACCTGATGTTGCCGATTATACTATATGAATTTTCCCTCAAAACTAATTGAAGAAGCAGTAAGTGAAGTATCAAAACTTCCGGGCATCGGGAAAAAGAGTGCTTTAAGAATTGTACTTCACTTACTCAAACGTACTGAAAAAGAGACGCATTCGTTGGCAGATGCGCTGGTGGCGGTAAGGACGCAGATTCATTATTGTAAGAAATGCCACAACATATCGGATGGCGAGCTGTGTAGCATCTGTTTGAGCCCCAAACGCGACGCCTCCGTGATTTGTGTGGTGCAGGATAGCCGAGATGTGTTGGCCATCGAAAACACGGGACAGTACAATGGACTTTATCACGTCTTGGGCGGGATTATTTCACCGCTGGAAGGTATCGGTCCGAGTGATTTAAAAATAGATTCGCTTCTGGAAAGGCTCCAACATACTTCGGAAGTCAAAGAAATTATTCTGGCTCTCAGCCCAACCATGGAAGGAGATACGACTTCTTTTTATCTTCAAAAAAAATTAAAACCCTTCTCCCTCAAAATTTCCACGATTGCACGCGGTATTCCTATCGGTGGGGATTTAGAATACGCCGATGAAATTACATTAGGTCGGAGTATTGTGAGTAGAATTAACTATGATTAGGGCTTTCTTCTCTAAAAAAAATAAGCGAAACAAACCCACTACCTTCATTCGTACAAATGAAGGTTTGGTTTAAAAAAATGTCAGTTACGTCAGTAGAAACAGACAGTTGGTCGCTTATTTGACAAGATTAAATCCTATTCAGGCTTGCTAAAGTACCAAATGAAAAACTTTGCTCAATACACCGTGGAGGACTTTGCAGCGGAGCCGCTGTTTATACGGTGGGTACAGCAACCTGACGATGTCGAACTTAGCAATTTTTGGCAAGTTTGGCTCACTAATCACCCTTATAAATCAGACGAAATCGCAGAAGCACGAACGTTGGTAGGCCAGTTTTCGGATACCTACATGGGCATGACGTCCCAAGAGATGCGTACGCTTTGGAAGCGAGTGTTAGAGTCTGTCCACACCATCCCTGAAATTGATCCACTCGATCAAGAAGTAAAACCCATTGCTTCCGCTTTTTACCTTACCCGTTGGCTAGTTGCCCTGTTTGTTGGGCTGGCATTAGTGGGCTGGATTCTCTGGAAAATCTATTAGTTTTTCGTGCGTTCATTCCTGTTCAATTGTCGTTCTAACGGCGTATTTTGTCGACGTAATGTTGATAAAATACAAAAAATAATTCTATTATTTTAAAAAACATTAGGGGTTAAAATGGGGTTTAACTTAAAATTAGTCAAAAAAATACGTAAAAATTTATGTATCGGAAACGTTACCGGGAACGATTGCATAAAATAATTTGGGCTAAATTTTGCTTAACTAAGCCAATACCGCTAAACTCAACCTATCTAAACTTTGAATATTTAATACAAGAACCCAGAATAATTACATTTTAACCTATTTCAATTTTTCTAAATTATGAGGAGTTTCTCTACTTTGTGTAGTCTGTGGGTAGTCGCTTCGGTACTTAGTGTATCGTCGGTCAAGGCTAATACCCCAACGACAAACGGCAGTGGCGGTAAGCCTATCGCAAACGTTAACGCTGACAAAACAGTCAGTGGGAGAGTGATATCATCGGAGGACAATACCCCGATTCCGGGTGTGAGTGTTGTGGTGAAAGGAACTACCACGGGAACGAATACTGATGGTGAAGGTAAGTTTAAACTCAATGTGGTGAGCGACAAGGCCGTGTTGGTTTTCTCAGCGGTGGGATTTGTGGCACAAGAAGTAACCGTAGGTAGCCAATCAGTTTTTAATATTACTTTAGGCTCTGATCAGAAAATCCTAAACGAAGTAGTAGTAGTAGGATACGGTACTCAGAAGAAGAGCCAAATGACGGGGGCGATTTCTTCAGTAAGTGCCAAGGAGATTCAGGAGATGCCAATTACGAGTATAGGTCAAGCCATGCAGGGCCGTGTAGCTGGGGTTGATGTTTCTCAGTCGGGTTCTAAGCCAGGTTCTGTGCCCAAGATTTTGATTCGTGGACGTCGTTCGTTCAACGCAGGAAACGACCCGCTTTATGTGGTTGACGGGATTCCGCTATCGGCTGGCTATGAAGACCTGAATCCAAGTGATGTGGCCTCTATGGAAGTGTTGAAAGACGCCACTGCTACCGCCATTTATGGGGCGAGAGGTGCCAACGGGGTAGTGTTGGTAACAACAAAAAGAGGAGCAGTTAAAGGTAAGACAACCGTAACATTTGATACTTATGCGGGTGTTTCGAAGCCATTAGACAAGATTCAATTATTTAGTGGACCAGAATTTGCGGAGTATGTACGTGAAGCGTATCGCGCAACGAACCAATACAAAGATGCCAACGGTGTAGCGGTGCCAACAGGAGTCGTTAATGCCGCCGCTGATGCAAAAATAGCGGTATTGGGTGGTGACCCAGCCGTGGCCCAAGGGTTAGCCGCAGGAACCGATACCAAATGGCAAGATTTGATTTTACGGAATGGATTCATGCAAAACCATTCATTGGGTGTACAAGGTGGCAATGACAGAACTCAGTTTTATATATCAGGGGGATACTTTCAGGATAAAGGTGTTTCTGAAGGGTTAGACTACACTCGTATGTCGTTGAGAGCCAACATCGACCACAATGTCAATAAGTGGTTAAAGGTGGGTCTTTCATCTTATATAATGTATAGTATCAGAAATGGTGAAAACTTAAACCCTTATAGTTTTACCATTAACCAAAATCCTTTGGCTCGCCCTTATGATGACAATGGTAATATCATTTTTTCGCCAACGAATGATGCTTTATTGACAAACCCACTGGCTGAAATTGTTAAAGGAGCGCAGGTAGATAATACCAAAAGGTATCGAATCTTCAATAGCCTTTACACCGAGGTCAAAATCATGGAAGGCTTAAAGTACCGTGTAAACTTTGGCCCAGACTTTACCATTGCAAGATGGGGGCGTTTTGTTGGTGCCGCTACCAATGCGCGTAAGTTAGGAGACCCACAAGCATCAACACGTAATGACTTTGGTTTTAACTGGACACTAGAAAATATCGTAACTTACAACAAAACGTTTGCTCAGAAGCATAATTTTGGAGCAACGTTGTTACAATCTATTCAAAGAGATAATTTTGAAAGATTCACGACTGATGTACAAGGGGTTCCTGCCGAAACACAGCAGTTCTATAACTTGGGTAACGCAGGTTCTGTTTTGGGGGTAGGTAGTTTATTAAGCCAATGGACCATCAACTCATACATGGCTCGTATCAACTACGATTACAACGATAAATATTTATTAACCGCTACTATTCGTAGAGATGGGTCGAGTCGTTTTGGTGAAAACACAAAATATGGTAACTTCCCCGGTATTGCTTTAGGCTGGAACATCAGCAATGAAGCTTTCTTGAAAGAGGTTTCGTGGATTGATTTGTTGAAACTCCGTGCAGGTTGGGGTAAAGTAGGTAACCAAGGGGTTGCACCTTACCAAACCCAAGGTTTGTTGAGTAGAACAGCTTATGCTTTCGGAACATCAGCGGCATTTGGATACCGTCCAAATACAATCGGAAATCCTGACTTGAAATGGGAAACTTCAGCTACTGCCAACATTGGTTTAGACTTTAGCTTCTTTAGAGGCCGTATCCAAGGTTCAGTAGAGTTGTACGAAACAAATACCACTGATTTGTTATTGTCTGACCAGTTGCCAGGTTCAATTGGCTTCAATGCGGTGACTCGCAACGTAGGGCAAACGCGTAACAAAGGTATTGAGTTAGGGTTTACCACTGTCAATGTAAATACAGCTAGTGGGTTCAAGTGGACAACCGACTTTACATTCACTAAAAATACGGAGGCTATCATCTCTCTCTATAACGGAAAAGTGGATGATTTGGGCAACCGTTGGTTTATTGGGCAGCCACTAAACTCGTACTACGATTTCAAAAAAGAAGGTATTTGGCAGTTGGCAGAGAAAGAAACAGCGGCTAAATTCTATCCAGGAGATAGAAATAATCCATTGGGAGCAGGTGTTGGTCAGGTTAAAGTACAGGATACAAATGGGGATGGTGTGATCACTGCTGCCGATAGAGTATTGCTTGGCTCGGATATTCCCGATTTCAGTGCTGGATTTACAACAAGATTCTCTTACAAAGGATTTGATTTGTCGGCCTTCTTCTTTGGACGTTTTGGTAATATGATTGTGAGTGGTTTCCACCAAAACAACAATGCTCTGGCAGGGCGCTATCAACAAATCAAAGTAGATTATTGGACACCTAATAACCCAACAAACGAGTTTCCTCGCCCGTTCAGCACGCAGGAATTTCCCCAATACAACACTACTTTGATTTATTTTGATGGTACATTCATCAAATTAAGAAACGTTAACTTTGGTTATTCATTCCCACAAAGTATTGCTAATAAATTAGGAATGGAGTCTCTGCGTTTGTACATGAGTATTCAACAACCAAAAATCTGGTCTGAATACCGCAGCAAATACAACGGAATCGACCCTGAGGCAACAATCACCTCATCAGGTACTGGAATCACGGCGGTCAATAACGGTGTTACACCGGCTACTTCGGTCACGACGGTTGGTTTGAATGTTAGATTCTAATTGAAAGGTTAAACAGGAGTTTTAAAACATTAAATACAATGAAATTAAATAATATATTAAAGCCAATTAAAATCTTTGGTGCTGTGGCGTTGTTATTTACGACCCAGTCATGTAAGGATATTTTGGACGAAAAAGTCATATCTGGCATTGGTAATGACTACATCAATACACCCAAGGGTTTTGAAGATGCTGTAAAATCGGCTTACTCTTCGCTTAGATATTATTACGGAACTCAACAGGGTTTGACCTTGACCGAGTATGGTACCGACATCTACGCTACAGGTGCTGACGGCGGTTATAAAGGATTCCATTTCTATGATACCCAACTACAACCAACGGTAGACTATTTAGGTAATACCTGGGATGAACTATACCGTGGTATCAATACTTGTAATGCTGTTATTGATAGAGCACCTGCGGCAACCGTTTCGGAAGCCATCAAAAAACAGAGAGTCGGAGAAGCTAAATTCTTGAGAGCGCATTATTATTATATTTTACACCAACAATTTGGCGGTGTAGATTTAAGATTAAGCGAAACGCTTGCCCCTACCAAGGAAACCAAGAGAGCATCAGATGCGGAAATGTATGCTGCTATCATCAAAGATTTGAATGATGCAATTCCTGCTTTGGAAGCAAAAGCGCAATCGTCTGACTACGGACGTGCAACAAAACCTGCTGCCGAAACGCTTTTGGCTAAGGTTTATTTGGCGAAAGCGTACTCATCAGCCAAAGCTTCAGATGATTTTGCCAAAGCCGCAGCATTGTGTAAAACAGTGACTACCAGCTACGGATTTAAGTTGTTAGATGATTTTGCAAGTGTTTTTGATGAAAACAACCAAGTAAACAGCGAAATTGTATTTGCCGTGCAATATACCTCAGACCCTTTGACAAACCTTACTAATAATACGGGTGCGGTAAACGGTGGAAATAACCTTCACTTGTTTTTTGGAATGCAATATGACGTGCAGCCTGGTATGAAACGTGACGTGTTTTATGGTCGTCCGTTCAAGCGTTTGAGACCTACGTCTTATTTGTTGAATACCCTTTTTGCTGACCGCGTCAATGACTCACGCTACAAAAAGACTTTTAGAGATACTTGGCTTTCAAATAATCCAGGCTCAAACCTGAATCCTTCCTTTGATGATTCCAAAACGAAGATAACCTTTGCCGCTGGCGACACTGCCATTTTCATCCCTGGCTATGAAATGTCAAAGGCTGAGCGGGCTACCAAAAAATACCAAGTATTGGTTCCAAGTAGATACGATGAGGCTTTGTTCCCAACATTGACTAAATTTTTTGATACCAAGCGTCCTGACCTAACCTACGAGGCAGGTAGCCGCGACTATTTCGTGTTCCGCTTAGCCGATGTGTATTTGATGCAAGCTGAGGCGTTATTGCAGTCAGGTAATGTAGGTGAAGCTACTGCGGCTATCAATATGGTGCGTTTTCGCGCAGGTTGGCCCGGTAAAAAAGAGGCTATGCTTATCAAAGAAGCTGATATGAATTTCGAAAAAATTATTGAAGAGCGCGGACGTGAGCTTGCGGGTGAGCAGACTCGTTGGATGGATTTGAAGCGTTGGGGACTTTTGGTAGAAAGGGTTAAGTTATACAACCCTCAGGCCGCCACCAACGTCAAAAGCATTCATAACGTGCGTCCAATTCCACAAACGCAAATTGACAGAAGTGCCAAAACGGCAGAAAATACTTCTGTATTTGCGCAAAACCCCGGGTACTAATCAGAGTAGGCAGTTTTCAGTAAGCAGAATACATAAAAAGAGAGAAGCGAAAGCTTCTCTCTTTTTATTGGTAAATTACGGGCAGAGGCTAGCCCTGCCCCTACGGCCGACTATCGTCGGTTGTCCTCTCCACCTACCATGCTCAAATAGCTTTCAAATCGACTCATGGCGATTTCGCCAGCTTCTACGGCCTCTTTGACGGCGCACTTGGGTTCGTCGATGTGGAGGCAATTATGGAAACGACATTGGCCGATTAAATCGCGTATTTCGGGAAAATAATGGCCGATTTCTTCCTTTTCCATTTCCGACAATCCCAACTCTTTGATGCCCGGTGAATCAATGATAAACGTATCGGGCGCGAGTTCAAACATTTCGGCAAAAGTGGTTGTGTGAACGCCTTTGTTGGCAAAAGTTGAGACTTCGTTGGTTCGGAGGTTCAAATCAGGTGCAATGGTATTGACCAAAGTCGATTTGCCCACGCCCGAATGTCCCGACAAAACGGAGACTTTTCCTTGCAGGAGCTTTTGGAAGGTATCAACACCTTCACCTGTTACGCTTGACGTGGTAAAACACGTATAGCCCAGTCGGTTGTAGAGGTCAACGAGTTCCTGCTGATATGCCTTGATTTCGTCGTCAAAAAGATCCTGCTTGTTGAAAATAACCACGCCGGGTATCCTAAACGATTCAGCTACCACCAACAAACGGTCAATAAACCCTAGCGATGTACGCGGGAAAGTAAGCGTCGCCACGATAATCGCTTGGTCAACGTTGGCCGCCAATAAGTGCGCGTGAGCCGATTTATGCACCGACTTCCGGGCAATGTAGTTGCGACGTGGTAAAATATCGTTGATGACGCCCTTTTGAGCCGTTTCATCTTCGATTTCCCAATACACAGAATCACCAACGGCCACTGGGTTGGTGACTTTTAGGTCTTGGTACTTAAATTTACCCCGCAACCTGCACTGCCAGATTTGTCCTTCAGCATCGCGGATGTCGTACCAAGAGCCAGTAGAGCGAATCACCAATCCGTGCAGGGATTGGGCATTGGTTTCCTCGGTTCGCTGTGCAATGACAGCGGCGCTTTTGGTCTGAAACTTGACGGGAGGGGCCTTTATTTTACCTGATTTTTTCAAATTGATGAATCCATTATAAGATTTTAGATGTGGACGCCCAGTTTCTGTAATGGTCAAAAGGTTGATTTACTTATAGTTTCATTAAATTCACTAATCTTGGGTCGGGGGAGGATTTATGAAATTTAACAAATTCGCTCTCGCCGTCAAACCATTTCAATACGTAAGTTCGTTCCAACTTTGTGGCACGATTATCCAAAATTAAGTGAAATGAAGTGTATTGCCAATTGTTTATATCCTTACAAAACCCGTGATGGACGGGATTATAGTGGATGTAATGCACCAACTTGGTAAAATAATTTTCGTTTTTTACTTGTTTGCGCTTGATAAAATCTAAAAATAATGCCCCTTTTCTATCAAACATCCGATTGAAAGCTTGTGCATATCAGTTACAAAAATTTTGGAATTGTTGCATTACAAAATCGTGGAAATCGAATTTTGCTTTGTCAAAATCTAAACGATTGTAATCTGGATTCTTAGCTGATTTGCGTTGATGATAGTACTCAATAATTGTATCTTCTTCTTTAATTCTTATTAAAAGATGGAAATGATTGGGCATTAGGTGTCCTCATTCCCTAGGCCGCAGCCATTTTTAAATAGAGTTCCTCTTGGTTTAACCATATTTGCTGAGGTGTCTTGCCCTTGAGAGCTGAGTGGGGTCTCTCAAAATTGTAAATTCGCCACCACT
>NZ_QPIW01000040.1 GCF_003339505.1 Runella aurantiaca
TAGTCAATCGGTTCAGGTTGATTTCTTCAACCATCTGGCGCATCCGTAGTTCGTGTGCCTGTTTGCGAAGCAAAAATATGTGTCCCATCTGCTTGTGTAGATGGTCAATCTATTTTAGGACAAGACAAATATGACGATTCAACCGCTCATTGACCATTTTGAAAGCTACCTGCCTTTTGATGAAAACGAAAAAGAGCTGCTTCAAGGTCGGGTTACTCATCGCTCCGTCAAGCGGCGCTATTTTATTTTACAGGAAGGATTTACCTGCAAACACTATACGTTTGTGGTAGAAGGTTGTTTCAGAATGTTTGCAGTGGATACCAAAGGCAATGAGCATAACATTAAATTTACCATTGAAAACGATTGGATCTCCGATATCGGCAGCTTTCATTCCGATAAACCGAGCAAATTATACATTGAAGCCATTGAACCCGCCGTCATTCTGCAAATCGAACAACAGGACTTATATTTTCTCTACACCCATATTCCTAAACTCAACCAGATTCTCAGGGTCATTGTTGAAGATAAATATGTAGAGCTTCAAAACCGAGTTTTACAAAATATCAGCTCTACAGCATTGGAAAGATATTTGGCTTTTCAGGAACAATATCCCACATTATCCCGACGCCTGCCCAATACCCAAATAGCGTCTTACTTAGGCATTACCCCTGAATTTCTCAGTAAACTCAGAAAGGATATTGCCTCTTCTTAAACTATCTTAAGTATTCTTCTTAATGTATCTTAAGCGTATTTCTTAAGATAGTTCATTGGTCGTATCTCTCAAAAGATCGGACCTTTGCATGGTCAATTAAACACAAAAAGACCATGTTAAAGATATCAGATACTAAAGTTGCCATTATTGGCTTAGGTAATATCGGTCGCGTTGTTGCCGACAATTTAACCAAAGGAAATCGGGCCGTGATTTTAGCTGCGCGTGATTTTTCAAAAGCGCAAAAACTTGCTAAGGAGTTAGGCGACTTTGCCCAACCAATGGAAATCGAAGCAGCTCTTCAGGTAGCTGACATTATCGTATTAGCCATTTGGTTTGCTGATATACAGGAATTTCTGACTCAATATGCTTCGCAATTGGAAGGTAAAATTATCGTTGACCCATCCAATCCGATTGCTACCGATGAAAATAGCGGTTTTGTTAAAACCATTGGTGCCGACGAATCAGCAGGACAACTCAACGCTGCTTTACTCCCCAAAGGAGCTAAACTGGCCAAAGCATTCGGTACGTTAGGGGCCGCTTCATTGGCAAATGCTTCAGGGCAAAAACCTGAAATGGCCGTTCTGTTTTATGCGACCGATGACCAAAGTATCGACGGACAAATTGAAGAATTAATCGTGGATGCGGGTTTTGAACCTGTGCGTGTAGGCTCCATTGATCAATCCATTCAATTGGAAGTATTTGGAGAGCTACATGAGTTTGGAGCTTTGGGCAAAACTGTCACCTTAGCCGAAATTACGGAAATCGTTTAGCCGATTCTATGTAATTAAATGCTTTCTATACTATTCCCGCCTGAATATCGACAGCCTTATAAGGATTAGGATTATTTACAATACCATCAACCTTTTGTTTTGTCTTTTAAATCAATCACAAATGAAAATCACGAAAATTGCTGCAACCCTTTGTTTTGTTTTAGGAATCTCATTTTTGGCCAATGCCCAAGCCTCCGTGGACGAATTGGTGAAAGAGTGGGAACGTGCCAAAGCCTACACCAAAGAATACCTTGATGCCATGCCCGAATCTGGCTATGCTCTGAAGCCCACGCCCGATATTCGTTCGTTTGCTGAACAAATGTTGCATTTGAGCGACGCCAACTATGGGTTTGTTTCGGCAGCAACGGGCGAGAAAAGCCCTTATGGACCAGGAGAATTGGAAAAAAGCACCGATAAATCGAAAGCTAATGTGACGAAAATCGTCTTGGAGGGTTATGACTTCGTTATCAATAGCCTCAAAAAAATGACTCCCACTCAATTGAACGAAAGTATCAAATTGTTTGGAAGATTTGACATGACCAAAGGAACAGCGATCGCGAAGTGCTTTGAGCACCAAACACACCACCGTGGCCAAACCACAATTTACCTGCGGTTGGCAGGGGTCAAACCGCCAAATGAGAAGTTGTTCTAATCATTGAATTACTTGCCGTAAGTACCCGGATTTTCAAGGTTGCGCTTCGGAATCGCCCCCTGAAATCTGTAAATTTGCGGCATTTTTTTTCTCAAAAATTAAGCTCATGACTAAATTTCAACTCGTTTTAGCAGCCGTTGTTTGCTCCTGTTCTGCCTTCGGTCAAAACCAAACACTTACCCTCGGCAAGCAAACCTTTGAATTACACAATGTTACGGGCTCGGTCATTGATTTTCAGGGCAAAAAAGTTTTGAAGATCGAGCGCGATTTAAAAGCACTTCCCTTCGATGCAAACCGATTGGAAGCGACCGTTGATGAGCGCCATTATGCTCGCCTTGTTGGTTTAGATGATTTTGAAAACGGAACCATCGAAGTAAAAATGTATAGCCAAATTCAAGACCCGTCACCCTATCCACCAGCAGCAGGTTTTATTGGGCTGTATTTTAGAATAAAAGAAGATGATTCCGAATTTGAATCTATTTACCTGCGTCCAAAAGTGGGTAGAATCAATAACCAAATGGCCAGAAACCACGCCGTCCAGTATTTTTCATATCCTGATTTCAAATTTCAGACTTTAAGAGACAAATTTCCTGCGGGTTCGTATGAAGGGTCTGCTCCTGTGATGCTCAATGAGTGGATTACAATGCGGATTGAAGTAAATGGGGAAACGGCAGAAATGTTCGTCAACGATTTGAAATACTCTTCATTTATCGTCAATAAAATGTTAGGAAAAAATAGAAAAGGCTACGTGGGGCTGTATGTCGACATTGCCACCATTGGCTACTTCAAAGATTTAAAAGTGACGAAAAAGGCCTTAAAAATGAAGAAAGAAGAAGGCAAAGTGGACGAAATTTAAAATTAAAAGATAATTTACATGAAGAAACTTACTGTTTATTTGGTTGTGCTGTGCACGATAATGTCTTACCGCAGTTTTGGGCAAATTATAGATAACAAAATCTATGTAAACCCTACTATTGGAATAAATACCAACAAGGGTACAAAAGAAAATCCTTTAAAGTCGCTAAGCGAAGCGGCTAAACGCGTGAGTGCTGCCGAAGGGGAAGGGGCAATTACTGTTTTTTTATCGTCAGGAGTGTATGGAATGAGCGAAACTGCTGATTTTAACGCCAAAAATTGGAAATTTTCTAAAACGAATCGACTTGTAATTCGAGCTGAAATCTTGCCCGATGATGCAAATTGGAGTCCTGCGGAAATGCCAATAATGATTTCTACCATGCCTTTTTCTGTTGAAAAAAATGATAAAGGAGAATTAACAGGCGGCCAAAACTTTGGGATTATGGTTCAAAACAGCCATGTGACCATTCAAGGATTAAGGATTTTGGGAGAACCCGTTCATGAAAATCCTTCGAAGGGAGTTCTGGTTAGAAATTACCCAATTATGTGGGAAGGGAAAAATTTAGAAGATTTCAGGGTTACGCAATGTTTATTTATGGGAAATAAATACGCGTTGCCTAACCATTTAGGTATTCTGGCAAACGGAAAAGAACAGGAAATTGACCATTGCGTGTTTTACGGTGTTAAAGATGCTGTGGTGATGTGGAATAGCCCCGCCACCAACTCTTCAATGCACCATAATCTCATTGTTGACAGTTACGGCGCCATTGTTTGGACCTGGTCAGCCACGGGTGATTTCAAGTTTTACAACAATGTCGTCAGCAATGCGAATGTGTTATGGATTTTGAATAAAGACGAAAAAGAGTCATTTTCCATGGAGAATTCAGTCATCGTCGGTTACCATTCATACCTAAATAAAGGAGGTGGCCCTCAGGGTTTCGGAGAAAAAGCGAACCCAGAAAAGCTGAAAGCAGGAAAAGATGTACTTTTGAAAAAAGAAGGAAAATTAGAAATAATTGAGGACCAGACCGATAAATTATTCCTGCATATCAAACCGGGAACATTAGGCTCAAACATTGGGGCCGGTCTATTTCTGAACACAAAGTAAATTGCCATAGAATGAACAAATTACAACTCTCCATAATCGCCTGTCTAATAGTTGCTTGCAAGTCAGTATCGGCTCAGGAAGTCAATCTTACCCCCAACAACCTTGTACCCAATCAAGTGTACATGTCCATCGAAAAATCGGATGGTAAACAGACAGTAAAAGTGATTAAGGATTCTACCCTACAGGCAGTGGACGAAGCCACGTTTGTACGAATCAAAAACATTGATTTCAAAGACGGCATAATTGAAGTGAATGTACTGAGCCGATTGCATAAAAAAGCCCGACCTTCCGACCGTGGTTTTATCGGCATTGCGTACCGGATCAATGAAGACAATTCAAAATTTGAGTGCATGTACATTCGTCCGACCAACGGGCGAGCCGACGACCAGGTACGCCGGAATCATTCGATTCAGTACTTTTCTTTTCCTGATTTTAAATTCCCAAGATTACGAAAAGAATCGCCGGAAATGTATGAATCTTATGCAGATATGGGACTGAATGAATGGATTAGAATCAAAATTGAAGTGAAAGGCAAACAGGCCAAATTGTTTCTGAATGATAACAAACAGCCCTCTTTGGTCGTGAATGACTTAAAATTGGGGGAAAACGTTTCGGGTGCTTTAGGCTTATTTGTTGATGTGGGTACCGAGGGGTATTTCAAGGATTTGAAAATTACGAAATGGTAAATAACATAATGAAGAAGATTCAGAATTGGTTTTGTTTATTGATATTTTTTCTATTTTTTGGTACTTCGGTTATTGCTCAAAAGGAAGTTGTTTTTAATTTGGCAGATTTACATCGAGATGGAAAATTACGAATTCAAAATAGAGGCGTAACTACCGAAAATGCAAACAATAAATCATACATTAAAATTAGTGGTGGCGTATATTCAGGTGTAGTTTGGTTGCCGATTCAGGATTTTAAGAATGGGAAAATTGAGATAATCGCTCGTGGAAAAGACATTGCTCAAAATAGTTTTTATGGAATTGCTTTTCATGCACAAAACGATTCCACTTTTGATGATGTTTATTGCCGACCGTTCAATTTTAAGGCTGCGGATTCTGTGCGAAAAATTCATGCCATTCAATACGTGGCTTATCCAAAGTATGATTGGCCCCTACTTCGTAAAGAATTTAATGGTATATATGAAAAAGGAATTGAAAATCCGCCGAATGCTGAAGATTGGGTCACACTTTCGTTATTGATTAACGATGAAGAAGTTAGGGCATTTATCAATCATGCCCTAAAACCGGCTCTTGTTGTTAAAAAGTTAAACACGAACAAAAGTGGATATATAGGACTTACAGGTTTTAATTGTGATGTAGAGCAAATAAGAGTTTTTCCGGAAGAGAAATAAAGAAATTTATTGAAAGCCTTTGCAGGTGTTATTCACCTGCAAACTTCTGGCGACATATTACCTAAAACTCATCTTTTCCCCCCTTTATTCACAAAGGCCCTTACTTTTTCAAAAAAGGCAAAATACTCGCCCATGCAGCTTCGAAATTCTCTAAGAAACAGCCATGGCCCGTATTGGGAATAATGCAGATCTGATGTTTGGGGATATAACGTGCGGCACTGACGACGCGCTCCACCGGATTACCGTCGTCGCGGTCGCCGGCCATGACCAAAACAGGACATTTGATAGAACCCAACAAATCTTTACTCACGGTTAGTTTATTGTAACAATTTCGTACTCCGGCAAACATTTCTTCCAATCTGTTGGGTTCGGGCATCAATTTTAATTGCTGCTCAATAAATGCTTTATCAAAATCCATCGCCTGCCTGGCGGTAAAGTTAAATTCTCGCCAACCCGGACGAAGTTCCCCTGCTCCCATGACGACCATTTTCTTTACCCGATTGGGGTACATCGCTCCCAATTGATAGGCCGAATATCCTCCATCACTGAATCCGATCACTATCACACTGTCTTTTGTGACGGCATTGATAACCGCCATCGCATCATTGGCCCGTTGTTCAAGGGTAAGGGGCTCGGTACCCAACTCGGATTTGCCATGCCCACGGGTAGAAATCGCGATGACCAAATGATTAGCTTTCAGCTTTTCTATAAAATCGGTCATTTCAACCGTTGAACCGAACAAACCCCCGTGAAGCAGTACAACCGGTTGGCCTTTGCCATACACTTCGTAGTAGATTTTGGCGTCTTTTGCCTGCACATAATGCCCCGCGGTCGGGTTGTTGCCATAAGGTATTTTGTAGGTAACACCGGCCGGTTGAAAGGCTCTCCGCAACGGTTGTTGTGCCTGAACAGCCATATAACCGCTTAAAAAAAACAGAATTGAAAATATTTTTGAAGTCATACTGATTTTTGTTGTAAGTCTATTTTCCATCATTCGTAATCGTAAAATCCTCTTCCCACCTTTTTCCCCCACTCTCCTTTGGTGAATTTCTCTACCACCGTCGGTGAAGGTCTATCGGCCGGGTCGCCGCTTTCACGGTATTTTTCCATCCCCACATGGTAGGCTAAGTCCACCCCGGTAAGGTCTAAGAGTTGAAAGGGGCCCATGGGATAGCCTAATCCGTTCATGGCCGCCGTATCAATATCCTCAAAGGAAGCCACTCCCATATCCAGCAGTTTTAAGGCTTCCTGCCGGGTAGCCTGCAAAAGACGGTTCACCAAAAAACCGTAGATTTCTTTATGAAGTAAGACCGGCGTTTTTCCCATCTTCTTCGCCACATTCATGACCGAATCAACCGTTTCATCCGAAACGTGCGGGCCTTTTACGACCTCTACCAATTTCATCACCAAAGCAGGATTGAAAAAGTGCATGTTGCACACTTTATCGGGTCGCGTGGTGGCATCGGCGATTTTAGAGCTGACGATGTAGGAACTGTTGGTTGCCAAAATGGTATGAGCAGGGCAGAGTTTGTTTACTTGAGCAAACAGTTTTCGTTTCACAGCCAACTTCTCAATGATGGCTTCAATGACCAGATCCGCTTCGGCAACTGCCTGTTCCACAGTTGGTACAAAAGAAAGATGTTCGCGCGCCTGACTAGCAACTTCTGAGGTCAATTTGCCTTTATTTACTCTTTCAGTAAGGTAGCTGTCCGCAAACTGAATGGCTTTATTCAGAATGTCTGCGTTGGTGTCAGTACACGTTACCTGAAAGCCCGAAATGGCGGCAGATAAGGCAATCTGATGGCCCATGTTGCCCGCTCCAATCACTGCTATTTTATTGATTTCCATCGTTTTATTTAGTGTTGAGATTTGAGAGATAAGGTAGGAGATTGGTTTGAAGCCTACTTATCACTGCTTCTGTTTCGCCACCAGTTTGCCAGCAACGACCCCGAAATGGTCATCCAGGGGGCAGCAATAGCCGAAGCCAAACCAACCGTAGCCACTTTGCCCATTTGAATGGCAATTCCCGACGCAAGACCTGCATTTTGCATCCCTACTTCCAGGGAAATAGTACGGCAGGTTGATTCATCCAATTTCAGTAATCGACCGCTCCAATACCCTAAAAAATAACCCGTTGAGTGATGTATCATCGAAGCGACAAACAACATAGGCCCTATATTCAATAAGGCGTCCCGACCGGAAGCGACAATCACCAACACCATCATGAATACCCCGCACATGGATACAATGGGCATAACTGTTCGCAGCCATTTTGCCCCGCTGTGAATGAGTTTATTGATAATCAGCCCCAGAATGATCGGAACAATGATGATTTCGGTCACGTGAATCATCATTGCCACAAAATCTATTTCTACAAATTGCCCGGCTAATATTTTCATTAGAAAAGGAGTTGCCAAGGGAGCTATCAGGGTCGAAATCGTAGCAATTGTCACTGATAAAGGCATATTTGCTTTAGCGATGAAGGCCAATACATTGGAAGTAACACCGCTCGGAACAGAGCCCATCAGCACGATTCCCGCCGCAATTTCAGGTTCAAACCCGAAACTGTTGGCCAATGCGACTCCGACCAACGGCATGATGGTAAAATGACAGAGCAAACCAATTAAAACGGCTTTGGGCGTTTTAATGACCCCTTCAAAATCCTTCAAACTCATCTCGGTACCCATCGTGAACATGATCAATTGAATAAGTGGGACGATAAGTTTTGTCAGTTTAAAATCGCCTATTTGGCGAAAATAGTGCGGGTAATACATTCCGACGGCCACCGCAACAATGACCCACAATGTAAAAGCAAGCGGCTTAATGGCCTGTTTTCCAAGACCGCCCACTGCCAAACATATCAATGCCCCAATCACAAAAATACCTGCCGCACTCAGACCATTTCCAAAAATTGATACCCCTATTGCAAAAAGTGCCAAAAGGACTGAACTGCCGAGCAGGAAATTGTATATTCTATGCATGATACCTTCTTTCGTTTGTTAATGAGCAAGCGCAATTCGATTACTAAGCTTGGCGGCACTTTCTTTGAGCGCATACTCGACCTCCTCTTTGGTGGCCTGCTTCATGCCGTCAATACGAGCCAACATCGGCACGGTCAATGCGGCAACGGCGTTTCGGTTCATATCGAGAATGGGAAATGAAATGGCAAACAGACCCGCATACTGATTGCTTTGAATGGAAGCGAAGCCTTTCGCCGTTACTTCTTTAAGAACCGTTTGAAAATGAGAGACTTCAATACCTGATTGTCCCGTCAGGCTCTCCCGAATTCTGAGTTCCTGAATAACCGGGTCCTGAAACGCTATCAAAACTAACCCCGAAGCAGAGGGAGCAACGGCAATTTCAGAACCTACGCGGGTCATAAAACCCAGCCCGTCGGGCGGTTGAATGGAAGCGATAACGGTCTGAACGCCTTTACTATACACCCTCAAATCGCAGGGAAATGAAACGGCCTGTGACAGTTGCTCCATGATAGGAATGGCTTCCGTCAACAGACGATAGGTAGGAGGATGAAAATGGGACAGTTGAAACAGTTTCGAGGTAATGGTATAGGTATTGCCATAATTAGCTACGTAATTCCTACTGACCAAACAGGTGAGCATCCGATAAATCTCGCCCAAATTTCGTCCAAGGCGAGTGGCAATTTCCTGTTGTGTCAGCCCATTTTCACACTGACAAAGCACCTCCAAAATATCAAGGCCTTTCTCTAATGCCGGGGCGGAATACGCACTGTTTTCTTCTTTGTTTTTCATTTGAAACGATTTATGATTGAAACGGCAGTTCACCGCTGCTGCGATGATGATTATTTTTCAGTGAACATTTTAGCCTCAAATTTCAACACAGGAAACTGAATTTCAATCGTTTGTTCCATCATAAATCGTACACCCTACATTGGAAATCAAAATTTACATGCCCATCTGATGCACTTCGATGATGTTACCGTCCGGATCGTGAAAGAATATTTGATACCACCCCGCCAGTGCCCACTTGCCATAATCAGCGTAGGGAATAGCTAATTCTTCCAATTTCTTTTTGAATCCTTCAATATCGTCAGTACGAAAACAGAAATGCCCCTTTTGAATCGGATTAATCCACTGCTTCATTCGGAAAGCTGTTTCGTTGTCCTTCTTAGTAATGTGAAATTCAACCTGACCGTCTGTTAAAAAATCTACCTGCCCATCATAGCGATTGGCGGTTTCTGCTCCAACAAGACCATGCTCTTCGTCCTGAAGGCGACTCAAGCCGAAAATAGATTGATAAAATTCTGATAATCTCGGCACATCCTCTGTGCAAAGATTCATGTGGTGATAGTTAAATTTCATCTGCGTATTCTTTGTTAACGTCAACATTGATTTTGCAAATATGAAATAATTATTTTATATATGAAAATATAATAGTAATTTTGTAAGAAATTATATCCTATAAATCTGTTAAGACGCATGGAAAACAATTGGCGAGCGTCCATTGAAGAAAATCCAACCGAAAGAAATGAAGTATGCAGTCTATCCATGGTGAGGCGCGTGGCTGCCATGTTGGACGTAGACACCGCTTCCTTCTCCATTGGCGATCTGTTACCGCGAGGCTGGCACTTTTTTTTGTTGGCGGGCGAAACTCGAAAATCAGATTTACGCTCGGATGGTTTCCCGGGCTTAGGCGTTCCGCTTCCCGACCTTGGCCTGCCACGCTTGCTGTTGGGCGGCAGAACTGTATCCTATAAGGGAGATATTACGATAGGCTCAGAGGTGGCGCGAACAAGTTTCGTCAGCAATATTACGGAGAAGACGCCCCCTTCCGGCCGAATGGCCATCGTGACGATTCAACATGAGTTGCGTCCTGTTTCAACACCTGCACCGGCGATTATAGAAACCCAAACCTATATCTTGCTAAGCGGAAAAAGCGGTCAGTCAAACACCAAGAAACCAATTGCTCCGCCGATTCAGTCAAGCTATCAAAAACAGGTAGTGCCCAACGAGACGCTGCTTTTTCAGTATTCTGCTTTAGGATTCAACTCTCATAAAATTCATTTAGACCGGGACTATGCCCAAAAGGTGGAAGGGTTGCCTGATTTGGTGGTCAATGGCGGTTTGGCCACCCTGCTGTTAACGGAATTTTTAAGGAACGATTTAGGACTTAAACTAACAGATATCAAAGTAAAACACACAGCTCCCCTGTTTTGCGACCGTCCCATGACGCTTGCTGCCGACCGTAGCGAAACGGGCTGGCAACTCAAAATAGTTGATGATACCAATGAACCGGCTGTAGAAATGGAGGCTAAAATAATGGAGGTATGATGACATTTGAACCACTGAAAGGCATTAAAATTCTGGATCTAACGGCGGTTGTCGTCGGTCCCGTAGCGACCTGGCGATTAGGTCAATACGGAGCCGAAATTATCAAGGTCGAAAACCCTTCGGGCGACCTCATGCGCGGTCTCGGCGGCCTCTCCCCCACGGGGCAACATTCGGGAGCGTATTTACACCTCAATCGCGGTAAACGCAATATCTGCCTCGACCTCAAAAAGCAGGGCGGTAGGGAGATTTGCCAAAAGTTGGTGGAATGGAGTGATGTGATCGTTGCCAATATGCGTCCTGATGCGTTAGAACGTTTGGGATTGGATGCCCAAACCATCAGAACCAAGTATCCTGAAAAAATTTATTGCTTAATCACCGGCTATGGCACCGATGGACCTTATTCGGGCCTGCCGACCTACGACAGCGTTTTACAGGGGGCCTCGGGCATTGCGGGGCTAACGATGGCCAGAGACGGTAAGCCCGTCTACGTGCCGATGCTCATTTGTGACCATGTCGTTGGCGAAATTACGGCAGGGGCGGTGATGGCCGCCTTGATGCAGCGTCATAAAACAGGACAGGGAGCAAGCCTTGAAATTCCCATGTTTGAAACCATGGCGGCTTTTGTGTTGCAGGAACATTTGGCCCAACAGAGTTTTGAGCCGTCGGTAGGTCCTGCCGGCGACCTTCGCCTGCTCAGTCCGCACAACAAGCCCGTGAAAACTAAGGATGGCTATATTTCATTTACCATCAATACAGATGTACAGGTAAAAGCCTTTTTGAAAATAACAGATAGAACAGAATTATTGAATGATGAAAGATTTCTGACGGTAGCAACCAGAGCAAAATTTGTTTCAGAATGGTTTGAAATTCGTGGAGCAGCTTTAGAAAATAAAACAACCGATGAGTGGCTTGAAATTTTTAGAAAAGTGGATTTACCTGCAATGCCTTGCCATACGCTCGAAACATTAACGAATGACCCACATTTAAAGGCAGTGGGGCTGATTAATTTTGAAAATCACCCCACTGAAGGTAAGACCGCAGTAATACGCTCAACTATTCAGGTGGATGGAGAATATCCTTCTGCATATTCTTCTGCTGCACCATGTGGTTGGGATACGAAAGAAATTCTCCATGATTTAGGTTACTCAGATGCAGAAATGGAAAGTTTAATTAATGAAAATGCGACTTTTCAATTTAAAACTGAGCAATAACAAATTAGAAAGAAGCTTATGAAACAATCTTATATAATCGACACTATTCGTACACCCATTGGCAGTTTAGGTGGTAGTTTGTCCAGTGTTCGTGCCGATGATTTGGCAGCTTTGCCAATAAAAGAGCTCATCAAAAGAAATCCAAATTTACCAACGGAGCTAATTGACGATGTGATATTGGGTTGTCATAATCAGGCTGGTGAAGATAACCGAAATGTGGCTCGCATGGCATTGTTATTAGCAGGCATACCGTACACCGTTCCTGGTGAAACTGTCAATCGTTTATGTTCATCAGGAATGTCCGCCATTATTCATGCCAACAGAGCAATTAAATCAGATGATGGCGATATTTTTATTGCAGGGGGAATGGAACATATGACTCGTGGACCTTGGGTGATTTCCAAGACTTCAAAACCTTTTGGTAATGATGCACAAATGTTTGATAGCAGTTTTGGATGGCGATTTATAAATTTACAAATGCATAAAATGTATGGTACAGATGCTATGGCTGTAACTGCTGAAAATTTAGCAGAAATGTATCATATTAGCCGTGAAGACCAAGATTTATTTGCGTTTCGTTCGCAACAAAAAGCCTTTTTTGCCCAGCAAAATGGCATTTTAGCCGATGAGATTGTAAAGGTAGAAATAGCGGATAAAAAAGGAAATATCACCGTTTTTGATAAAGATGAATTTATAAAAGGTAATACTACTCTTGAAATTCTTTCAAAGTTAAAACCCATTTTTAAGAACGAAAGCAGCACAGTAACCGCAGGGAACGCTTCTGGATTAAATGATGGAGCTGCTGCTATGTTGATAACTTCGGAGCAAGCTGTAAAAAACTACCATTTTATTCCCAAAGCAAGAATAGTTTCCTCAGCAGTAGTAGGTGTTGAACCTAAAATTATGGGAATTGGCCCCGTAGGAGCTACACAAAAGGCTTTAAAAAAGTCTGGTTTAAAGCTCGACCAAATAGATGTATTTGAATTTAATGAAGCTTTTGCCGCCCAATGTTTGGCTGTTACTCGCAACTTGGGAATTGCCGACGACGATGCAAGAGTAAACCCAAACGGAGGAGCAATTGCAATGGGACATCCGCTCGGCATGTCAGGAACTCGGATTATTCAAGCGGCTGTAAATGAGTTAGTTCGTTCAAAGAAAAAGTATGCTCTCGCTTCCATGTGTGTTGGCGTAGGAATGGGCTATGCCGTAATTATTGAAAATTTTGCTAATTAAAATGATATGAAAAATATTACATCGGAAGTAAATATAAAATATAATCTTTTACAACTTGAAAATAAGGTTTGTATCATCACAGGTGCGGCGTCATTGCGCAGTATTGGTTATGGAACGGCAGAGCTTTTTGCGGCTCATGGGGCAAAATTGGTAATTTTAGATATCGTTATGAATGAGCAAATTGCTAAAGATTTGAAAAATCATATCGAAACTCAAGTTGGAAAAAGTGTCGAAATTCTTTGTCTAACGTGTGACATTAGGAATATAAATGATTGCGAAAATGCCATCGAAAAAAGTGTAGCCCATTTTGGCACAATCGATTGCTTAGTGAACTGTGCAGGCATTGTAAAATCGGAAGGAATGCTCTCGATTACTGAGCAGGATTACGATTTAATAATGGACGTAAACCTAAAGGGCACTTTCAATATTTGTAAATCTGTCTTGAAAGTTTTTGCAGAAAAACAAGCTGGTGTTATTATCAATTTGGCGTCATTGGCAGCCCAACGGGGCGGTGGATTGGTCGGTGGGGCGCACTATGCCGCTTCAAAAGGCGGGGTTATCAGTCTAACCCGTTCCATTGCCCGGGAATTTGCCCCTTTGGGCATTCGTGCCAATGTGATTTGCCCGGCCATGATCGAAACAAACATGTTGGATGGACTCACCGAAGCACAATTAAATGAGGTCATTGCGGCCATTCCCCTCAAACGAGTGGGTAAAACGATTGAATTGGCGGGGACTTGCTTATTTTTGGCTTCTGACCTTTCAGGGTTCACTACCGGTGCTACCATTGATGTAAATGGCGGTATCCATATTCATTAAATTCGATGTGGAATAAATGACAGAAGATATTCAACTGAATAACTCCGTTTTAAAAGTAAGCCGTACGATAGTATCGGAAGACAGGCCCACCCTCATTTTCCTGCATGATTCATTAGGATGTATTGAATTGTGGCGTGATTTTCCACAATTATTAGGCCAAGCAACCCTTTGTAACGTACTCGTTTACGACCGACAAGGCTATGGAAAATCTGCAACGTTCAGCAGTATAGACAGAAATAATAACTATCTGGAAATTGAAGCCGATCTATTGAATGCACTGATGGAAAAACTTTCCATTAAAACCGCCATTTTATTCGGACACAGCGACGGAGGTTCGATTGTTTTGATTGCAGCCGCCAAATACCCGGAGAAAATCAAAGGCGTGATTACCGAAGGAGCGCATATTTTTGTCGAAGACATCACCCTGAAAGGCATCAAAGACGCCGTTGAAGCCTATCGCACGGCTAATCTTCGTCAAAAACTAACGAAATACCACGGTGACAAAACAGAGGCCGTATTTTGGGCATGGGCAAAAATGTGGCTAAGTGAGGAATTTGAATCCTGGAACATTGAACATTTTTTGCCCCATATCAAGTGTCCGGTTTTGGTCATTCAGGGTGAGGAAGATGAATATGGCAGTTTGGCACAAGTGGACGGCATTCTAAGTCAAGTATCAGGAGAAACTCAGAAACTTATTATTCCGTCGGTTGCCCATACTCCCCATAAAGAAGCAAAAGAATTGGTTTTGGCGAAAACAGTAGAGTTTATCAATCAAATCTAGCCTGTTTTTGCCTTTGCTGATGAAAAATTAGCAAATACATCGCCTCTGAAAACTCTCCTGTTCAACTGTCTTAGGAATTTTCTTAAACTATCTTAAGGGTATTTCTTAAGATAGTTTATTGGTGGCTACGACAATGGGTCAGACCTTTGCAGTATCAATTTTAGGAATATTAAAAACCTGTTATTAACACCGGATTTTTCCATGAAAGCTGCTGTAATCTATCAACCGGGCGGGCCAGAAGAATTCCGATTGGAAGAACGGCCGATTCCCCAAGCGAAATTCGGAACGGTACTGGTTAAAGTAAAAGCCTTTGGTCTGAACAGGTCCGAACTCATGACCCGAAAAGGGTATTCTCCCAATGTGGTCTTTCCTAGAATATTGGGCATAGAATGCGTAGGTGAAGTGGTACAGGACCCCTCAAGTAACTTACAACCGGGACAACAGGTTGCCGCCTGTATGGGCGGCATGGGTAGAGTATATGACGGCAGCTATGCAGAATACACGTTGCTCTCTTCAGATATCGTGTATCCCTTTGTCAGCAACCTACCCTGGGCCACACTCGGGGCATTGCCCGAAATGTTTCAAACAGTGTACGGCTCTCTGTTTTTGGCGCTGGATGTAAAAAAGGGCGAAACCCTGCTGATAAGGGGAGGGACATCTTCCATCGGGTTGCTCGCCCTGCAACTGGCCAAAAATGCGGGCCTGAATGTGATTGCTACAACCCGTAATCCCGATAAAAAACAGTTATTGCTTGAGCACAATGCCGACGATGTATGGATCGACAGCGGCAACCTGCTGCAAAGAACAGAGCAGTATCCCGAAGAGGTAGACAAGATATTAGAGCTGGTTGGCACCAATACGTTAAAAGATTCAATGGCTTGTGTGAAGGTGGGTGGAACCGTGTGTATGACAGGAATGCTTTCAGAGCAATGGGGTATTTCTGATTTTGCCCCAATGGATTATATACCAGCTACTACGAAGCTGACAGTGTATGACAGTGGACAAATCCGCGTGGGCAGAGAGCATTTTAAAGCTTTTATTAAGGATATAGAAGATGGGAAGGTCAAGCTACCCATCGGTAAAGTATATACCTTGGATTCAATTAAAGAAGCGCACCAGCTCATGGACAACAACGAGGCGAATGGAAAGATTGTCGTGCTGACAAACGAATAAGCTTACTGTTAAAAAAAATGAAAATGAAGGACACACAAGATGTCTTTGTTCAAAAGACAAACAATAGGGTAGCTGAGGATAAATTCTACAGGGAGGTTTTGGAAGGGTTGACTAAACAACAAAAGTCCCTCCCTTCAAAATATTTCTACGACGCTGAAGGAGACCGCTTATTTCAGAAAATCATGGAATGTCCTGAATATTATCTTACTGATTGTGAACTAGAAATTTTCATCGACCGTACTGCTGATTTGGCAGCGACCATTGGTTTTAACCATGAACCGTTTGATATCATTGAATTGGGGGCTGGAGATGGCACCAAAACCATATATCTATTAGAATATTTGGCTAACCGTCAAATGGACTTTCGTTATTTGCCAGTTGATATTTCGGTTAATATTCTCACTGAACTGGAACTTCTAGTGCACGCACGGTTGCCTAATGTGAATATTCAGGTACTGGCGGGAGAATATCTCGATATGATTGCCGAAGCACGAATACTGTCCGACCGACGAAAGGTGATTCTTTTTCTTGGGGGAAATATCGGAAACCTTACTCCAAGAGAAGCTATCGATTTTTACCGGGAGATTAGCCAGCAATTGCAGCCTGGAGATATCATGGTGACTGGTTTTGACCTGATGAAAAATCCGCTTATCGTTAGAGCGGCCTACGATGATGCTGGAGGTATTA
Organism: Runella aurantiaca; assembly: GCF_003339505.1. Taxonomy (GTDB): domain Bacteria; phylum Bacteroidota; class Bacteroidia; order Cytophagales; family Spirosomataceae; genus Runella; species Runella aurantiaca. The sequence goes on from NZ_QPIW01000040.1 coordinate 16,668, forward strand.
CCAAAGAATTTAATTTGAATTTATTACAACGTATAAATAAAGAATTAGGTGCTGATTTTGACATAAACCTATTTGAGCACTATTGTAGCTATAACCCAGAAAATGGAGCCTGCAAAAGTTATTTGGTATCTCTGGTGCAACAGGAAGTGAGTTTTGAAGATACGACCGTAGGTTTTGAAGAAGGAGAAACCATCTGGATGGAGATTTCGCAAAAATATTCTCCAGACAGAATTGTTGCTTTGGCGGCATCAAGCGGATTTGAAGTAGTAACCAACCTCAAGGATAAAAAAGGATGGTTCACCGACTCAGTATGGCGTGTAGTCGAACAATAACTGGTTAATTAAAATGCACCAATGATAAAGGCCCAGAACTTGACCAAAACGTTTAATAACCACCGTGTGGTCAATGATATTTCGTTTGAGATTGCGGAAGGCCGTACCATGGTGTTTTTGGGCACAAGCGGTTGCGGCAAAACCACCACGCTACGAATGCTCAACCGACTGATAAATCCTACTTCAGGGAGTGTGTACATCAACGGAAAAAATATCTGTAATCAGGTTCCTGAACAATTACGTCGCAGCATAGGCTACGTATTACAGCACAACAGCCTTTTTCCGCATTATTCTGTTTTGGAGAATATAGCGGTAGTGCCGCAATTATTAAAATGGGATAAGCGGCTGATACGAAACAGAGCGATTGAACTGATGGAAAAATTACACCTTTCTAAAAAACTGCTCAACGCCTACCCCCGTCAACTAAGCGGCGGCGAAGCCCAGCGGGTAAATATCGCCAGGGCATTGGTAGCAAAACCACCCATTTTACTGATGGACGAACCTTTCAGTGCTTTAGATACTATTACTCGACTTGCCATTCGGCAGGAGTTTACTGCTTTGGATGAGTTAAAGGATAAAACGATTGTGATGGTTACACATGATGTACAGGAAGCCTTTGAAATGGCCGACATTGTTTGTCTGATGGATAAAGGACGAATCATCCAACAGGGAAAACCCGCAGATTTGCTGTTTCATCCGACCAATGATTTTGTCAGGGATTTTTTATCCGATTCCTTTCTGCAACTGGCGCTTACCGTTACCCATCTTGTGGCGGTATGGCCCTATCTGACAGCTGCTGTGAGTACACATTCTGTCCAAATAAACCTCTCTGTAAATGCAACGATAGCAAAAGCATTAACCTCTGTAAAAGATAAAAACAATTGGGATGCGGTCATTTCCATAACCAATGGAACGGAACAAAAAACCACAAGTTGGGCCGGTTTGTTGCAAGCCTATGCCCACTACAAAAAAGAAAGTCTATGATCGAATCGCAAAGTTTATGGGCTTTTATCGCATCCCAATGGCAAAAGCTGCTGGAACAAGCCCTCCAGCACTTAGGTCTTACCTTTATGGCTTTGATCATTGCCATTGCCGTCGGTTTGCCACTGGGCATTTTTATTACTAAACAAAAGAAATGGGCCACTCCTATATTGGGAATTGCCGGAATATTACAAACCATCCCGTCCATTGCATTATTAGGCTTTCTCATTCCCCTGCTGGGCATCGGGGCGAAGCCGGCCATTGCTGCATTGTTTCTATATGCCCTGCTGCCTATCATTCGGAACACCTATACCGGCATTACTATCGTAGATGCCGAAATCAAAGAAGCGGCTAAGGGATTAGGAATGACCTCAATGCAGATACTCACCAAAATTGAGCTGCCTTTGGCCTTACCGGTCATACTGGCGGGCATACGTACTGCGGCCATCATCAATGTGGGAGTGGCTACACTCGCCGCGTATATTGCTGCGGGCGGTTTGGGAGAGTATATTTTCGGAGGCATTGCCCTCAATAATACCAATATGATTTTGGCCGGGGCGCTGCCGGCAGCCCTATTGGCGTTACTGCTGGATGGCTTTTTTTATCTGTTGCAGAAAATACAAATCACTAAGCGGAGTATTTACGGCATTGTCGCCGGCGCAATCATGGTCATTTCCTTGGTTTCTTTCCAAAACATTCATACTGCCGAGGGATCATTGGCAGGCTTTGAGCCTGAATTTATGGGTAGACAGGATGGCTATCTCGGTCTTAAATCAGTTTATAATTTCAAAATGCGTACCGTCGTCATTGGTGATGCGGTTATGTATGGTGCACTGAATGAGCATAAATTGGATGTCATTGGCGGTTACAGCACCGACGGTCGGCTAAAAGCATTTGGCCTGAGAACCCTAGAGGATGATAAACGTATTTTCCCGCCTTATTATGCGGCTCCGTTGGTACGAACCTCAAAACTGAAAAGCTATCCCGAACTGAATACCGTACTGAATCTGCTCGCCGGAAAGATCAACGATTCCGTTATGACAGAATTGAACTATAAAGCAGACTTCCTGAAACAATCGCCGGAACGGGTTGCCAAGGATTTCCTTTTGCAGCAGGGATTGTGGAAAGAACCGCAACCGACCACTGCGGGAAGCTTCGTGATCGGTTCCAAAATATTTACGGAACAATATATTTTGGCCCAATTGTATGCAATGTTGGTGGCAGGGTATACTCATTTGAAACCGGAAATGAAAACCGGTCTTGGCGGCACCAAAATCTGTTATGATGCACTCCGAAACGGCAATATAGATATGTATCCCGAATACACCGGTACGGGCCTGCTGGTAATACTGAAACCTACACAAAGCGTACTTAACCGCCTGAATGGAAACAGAGACAGTGTATATCGTTATGTAGAAGAAAACTTTCGAAAAACCCAACAGTTGACCTGGCTCAAACCCATCGGGTTTAACAATACCTATGCACTGATGATGCGGGAAAAAGATGCCGCACGGCTGAACATTACCACTATATCACAATTGAATAAACTTAACTGAAGACGATGACCTTATCAGAGCAATATCACAGTGTGCGCCAACAATCTGAGCTGCTTTGTGCTCCCTTGCAAAAAGAAGACTATGTTGTGCAACCGGTGGCAGATGTCAGCCCGCCCAAATGGCATCTTGGTCATACAACGTGGTTTTTTGAAACTTTCGTTTTAAAAGCCTATCAGAAGGCATATAAGGAGTTTGACTCGCAGTATAACTACGTGTTTAACAGCTATTACGAAACCGTAGGAGCACGGGTAATCCGCACGGATCGGGGTAACCTGAGCCGTCCATCGGTGGAGGATGTCTATCGTTACCGGCGCTATGTGAATGAGCAAATGATGGTTTTGCTCTCCGGCAATGAGACTGATACACAATTAAAGGAATTGGTCATCCTCGGCTTGAACCATGAACAGCAGCATCAGGAATTATTGCTTACAGACATCAAGTATATTTTGGGACATAATCCGCTGTTTCCGGTGTATTCCGACGAGTTCATAGAGTCAACGGCGGAGGAAACCGCTGAACCGTTTCATCAAATAGCGGAAGATGTGTATGAAATCGGTTTTAGCGATGAAGGCTTTTCGTTTGACAACGAGAGTGGCCGACACAGGGTTTGGTTAGATAGTTTTAAGATTTCCACCACTTTAGTGACTAATGGCGAATACCTTGAATTTATAGAATCAGGCGGATACCGACAATTTCAATTTTGGCACGCGGAAGGTTGGGATTGGGTAAACAGAAACAATATACAGGCTCCGCTTTATTGGCATTTGGCAGAAGGACAGTGGGTACATTATACCTTAGCGGGAACGGCTCCCATTGCGGCGAATATGCCTCTGGCCCACATTAGCTACTACGAAGCCGCTGCTTTTGCCAACTGGAAAAACAGGCGTCTGCCTACCGAAGCAGAATGGGAAGTTGCGTCGGATGCGCTGGGTTGGGGGCAGCGCTGGGAGTGGACCAACAGTTCCTACCTTCCTTACCCGGGTTTCAAAACCGCACCGGGTGCTTTGGGAGAGTATAACGGGAAATTCATGGTGAATCAAATGGTTTTACGGGGCGCTTCGGTGGCCACTCCCAAAGGGCATAGCCGAAATACCTATCGAAATTTCTTTCATCCTCACCTTCGCTGGCAATACACAGGCATCAGACTGATACAGTAACATTGGTAATAGATTAAATTAATCAAAAACCGGCGACTTTCAAACATAATTAAAACTGCCATACAGAAGGCAACCGTCGGTTTTCTCAAGGTCACCTCAAACAGTAATTTTCAAAAAGATAAATAAAATGAATAATTCAACAGAACAGGTTTTAATACATCATCTGACCGCATTCGGGAATAATGACCTGAACGAAATTTTAACAGATTACACCGAAGAATCAGTAATAATGACCATCAACGGTACCGTTTCAGGTTTGTCAGCAATCCGTAAATTTTTTGAGGATTTCTTTGCCGTAATACCCACCGGCTCCTCTTTCGGGATGGAACAAAAAATCATCGTTGGAAATATCGCGTATATTGTCTGGAACAGTGAAACCGACGCGACAATATTTTGTATGGGTACAGACACCTTCATATTTGACGGAGACAAAATCAAATACCATACAGTAACCGATTATAGAGTAAAAAAATAAAGCGCCGACAGTTTTGCTATCACTTTGTTAGGGAAACTCTAACAAAACGCCGGTTGCTCTATTCAAGTTAATGATGTTCCAAGTAATTAAAGAACTGTATAGTTCTGTTTTTTTAAGAACAGCTAACTCTCCGGGATCAATATATTGGACCACTGTTCTGCTTATCATAAAATTCAGTATGATACAAATCGCCTTTTGGCCTGTATTACTACTTTTTATCTCGGGTTTTCAGTAAATCTGTACCTCCGTTTTAATGAGACCTATATGTTGTCTTAATAAATCCAGCAGAATTGGAAAGCACTCCTTTTTTAGCAGGTAATCCATAATGTAATGATACCATAAGGAAACGTAATGCTGGCTCTCGAAAAATTGAACGTAAGGGTTAGAACAAACGCTACGTTTATGTAGGTAACCTATTAGTTACCTCAGGTTACTTAACCCGATTATTTCGTTTGGTAACCTGAAATTGGAGAAGAAAAGGTTACCAGATTATACGTTTAGGCTACCTGCCGATAGATTACCTAAGATGAATGATAGTCCTCGGGGCGTTTTTAGCCTCTTACAAATATCGATTCAGGAAATCAAGTTTATTTCCTACGCACATATTTTCATATTTTTTTCAGTCTTAGCTATTTCTTTATCAGTAAAATTCCAGCTAAAACTAACATTAGACCTATTCCCTTCACCCAATTAAAGGGTTTTACAGGCATACCGAATAAGCCATAATGGTCCAACAATAGTGACATAGCCATTTGTCCACAAATGACAAGTCCTAAGAAAACGGCTATTCCTAGCTTAGGTGAGGCAACTATGGTTGAAATAATATAAAATGCACCCACCAGCCCCCCAAGCCACGCATAAGGTGGAGACTGACCGAGTTGTAAGAATGATTTATATAATGCCATAGGATTACTTACGCTATAAATAATCAATGCAATTGTGCCTACCGAAAATGAAATCAATGACGACGTGATCGCATTACCCGAAAAAGAAGTAAGCTTATTGTTAAAAGCAATTTGCAGTGGCAAGACAAACCCAGCTGTTAAGGCTAATATTAAATAAATCTTGTTCATTTCTTTTTTGTTGCTAAAACCCACTGATTATCTGATTCGGTCGTATTGTCCGAGGATTCCTTCAATATAATATGTTTAAGTTTTTTATTGAATTTTCTTTTCAGTCTATTGTTAGGAAAATTTTTAGGGCCTAAGACGATAACTTCTGAATGGATTAGGTCATCCTTATTGTCATAGTAGTAAACTAAAGAAAGATCACATTTTTGGGGATTAGTTTCTACCACCCAATATCCAATTGATGGCATGTGTAGATTACTGCTAGTCGATTCACTGAAGCCATTTGTCTCAATGGATATAAGTATTGGGAGTATACAGATAAGTGTTTTCATAATAATGTAGTTGAATTAGTTTTGAAGAATGTAGTGTTTGAACTGGCAGGAAAAGGACATTTTCAGGGTAGAAGCATTTTAATGCAACTCATAACGAAGAAACACTCCTGGATTATAAAGTGTGGAAATGGTCTTTCCCCGTTGGTCAATATTTAAGGCAATGCCCACCACCGTTTGTCTTATATGAAGCCCAGCCCGAAAATTTTGAAAACTTCTGTTGTGATGTTTAGGGCCATAATTGGTCATAAACTGGGCACGTGAATAAAAATGAATACGTTCAGTAATTGCGGGAGTATACTCCAACAGTATCATCATTTCTACGGAACCATTTTTTTTAAGATCAACACGTGGAACCAAAAAAGCCTGGAAGTCACGATGTGCATATCGAAATTGAAGAGATACTGCTGGAGAGATGCCTGGTTTACTGGCATAAAATGTGCCCAACCCAAGCTTGAGAAATCGCATTATTGAATAAGTAACATAAGATTGGCTCATCAATTCATTCATGTCATCACCTTCATAAAATGCATGAAGCGATGATGTATGCATAAAACCAAATCGGGAACTTCCAAGGCTTTTTGAAATAGTATGCTGGTAGAAGTAATTCTGTTTACCCACCATTGTTTCAATGGTGGTGGGTTGTGCGTTAACGGTAGCCAGAGCGACCCACCCAGCAAAGACGAGTACCCAGCGGATCATAATGGATGGCTTTTCAATATTTTGTAATCTACCGAAAGTGCTCCACCTCCTGAAATGAAAAGCATTACGCACATGGCTAATACAAGTATGTGATATTCAAAGCCTTCACCGGCATTTGTGCCCGACCAGTTCATATAAAATCCATAATCGAAATGATAGGTGGCCATTCCAATGAAGATTCCGAAAACACCTAATGCGGCAACTCGGGTCAGTAGTCCTGTCACTAGCATCAATGATCCAAAGAATTGAATGCAGATTACTGCATACCCAATGAGCGCAGGTAATCCCATATTGGCAGAAAGAAATTCGATGGTGGATTGTAATCCAAAACCACCAAACCAACCGAGCATACTCTGGGCACCATGTGAGAAGAGAACAATTCCCAGAGCAAAACGAATCGCTGTTGCTCCCCAGTTTTCAGTTGTGGTTATTAGTTGTGTTTTCATTTTAATTATTGTTTTGCTGTTAGAAATGTGAAGTTTTCTGTGTTGGATTTCGAGTCGGCTTTAAGTTGTTGTGTAAGCGTAGCAATGCGTTGCCCAAAAAGTTCAGCAGTATGCAGATCTGCTGGATCGTAAAATTCTTCATGGGAATTACTGGATAAGGTCATCAATCCTAGATAGCTGGCCATTCCATTGGGCTCGGACAATTGTTTACCGGCAGAATCGTATTGAGGCATTATTCCAAGCGGGATCCATAACATACCATGTTGAGCAGCAAAAATGGATAAGTTAGTAAGCGTATTAAGCTTGTCACCATTTATGCTGGATGAATTGGTGAAACCCGCCGCCAATTTGTCTTTCCAATGTTGATTGGCCCACGCCGAACCAGTAGACTCCATAAAGAGCTTAAACTCGGCTGAAACATTTCCGAAGTAAGTGGGGCTACCAAAAACCAAAGTATCAGATTCAATCAACAAGTGGGGATGCTGTATCGCCATTTTGCTTGTAAGCAAAATGACATCGTCCACTACTTTTCTTGCACCTTCGGCAATACGCTCGGCCACCATTTTGGTATGCCCAAAGCCACTGTGATAAATAATTGCTATTTTCATAATTTTACATTCGGTTTACCCGCGTTTTGTTGGTTGCAAAATTACAGAGTAGCCAAGGGGGGCGAAATAAACTAGATTATCGTTTTTAGTTGAACTAGTTCAAGATGAAGGCAGATTTACTACTTGAAAGCCTCGAAAAGGAGATTTGGCTTTCTGACCGAGATAAAGAATTAATTGTGTCCCTTGTTCGGGAACGAAGAATAAAGAAACACCAATTTGTGGTACATGAAGGCGCAGTCAGCCGTTGCACAAACTTTGTAATTGAGGGAAGTATGCGTACCTATTTTGTGGATCTAAATGGGCAAGAACACATTGTCCAGTTTGCCATTGAAGGTTGGTGGATTAGCGATTTAAACAGTTTTATCATGCAAGTACCCGCAACCTTTAATGTGCAGGCTATTGAAGACTGTGTAGTTTTGGAGTTACCTTATGAAAACCTGGAAACACTTTATGAAAACGTACCAAAGATGGAACGCTATTTCAGGATCCTCACCCAAAGGGCATTTGTGTCTTTTCAACAACGTATATTACAGAATATCAGCATGACAGCTGAGGATCGTTATCTAGCTTTTTTAAAAAAATATCCTAAGATTGAGTTACGGATTCCACAGAGGTTAGTAGCGTCATATCTGGGTATTTCACCAGAGTTTTTAAGTAAGATTAAAAAGCGTTTAAAAGAGGCTAAGTCCAATTTGAAATAATGGCCGTTCAGAGTCAAAACGGGTAAAAAAGCGGCGTTTTGGAGAAAAAAATCAATTTTTTTTGTAAAAAAATACGTTTCAGTAACTCGGGTTACCTCATGAAACAGACTCTATACCGACAATAATTGTGCTGTTACCCGTAAGCTATCGTTAGTAGCTAAACTTGTACAACAGTGTAAATGTATGATATAAACCTGGTTAACTTACTTGAATTTGCCAAGAGCAAAGCAAAGCCCCAATTTTATTATCACCGGGATACAGTGGTTATAGAGCGTACCAGCCTGTTTCCGATAGTAGCCGCTACTTTTGCGCCTGATGTATAATACATTCACCTTTACACCGTGCAGCTTATCTCGCCAGCTTTGCTTTCATTAATCACATGGCTATCAAGATTGCCAAAGCAATGGGGGCGTATGTCGTTGCTTTTACCACATCAGAACCAAATTTTGCAGAAGTCAAACGCCTTGTAGCCAATGAAGTCGTGTTGTCAAAAGACTAAGAGCAAATGGCGGCGTACCGAGGGAAACTTCACTTCATTCATGATGCCGTGTCTAGCTGAACATAATATCAATAATTATTTGAACTTGCTTCGTGTAGACGGTTTGCGGGCGCTTGTTGGCGCTCCTGAGCACCCATTTGCCCATCGTAGCTTTCAGTCTGATTATGGGGTGTAAGTGCTTTGCTGGTTCTATGATTGGCGATATTGCTGAGACCCAGGAAATGTTGAACTTCTGCGGTGAGCATAACATTGTCGCAGACATTGAAATGATTGAAATACAACAGATCAACAAAGCGTACGAACCGGTAGTTGAAAGGCGATGTGAAGTATCGCTTTGTGATAGATATGGCGTCATTAAATGCGAACGAAAATCGACGTTGACTTAGTGAAGCGAGATAGCACAACCTTCGATGAGATGCAATTACTTCGAAGGTTAGGCTTTTATTGGCCAGCAAGATTTTCTTTATCAGCCAATAATGTTTTTAAGCCGATGGTGTACGCAGGCATAGGGGAGAAAGACAGCGGCATGGTTTATTTACAAAAAGCGGCCGATTTGGACGTTATTCATTCTGATGTCTCAGTAAACCCTTCATTCAAAATCTGCCAAAAACACTCCATTTTCAGGATGTTATTAGCAAGTTTGACTTAATGGAATCTAAATCTCTGCCTCAATAAATCTGAAACTGACCGCCATATTCTTCATCTCATTGCTGGCTTTTTATTTTCGGTTAAGTATTCATTTTTGCTCTTCAAAAAGACTATTGGGATAATAAACTAAGTTTTTGGAACAATAAACTAAGTCTGGAACGATAGACTAACAAATTGCGCAAATAGACCAACATCATCAAAGTGCGGCTCTTTACTTTTGTCAAGGCAATGCCCTAACGGCTATTCTCTAAACCTATAAACCAAAATTAGATGAAAGCTCTTTACTGTTTTGGCAGGTGCTCACCTGTGCTTATCACTCCCATGACTTCTTGATTCGGTGCTCGAAATGCCAGCCCTCGGCTGCTTTTACGGGAGCGTTTTCACGCTTGGGACGTCTCACTTTTTACACGTTTATAATTACACTTTACCCTACTTTTTTTTAACACGCGTTTCGTATGAAAAACTCTCTTTTATTTTCCCAATCTGATCTATTTATAAAGGTCTTTTCCCCCACTGTTTTAGATTCAATAAGAAAATTCTTCTCCCTCTGCCTAATGATCTGTAGAAAGTTGGGCCGAAGTCCCTAAAGTCAACGCTGGCGATGCACCGGCCTCGATCGCGCATCAGCCTAACTCTTTTGATTTTTCCTTTTATTTTTCAACATTTTAAATCCCTACTACAATGAAAAGCTCAAAAATTTTGACACGGTTGATTCTATTACCATTGGGAGTATTTGCCACTCTGATCAGTTGTACCAACGAAAGCCTCACCCCATCCCCCGATGCACGGCAACAAGACAAAAACGCTACTGCCATGGCCTCCAGGAGGGTGGGCATTGTTCACCATGTTTCTGCCGGTGGGCCCGATATTGATACCCCTAATTATGGTCCAGGTGCTGATGCAAATTATTCGCTGGTAGCTAATATGATGGCTGATGGAAGTGTAAATGGTCAGTACTCCGACCGGTTTTCCCAGGAACATGGCGGTGGTGGATTTCATGCTACCATTGATTGCATGACCATTGTCGACAATGTAGCATGGCTGAGTGGTGTCATTACCTCAGGTAATAGTGATGGCACTGATTTGACCGGAAGACGTGTACTTACGAAAGTTGTGGATAATGGGAAAAAAGATGATCAGATCAGTTTTTCTTATTACACTAATACTCCGTGTAGCGCAAAACCTAGCTCGATGGCGCTTTTCCCGACTAGAGGACAGGTCACGGTATGGTAGGTAGTCCGACTTGCTTAAATAAGTCAATAAAAAAATCTGGCGCTTTGGTAGTTAATACCAAAGCGCCAGATTTTTTTATTAGGTCAAGTACATTTAATTCAACATTCTGCTTCAGGGAATAATAACTGTTTCCTTCTATGCTCGTGCTTAACTTATGCCTCTTACTCTAAATAGTGCTACCCAGAATTCTTGCCTATATACAAACCCGCTAACAAACGTGAGTTATGGATAATTATACCGGTCTATTGGGCTTCGTTTTTCGCCAGTGAACATAGGAATAAATGTTGTTTTATGCTACAAAAAGGCATTAAAAAATGCCGCCACCCCAATACCATTCCTGAAAATCGGAATTGGTGAAGTGCCGGCCCACTAGGCGGCTATGGGGCAGTTCGAGGTCGTCGGAACGATAGTTCAATGTTTTGAGGTCTGGATAAGAAGGCGTTTCTTTGACTTCAATGGCCGTTTCTTTGTTCAGAATAAAATCGATTTCCTGTCCTGATTTTTTTTGGTAGTACGCCACTTCCCCCAGCCTCAGTAATTGTAAGGCTACGGCATTTTCAAAAACTTGCCCGCTGCTTACTTGGGCCAGTATTTGCAACATACCCGTATCGGCAATGTACACCTTGCGTTGGGCCGCAATTTCCTTGTCTTTGTTTTTGGTAAAGGACGGAATCAGGTGAATAAAGTAGGTGTATTCAAACAAAGCCATGTATTCGGTAAGTTTGTTACGATTAATCCCCGAAATACTGCTCAATTTACTGACGTCCAAGCGGCTGCCCGTGCGTGAGGCCAGCAGCTGGCAAAGTTTATACAAATCATTGCTCACCCGAAAATCAGATAATAGTTTGATGTCGAGTTCAATGTAAGCATTGATGATGTCTTTGAGAAAAGCGGTTTTATCGTCGGCCGTTTCGGCCAAAACGACTTCTGGAAAGCCTCCAAACCTCAAATAGGTTTCGTATTCTTGTCGGAAAATTTGATAAATGGGTTCCGAAAATGGTTTTTGGGCGGTATGCTCAAACTGCGAACGTGCAAATCCCCGAAATTGTAAGAACTCATCAAAACCGAGGGGGAACATCTCAAAAATACGTTTGCGTCCAGCCAGACTTTCTGTAAAGTGATTCTTTAGGTAATAAGAACTCGAACCCGTTAGAATAAACTTAATGGCGTAGGTATCGTAAAGGTACTTAATGACGCTCGGCGAGTTGGGCACCAATTGAATCTCATCTAGGGCCAACACTGCGGGTTGATTGAGGGCCAACCCCAACGCCTCCAAACCTGCTTCGATGGCTTGGTAGCTGTTTTGGCTAAACAAAATACGGTTGTCTATCTTCTCAAAGTCTAAATACAGCTTATTGGGGTGGGCGGTTTTAGCCAGTAAAAATTTCAAAGCGGTAGTTTTTCCCACCCTTCTCATGCCCGTAATGACCGTAGCCTGTGGTTTGGCTAGGTGTCCCTCTAACTCGCTGAATAATGCTCTTTGTATCATAAATACTAACTATATGCACAAATATAATGCAAAAAGTATTACTATTGAAAAGAAGTTTCCTTAATATTTTTCATATTTTGAGGGTATATATCAATATCTTCTCTCAAAGTTCTTTTAATTTTACGTTATTTTTTTTACCTGATTCCAATTCGTACTGTAGTGTTTAAATAACTATAACCCAACTCATTGCTTAAATTGCAACAGATTTGGGGGACTATAATAGGCTTCGATTATACTAAAAGTATAGGTTCTTCATTCAAAAATTCTACTTCCATAATTTCAACCAATGCCTGTTTAGAGATTCAGTGAAACAAGCTCCTTTATGTTTATACAAAACAGCATTCTGATGGATATTTCTACAAATAAGTGACTTTATGTCTAACGTACTAAATGGATTATGGCAAATCAATAGCGGCTACTGTTAACATGAATGATTTATAAACAATGTACTATAATAACGAAATAAAAACGTTATAAAACCAAAAGAAATTAATTTAAGATATTGCATTTTTTACATAATTACATATTTCCATAATTACATTAATATGGTTTTACATAATTATGTATTACTTTTGGAAGTAAAACACTACGATTAATACATGAAAATCATTACCATAGCCCACCAAAAAGGAGGCGTAGGCAAAACTACCATCGCCCTTAACCTTGGATATTGTTTACAGAATTCCGTTCGGGTAGCCATACTAGACAGCGACCCGCAAGGAAGCATAGCAGGATTAGGTGAGTTGGTCGGATTAAAGGGGATTGACCTTTTACCGATTGATGAGATTGCCAAAGCGAGCAAAAGCTACGATGTTGCCATAATTGATACACCACCATATTTGAGCAGTAAGCTGCCTGAGTTTTTTCAACTATCCGATTTCGTTTTGGTCCCCACCAAAGCAGGTGTCTTGGATGTCATGGCAATCAAAGCTACGATTGCTTTACTTAAACAGGCCCAGACAAAACGAACCAACCTAAAGGCAGCTATTGTGCTGAATATGATTCAACATCGCACCAGCTTAACGGATGACATTAAACAGCTTCTCGAACAGTATGAAATGCCCATCTTAGACACGATGATTTCGCAGAGAGTTAGCTACGCTCGTTCACCGATTACTGGCGGTGTCTTTGAAACAGAAGATGATAAAGCCCAACAGGAGATATTTAACCTAACAAAAGAAATTTTGGAGTATCTTTAATATTTTACATAAAACCATAATTACATAAATATGTAATACCATAAACACACAAGTATGAAAAAGGATAATTTCAAAAATCAGTTGGCAACGTTGGGGGGTAAACTAAAAGACAAAGAAGACAATACTCCTTTACAGGAGATAACGCCAATACAGGACCGAAGCAAATCTGAACCTGACAAGACTCCCAAAGTAGCCGAGACTAAATTTACGGTTCATATTCCTACGGAATTAATGGATACCATAAAAGAGCTGGGCTTTAAGAAAAAGAAAAAGATAAAGGCCCTTTTTGTAGAAGCCTTGGAAGAATACACCCAAAAGCACAAGCTAAGTGAATAATTATTCAATCACACCCGTAATCATGTAAATACATAATGCCATAAATACATAAATCTGGTATTACATCAATTTTTATGTAAAATTAACGACTGGCGTTATTATCACCATTACTACGATTTTTTGCGGCGAACTATCACCATTACTACGAAACTGGGTTTTGCGGAAATTTTAAAAACAGATGTAAGTTTCATGTAAAAACTCTTTTTTCTCCCTTTTTGAAAAAAATAAAAAAACAACTGTTTCTGTGTTGTTTTAAATAATGTATAAATAACAATATGTAATACTTTCGGCCCTCGTAACCTTCTGATTTACAGAGTTATATAAAATCTATTATCACCATTACTACGTTAACTATCACCATTACTACGAAATATCAAAATCTATTATCACCATTACTACGTTAACTATCACCATTACTACGAAATATTATCACCATTACTACGAAAATAAAGTTATCCACAAAAGTGGAATGTGGATAACTTTTCAGGTGAATAATTATAAGTGAACTATCACCATTACTACGAAAAAAATAACTAACCATAAAATATCACAGAATAACTATCACTTGATTTTATATTAGTGATAGTTATTCTTAATTTGCATCGTTATACATTAATAAATAATATGTTATGTCAAAAAAAATCAGGAAAGAGTATGTCAAAGAAGACGTTAGATTTATTAAAAAAGCCAATGAATTAGTAGAGGCAAGATACAAGTTTGATATTTGGGAAACACGAATCTTCGCCATTACTTTATCAATGATACATTCTTCCGATGCCGATTTCAAAGAGTATAAAATCAATGTGGGACAAGTAATTGATGAATTTGGATTGAGTAAGGGAGGGGAGATTTATCAATTTTTAAGAGAAGCAGCCCTTGGACTCCAAAAGAAAATCATTGCCATACAGAGCGAAAGAGATGGTTTTAAAACCGAGCTTACCATTCCACTATTTACAGGTATTGAAAGAGTGATTGATGAAAGAGCTAAAAAAGATACGGAGAAAAGCATTTGGGTGACATTTGAACCGCGACTAAAACCTTTTTTATTGGAGCTCAAAGCCAGATACCTGATATACGATATTAGGAGCATACTTTCAATAAAAAGCGTTCACTCGATACGGATTTATGAGTTGTTGAAGCAATACGAGAAAATAGGCAGCCGTACGTTTGATATTGATGAGCTGAAATTAATCTTAGGAATTGCCGCTGATGAATACGCTTTGTATGGTCACTTCAAAGACAAAGTAATTCTAAAAGCCCAGGAAGATTTGAATGCAAACCGAGACACCGACATTAAATTTTCATTTGAAGAAATAAAGCAAGGTAGGAAGGTTGTAAAGATAAAGTTCAATATACTTACACATTTGCCAGAAAGAAAGCAACTGCCCGAGCTGCCCTTGTTTTCGACCGAAAAAGGAACGGCTCTGAATGAGCTTTCAATCTTAACAGCTGATTTAATCCCTGACCAGACATTGCAGCAGTGGTTGTCAAAATATACATACGATGACGTAAAAACGGGAATTGTTTATACACTCAATAGAATAAAAGCAGGCGAGAAAATTAAAAATATTCCTGCATACATGGCAAAGATGATTTCGACAAAAGGAGTAATAGACCCTATTGAAGTAAAGCGGCAAAACCGAACTAAAATAGCAGCGCAACAACAAGAAAAGGCAAATGAAAGAGTGGCATTGGAGAACGAGCTGGAAAATCTTAGAATTGACCACTATGAAAAGCAAAAGTTGATAGTTGCGGAGATTTTTGAGCAAACACCTGAAACACGCCAACAAATCATTGAAGGGTTAAAGTACAGCAGAGATTGGGATAGAAAGAAAGACGATGCAGAAAATCTTAACAGAGAGCATGTTCAAACCCTTATTTTCATGAAAGCCATGCAAAAATTCCCCGAGCGATTTTCTGTTGTCAATAAAGACTTTGAGCTAAAAGAAGCGGAATTAAAGTCCAAATTAAGGCTTATAGGGTGGCTGGGCTAGGTTTTACATATTTATGGCTTTATGTAAAGCCATAAATATGTATTAAATGAAAGCTATCCCCAAAACACCCACCAGGGTTTCTGCTGATTTTTCAGGAGAAGATTGAATGATTTTTGGCAGCTGTCAATTTTGTATTAAGAAGTTTATGAAATGTTGGTTGGATGGGAGCTTCAAAAATTTCTACCTAAATACCCTCGGCCTGCAACACAATCAAATCTGAATCTGCGCAAGGATACCCAAATAAATAAAAGTCTAACTCAGTTTGCTTGCTATTAAACGTAGGTTTTGTTTCTACAATATTTGAAAACATACAGCAACAGTCACTCAATTTTTTACGACATTTAAAAGCAGATAAAACGGCCTATTTTTGATAGCTACCTTGGTAATTCAAATGAGCGTAAATTTCAAAATCAAAATTTTTTAATAGAGTAACACAGCCATTATTTGGAGATTTACGATGTCGTATACACCATATAGTAAGGCACTAGGGCTATACTCTGGGTTTATTATTCCTCCTGTGCTTTTAAGCGAATTTGGCACTTTTGGTAAAAAATCAATCAAAAGGATGTTTTAACTCATATTTTTTTATCCCGTATATTCCTAATTTGGGATAAAATTTAAAGTAGAAAAAAGCCCACCACATTCCACTTTTCAAAACTGTGGGAAAGATGTGATGCATCTCTAGAGTCATATAATACTTGGGGACAACCAAGCAAATTACCTTTGACAAATGCGTGCTGAAAAAATAATGTCCATGAAAAAGATGAAAATAGGTTTGTGGGTTCTAACTTTTTGCTTTTTGTGTACTGGTATTTTATTAAATGCTCAAACCCCACTTTTAAATGGTACAAACCTTGATTATCAAGCGCCTTTTGAAAATATAAACAGGGTATCGGCGGCGGCTCGAACTGGCGGTAGCGGCATCCTTCCATGGCCGCCTGCCAAAGTCAGAATAGGCTATGTGGTTCCCTCCAATCGTACTCCCCAAGCCAATTATAAAGAGAATCTGCAATTTGCCATAGAAATGGCGCAAGTGTGGTTTCGCGATAATATGGAACAAAATGGTTTTGGCCCCAAAACGTTTATTTTTGAAACGGAAGAGGATTCACCACGACCCAAAATCCATCTGGTCAATGTTCCTGAAACGGATAGTTATTTAAGAGGAAATAGTGGGGGCGATTTATTTGACAGAACAAAATTTGCGGCCAAAAATGCAGGCCTAACCATTGATTTAGGGGGAGAAGTGTGGGTACTTATCCCAGAAACACAGGTACAACTTCCAGATGGGAGTTTTATCGGTGGGCTTGCCATGGGCGGTGGTAGTGGAAACGGAAACCATTCGGGGACGGCTGAATTGGGTAGCAATGTCATTCCACTATTCAATCCTCAACGGTTGCTGGATAACACCCCTTATGCGGGTCAAATTATTCCCGAATTAGGGCCTTATCCATTGGTTCAAAATGTATCTTTTCCCTGGTTTGAGAAGAATACATTTAGTACGGTAGCTTCTTCCTACTTGGGGGCTTTGTGCCACGAAATGGGTCATGCCTTTGGTTTAGGTTTCCACGACGCTCGTCACGACGATAATTTTTTTGGGGGACTGATGGGAAATGGACTAAGGGGGATAAGAGGCAGTTTTTTCCCTACTCTCTACCCCCAAGACTATACCCGCCTGGAATATGGTTCAGCATTAATGTTAAATGAAAGTTATTATTTCAACCGTTATAGAAAAGCGAGCTATTATGGTCACAATTTAACCGTATTAACCAATGGGACCGTAAGCCCCGTTGCTGGATTATTGAATATAAGATTTTCGGCTTTCTGCACCGACAGTGTTGCTTATGCGCATTTATACGACTATAATGGGCAGCTCATTGACGAATTGGCATTGCAGCAATTGAATGTAGATACTACTTTTAAAACGCCTTATTATCAAGCAGGAACGACCAATGCATTCAGGATTGTTGTAGGTGACAGGCAGGGAAATCGAACCGTTTCTCCCAGTTTTACTTTGTCGGTTACGGCGGGCAACCAAGCCCCTAAGCCCTATTTAAAAACCTACTATCCCAATGCATCTTATTCGGGCAATGGTACCCGCTTTGATGCCAGCTCGACCACAGACCCCAACAATAATTCGTTTACCACTGAATTTGATTTTAACAATGATGGCGTTTTCGACACGCCTGCCCTCACTGATTACTATTATGACTATGTGATTCCTCAAACTGGACCCTATAGCGCGCGTGTACGAGTCACAGATTCCAACGGAGCTTCCGCTGTTTCGAGTCCTATCAGTGGAAATTACGGTAAAGATTGCGGTATTGACCCTCCAAGTATTTATGGGGTAAATACCATTTGTCCAGGTTCTGCTACTAAACTTTCGGCCTATGGCTGTTATGGAACGCTTTCGTGGTCAAATGGCGAAACGACTTCTTCTATTACGGTCAGCCCAACTTCTACCACAAATTACACCGTGACTTGTGATTACGGTTGTGGAGCTCTGTCAAGTCAGCCATATACAGTTACGATTGTGGACAATTCTACGGTGCTTTCAGCAACTGCTTCGTCGGGAGTTGAGCAGGTGGTACAAACCATCGTTTCAACGCAAGAAATACCCGCTAGTAGTACGGTAATGTATTGGGCGGGCAACGATGTTAGTTTGCTGCCAGGCTTTGAGGCGTCTAAAGGAAGTGTATTTACGGCCTTGATTAAGGGATGTGGAACTCCAATGGCCAAAGCAGATATTTCGTCGGCGGCAGCAGGATATGCCAAGAAAATTACAGTCCTAGCCAATGACTTTAATCCTGATGGTTCGGCCATAACAAATTTGACACAAGTCTCTTTACCCGTAATTGTTGTCAACCCAACCCGAGGAACGGCCACCGTCAATCCCGACGGAACCATCAGTTATATTTCAAATGAAAATACCGGGACCGACAGTCTGGTCTATTCGGTCTGCAATAGAAACAATCCCTCTTTCTGTACCACTGCCTCCCTAAAGTTAACATTAAACCAGGGGTTTCCTTTGATCCCTAACGCCGATTTTGAGAACGCTGTTAACTTTGTAAACGCTGGTGCTTTTTCCTATTGGCTAAAAGGCGGGTATAAACCCGATCAGGCAGTATTCTCGTGGCTAGTAGGGCAAGGGCGCAGCGGCTCCAATTGCATCAGGATTTATTCGGGTCCCGTAGCTGGGCCTGTGCAAAGCAATGATGTACAGGCGTATCAGATTCTTTTTCTTGCGCCTTATACCAATTATGTTTTGAAGGGCTGGATTAAAACTGAAAACGTTACCACCAATGCCAACCCAGGAGGGGTAGGGGGATGTTTGAGTGTCAGCACGAGCATAGACAGTGCTAGTTTTCCACCGAGAAGTAAAGACATTAAGGGCACTACTGACTGGACACAGGTAGTACTTCCTTTCAATTCTGGTGATGGTTATGTGAGAATCAGTTGCCGTTTAGGTTATACGGCAGCAGATTCGGAAGGAACCGCTTATTTTGATGATTTGACGCTTGAACGGTTTTAAGTAAACGTGGTAAACGGCTCAATCACCATTACTCCAAAGGACTTGAACGGAAGTGCCAACAACATTATTGATTCGATAAATATGACGAAGCACCACTTTCATAGGAATTTACAATAGCTAAGTAAAAACAGTAGTTACCATACGATAACACTGTTTTTACTTATTTTATTACGCCCTTAGCTTACGAAGGAATGGGCGGCAACCATTGACTCATAGAGGGAGCTGTTTGACCGTTAGGGCCTGTGTTGGCACCACTTGGCCCCGCATTGGTGCCGCTACCGTTGGTCGTCATCGCATAGTTAAGGGTGTATAGGGTATGCCACATATCTACCTGTATTCGTGCCGCTGGAATATTGTCAGTTTTGACGAGGAAATTTCCCGCAGGAGCATCTTGTCCACATTGGTAAATAGCCACCGAATAATCCGAAGCTTGCTGCCCTGAGCCTGTATAGAATAACACATAAATATAAGTGGTTTTTATATCCCCAATGGCCACAATATCAGAGTAAATGGCATTGGTAGGCAATTGCATAAAGGGTGAAGGATTGCCGTTTTGGTCACTAAAATAACTGACCGGGTTGCCATTTAAATCAAAAGCCTGTAAACGAGCTACATTAAACGACTGACTTGCCATTTGTTCCAGTACAATGGTCGTACCATCGTAGGTACATGTGATGCCTTTTGGCTCAAACAAAAGCCCCGCTCGTCCGCCCGTAGTACCGTTGCCTGTGTTGAAGTTTTGGGCTTGTCCTGCCGCCATTTTAGCCATTGGCACCTCCGCATCGTTTTGTCCAACATTTGGCAATCGGCTAATCATTATTTTGCTATTGGCAATATTTACCCCTATCACAAATCCCGAGGGGTGCATGGTTATTGAATCGGGAAAAAGCGGAAAGCGCCCCCAACTCAATTGATTTTCGGCCATATTGAAAGTGGAAATAGGGTTGATATTCACCTGTCGCAAATGAAATCCGCCGTCTAGGTAAGGGTCATTGTTGGCTTTACGAGGGTCAATATAGTAGCTGCCTAAGTCTTTGTCGTTGGGGTCAGGTTGGGGATTGTTGTTGGCATCGAGTACCCAGTTGCCGTTTTCCATCAAAAACTTAGGCGGAAACACATCATAAACCAGCTGCGTTTCGCCCGTTAGCCCACAAGATGGCAACCCGGAGGTTTTCATGGACATGCCTGGAATACTGAAATTCTCGGACACGTACACTTGCCCTGTGCTGCCATCCGAACAAGCCGTAACCCCAGTCCCAGCGGCTTTCCAAGACATTCCCAGTACAGCATAGCGCTGGCTCAATGCTAAGCCCAGCCATTGGGAAATTGCATTTCCACTTTGACTGGCATCGGTATTGGTAATCGTTGCGGTTGGTGGGGACGTATTAGGCGTCCATTGATAGTTGCCATTTTGGTAGGTTAACAATTTTTGCTGACTGTAAATGGAGTTTGTATCCAAAGGAATCGGGTTATCTACAAGATACAGTACCACGTCGCTTGTGTGTTCTTCGTCATTGGGCATCCATGAGGTGGTGGCTTGTCCTGCCAACCAAGAACCGATGTAGTAGTCTACCTCAAATTTTACCTGACCGCCCAGTGGGTTATCGTATTGATTACTGAATACAGTGGCCGTATTGCCAGCAGCAACATCATGACTTGATGAATTGGTAGGACGGTTGTTTTGAAAAATCATTTTGGTCACATACGAAGCGGGTGAACCCTGCGGGAAAGTTTGCAAACGAGGGTCGGGTCGCATCTCTACCGTGCTAGTGATAGTGATAGCGGCTGAATTTTTAATCATGAAGTCAGAACTACACACCTCCACAATGGTTTGTGACATTTGAATAATATCAGCGGCGGCGTGGATACCTGCCATAATCCACCCAGCAAATGGGATTTCATCTTCTATTTCACCCTTTACGATTTGGGCTTCGCACCACTCTAGTATTTTTTCGGCGGCTTTGTTGAACAATATCTTGGCAATGTCTTCCAATGCACTCCAATCAATTTCGCTGTTTGCTAGCCCATCATAGAGCAAATCCCAACAATCTTTTCCTACACTCACCACATCTTTTAGGGTTCCCGCATCACCCATAATTTTGTAAACAGGCTTATAGCTGGCTGCCGAAACCAGTAGTCCTAAGAACAAACCAGGAATGCCAAAATTGGCAATACCTGTATAAACCCCTCCCAAAATAGGAGTAAGCGGATAAGGCAAGGCACTAATTCCGATACCACACCCATAAATATTGACACTGACGGCCCCTGCTGGAAAAGTAAAGGTGATATCTACTGTACCTGGATTAAAAATATCAGGGATTCCTAAGATGGTATCAATAGGGGTAATATATCCTGCAAAACGAACATTATCGTAGTTGATTCCGAGGAAGTTAGCAATGGCGGGCACGTCGTCATTATCATCAATCTGCCAATTAGGTAAATTCATGCTTTTTCCGTTGGCATCAATAAATTCGAGATAAACACCCAACCAACGTACATAGGTATTGGTCATTGAGATTTTAACTTGATTGGCGGCGGCATTTACTACTTGTATGCTCGTTTGAAGCCCATCCACGGTATGGGTATTTGACATACTCACCCGCCAGTTATCATCAACTGCCAACACAGCATTTGCCGTGCCTAAGGCTATAAACGAAGTAGCAGGTACAATGGGCGATGGTGTGGGCGAACTCGCGGTAGGACTCGTTTGTACGCTATTTCCACTTTCTTGATTCCACTTGATATTTTGGAGCCGTATATCATTTTTGGTGCTGTTTAAGACTGCACTCAAAGCGGGAGTCATTGCGTTGGTAGCGGCGTCGGTTATTTTGAGTGAGTAGTAGCTTGCTACTTGGTTGGGTGGTGGCTGAATCGCCCCTGAAGCAATGGCATCCCCAGCATCGAAAAGTTGCCAGTTAGCCCAACCCGTTGTTTGGGTAGGTAAGCCCAAAGCCCGCAAGGACATCGCAAACTGCTGAATAAGGTCATAGTTGGCAGGGGCAAGGGTTGGGTCAAAATGCTCTAAAACGATTGATGAGTAGTTTGGATCTTGGTTGATTAAATCGGCATGATGGTAGATAAGGCTGTTGGCGGTGGCTGTATAATCCATCAGAATTGCCTGTAAGCCAGGGGCTTCGGCAGGAGAAGCCACGGCCAAAGTCACGGTGTTAGTTCTGGGTGGTGCGTACATGGCTACGTGATGAATACCATAGTGATTAGGTATTTCGGGATGATTATGTACCGTATGCCGAATACTGATTCGAAGGGCTTGATTACTGGGTAAATCTACGATGTCTTGCGTATAATGAGTAAGGTATTCGTCCGCAATTTTTTGTAAAACTGGGTGATTGGCTCTTGCTGTCGCCCGTGTTTCTGATGTATGAGGAACAAGGGGAAACTTAGTACCTGCTACCTGTACCCAATACGATTCGTTGTGAAGTCCATCCGAAAGGTCGGCATGGATAATGTGAGGAATGAAGTTTGACATAACAATTGAAATTAAGGGTTTATTTATGTTGAGTTATATTCCAAACAATGTTACTGATTGGCCGTTTGCCAAACAGTAAGTACATTTCCTGCCACACCATTTGCTCCTTTTCCAGCCGTGCAAGACCCTGAGCTAACGCCACCATTGCCACCATTACCCACAGCACCCGAAATGCCCTGATAATACTGCGGTGTACCCGAAATAGAGGAAGTATGCCCTTGCGAATCAGTCACTTGTGCAATGCAATACGAAGGGCCGCCATTGCCGCCCGCGCCGCCCCCGCTGGCGCCGCCCATTCCCCCGCTACCTCCTCTGCCTCCTTTTCCGCCCGTTCCGCCCGAATCGCCTATGTTATTGGTTGGGCCGCCGTCACCACCTGCCCCGCCGTTTCCGCCGGATGCTCCGTTTCCACCATTTCCTCCGTCTCCGCCAGAGCCTCCTACAATTTTTACGTCATCACCAAAAACACAGGTAGATACATACAGCAAAATACCAATAGAAGCTCCCCCCTGCATACCTCCCATGCCTCCGGCGGCCCCTTCTCCACCCGCTCCGCCACCGCCGCCGCCGGTGCCGTAGTGCTGGTCGGGATTGCCGCAAACGCAATTACAATAGGCAACGGCACTTCCGCCACCGCCACCGCCGCCGCCGCCGCCATAACCGCCGCTGGTCCCTTGGTTAGCACTTGTACCTACCCACAATCCATTAGAAAAGTGTCCGGTAATATCAGATGATGCGCTGTTTGTACCACCGCAATAGCCACTATGTCCATTGGTGCCGGCGGTGTTTTGGCCCGGGGCATCCTGCAGCCACCCAGTACAAACTTTCGGTGATTTTCCTGCGCGAGACGACCCACTTGCTATATAGCCCGTCGTAGCGGGTTGACCCGAACTGCCATCCATTGATGAGCCCGAATAATCATAGCCAACTGAACAGTTTACCCCACCGTCACACGTTGCTTTTCCGGCAGTTTGATTTCCTCCCCTTCCACCGGCATTGTTGCTTGGGTGTGCCGAGACCCCTCCTGTGCCGCCACTGCTTGTTGTTCCGGTGCCGCCGGTGCCGCCGTCGCTGGCCTTTACAGCGTCAGCCCCTTTGGTGCCAGTGCCGCCTTTGGCCGCATTGATATTGACGTTGGCAAGTTGAACATTTGAACAATTGTTGAGCTGCATTACCATCGAAGGGCCGTTGTTGCTTGTCGTAGCCAAACCATTGATAATAAAATTGGCGATGGTAATATTGCCCCCTATATTACTTCCCCAAATGGTAGCATGAGTTCCGTTGGTAGCATCTGAGTTGAGGGTAATCACACTCTGAGCATCTGTTGGCTGTCCATTATAATAACCACCAAAAAGGTTTACTCCGGGTTTTAGGTTAATTGACCATCCTCCTGATGGCGTCGTGTATTGGCCATATTCCACCAACACGTTGCACGGATTTCCTGTGCAGTTGTTTATTCCTTGATAAATCGTTTTACAGGGACTGCCTAAAGCTCCACAGGTACTGTTATCCACCCCTGTACCATCGTTGACATACACCGAGTTGCCCGCAGGGACAGCTACCAGTTTAGCATTTACATAAGGTTGAGGCATAATGGTATTAACCGCATTTTGAGCAGACAAAGTGGGCACTATCCCAAACTTGGCTTGGCTTAAATCAGTATTGGAGAAATTGGTATTATTGAGCGTTGCATGAAAAAAAACAGTAGCCCCAATGCTTGCTCCCGCAAAATTGGCGTTGGTCAAATCGGCCAGCGAGAAGTTGCTGACTCCTTTAGTGGAAGTTCCCATTTTGGCTTGTTGTAAATTAGCTCCTTGTAAGCTTGCCCTACTTAAGTATGCCCCCGTCAGGTCGGCCCCTTGCAGATTGACATTGTCTAATTTGGCACCCAGCAAATTGGCATCTTGCAGATTTTTGCCTGAAAAATCCTGACCCGATAAATCACAGTAAGGGCAATTGAAAGGCGTTTGAGCCTGGAGGATTTGGCTCAAAAAAATGAACAAAACCCACGAGAATTGGAGTGTAGTTTTCATAACCTATATGTATTTATTGATTCTCTATTACGTAAGCGCTTAATTGCAACTGGGCAAGCTATTTTGGCCACATTGGCTGTTTTGAAGAAAATTTTGTTGATTTTGGCTGGTTGAGTTTAAGCCAAGTGTGTTGCATTGAAAGGAGGGATTGCAGGCTAAATTCAAAAAGCGTAGCTTTCCTAAACCGTTATTGTAAAAGCTACTGATGTCTCCAATGGTAGTGAGCGAATTGTTTTCTAAATACAGGGTTGTAAGGGTACTGCCGCAACTAAGGCCCGAAGATGTTCCTAAAATGTTATTTAGTTTGTTGTACGATAAATCTACATAGAAGAGTTTATTTTGAAGGCTGATGTCGAAGGTGGAGAGCTGGTTGTGAGACAAATCCAAATAATTGATAAAAGCACTGGCATTAAAGGCGATATTGTTGGTGATTTTATTATTGGAAGCATCTAAATAATTTAGCGTTTTTAAGGTATTGAGGCTTAAGCCCGTGAGTTGATTATTCGCTACTTTGAGTTGTTGGATGGTGGTGAGTTGGGAGAAAAAACTACCGTTATCACTCAAGAGATTGCCCGAAACATCTAATTGTTGTAGGGCCGTAAACTTCTCCAACCCTCCTAAATTACTGATACCTTGATAAGGGCAACTCACCTGATATACTTGCGCAGCTGTGGTAACGCTGATATTCCTATTAGGGTCGTTAAAGAGTTGAAGACTGATACATTGCTTTAGTTTTGGGTCACTAAAAGCTACAGAAGCCGCAGTATCAGTACCGCTACTGCAATCTGGTTTATACCACATTTTTTGTTGTTGTGCAGGTGAACTACATCCCGCAGTCGTCCAGTCGTTGGGAATACTCCATTGGCTTCCTGCACAGACCGCATAATCACCGTTGGGACAAGTAACTTTCTGCCCGTTGAGCGGTGGAAGTACCGTAGCTCCATACGCTAGCCCATTTATAGCCACGGTACCGCAATACGTACCAGAGAGAGTACTACAGCAAGAATCTGCCAGAAGCATGACTGCATTGGCAAAATTGACTTGATAGACAATTGCATTGGCAAAATTGGCGCCTCCCAACTGCGAGCATGACAAATCTACCCCCGCGCCACCGTTGGGGGGCACATTGAAGGTGGTATTCTGGAAATTAGCATTTTGTAAAATAGTCCTTATAAACTTTACCCCTTGCAATACCGATGATTGAAAGTTTGCACCGGGCATGGTTGCCCCCGAAAAATCG
Source organism: Runella aurantiaca (assembly GCF_003339505.1). Classification (GTDB taxonomy): domain Bacteria; phylum Bacteroidota; class Bacteroidia; order Cytophagales; family Spirosomataceae; genus Runella; species Runella aurantiaca. The sequence goes on from NZ_QPIW01000040.1 coordinate 42,712, forward strand.
GTGGTGGCTAAGGTAACGTTATTGAATTGGGCATTCTGCAGGTAACTGTTGTTGAAAGATACTCCGTTCATGCTGGCATTGTTGAAGGTGGTATTGTCCATACCTGCCCCTGTAAAATTAGCTACGTTATAGATGCCGCCAGATTGCCCGTTTGTGTAGTTGAAGTTGACACCCCGCAAATTAGCCCCTGCAAAATACGCTCCTGTAAGTGTGGCATATTGCATATTGGCATTGCTAAAATCGGCTCCATTGTTGAACTGACCCCCTGATAAATTTGTACCCCGTTGCCCATCACCTGACTGATAAAAAACTGCACCGCGCATCGAAAGCCCCTGACCCACCACGTTAGTAAGATTGGCCAGGTTTATTAAAACACTGTCCATGTTGGCATAGGAAAGCGTGGCATTTGTCAGGTCTACCCCCGTCATTGTACAGTGGCGCAAATCGAAACTGGTAAAATTGATCCCTTTTAGGATACCATTAGTAATGTTTTTGCCCTTCAAATTAAAATTTTTGGAGGTCATGCCCGATAAAATAGTATAACTCAAATCGGTCATTGCCCAGTAGGTGTAAGGCCAATTATTGATTGGAAAATTGACAAAGTCAACCGTCGTGTAGTTGAAACGAGTACGAATATTATCAGGAGACGACTGAATGGTCATGACAGGACCAAATTTTGCCCCAATCAAGTGAGCACAGGATAAGTCTGTAGCCTTAAAAATGGCAAATTGCAGATTAGCATCGGTCAAATCCGCAGATTGAAAACACGTATGATCTAACGTAGCGCCCGAAAAGTCGGCATTGGTAATGGTAGCCCCTTTGAAATTGGCTCCCTGTAAATTCATGTTTTGAAACTGTGCCCCTGTAATGGTAGCCCCTTGGAAATTGGCATTAACCAAGGCATTTGCCCCCATTGCCATAAAGTTATGGTTTATCAGGGTTTGATTGGCATAATTAGGCCCGGTGGGATTTGTGGCTACGGTACAGCTATTGCAGTCGGGAGGAGTAGATTGGCTGTAGGTTTTTGGCGCAAAAAATAACGACAATAAGAACCCAAGGCATGGGTACCATACAATTTTTACATTCATTGATCTATGCAAGTTTTCAATAACGTTGAAGTAATTTTGTCAAAATTAGGTTAAGATTCTGTGTCCTTGTTAGCTCAAATTGGACATTCTTTAACTCAAAATGGACAAATCTCCTTTATGGTAGGCTAAATTGTAGGATTTAGTAACGCAAAACATGTAATGATAAAAAAGAGCCCTAGCATGGGATAATTTAGCGATGCCTTTAATATTGCAAATGGGACTTTTGCGTTAAAAAAAAGGGGGAGTCGTTACAAAAGGGCGGCAGTGTATTTTGCGCTGTATTCAAACTTGTCGGGCAGTTACAATACAGCGTAGCTGTTTAAACTTTTATAATAGCTCTGCCGTAAGCGTCTCTGCCAGCCTTAGCGTTATGGGTAGCAGTACGTACGTTTTCATTTCAACATCTCCGCCGGTGCGCAGTTCTTTCGGGCTTTGGTGCGATAGCTCAACAGTGTATTTGACTTTGCCGGTGGCCACCTCCACGAGCTGGGTTTTGAGCGTGGCGGAGCCTTTGGTGTTGTATTCTTCGACCGTCCCCGTCAGCACATAACTGACTTTGAGTTGCTTGCCGACCCGCACCGCAGCGGCCGTCGAAGCACCGTTCACCGCTGCCAAATCAGCTTGTGATGCCTCCCTCGTGTGCCTGACATCCACGACATGAACCCGGTTGGTTTTCATAAGTCGGAACGCGATGCTGGCCTGAAGCTGCCGCTTGGCTTCGGCAGTCATCCCCGACGCGTTGAGGCGGGGGGTAAATTCGACCACCGCTACCTTCACCTTCTCTGTTTTTATGGACGACCCTATAGACGGCGACTGAGCGAGTGCAACACCCGTCAGGGTGATTCCCAAAATAACGGCTGCAAATAAGTTATTCATCATTCTTTTCATTTTGTAATTGTTAACTGATTTTGAAGGTTCCAAAAGTTATGAATCAAATTTATTTTCATCCCATTCAATTCCCGGAGGAAATAATTCTGCTCTGTGCTTTCGCATTTCAATGGCAATTAAATTACTGTTACCACCTTCCTGTTCCAGTTTTGAAATAATGGTCAGATAACTTTTTTCATCTCTGTTTTGGCTCAATTTAAAAACATTCTCTATCCTATCGGCTTTCATCTCAAAACCAGCAATTGCCGGCATCATCTTTTTTAAAAACGCGTCCGGAAGGTTGTCATAGATCGTCGGCGAGGTACTGTTTCCCCCTTCAAATTTTAAGGTCATTTTTTTCATTAATTGAATCAATTCAGATTCAGGCATAAATTTTATTTGACCGTGAATGTGTACACTCATATAATTCCAGGTTGAACCAATGTGTGGATTACTGTACAGAGAAGCACTTACGTAGGCATTGGGGCCTGTAAATACAATGAGTGCGTTGGGATTTTCAACGAAAGCTTTATGGTGGTCTGTATTACGCATGATGTGTCCCTGCAAAAACAATTCACTTTGTCTTTCTTCAATCATTACTGGAATTTGTGTAGCAACTGGAGCACCTGACAAAGTGTTCCCTGTCAAAAATGCAAATGGATATTCTTCCATAAAATCCAATATTGCCTGTCGATCCTTTTCTTTAAAATAAGAGAAATTATACATGTTAGTTAGTGTTTTTTGATTACGTATCCGCTGAATAGGTGTGCGTTATTGATTCAGCGGGTACGTAAACTGAATGACTTCCATGGCCGCACCGCCCGTTGTTCGGTAAAAGTCAATGGCCAGACTGTCTTCTTTATCTGCCTGTACAAACAATTCCTCTGTACCCAAATTGCGGCAGTATTGCATCAATTGCGTTAGTAATTTCGTACCGACACCCTGCCCCTGATAGGTTGTACCAACCGCTATATCATACAGATAAACCACTGGCTTTTCCGAATGATATTGGGGTAAAATGTAGGCAGTTAGACCACCAATAACCTGATTGGCAAACTGGGCGACGAAAACGACAAAATCAGGTCGGGCCAACAGGCGACGCAAGTGTTCGGGCTGGGCTTTCGTTACCTTGTCGGTTTCAAAAACGTCTCTGAATAGGTGAATCAGCTCAATGAATGGCTCCACTTCATCACCTGTCAATTTTTTGACTTCAACATTCATGGTGATAGCATATAAGGATTTATGTTAGGTTGGTTCTGGCATCGCAAGGCATAAAGGAGCCAGATATGCACGGCTCCTTTATGCCGCTTAGTTTTTCAGAACTTTGGTCGTATAGGTCTGATTCCCAAAGTTTACCTTCACTAAATATAACCCTGCTGGTACTGGCATTCCGTGCCGGTCAGTGCCGTTCCATTGCACCCCTTTTTGACCCGATGCTGTGTCATTCGGGGTGAACGTAGCGACAGGCACGCCGGCCATGTTGAATATGTGCACCGATACGGGCCTTCCCACCGCAAACGGGTAGTTGATTTCGGTCTGCTCCTTAAATGGATTGGGGTAGGCGTGTACCTGGCGGTCTTCAGCCGATTCCCGAACGAATGATGGAGAAGACCCTTCCGCCAACAACTGCGGTGAGATGGTCGGTTCGGCAGCCTTGCGAGCCGAGGAAAAGGGCACTCCCATCCTGACCGTGCCCACGGGTGCCCGCAGGGTCATAGGCCGGTTGAAGGTGGATGGACCGTAGTAATCGCCCCGGGCGAAGTACACCTGTGCCCCAGCTGGGGCATCGCTAGCCGCTTTGTTTTCGGTACGGAATGGTTTGTGAATCTCCCCAGTACCAGGATCGAAAAGGCCTTCGGGGTCGACGTACACGGAATTGTTGGAAAAAAAACTGGCAAGGCCATTTCGGAAGCCGTCGCTCCGGAAACCAGGTCCAATGGCGGGATTTTCTCCGTCATTGCTGCTGAAGTGTACTCCGATTGCTACATTTGAACCCTCATAAGTAATAGGAGCGCCATAGGCAAGGGAATAGTTATTCATGGAATACACCACGAACAGGTCACGGTCATCGCTTGCATAGGGAAGATCATATTTTAGGTAGGTGTTCTGCTTCTGCAGGGATGTTTGCGTCAACTGCAGGTTTTTGAAGTTTGAGAAGCCTTCCAGCACAGGGCCATCAAAAACCCCATAATGGAACAGGTCGACCGACTTGTCCTCTAGATTGTCAAGAATGTAATTGCTCGGATTTGTAGCGATGCGAAAATATTCCTGTTGGCGTTCACCAGGCCGCAGCCCTGTACCATTTGGAAGTGCCTCCAAAACACCCCAACCTACTTTCGTTATGTAACTCTCCCCATTGAAGACAAACTTATGATACCCCTTGACTCCGCTCCCCAAATTTAAAGGATACTGATCCTGAGGGGATGGGTGCTGGATGGTGTTTCCAACGGAAGGGGGTACATTGAATTCAATCACGTCATAACCGATGTCAGAGGTTGTCACGATGGCCCCATTCGGTGCAATCCAGCCAGTACCGCCCGCAGAAATTCCGTTGGTAAAACGGCCTACCGCTTTGGCGTAAGGATACATTTCGGTAATGTTCGCTGAGGTTGAGGTTGCTGTCTGGACTGTGGTACCGCCTGTTTTTGCCCCACGCCGAGGATTCCCCGCCTGTCCGACCTGCGGGTCGGTGACCCTGACTTCAGAAATGCGCACCGTGTTGCGGTCGCCGGGAGCGGTAAAGAGCGATACATTGAGCGATTGGCCGTTGAAGTAGGCCGAGCTGTAGTGCCAGTTATCGAGGTCCTGTTTTCTGAGTTCCTGCCGGGCACCGTCGGCACCTTCCAGCACTAGATAGCTGCCTTCGCCCAATTGAGTACCCGCAAAATACAGCCTAAGAAAGGTCGTGTTTGGCTGCGTTACCTGCGTCAGGAACCGAAGTGTATTGTGGTCGGACGAATCGGCCTGATGCTGGAACGAGTACGGTAGCAGCTTTTGGGCTACCGCTGAAACGCTCAACAGGCAGGCCAGACCAATGAGTAAAAGATTGATTGCTTTCATTTTTTTGCTGTTTTTTGGAAATTTTACTGAAGACTAACCAGCACAAGTACCAAGCCCCTGCCTGTTTCCAACGAGGTCATGGCTTTACCCAGGATAGCTCCCTGGGCTTTCCCAGAGTCGGTGGCTTTCATGGCGTGGCCGGTTGTAGGCGAAGTGGTGAGCAAATCGCCTGGCCGGATGGCCCCGTACTGTGCATCGACCCGACAATAAACGCGTCCCGTAAGGGCCACAGGGTGCTGCCCGCTGGCAAGGGTACCCGCCTGCCCCATCAGCATACCTGGCTGCACGTCGCCCGCTCCACTCACAATACCAGCCACCGTTCTGTCATAGGCTTGGCTGGCCACCCGCAGCTGTCCGGGTTTATTGGGGTCAATACTGACCACCGTACCGGGTAGCAGCGTTTCGCCAGCTTCGATGTCGAAGTGTTCGGCTAGGTCTGAACCGCCAGTGATTTCGAGTATTTTGGTTGAGGTGATTCCGTTGACCTGCAAGGTTTTGGAAGGCGTTGTGAGGCCAATGCCAACGTTCCCAGCGGGGGTAATCACCATCGTCGCATCGTCTGAACTGTTCGTTTTGGAGAACACCAGCTTACCCGCTCCTGCACTCCAATTGCTGTTGGCTACACCAATCCGCCAGGCAGCTCCACCGGTACCAGGGTTGATGAGCTTGAGCTGCATATCGCTTTCCGAAGCAATACTAAACCGGGCTTCGTTGTCGGTCGTACCCACTTTTACCTTACCCCCACCGTTGGCGATGTGTACGTTCTGTTCCGAATCGTTGTTGATGTACAGCGGGTCGCTGCTTTCGATCTGGTTGCCGTCCAGTGCCAGCATATGAATGTTGTCGCCCACTTTGGTGTGCAGGCGCAGGGCACCGTCGGCCACATAACTACCCGATTTAGCGGCGTTTTTTCCGTAGATGGTAAACACAACTGGGTTGTCGGTGTTGATACCCATTCGGGCCATGTCGGGGGCCAGGCCAAACAGCAGGTCACCGTTGTGCCGGATGCGGAAGTGGTTTTCGTTGTTGATGGACCAGGTTGCCGAAGACGAACCGTTCGCCACGGTGCGCCGAAGTTCGATGCCGGCCGTAAGGGTGGAAAGAGAAGCCCCTCCCAGTGAGCTAACCCGTAGATATGTGTCTGACGTACTATGAATGTCTAAGTTCCGATTAGGATTTGACAGGCCGATTCCAACTTTGGCTGGAGGATTGACGTACAGGTTGCCGTTTTGAGTCTGCCATTGGGCCTGCAGTTGATTGGAGCTGAATAGAAGGCTGGTAAAGCTCACTGCTGTTAAGAGGTTTGTGAAATACTTACGCATGATTTTGAAAATTATTGGTTTAATATTAATGAATTGAAAACATGGCTTGCCCAACCCGGAGCGGGGGTCTGCTCTGGGTAAACGTCGTTTGGATTTTAGGAAATTATAGGTCGAATCAGGTATTCAGTACGGTCCGATACACTTCACTAGGTGGTTTACTCTGGTTGGAAGTTGACTCGAAACAGAATCGCCAAAAAAGCCCGCCTTTTGGGGAGCCCTGAGCGCGTCGGTGTACGATATGTAGTTTGCTAACTGCTGCTCCAGAGTAGCTTTCGGTGCTTCAGTTTTGCGAATTTTGTCAGCTTAGCATAGGCTTGCGTCGTCAACAAGCTTATCAGCGTAAGAAGAAGAAAAGACTTTTTCATGGCTTTGTTTTTGGTTAATTACTAATGAGAGGCCTACTGCTTTTAGGTAATTCAGCGAATACTTTACGGCGGTAAAGGTAGTGCAGGTTCACACCAAGGGGCTGACACTCATCTCCCATATCATAGCACTGGTGTAACATGTGCTAAGTTTCGACAAAAACAAGCTGATTATCAATGGTTTGTAGTTGTAGGATTTACTTATTAATTTCTTTTTGCCTGATAAATTCGGAGGGAAGCATCCCAAATTGGTCCTTGAAACACTTTGAGAAATAGGAAAGATGGTTAAAACCCGACAGATAGGCGGCCTCGGCAATCTGGATACCGGGCTGTTGCAGGAGGTCGGCGGCCCGTTGCAGCCGGATGCAACGGATAAAATCAGAGGCCGACTGGTCGGTCAGTGCTTTCAGTTTCCGGTGCAGTTGCATCCGACTCATACCCATCTCGCGTTGAAGAATTTCTACACTGAAAGCCTCATCGGTCATGTGTTCGTCGATGAGGCGGATGATTTTTTCCAGAAACTCGGCCTCCCGGTCGCGTACGGGTGCGCTTGTCGGTTGCAACATTACTTCCCGGCTGTACTTTTTGCGCAGCAGATTGCGCTGGGTGAGCAGGCTGTTGATGCGGGCAATCAGCTCATCTAAAGCAAAGGGCTTAGCTAAGTACTGTTCAGCCCCACCCTCAAACCCTTCCTTCCGGGAATCGATGTCGTCTTTTGCCGTTAACAGGATAATCGGAATATGACTGGTCAGATCGTCTTCTTTTAAGTGACGGGTCATTGAAAAACCGTCCATCCCGGGCATCATTACGTCAGAAATAATCAGGTCAGGAACCAACCAGCGGGCCATTTGTAGACCTTCATCACCCCGCATGGCCTGCATGACCCTGAATCGGTCGGAGAGTTGCTGTCGGAGGTAATTGTTTAGTTCTGGGTGGTCTTCTACCAACAGGAGTGTTGGCTTGTCTTCCCCGCTGATGTCGGTCTGCTCTTGCTCTGTCAACTGGCCGGGCGCAGTCATGCCAATGCCGTGGGGTACCCTATCCACTCTGCTTGCGTGCTGGGTTGTATCGACAGCCAGCGGCAGCAACACCACAAAGGTACTGCCTGATTCTGGCTGACTCTCCACATAAATCGATCCTTTGTAAAGTTCAACCAGTTCTTTGGTCAGCGCCAGTCCCAGGCCGCTCCCGCCGAAAGCGCGTGTTTGGGAGGAATCAATTTGAAAGAAGCGGTCGAAGATGCGGTCTTGGTGTGATTCGGGAATGCCAATGCCCGAGTCGCGAACGACCAGCCGGAGACCAGTTTCGGGTTCCAACTCACCCTGTATTGTGACTTGACCGCCCACTGGTGTAAATTTGATAGCATTGGACAATAAGTTATATACAATTTTTTCGAGTTTGTCACTGTCGTAGGCCATTAACGGTTCAGTTGTCGGCAGCTGGATCTGATACCTGATCTTCTTAGCTTCGGCCATCGGCTCAAAGTAGCGGGCTGTCTGATAAAGGAAGCCAATCAGATTGCCCCATTGGTAGTTCAGCTTAAGCATACCCATTTCGGCTTTTGCCAGATCAAGGAGTTGATTTACTAGCCTTAGCAGTCGATTGGCGTTGCGCTCCATCATATGAGTTTCCTCTGGGCTGATGGCTCCCCTTTTCTGGAGTGGTGCCAGAATTAACTGAAGTGGGGTCCTGAACTCATGGGATAGGTTGGCAAAAAACTGAGATTTGACCCGGTCTAACTGCCGGATGTGTTCCGCTTCGATTTGCAGAATTTTGGCTTTTTTAGCCTCCTCATCTGCTATAGCTTGAGCAATTTTGCTGCTACAGATGGCCGCAATGGTTTGTAGCGCTTCCAAATGATGTTCTTTAAAAAAACCTTTTTCAGGATGTTCTGAGTCAATAACCCCAATTACTTTATTTTGGAGCAAGAGTGGCACCGTTAATTCAGCCAGGCGCACTTCGTCGTCCACGACGTAGCGCGGGTCCCGCGTGGTGTCAGTTACGATTTCTGGCTTACCCGTTTGAGCGACACTCCCCACAATGCCTTCTCCAAGAGGTATCTCCAGTGGGTTAAGGATTGAATAGGCTTCTGGATTTTTATTACCGTAAGCGGCTTTTTGGACCAGGGCAGTTTGTTCGTCATTGAGCAAATAGATCACGCAATCGACAAAGCCCAACCGGGCGATGCAGTTTTTAGCCACATCCCACAGAATTTCATCCACCGTATTTTTGCCGTAAAGCGAGCTGGCGAAGTAGTGGATTGTTTCGTCTATGTCTTGTCGGTGTTGAAGGCTTTGCGAAAGTTGGTATTGTTCATTTTCCAGCGAAAGCTTAAGGTTGCGCTGCCGGAGTTTGTACCGATTGAAAAGCAGATAGCCAATCAGTGCCCCTAGCAATACGAAAACAATTAATGAAACGATCAGCGTACGTTGTCGGCTTAATGATGCCTGCTGAGCTTCCAGACGAAGTTTTTGCAAACTCAGTTCACGGTCTTTCTGTTCACCTTGATAGCTGGCTTGTAGGTCAGCAATCTGCCTGGACAACTCCGCTGATTGCAAACTGTCCTTCAGTTCTTCGTACTGCTTTAGGGCAATCACGGCTTTCTCAGGATTCCCCAACACACCATAAATCAGGGGTAAGTTGGCTAGGGCCTGTTGCTGAAGACTTTTGGACTTGATTCGGTTGGCGATGGCCAGTGTCCGCTGCGTATACTGCAGGGCTTGCTGAAAATCACCCATATCCCGGTAAAGAAGGGCTAAATCCAGGTAAGAGCCGCCGATGTTTAATTGATTGCCTTTTTTTAGGTCAATGGCGAGCGATTTGTTGTAAAACTCCTTGGCTTTACCGAACTCCCGGCGAATACGGTAAATTCTCGCTAGGTTATGAAACGTATTGCCTACTGCCTGACTATCCCTCTGGGCCATTTGTATATTCAGGGCCTTCAGGCCAGATTGCAGGGAGCGGTCGTAGTCTTTCTGGTCGAAGTACACGTTTCCCAAATTGCCATAGATGGCCCCGAGCAAAGCGGTGTCCTGCTCGGCTTCTGCGATTTTCAGGGCTTGCAGGTTAGCCTCAATACTAGCATCATACAGTTTCAGGTAGCGGTTAATGACGCCCACTGCCATATACATGCGGCAGACGTCGCGCTGCTCACCCAGCTTATGGAAAATAGAAAGCCCGTTTTTGGCCGCATTAAGGGCACTGACGTAGTCGTCTCGTTCGGCATAGATGCGGGCCAGCCGCTGAAATGCTTTTCCTTCTGATAAAGTCAGTTTGTTTTTTTGGGCCAGCGTCAGGGCGGTTTTTGCGGCAACTAACGCTTTTTCGGGCTGTGAAGAAGTGAGTTTTTCAGCCCGTTCAAGGTGCTGGTTTACGGTTTCCTGGGTATTACCAGATTGAGCCCACAAAAAAGTGTCTCCCGTAGATAAGAGACCGCAAAGAAATAGCCAAAAGCGTAGCGTCATGGTTATCAGCGTGGTACATGGTGTTGAGAATCCTCTGCTGATTGAAATATAAGAAGTTTTTGTAGAAAATGCGCCATCGTTTTAGTGATAAGAAAAAAGTTAACAGCTTAGTAAACTGGAAATTGAGCGAAAGAAGCAGACGTTCTTGTTAGGCATTATCAACCGACAAACCATATTTCAATAAATTATGCAAAGACGCCAAACATTCGTTCGGCCAGAGAAATTAAACGTCGGTTGCCTATACAATCCTTAACTAGTTTGAATTAGCACTCTGGTTTATGTTACTGGTCATATACTCAAGTATACGTCTATTCATGATTGACCATCAATAAATGATTTCTTTTTACACAATACATACAATTGTTTAGATACAGACAACATTATGAATTATGCCTTAAAGTATAGATGTCAATCCAATGATTCAAACAACTTTTATATGAACTGTATTTTTGGCGGTTCATCTAGTCTAGATGGCCTTCCCTGTGTTTTCGCCTTACCTGGAAGCTGGTCAATTTGTGAAGCCTCCGCAGATAGGTGTTTCGTCACCGATTTAAAAAATATTTATTTTTTTGGTACAGTATTCCCAGTTTAATCCCGCTGATGTTAGCTGAAAAAGGAGCATAGCAACTGACTTTTAACATTTCAAATAGTGATTTTATCATTTGAGCCTATGATTTCGCGAATTGGGAGAATAAAGCTTTAAGCCTACCTGACCATGCTTTACTTTTGAAATTGTAAGTCTACAGCCATTCAAACACCTTAGCATTAATCAATTATGTCTTCTAAAAACTTGTGTGTATTCGCCTTGTTGGCAGCCCCATTTTTATGTATAGGCTTTTACGTTGAAGAGTACTATCCACCCGCCGCAAACTCTCGGTGGACGGGAGCTTGGGGGCTTATTTATATGACTGGGTGGATGGCTAGTCTGGTAATTCTTCAACGGCACAAGCTGACTGGTAACAACCGTTACAGCCGAAACATCACTTGGCTGGTAGTGTACACTTTAATATTGGCCAATATTTCGAATTTATGGCAATTGATGGCACCTACTTACAAGCCCTTTATTTTCTGGATGTTCGATATTGGGTGGCCATTAGGCAATATTTTAATGCTAATAGTTGGTGTAGCTGTACTGCGTGCCAATCGATTACGTGGCTGGAAACGTTGGGTTCCGCTGGTCGTTGGTCTTTGGTTGCCTTTTTCTTTTGCCGTACAAGATACCCCTCTAGGGTTACATCTAAGTAGCATTTACTCATTGGTTGGCTGTTCTCTATTAGCATTGGTTTTATATCGTGAAACAACACTACAAAAGGATACTGACAACTGTATTAGTGCCTGAAAGGAAGAAATCATCAAGTGTCATTACTAATACATTACGACTTGAGGTATTCCATCATGACTGTATGCCATAAACGATACATAGTTGGGGTATCTCCTTTTCGTTTTCGATAAAGTTGGTAGCATTTCAGACAATCGCTCCTTATCGGACATCAGGTAGGAGTTTCTTTTGTCTCAGAAAATCTACAATTGCTTATTTAAACAAACTTTAATTATCACTCATGAAACCTGCAATACTTACAAATATTCCTACAGCCTCGGTATTTCCAAGCACAAACCATACAGGTTTAGGCAGATAGCACTTATTCTAAACAATAACAGATAAAATATTTTAACCCAACGTAGTATGATAAGCTTACTCAACTCTAACATCCTGATAATCCTTGCGTGTCAGATACTATTTTCTAGTTGTACGATCTTCGATGAGGAGCCCGCTTCAACAACATCCAAGAAAGGCCACTTAGTTGGAAAAGTCCTAGACGATCAGGACAAACCTTTACAGGGTGTTCAAGTTGTAGCAGATAACAACTGGCTATATAACAGCAACCTAGTGGGCATTACCAATGCTGATGGTACTTATAGTATAAAGCTACCTGCAGCAGCCAGTACCTATACAGCCTCGGCTGAAATTAAGACAAACTATAACGGTATAGCCTATAAATTTCGGTTACGACCAGAAGAAGTAGGAGGTTTTACTCAGGATGGTGCGGTTCGGAATTTTAGGTGGGTTTTGTCTGGTGAGTATCCAGATGAGCCGGGCCTCTACTATGGCGGTACCATTACGCTAGACAAAGTAATTGGTAGCTCGCTATTTGATGTCGAGAACATTGAATTTACACTGACTCCAGTAGGCAACTTGGTAGACGGGTCTGTGGGGAAAATTCTTACTCGGCGGTGTGGTCCTCCTAGTAGTGACACGTTTGGCCAATTAGTGGATATACCAATCGGACGCTATAAGATAACGGCAGTTCATAAGCCAACGGGTAACCGCGTTTTGGTCCGAAATAAAAACGGGGCATTTTCTGCCGATGGTTCGGTTACGCTGGATTTTTACGGAGAGAAATCCCCCTGGTTTTGTTCTAACTGCATGATAATAGAATATGGCGAATAATCTAGTCTATCTCGTTTTCTTAGTTGTCTACATGTAAAAAAAATCTTAATGGAAAAGACCAACGTTTCGTTTCAGCTCACCCCTGAAGCCTTAGCTCATCCTCAATCCATTTATCAGTTTCTTCGGAGCCACAGTCCATGTCTTTACGAAGCAGGCTCTTTTTGGATTGTCACCCCTAGTCATGATTGACACAATCGCGTACAACCCACGAGAAATTGCCGCTATCCGCACCGCAACGGGTAAAAGCCAAAAGAGATAATGCCGTGAGCGACTAAGTTTACCTTTTTGGTGGTGTAAGGGTCTAAGGCCATTTTATTTAAAACTCGCTTCAGCAAAATATCGATCTAATGCATTGTCGATAACTGGAAGGAAATTCCCCTTTTCGCTACTTAAAGCATAGTAAAGCGGGCGGTAAGGTAAGGGCGTGACTCTTTTTGGTGGCAAAAGAGTTTTTTGTTGGATAACAGTGCCCTTCCGACGATTTATTTCTCGAACAAAGTCGGAACATTTCATTTCTCCCCGATTGCTCAAATGCCAAATACCACTTTCATTATCAATTAATAAATCGAGTGCCATATTTACCAAATCTGGGGTGTAAGTAGGAGAAATAATCGTATGCGCTGAATCAAAAAAGGAATAATGATTTTCCAAATAACTTGAACTACCGTCACCCAAATCCAGTGATTCCCAAGGGCTGAAGCAAAATCCACGGCGAATGATTAATGCTTGACAATGACCCCCCACCGCCATTTCCTCAATTTCAACCATGTTTTTTCCGAAGAAGCTTTGCGGCTTCACATCATCACTCTCCAAATAGGGGCTGTTCTTGGTACCATCAAATACCAATACCGAGGATAGTGTAAGTGGCTTTATGTTGTATTTTTCACAAATAGCGATTAACTGTCTCATCTCCTTTACCTGATGCATCATGCTATTCCCAACTTTCTGCTCATTATTCATCCTTTTTGTATAATCGGTAGCATTTACAATGGCCCAAGGCTTATAGAGAAGAACAGCTTCCTCTAAGCTACTACCGACTCCATCATTCCTTAACTGATGGTTGAGCACCTGGTACTTGATTCCCCGCTGATGGCAACTCACTTCAAATGCCCGGCTCAAAGAACCATTATCCACTAATAGCAATAAGGGAGGCGAAGACACCTCCACTGGTCCGTCTATACTTTTAGGCAACGGCGGGTGAATAAATCGGCTTTGCTTTTGCCACCATCCCTTTTGTTGTAACAAGGGATGATAATAGGGAGTGCCCGTGCTCAATGCCTTTACATAGTGCGCCAAAGCGGTTTGCCGGGGCGCTGGCGAGCGCAAATCATAAATACCAGATTCGTATTCACCATTAGGTTGAGTAAGCAATTTGTCCCACCCGTATGCACCTAGCAGTGACCATACGGTAAGTGCTTTTACGGTCACTTTCTCCTGATTTAATGCTACACAGATGTCCCAAACGTGTTTCAACCACCGCAGTTGTTCTTCTCGGGTACAGTGCAGATGAACCTCCGTTAAGGCAATGTCGATGGGATAACGTTGATGAAGTTCTTTAAGCAATATTTTTAAACCCGAAGGTTGACCATGATTAATTCTAACCGCTTCAATGTCAGAGTAAGCTTCTTTGCTGTTGCCGCCATGAAGATGAGAGGGATATAAAGAAAGATTGTCGTCAAGATAGCGTTCTGAGGTAACATAGTGATTTACACCTAATAAATCTGGGGGACATGGGTTGTCTGAAAAAAATAAAAGCATTTTTTCAGGGATACCTAAATCAAAAAAATAACTCCACAAGGGATGATGACGATCAAAATTGCCCATTAGAAAATCATAGGTCAACCACCGCCGTTGATTTTCAAAATCGGCTTGATATTGTAACGAAGGGGTACTGTAGGTTTTGGCTAAATCTTCGGTTTGAATCAATTTTGCGTCGGGGTTAATTTTCCTGATTTCTTGCATTGAAAGGACGATGCCTTTTAATTGATTCAGTAATATCTTGGCAAAGACTACATCATTTTTGGCATGGGGGTGCCAAAGTCCGTACAAACCTGCAAAACGCGCCGTCGTTAATGGCTCATTGATGGGTTTATAATGGGTAAGCCAAGGAAACTCATTAGCGACTTGTTTCGCAAAAGCACTCAGCCCTTCGGCAAAACCATCATCTAATAAATGAGTAAAAGAAGGACCGCTCCCGTGATGAAGCAGTCCAACTATTGGCAATATGGAAAGAGAACGCAACTTGTTTAGTTGTGATGCTGCCCAATCCCACTGGATGAGAGATGCTAGTTGGGGCTGATAACGTTCCCAAAGTAACGGATAATGCAAGGCTTTTATACCTAAGCGAGCAAAGTGCTCAATGTCGTCTAACCGTTCATAATGTTGACTTTGGGATAATTGATCAATAAATATATCTCCTACCCGGTTATAACTACATTCCATACCAGCCCAGATATCTGGCTCGAAACTTTGAATATTTTCAGAAGTCATACACTATTTTCTTTGAACATAGGCCTACCGATATCCGTGCTTATGTCAGACAAACCATGGGTCTGCAAAATAGCCTTAAGGTTTTCATGTTTTGGTGCCGTATCTTTTTTTGTTTTCAACCGATGGCGTACCAAAGCGGCCATACTTGCCCATGTAGCATCCCAAGAATTATCATGGAGAAAGGCATCCACTCTTTGCAACCAATGTTGCTTATCAGTTATTGCCAGCTCTTTTTCTGTACATTCGATAAATTCCTCTGGGGTTTCGACAATGTGCACTAAGTCATTTTTTCCGTACGTATCCACTATATCTTTTATGGGCGTTGAAATGACTGGTTTGCCTCCCGCCAGATATTCAGGGGTTTTGGTAGGACTAATGTAACGTGTTGATTCATTGCGGGCAAATAGGCAGGTAGCTAGGTCCCAACCCGCTAAATAAAGCGGTAATTCTTCATATTTTTTGCTGCCTAAATAATGGATATTATCCTCCTGCGGCAGACTGGTTGAATCAATTTTGACAATAGGACCAATAATAATAAAATGCCATTGCGGGCGCATTTGAGCCACGTTCTTCAGCAGCTCTATGTCAAATCGTTCGTCTACAACCCCATAAAAACCGATGCGGGGATGAGGGATTAGCAATTGATCGGCAGGTTCTTTACTGTATTTTCGCGCTTGGTAGAAGTGGGCTTTGTCAATACTACTGGGAAAACAATAAACGGCTTCATGGACCTTTTTTTTAGCTTCAAAAATGCTTACCCCTCCCGTAAAAACGATATCGGCCTTCGCAAAAAGCGCTCTCTCTTTTTGTTTCAATTCGATGGGTGCAAACTTAAAGGCCGATAATTCATCCATACAATCATAGACGATAAGACGCGGCCGAAAAATGTCGCTGACGTCCAGCGCTAAAGGAGTATAGTACCAAAATAGATAATTTTTGATTGATTTTTGATAAAACAATACTGTTAATAATTTTTTTTGTCTTTCCAATATACAGGCAGTGGAAGAGGAGTGGAGAAATGGAGTAACAACCCAAAGATTTTTTTGAGGTGAACTAAGCTCGATTTTATCAATACCTTCGTATAAAATGGGTTCTTCAATAAAAAAAACGCGCGAATCATGCGCAAATCGACTCAACAAATGTTGCGGTCTTTGGTAGACAAAATTCCATCGCAAGTGAGAAAAACATACAATGTCTGTTAATAATTGCTCCATAATAATGCTTAATAATGGTGTGACATAATTTAATTCATAAGCTGTTAAGGCCGACAATCGGGGTAAAGTCGGGGTAAAACTGAAAATTGTTTCTGTAGGCTCATAAAAGAACAATACCACCATTTGCTGGAATAGTTGCTGCCTATTATTGGGACATTCAATTCCCGATGGGGTAAGAGTACCCCATTTTTTTGCCAATTGTACATATTTAATCTTCTACTATTTCGCTGTTTGGGAACGTTGAGCATTCTGAGTTTTTGTGACTACCTTTCGGGGATAAGTAGTTAAAAATACGATGGATAAAACCGCTAAAAATTCACTTTGCCAAAGCTAAAATGATTCAAACCGAAAATCGATTTTTGAGCCTTATACCTGGCGTATTAACCGTTTGGAACAACAACTTTAAATAATTGCTTGACAAACTGGGGCACTACCATCAGCCCGACTTTGTCATTTAATCAGTCAGCCAGTGAGTTCCTCTACTCTCTTACGCATTAGCCGTAAGACACCACCATTGGAGCAGTCTGTGGTTAAGTGTTTAGGGGTTGATGATTTTGCTTTCAGGAAAGGGCGTCAGATTATGGGGATGTGGCGCTTTCAGCAGGAATTTCAATTCCACTGGAAGATGTACTGATAGATAATGAACACGAATTTCGGGTAAAACTGCATTTGATTATCAACAAAGAAATAGTGTATGAATTGGCCCGTTTGGGTGCTGGAGTTTGTGTGTTAGCCCCTGAGCGATTAGTCAGAGAAATGAAGGAGTTTCATGAAGCTGCTTTAAAAAAGTATCAACACTGATTATCCCTTGAAAACGATAAGGGTATCATTTTGTGTAAATGTGGTGCAAGAATAACTCTGTCCAATTTGTAAATACAGACCACCTCGCCTTTGCGTAGTTGACTCATCATCTTTTCCAATTCAGGTCGGTCGGCTTTGATACCCGAGGCTTTTTCCTAAAAGCTCATTTCGCAACTCGCTTTGGTGATGTCATCGCAGGGTGATTCTAAATTTTAGTCTTTGACGGTCGGCCGCTGCCGTCGAGACCCGAGCATAACCGATAAGCATTTGTATAGGTTTAGTCAACTATCTTTACTATTATTTATACTTTGATTGATATACAAGTTTTATTGACTAAAACGGTCAGTTTTGGGGTGTTTTGCGAAGTGGGGAATGGCATGGTAAAAAAGTACTAATAAACCCGCGTTTTCTTGTACTTGCAAAACTGTGTGTATTGTCCTAAAATTAGTTGACCGTTTTTAGTTAATCCTGAAATATGTTTACCGTTTTCTTCTTAGTCCGAATTTAATCTATTTTTTCTCTTTCCGTTTAGAAGGATCGTAATAGTTTTTCCAAC
>NZ_QPIW01000041.1 GCF_003339505.1 Runella aurantiaca
AAAAAAAAACGATTTGGGTGTTACGAGACTTTTTTAGGCAGTTAATCAACCATTTTTCAAACGTTAAATATCATCCAATCATGAAAACTACCCTCAAAAGTAACACCCTCAAAATCTACCTCGCAGCGGCAGTGCTGGCGCTTTCATTTACGGCTTGCAACGATGACGACGACGCTCCGTCAACCCCAGCACTCGGCAACATCGCTGGCGTAGCCTCGGCCGACCCGCAGTTCTCCACCCTTGTTGGTGCCTTATCCAAGGCAGAATTGGTGACTACTTTGCAGGGAACTGGCCCTTTCACGGTTTTTGCGCCAAATAACGCTGCTTTTACCAAGGCGGGTATCACCAGCCTGGACGGTTTGACCAAAGAGGCTCTCACACCCATCTTGACCGCTCACGTACTAAGTGGCAACGTAAAAGCGGCTGATGTAAAAAGCGGTGCGGTAAAAACCGTGAATACAAACAACGACATTTATCTCTCAAAGAATGCCGACGGTGTGTTTATCAATGGCAACATCAAAGTGATTGCTACCGACGTAAGTGCATCCAACGGGGTAATCCACGTGATTGACAACGTGATTGTCCCCCCTACGCAATCGTTGGTGCAGGTGGCACAGGGCAATAGCAATTTTACAGAGTTGGTATCGCTTGTTTTGGCCGCCGACCCCGCAGTAGCTACGGCTCTTGCATCAGCTTCGGCCAACGGCCTGACGGTTTTTGCGCCAACCAACGCTGCATTTACTGAACTGTACAAGACTACGCCTAAGTCAGCTTTATTGGATCCTGCCAACAAAGCCCTTTTGACCAATGTTTTGCTTTATCACGTCGTACCAGGCCGCGTTTTCTCAACCGATTTGCCAAACGTTTCAGGAGAGGTCTCTACCGCCAACCCTACGGGTAAAGTTACGTTTAACCTTGCGGGTGGCGCTAAAGTGGTAGGCAAAACCAGCGGTGCTTCCAACATTACAGCGGCAAACATTCTGGCTACCAACGGAGTTGTCCACGTAATTGATAAGGTATTGCTCCCCTAATCAAAGGAATAACCAACGGGCAGGCTTCGTTTCTTTATCAAACGGGGTTTGCCCTTTTTTTAATTCCAAAATCCCTTTTAACTGCTATGTTTTCCATTCGCAATCGGTTTGTTTACATGATTTTGCTAGGGCTATATTCATTTCTGAATACGCTTTTAGTAGAGGCATTTGACCATTATCCGATTAGCACCCCAAAGTCAGTAATTTTAGCCCTTTTTGTCTTGGTAGTCATCGGAATTTGGGAAGGAAACCGCCTGTGGGACAATTACATTTCCGAGAAAAATATCAAAGAATTCTGGAAAAGAATCGCCTACAATTTTACGGGCAGTATTCTCATTACATCTTTCATCACCCTTGTGTTGGGCGGAATCGTCTGTTATTTGACCGTTTCTTCCCGTTGGCAGGATTGGGTATTATCGATGAAGCTTTTTCTGATGGTTTGTTTTCGTATCAATCTCTTTCTGAACACTATACACATCATTTATTTATACCATCTTCAACTCGAACACAGCTACAAGGAAGTTGAGAACTACAAAAAAATCAGCACTCAAGCCCAACTTCAATCCCTGAAAAACCAAGTTAATCCCCACTTTCTATTTAATAATCTGAGCGTTTTAAGTGCTTTAATTCCGACCGACGCCAATGCTTCCGTGGAGTTTGTGCGGCAGTTTTCAAGGGTGTACCGGTACTTGTTGAAGAGCCATGAAAAGGAAATTATCGAATTGAGTGAAGAGCTCAATTTTATCGAATCGTATCTTTATTTACTCAAAACCCGTTTTCAAACGGGCTTAGTAATTAATATTCAAATTTCACCTTCGGGCCTTTCGGCGTACATCGTACCAGTGTCGCTGCAAATGCTGGTTGAAAACGCCATCAAACACAACGTAATTGCTAAGAGTAAACCATTGCACATTGACATCTTCAGCGCCGACGGCGCTTCGGTGACCGTCAAAAACAATTTGCAACGGAAAATAGTTGATGAAGAAGAATCCACAAAATTGGGATTGAGCAACATTTCAAAACGTTACGAATTTTTGGGGCAAAAAGGCATTCTCATTGAGGAAACCAACGAACAATTCAGCGTCACGATTCCGCTGATACGCCTCAAAAAAACCGTTTTTTCGTCCGAAATTGAACGTATTGACTAGCTTCTTTCCACTTTTAGCCATTGACAAGCCATGAAAGTATTGATTTTAGAAGATGAAGCACTTTCTGCTAAGAGAGCTTCACAACTGCTCAACGAATTTGACCCTTCCATTGAGGTGGTTGAAACGCTAGAGTCGGTCGAAGATGCCGCCGCCTGGCTTCGACACAACCCCGAACCCGATTTGATGCTGCTCGATATTCACTTATCGGATGGTTTGTGCTTCAATCTGTTTGAGCACGTATCGGTCAAAAGCCCCGTTATTTTTACGACCGCCTATGACCAATACACCTTGCAAGCCTTCAAAATCAACAGCATTGACTATTTATTAAAACCCATTGATAAACACGAATTAAACAATGCCCTCGCCAAGTATCACACCCTGATGCAAGACCGAAAAAGCATTTCTTCCTTTGATATTCAGCGTATTAAGCAAACTATACAATCCCTGAGTAAAAAATATAAGAATCGATTTTTGGTTAAGTTTGGTGATACCATTCAGTTTAAAAACATCAACGAAGTAGCGTATTTTTTTGCCGACGACAAGGTGGTTTACTTGGTCACCAACGAAGGCCGAAAGTACCTGATTGATTATAATTTGGAGAGTTTGGAAGAAATCCTTGACCCACAGTTGTTTTTTAGAATCAACCGAAAATTAATTGTTGGAATTGACGCCGTACAAAAAGTAAAAACCCTCCTCAACAGCCGCCTTCAGGTCTATCTCAAACCCACTTTTGAACAAGAAACCTACGTCAGCAAAGAAAGAAGTCCAGAGTTTAAAGTCTGGCTGGATAATTAAGACCCCTTTAATTCTGTTATTGCAATGAAGCCTTTTCCTCAAAAAAAATTTTTCGTTATAATTCTCTTTTACAGCACGTTAACGTTTGGACAATCTCCCAAAAATGTGAGCCTTTACCTCAAAAATGGCTCTATCATTCGCGGCAAAGTGTTGCAAGAAAGCCCCGTTTATAGAATTGAAACCTACGACCAAAGCCAATGGGTTTTTCAGCCTTCTGAAATTGAAAAAGCAATCCCTTTAAAATCGCCCAACCCAAATATCAAGTACAAAGAAAAAGGCTTTGTGCACTACACTGAACTCGGCCCGCTGGCGATGAGCAACCGCGCCTCCAATGGCGTCACTACTTCGGCATTTTCATTTCAAACCACCAACGGTTACAAGTTTAATCAGTGGTTTTACACTGGCTTGGGGATTGGCGCGGATTTGTACGCCGTCCAAACTTTTGTGCCAGTTGTTCTCAGCCTCCGGGGAGATTTTAGCAACACTGGCGATAAAATACCTTTCTATTTTCTGGAAAGTGGCTACGGTTTCAATGCTACCTCTAACGACGTCGACAATCTCCGCTTTGGTGGTGGCACTACCTTTGCGGGGGGCATTGGCTTAAAAATATTATTTACCAACAATACAGGTTTTGTCATCGGGGCAGGCTATCGGTTTCAACGGTCGTCAGTAACACAGTTAAACATTGAAAAAACCGAGGATTTTAACCGATTAACCCTCCGCGCTGGCTTCTCGTTTTAATTCGTCTTCGTTATTTTCCAACAAAACTAGTTTCACATCTTTGGTCAAAAGGGCTTATTTTGCTGCTTTATTGGGCGGTTTTTAAGCGTTTGGGCATAAATTTCAATGTGTTTGACCCGCATTGGGTTGGGTTGTAAGCAACCAAGCGCACTTGCATTTCCATTTTGGAAAAACATCCGATTTCTTTTACTTGATTACTTAATAAATGCTATGGCAGAACTATACGATGTGATTGTGATTGGACGCGGTTTGTTTGGTTGTCCAGCTGCGAAGTACCTGCAAACGGACGGTTTAAAAACGCTTTTGATTGGGCCCGCAGAACCACAACCAAGTGATTTTAAGAAGGCAAAGGTGTTTTCGAGCCACTATGACTCAGGAAGAGTAACCCGAAAAATCGGCAAAACCAAAGATTGGAGTAAGCTAAACGCCCAAACCCAAGCGGCGTTTAAATCCATCGTTGACCAATCAGGCATCAACTTTTTCGGCAATGAAGGATGCCTTTACGTAAGCGACCTACTGCCCGACGACCATTACAATAAAGCCATTGATTATCAACTATTAGCAAAAGAAGAGAACGATTTTCAGGTCTTGAATGAAGCTCAACTTGAACAGCTTTTTCCCTACTTTTCGTTTCAAAAACCGTCGGTTGCATACTTTGAAAAAGCATTGTCGGGGCATTTGAATCCGCGTTTATTGATTGAAGCCCAGTTGGCTATTTTTGCCAAAGCGGGCGGAAAATGGGTCGACGATGTGGTAGAAACCGTTATTGACAAAACCGATTTTTATGAAATAACCACGGGAAAAGCGCAAATCTTTCGGGCGAAAAAAGTGCTGTACGCCACGGGCGTTTTTCATCCTTTTTTTCAGTTCAACACGCCTCCCGTTCCGTTAGAAATAAAAACAGAAACCATCATTTTGGCCGAGGTTTCAAAAAAACAAGCCGAAGAATTACGGCAGATGCCTTCCATATTATACACCTGCAAAACAGATACTTACGACGAAATTTACGGCATCCAACCCGTACTTTATCCCGATGGAAAATACTATTTAAAACTCGGTGCAAACTTGAACGACGACCGTTTTTTAACAAATTTGGAGGACATAAAAAACTGGTTTTGCCGAGAGCCGTTACCCGAACAATTTGAGGTGTTAAAACAAATGGCAATTGATTTATGTCCAACGATTGATTTCTTATCGTTTCAAATCAAACACTGCATCATTGAATACACCCAATCGCGCCGCCCGCTGATTGCCCAAATCGGGCGTGAACAATACATTTGCACGGGTGGCAACGGCTACGGGGCCATGTGTTCAGATGCCATGGGCCGATTAGGCGCAAACTGCGTGCAAAATTTGGATTTCGAATTTGAATTTTCGCAAGGATTTTTTAGGTTATAGCGTAGTTTGATGAGATAAAAAAAGAGGCTGCTTCGAATATTCAAAGCAGCCTCTTTTTGAAAGTTAATAATTGAAAATCTTACAGACTTACGCCCCGTTTCCACGGCATAAAGTCGTCTTGGCCAAGCAGTTGCGCTTTAGTTTTGAATTTTCCGCTTGCCAAATCAATACAATAATCCAACAAATCTTCAGCGGTTTGTTCGATGGTTTTCTCACCGATGATAATCGGTCCGCAGTCAAAATCAATAATATCTGACATTTTCTGGGCCAATTTTGTGTTGGTTGCAACCTTCACCATTGGACAAATGGGGTTTCCAGTAGGCGTGCCCAATCCCGTCGTAAACAACGTAATCGTAGCGCCCGAAGCCGCCTGTCCTGTGGTGGCCAGCACGTCGTTACCGGGCGTACAAACCAAATGCAAACCCGGCACTTTTGAAACTTCGGTATAATTCAATACGTCGGCGATGGGCGCTGTACCGCCTTTTTTGGCTGCTCCTGCCGATTTGATGGCGTCGGTAATCAAGCCATCTTTGATGTTTCCTGCCGACGGGTTCATGTCAAAACCTGCGCCTACGGCTTCGGCTTTGGCGGCGTAGTCGCGCATGAGGGTTTCAAATTTTTGAGCTTTTTCTTCATCCACGCAACGGTCAATGAGTTCCTGCTCCACGCCGCACAATTCAGGAAATTCGGCCAGATAAGTTCTGCCGCCCAGCGCCACAACAATGTCGGACAAATGCCCTAAAACGGGGTTGGCCGAAATCCCCGAAAAGCCGTCGGAGCCGCCGCATTTGAGTCCGATGTTGAGTTTAGAAAGCGGTGCGGGCTGTCTTTCTGATTTATTGGCTTCAATCAAGCCCTGAAATGTACCCTTGATGGCCGCCGAAAGCATCTCGAATTCAGTCCCGTAGGATTGCTGTTCGTAAAACAAAATGGGTTTATCAAACTGCGGATTGCGGTTCTTGATTTCCTGCGTTAAATCTTCAAACTGCGTTTTCTGACAACCCAAGCTCAACACCGTAATTCCTGCTACGTTGGCATTGTTGGCATACGCCCCAAACAACGCCGCCAACAGCGCCGAATCTTGGTTGTTTTCGCCACAACCCGACTCGTGCGTCAAGAATTTAATCCCGTCCAAATTAGGGAAAAGCGGTTGAATCGTTGGTTTTTCTGAAGTATACCCAGGGGTATATTCCCCTAAGCCATCCGAACCTTTGGCCTTGAAAAGTTGGACCAATTCCTGCGTTTGCTGGAGATAAATATCTGGGAAGGCATAGCCAAGGGCTTTGTCAAACGCGTCTTTGAGCTTCAGGATATTCCGATTTTCGCAAAAAACCAAAGGTAATACCAGCCAATAATTGGCCGTCCCAACTTGTCCATCCGACCGATAGTAGCCCATGAAAGTTCGGTTTTCCCACTTTGAAACATCAGGAATATGCCAATCCAACTGCGGTTTGCGCTTCTTAACCGAATATTCGTCCGAATCATGTTTAAGGTTGAAGGTAGTGACCTGCTCGCCCGTTTGAATGGGCTGGGTCGCTTTGCCTACCAACACGCCGTACATGGTCACGTGGCCGCCCGTTGGCAAGTCTTCGGTCACAAATTTATGCTTGGCTGGAATATCCATGACCAATTCAAACGACCGACCATTGAAATCAATTTTAGTACCTTTCGGCAGATTTTGTAACGCAACTAAAACGTTGTCTTTGGGATGTACACTCAAATAGGTGTGCATTGTAAAAAAAGTTGAGTGAATGATTTTGAGGAAGTTAAGTAAGGGCTTCTACAATGTAGAAGCCCTTTAACTGCTCATTTTTAACCTATTAAAATTTTAAGCTTTTTGAAAATCACCGTTTACCAAACGCCAGATAGCCAAAGGATTAGCATTTTTTAATTCATCAGGCAACAGATTTTCAGGAAAATTCTGGTAACTGACGGGACGGGTAAAACGGTAAATAGCAGCCGTTCCGACCGAAGTACTTCGAGAATCGGAAGAAGCGGGAAACGGGCCACCGTGCATCATCGCGTGGCAAACTTCCACGCCTGTTGGGAAACCGTTGATGAGTAAACGTCCCACCTTTTGTTCCAATAAATCGATTAAATCCGCATACTCAGCCAATTCTTCGGGCGTACCATGAACGGTAGCCGTGAGGTGGCCTTCCATGGTTTCGGCAATGCGCAACATTTCTTCTTTGCTATCGGCTTCTACCAACACGCTGGTTGGACCGAATATTTCTTCCGAAAGCGTATGGTCTTGGGCAAGGGCGTTGGCGTCGGTTTTAAACAAAATCGGTTGAACCGCCGTAAAGCCATTTGCCTCTACTCCCTTTGCAACGATGGATACACTTTCATTTTCAAGGTGTTTTGCAATTCCTTGTGTATAAGCCTTTTGGATTCCTCCCGTGAGCATCACCCCACCCGAAACATTTTGAAATTGGGTTTCCAAATCCGCCAAAAAGGGCTGATAGTCTTCTGTTTTATTGGCAATAATCATGCCCGGATTGGTGCAAAACTGCCCCACACCCAAGGTCACCGAAGCGGCAAATTGCTGCGCAATCTGTGCCCCTTTTTCTTTCATGATTTGGGGTAAAATAAACACGGGGTTCGTACTTCCCATCTCGGCATAAACAGGAATCGGCTCGGGGCGATTGGCCGCCAATTGAACCAACGCCATGCCACCTTGATACGAACCCGTAAATCCAATGGCCTTAATATGAGGGTGTTGTACCAAAGCAGCGCCCACTTCGGTACCGCTTCCGTGCAACAACGAGAAAACACCGTCGGGCATACCTGATTTAATCGCCGCCTGCTGAATGGCTTTGCCGACCAATTCAGAAGTGCCCGGATGCGCCGAGTGTGCTTTGACAATCACGGGACACCCCGCCGCCAACGCGGAAGCAGTATCTCCGCCCGCTACCGAAAAGGCCAACGGGAAATTGCTCGCGCCAAATACGCCCACTGGGCCTAAAGGACGCTGCATCATACGCAAATCAACTTTTGGCAATGGTTGACGGTCAGGAATGGCGGTTTCGATGCGGGCGTTTACCCACGAACCCTCCCGCAATAATTGCGCAAACAAGCGCAACTGCCCCGTGGTGCGACCGCGCTCGCCTTGAATACGCCCCGCGGGTAAACCCGTTTCGGAGGTAGCAATTTCTACCAAAGCGTCACCGATATTTTCAATTTCTTCGGCAATGGTTTCGAGAAACAAGGCTTTTTCAACGCCTGATTTTTTACGGTAAACTTTAAAAGCGTCGTAGGCTTTTTGGGCCGCCAACTCCAATTCTGCTTTGGTGGCCTTATGGTATTGGGTAGGAAGCGTTTCGCCCGTCGTGGGATTTGGGGCTTGAAATACGCTTCCGCCTTCGGCCGAAACGGCAAACCCAATCAATTGTTTTCCTTCTAAAATCATCTTAAAGTGGTTTTTGTGAGACTTTGTTGACCAAAGTCCCAATATGTTCAATGGTTATTCTGACTTCGTCACCCACGTTCAACGTAAATTCGTTGGGTGGAACCAAGCCTGTACCCGTCATCAAGAACACCCCATACGGAAAAGAGGTCTCACGGAATAAATAACCAATCAGTTCAGTATGAGTACGTTTCATGCGATTGATAGAAATATTTCCTTCAAAAACGTTGGTTCCGTTTCGTACTATGGCAATGTTAATTTGGGCGTCTGGGTTGATGGGTTGGGCCGGTACGTACAAACACGGCCCAATGGCTGCGGCACCATCGTAGCTTTTGGCTTGGGGCAAATACAATGGGTTTTCGCCTTCGATGTCGCGCGAGCTCATGTCATTGCCACAGGTATAACCCACAATTTTACCATTCGAAGTGGCAAAAAGTGTCAATTCAGGCTCAGGAACATTCCATTTTGAATCACGTCTAATCAGTACTTCTGCGCCAGTTCCGACGGTTCGGGCAGCGGTAGCTTTGAAAAAAAGCTCCGGCCGGTCGGCGTCGTAAACTCGGGCGTAAAAATCACCGCCACCCGCATCTTTGGACTCTTCCATGCGCGCTTCGCGGCTTTTCATGTACGTAACCCCAGAAGCCCAGACTTCCTGTTGGCGAATGGGGGGCAAAATGTCCATTTTGAGAGTTTCAGCCAACGACGCATCGGCAGAAAGGGTACTGATTTCGGCCGTAATGGCGTCAAATAAATCGTCGCGATTAATATAAGCGTCCCAGTCTTTTTGGGGCGAAAGGTAGTAATTTGCGTCAGCTTCGATGACAATGCCCTGCGACGTTGGATACAGCTTCATGGTCAGTTTTTTGGTTGATTGGTAAGGGATTCCTTTAAGTTAAAATCGGGATATTTTTTGTAAAAACAAACTCCCGCTTAAGTTGAATAATCGTATGCAAAGAAAAGAGATTAGTGAATACATTAGTTGTGAAATATTATTTACTTCCGGTGAAATAATAGCAATTTTACATCTACATTGATTTAATAATACAATTATATCATACAGTTTTATGCAGGCAATTCTTCGAAAAGTAAATCCTTCGGCCGATTATTCGTTCATTGCTCGAATTGATAATCTTCCTTTTTTGTACGAGAAATGGCATTTCCATCCCGAATTTGAGTTAAATCATATACTTGAAAGTCGAGGAACGCGGTTTGTGGGTGATAGTATCGAGGAATTTGAAGAAGGCGATTTAACCTTTGTGGGGAGCAATTTACCTCACGTTTGGAAAAACGACAACAACTATTTTTTGCCCGATTCAACCCTACGGGCCAAAGCCCGGGTGGTTCAGTTTCTGCCCGATTGTTTTGGCCTAGATTTTCTAAAATTAAAGGAAATGGAGAACATCCGCCGCCTGTTTGAAAAAGCAAAAAGGGGGCTGAGAGTGATGGGAAAAACGAAGGAAAAAGTAGGTGCGTTGATGGCGCAACTCGTAGAGAATCCCAGCGGAATACAGCGAATAGGGTTATTTTTAAACATTCTCGAAGCCTTGGCCGAATCGGAAGAAGTGGCCTTTTTGAGCAGCGAAGGTTTTCTTGATTCATATCATAGGTTTGATACTGATACCATCAACCGTGTGTATGAGTTTACGCTTTCCCAGTTTAATCGCAAAATTTTGATTGAAGAAGCCGCCGCCCTAGCGCATATGTCGGTGGCTAATTTTTGTCGGTATTTCAAAAACCGCACCCAAAAAACCTACGTTCAATTCCTGACTGAAGTACGCATCGGTTATGCCTGTCGGATGTTGATTGAAAACAAAAAAAGCATTCAGCAAATCGCCTTCGACTGCGGGTTTCATAATCTTTCTAATTTCAACCGCGCCTTCAAAATGCTTAAAAATCAGAACCCCACTTCGTATCGAGCGGCGTTTAGTGAATAGAATTGAAGCAATTTTACTTTAATTTCCACCACCCATTACAGCTTATAAATCACGGCATTGGCAATGATGCGGGTATAAATTTGGTTTTCAAAATCGGTGTAAGAATGCCCCGGTTGACTGTAAAAAACCCAGCCTTTTTCTACGGGCATACACCACGCCGAGCGGTCTTGCATCCATACTTTGCCCGTGGTATCTTTCATTTTAAAACCCATTAAAACCGTGCGCGGGGTTTGAAAATTATGGTTTAGAAAAGCTTCGGTATTTTGCAAAACAAACCCTGGTAGTGTATTCTCTTGTGCCTGACCTTCGGAGGTGTAAAGGATTTGAGTATCGTAGGTGATTTTATGGGTAGTAATAAAATGATTGGGCGCCAGATTGACCACCTCCATTGCAATGTCGCCAACGAATTTGTAAGCGCCCTCCCCCGCTTCTTTTTTTGGTAAATCTACGCCTAAAAAGGTAAACCATTCGTTGTTTTTTCGTTTTGCCGAGCTGATAGAATGGTGAAGGATGATAAGTTTACCGCCATTTTTTGCGTATTGAATAAACGCTTTTTCTGGTCCCGAATCTAGGTCTTTGTGAATGTACACAATCACCGCCCTAAAGCTTTCCAATGAGCGCGGCAAGCTGGTTTGAAAAACAATTTTGGTCGTAATTCCCTCCTGTACTTTCAATGATTTTGCCAACACCTGCATAGCAGGAATTTCGTCGGCTACAATCAAGACCTCCTGAGAATTGGTTTTTATAATGAAGCTAAAAAACAAGAGGAATAAAGTAACATATTGTCTCATAGCTTTTTAGAATGTTATACTGTTTTTTAAATCTTAGCCTTACAATCATCTCATTTACAGTACTATAGTGCAATTTCATTCTCTCATTCAACCTCAATTGAGATAATATTTCGGATAATGACCCCAGCAATAAACATCATGCAAAGGCAAAAGTTTTAGAATCTCTCCCAAAAAATCCTTTATTGTTTTTCAAACTTCCTTTATCAGCACATTTATACCAGCGCTCTGAAAGATTCTCTTTCATTTTACCACGTACTTGTATAAAGCAAAACTATTTTTGAGAGGCAATTCAAATTCAACATAACCCCCGTAGAGAACTTGTCCCTCAAACGATTTTCCGCTACCCGCCACCGCTGTAAAAGTGACGCGTTGGCCCGCCGAAAACCACGTTTTTACCGACGATTTTACGGCTCCATTGTCTTCCCTAAACACTAAGATATAACCTTCTTTTACATTTCCAATAGACTGAAAACCTGTCCATTGCTTTCCGTTGGGTTCGTTGCCGATTGGAAAGATTTGCCCTGCGTGAATTTTAGTGTTATGCTGAAGGTATGTCTTGATTAGTTTTCCCGTAGCGAAGGCTTCTTCTGGCAAGCCTGTACCTTCAAACCACGCCAGCGGCTGCGCAAACATCGTGATGGCAAATAGGTAATCGAACGAATAATTTTTGGGAGCAAAAGGGTCATTCGTTGGATATTTATCAACGTTTCGCCATTTATTCAAAAACTCGATTTGGAGGTTTTGCGCGGGAACGTATTTAGAAAGCATCCATAAATTACGTAGGGTTGTATAGGGATAATAGTTGGTCCAATCGGTATAGCGATTTTCGAGAAAGATATTCCCGTATTCATTAAAATAATGATACCCACCGCGCCGCGCCGCCGTCACGTCAAGGTTAAACACTACGTTATGATTTGTATTGAGGCTTACTTTATCCAAAAACTTCCTAAAATTTACCTCGGCCAATTTATCGGGCAAGTTTACCCCGTCGATTTTGAAAGTCCGAATTCCGTATTTTTGATACAACCCAATCAGCGCATCGGCGTCTTTTTCCCAGTATTGATTGCTGTTGTCTTTACTTGGATTGAACCACAGGCACACTTCAATTTCCAGCTCTTTGGCTCTTTTTAGAACGGGCGTAAGCCCGTTGGGAAACTTTTCAGGATGAGGCTCCCAGTAATTTTTATTGTCCCAAATATTGTTTAAAGAGCCACCTTTGAGCGCCGAATTGGAAGAGCGCCCCGATTGCCAGCCGTCATCCAACTGAAAATGGGTAATGCCTAACTTAGCCCCTGCTTCCAATTCTGCCAACGCAAATTGTTCCCGAACCCGCGTATCTTGCCCCCGATCTCCCCAAGTATTCATCAGCACCATTTCATCCCGCCCCAGCTTGTGCGTACGAAGATTACGTTGGTACAAACGCAGGGCTTTGTAGCGGTTTAACTCGTCGCCCGAGTAAACACCCGTGACATATCCATAGCCGCGCCGCCATTCGGTTGGGTGCAAATCTGTGGGATTTAGCCCCGCCCCAATGACCCGGAATGTGCCAAATTCAGTAAGAAAATCACCCCCCGGATACGCCAACTGAACATTGGAAGTAGGCGCTTCTTTTAGGATAAATATCCCTTCATCGCTCACTTTGTCGTGGGCAAAAAGTAAATTGCCCCGGTACAGATTTGGGCGGTACGAAATAGATTCTTCCTTATGGACGAGATTATTGAAGCGGTCGGTGATGTCCGAAAACTCAACGGTACTGAGTTGCCAATGTTTGCCGGGAAGTTCTAGTTTTTCAATGACCGGCGCATTGGTGACGGTGTTGTTGGAGATGAGCTGTTCGAGATTAACCATATCGGCCAAATTAATGCCGGGTTGCAGCCAAAACGCAATCGTAGAGCCTCGATAGTACAAATCACAGGCAATGACCGCGCAGTTGGGATACAACCGCAACACACGTTTTATCTCTAACCTATCCAACGTATAGGTAATTTCAGCTTCCAAATGTGCAGGTGCTACGGCATTTTCAGGGACTATTTTGACAGAAAACTGGGCTTTTTCACCTACTTCAGATTGTCCTGGAAAGTCCAAATCTGCTTTTTTTGTGGTCGTTTTCCATACCTTTCCACTGGTTTTGTCGGTCAAAGAGCAGGTTATCAGGTTTCCTCCATTCCAAAAATATTTTCGCTCAATTAATTGATTTTCAACAATCAACGTATCATTTTTAAGTTCGGCCCGGCAAGTATTTACGCCTTGCGCCATCAGCCCAGTGCTTATCATGAAACACAATACGACGAGGTTTCTCATTACTATTCTGTTTTTTGTCGAAAGCACTTACTCTTTTTCTGATTTTATCACGACGCCATTGCGGTCCAAAAACGGAACGCGCACCACCCACGAACCTTTGCCAGATTCGGTGATTTTCACCATGACATGGTCGTTGGTTTTTGATAAAATCGAGGTTTTTAACTTGGGCCCTTTACCCTCAGAAGGCCATAAAATCCAGACGAAAGTGTCATCGGCGGGTAATTTACGCGAATAAATGCCCGTAGGATTTGGCACATACGCATTGTAAACTCGGCTATACCACCCCTGAATCGTGGGGCTTTCCTGTCCTTTTACCAAAGTCATCTGCCACCCTTGCGTATCAACAGGGATTATTTGAAGATTACCGTAGTCGTTTTTTGTGAACATATTTCCATTGGCATCAATTTCAACGGTGCAATCAGGGTGCCAATGCCAAAGGGTTTCGATGGTGCGGGGGCGGTCCGTTTTCAATTGGTCGGCTACCACCCAAAACTTATCTCGTAGGTACACCACCGAGCGGGTATGTTCAAACGTACCCACTAAATCGGCAAATGCGCTCATCTTTCCAGAGCCATAATCGTGGTCTTTTCCGACAAAAAAATGGTTTTCAGGGGTAGGTTCAGTTGTCACTTTGGGGCCTGCGGCCTGCCCTTTTCCATCCACCAAAACCAAGTTGTGCCCTTGGCTACCCAAGGCATATTTTCTAAATTTCTGCGCTACGCTTCCCGTATACGCAAATCTACCCGCATCCACCAACAAATCGCGGCCGTAGGCTACTACTGATAAATGTAGCTTGTCATTGTGCTGATGGCCGCTTCCCCAGGGGCCCACGTCCAAAAACGACCAATGCGCTTTTTCGCCGTACCCACTGCGGGAAATCAACTGCCCCGCCCAAGGGAAAAATACCGAAGGCGCGGCGTTGGGCTTTGTCCCTTGGGCACCGTTTGATACGACGTATGTCCAATCATAACGCTCGTATTTTTGGGCTGCAGCTTGTACATTTTGTCGATTATTGTTCAAGTCCGAATCGTTGTTCAATATCCCAAAACCATCAGGTCGGATTGTCATGGCAAGGTAGTTCCACATATCCTGCAAGGTTTTGTTGTAATATTCAGAAAGCATCACCCCCGCTTTTTGACAGGTTTCGGCAAACTGACTAAAATTCAAAAGCGCTACATAATGATAACTTGAGGATAATTCCGTTTGGGTACCATCAGGATACACTTGTTCTTTCATGCTTGCGGTCATGGCTTTGATGGAGTAGTCGAGCCACGAAGGTGATTCTTTCCACTCCGGCCACGCCGTTGCCACTACCGCAAGGCCCGACATTTCCATGGTGAGCCAATTTCCCTGCGCATGAAAATTTCGGGCGTAGTGCGCATGATGGGGCAAGCTGCTGAGTATCAACAATTGAGTGGCGGGGCTGATTTGCTCCGTATTCCATAATCCATAAAAAACTTTTTCCCATACTTTTTCCCGAAAGCTCACTTCTAGACCACGCCACATGGCTGTTCGGCTGTTTTTGGCAGGATAAGGCCAACTACTAATCACCCAACTTTTTACAAATGAATCTACATATTGCAGATACTGAAGGTTGCCCGTTTCAAAATATGCCTCAATCACGTCCCGTATGGGGTAATGGCGGTTGAGCGCCCACGCCCATTCCAAATCATTTTCGGGGCCAGTATGCGCCCATTTCAAATGTCCGTCGGGTAGGCGGGGTGTCTTACCCTTTACCTCTTGAAAAGTAAAAACATCCTTCACGATGGAGTCGGCATCAGCCCTCGTTTTCAGTGATTTAAGGGGTAGTTTTTGGCTTGGAAGTACCCGTTTCGATTTGGCATAATACGCCAACAAATGGCGGCCTGCCAAAGGTAAATTATTTGAAACATAGGCTTTTTTTACCTCTTCTAACCCTGGATATTCTAAATTCAGGTTTTGAAAAATAAAGTTAATTTGTTCGGGATAGACCGCACATACTTCTTCTACGGTGGTAAGCTTTTTCCAATCGGTTTGGGCCCATGAAACAATTGAAAATAAAAATAAACAAAGGAAAATGGTGGTGATAAATTTGATTTTCATCCGTAGAAGTGTTTGAATAATCTGATAATTTGGATAAAAACGATGGAAAACAAACTCAACAAAATAGGAGGTGACTCGTACTAAACCCACTGGATTGACCAATCGCAGAAGATTTATTGAGTTAACCCATTAATATCAATAAGCAATATCAAAAGGGCTTTTAAGAGCCTATTTTACCAAAAACTTCTATTCTACAAACGCAATTCGGCTCCATTTTTCGGGTAAATGGGTATCATAAATACCATGCGAGGTGAGTGACATGGCGGGGTGGGGCTGCACTTCTTTTCCCCCGACCATCAATTTTTGAAATCTTCCCAAAAACATCCTCCAAATATCCCCGTTGGTGGGAGGAAGAGAACGCCCATTGGCCAAGAGATGCAAACTGCTCCAAGGAATAGAAATCTCCAAACTCCAGCCTTTGTCAACGTCGGAGTTATCGTTCAATGTTCCGTCAATGTACACCGACGTTTCCAATCCTGGCAGGTCAAAATTGGTAAACGCCCAGCGAATCCCACGCGGGTTCGTCCCTTTCCAAAACGAAGCCCCGCTCCGATCATAATCACCGCCAAAGGTGTACGCCTGTGGCTGGTGGACATCAAAGGACGGAGTATCAAATTTGCTGCCTTTGGTGTAGGCGTCTTTCCAAATAAAAAATACTTCGTAAATGGTGTTTGCGGCGTTGATTTCCAACTCATAATAACAATCGCCGCCGTCGATAAACACTTCTAAGTCATTTTCCAAAAAAACAATACTATCTCGCTGGGTTTGGTAAGCCTCCACAAAAGGCTCCTCGGCTACAAAGGCAATGTACAAATGGGTCTCGTTCCAAAGAACCGCCGTTTGGGTGTTGTACATTCCTGGGACACCCGTCACCATATCCACCAATCTTTTGCTCCATTGGGCATTTTTCCAAACATCCTTGGTCACGTTTCCGTCGATTATGATGGACGTTGAAATCTTTTGGGCTTGATAATCAGGGGCACTATTCATGGTGAACAGAGATGGGTTATCTGTTTTACTTAATCAACCCCAATTCAATTTCTGGGGCGTTTTTGACGGCTAAAAATATTTTTTCATTGCTTTGGGATAGTCTGGGAAAACCGCTTCGGGTTCTTCAATTTCTGGATGCCAGCGTTTTTCCCATTCAAAGCTGTAATAACCTTTGTAACCATTTTTTTCCAACGCCGTTATCGCTTCCGCTAACGGGGCTTCTCCTTGCCCAATCCTGACATAGTGCAATTTTTCGTCTACTATCTTAACATCTTTAATGTGCACGTGACGGATGTATTGTTTCAATTTATCATGTACTTCGGTCGGCGTTTCTTTCGTAACCGTCCACATATTGACCACGTCCCAAATAAGCCCAATCTGTGGGTGTTTGGCCGCCTGCATGATTTGAGATAAAATTTCTTTGCCGACCACTTTACCGTGAGATTCAAGCAATACATTCACATTTTTTCCTTCTGCATATTTACCAAGCTCCAACAAGCCATTGATAATCAACTCAATGGTTTTGTCTCTATCCTGTTCTTTGGGCAAGTCGTTGGGAAATACGCGTACGTTGGGGCAGTTTAATTGCTGGGCCAAATCAATGAAACGTTTGGCTTCGTCAAGGTTGGTTTTACGAAGAACTGGATCAGCAATGTGCATATTGGCAGATGCTCCCAAACCCACTATTTTTATCCCTTTGTCATTTGCTTTTTTCAACGATTCTTTGATTTGAGTCGCGTTGCTAAACTCTGGACACTTCGTTAAATCCATTTCGTTAAGAATTCCCCGAATTTCAATCCCTTTGTATTTATGCTCCGCCGCGAAGTTAAGAATGGTATCAAAAGACCATTTGGGACACCCCAAAGTCGAAAACGAAAAAAGAGGGTTTGTTTTTTTGACCTCAAATGAAAAGCCCGCAAAGGCTAAACCCAGCAGCCCAGAAGTTGATTGGAGAAAATCACGTCGGGTAGAATTCATTAACTTGTTCATATCTTCTGTTAGTCAATGCCTAAATGTTAAGAGGAATTATCGCCTTTTTATTACGGCTTGGTATGTTACAAAGGACGTATTTTGATATTTCTAAAAAACGCCTGATCGCCGTGGTATTGCAGCAAAATTCTACCCCGCTCGCCCGTACCGAAATTAGGCAAATCTTTGTATTTGCTCATCGCAATCAACCGACGGTATTCATCGCTGTTGCGCTCATATTCAAGCACTTTAACACCGTTGAGCCAGTGCTCGGTATGATTCCCTTTCGACACAATTTTTGCCGTATTCCACTCCCCTATTTTTCTAACGGGTTTATCTTTAGCCGCAGGAATCATGTCATAGAGTGATGCAATGGTACGGTTTCCATCGCGCCCCATTTTGGCATCGGGGTGTTTGTCATCATCCAATAGCTGAAATTCAAGCCCCAACCCAGACTTGGGCAGATTGGGGTCAACGAAGTATTTAATTCCGCTGTTGCCGCGTTCGGTGAGCTTAAAATCTATGCTTAACTCGAAATTACTGAACGCTTCGGTAGTCACAATGTCGCCGCCTTTACCTTCAGAAGGCTCCACGCTCAAGACGCCATCGCTTATTTTCCATCCTTTTTCGGGAAATTTATCCAAAGCCGCACCTCTCCACCCGTTGGTAGTTTGCCCATCCCAGAGTAGTTTCACCCCTTGTTTTTTCTCATTTTTGGAGAGGGTATTAGGGGCCTGCTGCCCAAAACTTACATTAAACACCAGCAACAGAAGGGATAAAGAAGCGAAGTTTTTCATTTTACGTGGGTTCATTCTTTCGGATTTTTAGTTGGAAAAGGGATTAGTTACCTACTTCTAACCAATTTAAGAATTATTGAAGTAATTTTTATCGCCAATCAGGATTGTTTAGCCAATAATCATTTCACAAAAAGGAACTCATCACAGGCTGTTGAAATAAATAAAATGCCCGTAATTTACAGCAGATTTAAAGCCCCTAATCCAAACACCCAAAATCAAAATTCATTTTTCAAACCCTGATAGGCCCTTTTAGGGTCTTTCGGTTTATCATTCATAACGTATGCAAGCAATTGTTTTAGAACAACCCGAAGTTCTCAAAAAGATTGAATTAGAAGCCCCCCAACCTCCTGCACCAAACGATGTTTTGCTGAAAATGAAACGTTTGGGGGTTTGCGGTACCGACCTCCACGCCTACAAAGGCAACCAGCCTTTTTTTTCGTATCCGAGAATTTTGGGGCACGAAATCGCCGCCGAGGTGATTGCGTTGGGAGAAAATGTTTCTCACTTAAAAATCGGCGATAGGTGTGCCGTGATGCCTTACCGCAATAAGGAAATAGACCAGGCCGTACGACGCGGCAAAACCAATTGCGGCAGCACGCTGAGTGTTTTGGGGGTTCATGAAGATGGTGCCATGCAAGAATACATCAGCTATCCAGCTCAGCAGGTTTTTCCTGCCAATGAACTCGCTCTCGACCAAATCGCCATGATTGAGCCTTTGGCCATTGGCAGTCATGCTGTCGAACGCGCCGACATCCAACCCGATGATATTGTACTCGTTGTGGGGGCAGGCCCCATTGGTATTGGAACGGTGGCGATGGCTTTACTCAAAGCCGCCAAAGTGCTGGTGCTGGATATAAACCAAAACCGATTGGACTACATCACCGAAAAGTTTCCGTCGGTCTCCTGCATCAAACTCAATGACGCTGTTGAAAATTCGCTTAAAGAACTGTTAAATGGTGATTTACCAACGGTGATTTTGGATGCCACTGGCAACAAAGAATCGATGCAAAAGTGTTTTGAATACGTGGCTCAGGGAGGAACGATTGTATACATCGGCCTTTTTATCGGTGACGTAGTTTTTCACGACCCGCTTTTTCACCGCAAAGAAATTACCCTTAAATCTTCCAGAAACGCTGTGGCAACAGATTTTACAAAACTGATTCGCTTATTAAAAGCAGGATTGGTTAACATTGACGGGTACATCACCCACCGATTAACCTTTGACACACTGCACGAAACCTTTACAAAACTATATTCGCCCGAAGAACGCGTGATAAAAGCCGTTGTTGAATTTGATTAAAAACACTCTTTTTCAGATGGTTATGTACTATATTTAGTAGGTAACCATCTGAAAGAGAGCAATCGCAAAAATCTTGTGTTTTAGCATTCCTACTAACCTAACTTTGTCTTTTTTACCCTACCGCTTTCACTAAATCCCAGCACCACGGCCATGTAGGCGGTTGGATTATTGGGACTGCGCTTGCCAGCTTGTATTTCAATATCGGCGTTGATAAATCGGTTGGCAATTTCTTCGTCTTGAACAATTTTATTTTGCTGCGATTTGGTAAAATCATACGCCTGAAGCCGTTCCTGAAAATATTTCCATCGGTCGTCCATCGACATTTGCCCCAATTCATCCCGTATTTCCTGCAACTCGGCCAATGCTTTTGATTCTTGCGTCACAATCAAAAAAGAGATATGGGTGACTTTGCGGCCTGTTTTGTGGATTTGGTAAGAAAACGCGAGGTCAGTTTTGGCGGAGATTTCTTCCTGACTTGGGTCTAGCACTCGCCGCTTAAATTGCCCAAAATCATCGTAGGTTTCTTCGGTGGCCGAAATCAACTCTCTCAGGTCATCCACCGCGATTTCAGACCAAGCCCCACCGTTAAAATTTTTCCAGCGGGAAAGAATCTCGTACAATCGCTGGGAATACGTTTTGTTGAGCGACAAAGCAATCGCTAACTCGTATTCGGTGTAGCCACTTTTGATTTTTGCAATGTGAGGAAGCACTTCGTACGAAACTCCGATTTCAAACACACCTTCCTTGGCACTGTACTTGGCGGATGAAAAAACATTGTAGGCGCTGAATTCCTTTTCTTCATCATTACGAAGCCAAATCTGACAATTTCGCATCAATGATTGCGTCATTGCAAGCATCTGACGATAATTGTTGGTAATGAGTTTTGCGGGTATTTTGAAATATTTATTCTGCTTTAGTTCGGCATCCGTTTCCGTTATTTGGTTCATCACGATGTAAAAAACGCGCTTTTCCAATAGTGAAAAGTTTTGACGAGTCATGATTGCCCCATTAGGCTGTCGATTGTAGTGCTTTAATTTCATTCTTTTGGCCAAACAGACTGCTTTTTTACTATCTGGAAGCTAAGGTAAAAATCTTTTCTGTCAAAACAAAACTGTGTCAGAATTTGTATTTTTTTGACAGAATTGGGCTACATTTTGACAGAATTAGAACTAAAACATAGTCAGCCAAGCTCTTAAAAACGCGTTCTATTCACTGTAAAGCGCATTTTAGCGAACTAATCCCCGCATAAAACTTTCATTTTTTATACTTTTTAGGCCAAAATCCAACTATACAAAACCATTCTATGTCACAAAACACTAATAATCAGACACTTACATAAATTTAAGTTTGTTTTTCGACTACATTTTGACAGAATTAGAATTTTTCAGAAGAGGCAGAATTTAGGGTGACCCATTTTTTTAAACACACATCCAACAACTTCTTAAAAAAAATAAAAAATATCACTTTTCACTCCTAAAATTTAAAATCTTTTACTCAAAGAACACAACTAAGAAATCAATGACTTCTAATTCTGTCAACTATTTCTGTCAGACATTTTTAGTGACAGAGTTCGACTACATTTTGACAGAATTCGACTACATTTTGACAGAATAGATTACTACATTTTGACAGAGTTCGACTACATTTTGACAGAGTTCGACTACATTTTGACAGAATTCGACTACATTTTGACAGAATTCGACTACATTTTGACAGAATTCGACCCCGTAACCATCTTATAATCAGCTCGTTACAAGCCCCTTAAATCATCAATATTTTAATCATCAATTTCTAAATAAAAGTTATAACCAATTTTTAAATCAAAATCAATGCAATTTTCTTCTAGGGAAAAACAGAAATGGGACCAGAAAAAACAAAACAAAAAACAAGAATCACTCCTTTCAAAAATGGGTTTGGGTGTCAACTAAAAAATTAGTTCATTGCTTTTTCACTTCCTTCCCCTCCTTTTCAATTCCACATTCTGTATTGGGCCCTACATCAAAAACCTTGTACTACTTTTTAGAAGTGGTTTGTCAAAATACTTTTACTAATCATTCTTTTTTTATGTATTTTTGTAAAAAAAGAATGACAAAATCGACAATCGTATGATAAGTCAAAAAGAAGTAGAAAATTTTTTAAAGCACAACCCCGCTCTCACCGTATCGGCATTGGAAAAAGAAGCAGGAATTCCCAAGGGAACCATTGCCCAAGCATTGGCGGGTTCTCGCAATCTAGCGGAAAAACATCTGACCGCCCTTTTTCCCATATTAACCAAATACGGCTATTCATCTTCTCTATACGAAAAAGCCCGAGTCATATCTATCATTAATCACAAAGGCGGAGTAGGCAAAACCACCACAACATCGTCCTTGGGAGAAGCTTTAGCAAAACGTGGTTTTAAAGTTCTGCTTATCGACTTAGACCCACAAGGTAATCTCAGTCAAATTCTTGGGGTAGAAAATCCCGAAGTACAGGTAGCCCATGCGCTGCTAAATCATGCTCAACCACTGCCCATCATTGAAATATCGGAGAATCTTTATCTGTCACCCTCGGATATTGAGCTTGCCGATGCCGAGATTCAACTCATTTTAAGTGTTGGAGGAGATTTACGTCTAAAAAACAAACTTCAACCTCTACTCACTGAATTTGAATACGTGCTAATTGATTGCCCCCCTTCCCTAAATAAACTTACGATTTCAGCCATGAATGCCTCAAACAGCTGTTTGATTACTCTGTTACCCGAAATGTCGGCCGTAAAGGGCCTTAATTCGCTTCTCCAGCGCGTTATGGAGGTGAAGACGAACCTCAACTCGGAATTGAAGGTTGATGGCATTGTGTTTACAATGGTGAAGAAAAACAGTGTTCATGACGGAATCAAAGAAAATGTCAAAGAGAACGTGCCGATTCGGGTCTTTAGAACCGAAATCAAACACTTGGTTGACTTTCAGAAATCACAAATTTTACAACGACCCATTGCCAAATTTGCGGATAACTCCGAGGCTGCGAAAAATTACCGTGATTTTTGTGATGAGTTTATTGATTACCTGCAAATTGTAAAATAATATCCCCATGGCTAAGCTCAACATCAAAAACGCCATTGGCGAAAAAACCAAACAGGCACTCAATAACAGCTACATCACTTCTGAACAGATAAAACAAAACATTCAGATTCTGGAGGAGCTTCGCAGTTTCATCCCCTCTCCTACCGAGGATGAACTCAATCAGCTGGAACAAAATATCATCAAAAACGGCTGCAAAGACGCGCTACTGTTATGGGAAACTACCCAAGGCGTAGTTAACGATGCTTCTCTCACCCCCAACGCTCCTGCCTATATACTAGTAGATGGGCACAATCGCTATCGTATTTGTACCGCCCGAAACATTAATTTCAACGTTCAGTTAATGCCCTTTTTGTCTCTTAAAGAGGTAAAAGATTACATGATTGATTTGCAGTTGGGCCGCCGAAACCTAAGCCCCCAACAAATGTCCTATTTTAGGGGACTTAGGTATAATTTAGAGA
This sequence comes from Runella aurantiaca, assembly GCF_003339505.1. Lineage (GTDB taxonomy): Bacteria > Bacteroidota > Bacteroidia > Cytophagales > Spirosomataceae > Runella > Runella aurantiaca. The sequence continues at coordinate 23,204 of NZ_QPIW01000041.1, forward strand.
AGACTGAAAAAGGAAAATACGACCGAAATGACCATAAGTCCCAGAGTGGGACTTATGGTGAAAATGACGGAGAAAAGCATAATTCCCAAAATGGAACTTATGATAAAAATTCACTTTCAACCTCTGAAAAGTTAGCCAAAGAATATAAAGTTGGTAGAAATACAATATTAAGGGATGCCGAATTTGCCGCAGGGCTTGATAAGCTAGACAATGACCTTAAAAATGCGGTTTTAAGCGGTGAAATCAAGATTGGTAAAGCTGATATTCAAAAATTAGCCAAGACACAAGAAACTGAACTCATTGACACAACGGAGAAACTTGAGGGTATACTTACTGAAAAAGAACCCGCGCTATTCGTAAAAAATAAGCCAAAAACAGAACTAGAAGCAACCAAAAAAATGCTGGCCAAAGCATTTGAGAAAGTCAAAACATCGTCGGATGTTAAAACGAAAGATATTGATAAATTGATTGAATGGGCTGAGAAACTGAAACAACTCATCTAAAACCATAACTACTCATTTTTACATTCATCTACCGAAGGCTTTCTCCCTAAACGAGAGAGCTTTTTTGTTTTTTCGAAGCTATGTAAGGCATGATGTCAAGCATTCTTGTACGCGGCCAATAATATCTTGCAATCGTTTTCGGGAGATTTTTGGCTAAATCTTCTTTCATAAGAAATGCTCCTTTTTATCCATACTTCAATCAACTATTTTTATTATCCAATGAAAATTACCAACCCTAACACTTTTACATCATCGATTCTTACGACAAGAGTGCTCATTTTTATATCAATTTTTACCGCATTATTGGGCGTGACCTCCTACGCAGGGGGAAATAAAACAACCTCGAAAACCACCCAAAAGAGATTAGTTGAAGACGAATATTCAACGGATAAGAAAATAGTTGCCAAAGGACAGACTTTATTTGAAAACAACTGTTCTGCGTGTCATAACTTTTTGCAGAAGGGCATCGGCCCCGAACTTTCGGCCATAACAACCGTAGTACCTTCTGAATGGCTAAAAAAGTTTATCCAAAATGCTCCTGAGATGATCAGTAGCGGTGATGCCCGTGCGTCTATGCTTTTTGATGAATATAAGCAGGTAATGCCAGCCTTTACCACATTACCAGAAGCCGACATTAAGGCAATTATGTCGTTTATTCATTCTAAACGAAAAACCGAAACTACCGCTTCTGTTTCGAGTCATTTAGGAACGCCTGTGAGCAATCCAGTTCCCCAAAAAATTGAAAAATCAGGGTTACGTTTAAAATTAGATTACATAGCGATCGCTCCCCCCACAGCGGCAAAATTGCCCTTGGCCAGAATCAATAAGATGTTGAAATTAGCGGGAGCAAAAGACCGTTTATTTATTGTGGATTTGCGGGGAAAACTCTACGAAATGATTGATAATCAACTTGTAGAGTTTATGGACATTGCCAAAGAAATTCCTGAATTTATTCACGCTCCGGGATTGGCAACGGGATTTGGAAACTTTGCTTTTCATCCTGATTTCTACCGTAATGGGCTTTTTTACACTACGCATACCGAAAAAGGAAAAGCTGCCACGCCCGATTTTGGCTACGCCGATTCCATAAAAGTAACCTTACAATGGGTACTACGAGAATGGAAAATGGAGAATCCTAATGCAAGGTCTTTTTCGGGCAAAGGTCGTGAGTTGATGCGGGTAAATATGGTTTCACCCATCCACGGAGTGCAGGAAATAACATTCAATCCTTTGGCCAAAGCGGGGAGTGCTGACTATGGTTTATTGTACATTGGAGTGGGGGATGGCGGCGCTACGGAAAATGGTTTCGCTTTTTTGTGCAATGATAAAACGCACGTTTGGAGCTCCGTATTACGCATCAATCCACTAGGGAAAAATAGTAAAAACGGGCGCTACGGTATTCCTGCGTCAAATCCATTTGTTAAAGTGAAAGACGCGGTTGGAGAAGTGTATTGTCGTGGTTTTAGAAATCCCAATCGCATTATTTGGACGCCAGATGGAAAAATGTTGATTACCGATATTGGCCAGACCCAGATTGAAGAAGTTAATATTGGCCACCCAGGAGCCGATTACGGATGGCCCGAACGGGAAGGTACTTTTGTAATGAACGCACGCGGAAAAATGAACTTGGTGTATCAGTTACCCAAAAATGAGCCTCCGACCAAGTACACCTATCCAGTAGCTCAATACGACCACGACGAAGGCAATGCCATTTCGGGGGGATTTGTGTATACTTCAAACAGCATACCGTCGCTTAAAGGCAAGTATGTTTTCGGTGACATTGCCAATGGTCGTATTTTCTACGTAGAAAATAATCAATTACGCATCGGACAGCAGACCACCATTCAAGAATTGGAGCTTATGCTTGATGAGAAGTTGACAACTTTACGAGAACTTACGGGCCATGCCAAACCCGACGCTCGATTGGGAGAGGGGCTAAACGGTGAATTGTATATTTTCACAAAAACAGACGGGAAAATTTACAAAGTCAGCGCTTGTATGGTAAATGAATGAAGGTCTTGTCGGAATGACTCATTAATTGATATTTTACATTAAACTTGATTGTTATGAACACCGCAAAGATTCGCAGCCTTGCAAAGATGATTGATCATTCGTTGCTGCATCCGACCCTGACCGATGAAGAACTACTGGAAGGTTGTAAACTGGCTATAAAATACGATGTTGCCTCGGTTTGTATCAAGCCCTATGCGGTCAAAATGGCCACGGAGTTGCTGGCAGGTACGGATGTTTTGGTAGGTACGGTGATTGGTTTTCCCCATGGTAACAGTACCATTTTGATAAAAGTCGCCGAAACTGTTCAGGCCTGTAAGGACGGGGCTGTGGAGATTGATATGGTGGTCAACATTGGCAAGGTATTGGCCAATGATTGGACTTATGTACAGGAGGAAATACAGGCCGTTAAAACGGCTTGCAAGCAGCACGGGGCCATTCTGAAGGTGATTTTTGAAAATGATTTTCTGCCCGAAGATTCCTTCAAAATTAAACTTTGTGAAATTTGTACGGAGGTCGGGGCCGAATTTGTGAAGACCTCCACGGGCTACGGTTTTGTGAAGGGCAGCGACGGAAAGTACAGCTACGAAGGCGCTACGGAGCATGACCTTCGTTTGATGCTCGACCATGTGGGACCTGGGGTTTTGGTCAAAGCCGCGGGTGGGGTACGCACCCTTGACGGACTTCTGAAAGTGCAGGAAATGGGCGTTGCGCGTTTGGGAGCCAGCGCCACGGCGGCCATTATGGAGGATGCTTATCGTCGTTTTGGATTAGTCGATGGTGGCGCGCCCACGGGGCCCATTGCTGAAAGTAAAGGGTATTGAGTAAAAATGCTGTTTTTTAAGGAAGATTTAATCGATTAGAACTTATAACCATTCACTTTTTTCATGAAACCTACTTACGTTTTTTTAGTGCTTCTGACCACGCTGGGGTGGGGAAATACCCAAGCTCAATCCAAAAAAGAAAAAGGTCCAAAAATCATCAGAACCTTGATTGTTGACGGGCAAAACAACCACGAGCAGTGGCCCAAAATAACGTACATGATGAAGGATTACTTGGAAGAAACGGGTAAATTTTCGGTGGATGTGCAACGTACTTATTACACTTGGAACGGCGGCGACCTCGTTGATAAATACAAAATCAAAGGACTTCCTGCCACCAAAGCAATGGCAAATGCCAAAATGGATTCCGCATTTCATCCTGATTTCTCTAAGTATGATTTAGTGGTTTGTAATTTTGGTTGGAACGCCGCCCCTTGGTCGGATGAAACGCAGGCTGATTTTGAGAAATTTATGAACAATGGCGGCGGTTTAGTGGTCGTTCATGCCGCCGATAATTCATTTCCGAAATGGCCCGCCTACAACCGAATGATTGGGGTAGGAGGCTGGGGCGACCGCAGCGAAAAAGACGGCCCTTTTGTTTACTACGATGAAAATGGAAAGTTGGTCAAGGATATGCAGGCTGGCAAAGCAGGCTCTCATGGGGCACAAAAGGAGTTTTTAATCACCGTCAGAAACTCCAAACACCCGATTACGAAAGGAATGCCGCTGAAATGGATGCACACCAAAGACGAAATGTATGACCGCTTGCGCGGGCCCGCCGAAGATATGGAAGTATTGGCCACGGCTTTTTCACCCAAAGATAACCGTGGAACCGACCGCCATGAGCCTATGTTGATGACCATTAAATACGGCAAGGGGCGCGTTTTTCATACGCCGCTCGGACACGTTGATTATTCGGTCGAATGCGTCGGTTTTATCACTTGTCTTCAACGCGGTGCTCAGTGGGCCGCTACGGGGAAGGTCGATATTCCGATTCCAAGGGATTTCCCAACTGAAAACGCCACGAGTCAGCGCAAGTTTGTTGATTAAACAAACCAGAATGAGAAACAATTAATGGAGAAAGACGGATAGAAATAGAAGTTAGAAGTACTTTTGGGATAAAAATTCACCCGTTATTTATCCGTACTTTCCCAAACGTAATGAGAAAACTACTTTTTGTACTATGTTCGGTATTTTTTGCTACACTCACCATTGCACAAACCGAATCTTTAGTTAATTCTGTTGAGGCAACCTATCGCGCAGGGTTGCCTCATTTTTTTGATAAAATACAGAAAGGTCAAACCGTAAAAGTGGCCTATTTGGGTGGGAGCATTACCCGGGCCGATAATGGATGGCGCACAAAAACATTCCAATGGTTGCAAAGCAACTATCCCCAAACGCAATTTGTGGAAATCATGGCCGCTATCGGCGGGACAGGCTCAGATTTTGGCGCGTATCGCTTGCAAAACCACGTTCTTCAACACGCGCCTGATTTGGTTTTTGTGGAATTTGCCGTCAACGACAATGGAAAATCGGCGCAGGAGGTGAAAGAATCAATGGAAGGAATTGTCCGCCAAATTTGGCGACAAAACCGCTCCATTGATATTTGTTTTGTGTATACTTTCTCCCGACCGCAGTTAGAATTTTATCAGCGGGGTACATTCCCTATTTCTGCGTCGGCGATGGAAGAAGTCGCCGATTATTACCAAATTCCCTCAATTTCAATGGCTTTTCCTGCGGTGAACTTAATTACCGCGGGAAAAATGGTGCTTCAAGGCCAGGCTGGTTCTACCACTGGTCCCATGGTTTTTTCGGCGGATGGAGTACATCCTTTCCCCGAAACAGGGCATACAGTATACGCAGAAGCCATAAAAAAGCACCTAATTCAGCTTCAATCGGTTGGAAAAAAAGGTAAACACACGTTGAAAAAGGCATTAATGTCTAACAATTTAGAAAAAGCAAACCTTTTGGCGCTGGATAATATCGAAAAAAGTTCGGGTTGGCAACGAGTCGATTCAGTCGTGGTGGGAAAAGCTTACGCCTCGCTCCTAACCTCCGTCATTGCTTCCGATGACACTTCGGAGTCCATCAAGGTACGTTTTAAGGGAACAAGTTTTGGAATCGTGGATGTGATAGGGCCGAGTAGTGGGCAAATCAAAGTATACATCGACAATGAGCCACCTCGTTACATCAATCGTTTTGATGAGTATGCGACCTACTACCGGATGAACTATACGATTATTAACGGTTTGAAAGCAGGAAATCATGAGGTAACCATAAAAGTTTCCCCTGAAAAGCTTGATAAAGCGTCGATTTTGCAAAAACGCAATAACAAAATAAACAACCCTAAGTTATACGAGAAGAAGTTTTTATACTTAGGCGGGATTTTGGTAAAATAATGAAGCCTTTTAGGTATGACTATTAGGTATATTATTTTTTAAAATTCACATTTTGATAATGTTACTGTTCGTACTTTCGCGACAACATAATTTTACTTCACTCAAATCAAACGTTCTAAAAAACCATTTATGACTTCAATTTTACCACCTCAAACCCATTTTCAACCTTTAAATCCCGTGCGTTGGCTTCAGCGGTTAGGCTCTTTTTGCCTTTTAGTCTTATTGTTAGCGGTTTCAACGGTAGCATGGTCGCAGGCGCCCACGGAGTTGTTTATTTCTGAATACATTGAAGGAAGCAGCAACAACAAAGCCATCGAAATTTACAACGGCACGGGTAGTGCCATCAATTTAATGGATGGCGGGTACAATATTCAGATGTATTTTAACGGCAACTCTGCTTCGACATTAACCATTAATTTAACGGGGACAGTCGCTAGTAATGATGTGTTTGTTATTGCTCAGGCCTCTTCTAATGCGGCCATACTGGCCCAAGCTGATCAAACCAATGGCTCTGGATGGTTCAACGGTGACGATGTCGTTGTGCTTCGCAAAGGCACTACAATTATTGACGTAATCGGTATAATTGGAAATGACCCTGGTACCGAATGGGGATCGGGTCTCACTTCTACAGCCGACAATACCCTTCGTCGTAAAGTATCCATCTGTGGTGGTGAAGTTAACGGAAGTGATGCATTTAATCCTGCCACCGAATGGGATGGCTTTGCCAACGACACATTTGATGGGTTAGGAACGCACACCGCTACCTGCGGTCCCGTGACGCCTACGCTCAGCATCAATGACGTTTCTAAAGTGGAAGGCAACACTGGCACCACTACTTATTCATTCACCGTAAGTTTGAACGTAGCTGCGGGAGCAGGTGGAGTGACGTTTGATATTGCAACCGCCGATAATACCGCTAGTGCGGGCAGTGATTATGTAACAAAATCATTGACCGGGCAAACCATCCCTCAAGGCTCAAACAGTTACAGCTTTGAAGTGGTTGTAAATGGCGACGAAACAACCGAGCCAAACGAAACTTTTTTTGTCAATGTAACCAACGTAACTGGTGCAACTGCTGGTGATACACAAGGGCAGGGTACCATTCAAAATGATGATATTGCGGTTTCCAAAATACACGAAATTCAAGGAAGTGGCACAACAACACCTTTTGCGGGCACAACGGTTGCCATTGAAGGCATTGTAACGCGAACTTTCCTTAATTCAACGCGTCTGAACGGTTTTTATGTACAGGAAGAAGATGCCGATACCGACGGCAATCCAGCCACGTCGGAGGGGATTTTTGTTTTTGACCCCGCCCAACTTTTCAGCGGTAACATCGGTGATAGAGTAAAAGTAACGGGTAAAGCGGCAGAATTTACCTCAAGCGGCAGCAGCTTAACCCAATTGAACGAATTGGTGAGTGTACAAAATGCGGGCGCGGCGACGTTACCTGCTATTACCAACGTACAATTACCTGTATCTGACGTGAACGACTTGGAGCGCTACGAAGGAATGCTCGTGGAGTTGAGCGCCGCCACGGGAAATCTTACCGTGACAGAACTGTTTCAATTGGGCCGCTTCGGACAACTTGTGCTCTCCGCAAATGGTGACAGCAACCAGCCCGGCACCGACGCCCGTTTGGATCAATACACGCAGTTTAATACGCCAAGCGTAGCAGGTTATTCAGACTATCTGGCTCAGATTGCCAAAAGAAAGATTTATTTGGATGATGGAGTTGGTTCGCAAAACCCTGACCCTATCATTTTTGGCCGAGGTGGAAATCCCCTCAGCGCTTCCAATACCCTCCGCACAGGCGACGAGGTGGCGAGTGTTGTAGGCGTGTTGGACCATCGTTTTGAAGGCTACCGAATCCAGACCTTGACCAGCCCTAACTTCATGGCGACCAATGCTCGCCCAGCTGCGCCTCCTACGCTTGGAGGAACGTTGAAAGTGGCCAGCTTTAATGTACTCAACTATTTTAACGGAAACGGTTTGGGCGGTGGATTTCCTACTTCACGCGGAGCGGACAATGTTACCGAATTTAATCGTCAACGGGATAAAATTCTGAACGCAATCATTGCTTCAGGAGCCGATGTAATTGGTTTGATGGAAATTGAAAATGACGGTTTTGGAGCCACGAGCGCCATTCAGGATTTAGTGAATGGATTAAACGGTATTGCTGGTGTGGGTACTTATAGTTTTATCAATTCAGGCAACATTTCGACCGACGAAATAACCGTTGCCATGATTTATAAACCAGCGGCGGTCAGCCCCGTTGGCGATGCTAAAGCCATTCCTTTTGATTTTGGTTCTGGTTCGTTCACAGTGGTAGGAAGACGTTCGTTGGCGCAAACATTCCAACAGGTTTCAACGGATGAAGTATTTACGGCTGTAGTAAACCATTTAAAATCAAAAGGTAGCAGTTCTGGTGGTGTGGGAGATGCCGATTCGGGCGACGGACAAGGTTTCTCCAACGGTACACGTACCCGTCAGGCGCAGGATGTAGCCGCGTGGTTGTTAACAAACCCAACGGGCACGACTGACCCTGATTACCTCATTTTGGGCGATTTGAATGCGTACGCCAAAGAAGACCCACTAACCGCTTTTGCAAATGCGGGTTTCGGAAGTCTTCTTCCTTTGACTTCGTATTCATACGTTTTTGATGGTCAACTTGGTTCGTTGGACCACGCCCTTGGAAGTTCTGCCATGGCCTCACAGGTAACGGGGGCCGAAAAATGGCACATCAACGCCGACGAGCCAACGGTTTTAGATTACAATACAGAATTTAAAACAGCAGGTCTTGTGTCTTCATTGTACAGCACCGAGCCTTATCGGGCTTCCGACCACGACCCTGTTTTGGTCGGACTGAATTTGTGCACACCGCCCACAATCACCAACGTAGTAGTAACCCAACCTACTTGTTTGACCGCTACGGGCAGTGTTGTAATTACCGCCACGGGTACAGGTACGTTGGAGTACAATCTGAATAATATAGGTTGGCAGGAATCAAATACTTTTAGCGGTTTGACTTCGGGAAATTACACCCTTGTGGTGCGCTCCAAAGCCAATACATCTTGCTCTACAACCTATGCAAGCAACCCCGTTGTGGTTAATGCCGCTCCGCTTGTACCTTCCGTATTCAGTGTTTCAGGTGGCGGTGGTAAATGCAGTGGCAACAATGGAAACGGAGTTGTGCCATCATTTACAATTACGCTGAGCGGTTCGCAAACCAATGTGAATTATCAACTCCTCCGTAATGGCTCGCCAGTGGGCAGCGCGGTAGCGGGCACAGGTGGCTCGTTGACGTTTACTCAGACCGAACAAGGTGCTTATACGGTTTCGGCTACTTCAACTACTGGCTGTACATCGGCCATGACGGGAGAGGCCATTATTTACACCAACAGTCGCCCCGATAAATTTAAGGTGTCGGGTGGTGGAAATTACTGCGTGGGTAGTGCTGGGGTAGAAGTAGGGATGGAGGATTCTGAAGCAGGGGTCAATTACTTGCTCAAAAAAAATAATGTAAGTACGGGAATTCTGGTGGCAGGAACTGGAAACGCGATTAGTTTTGGGTTGCAGCCTGCTGGTACTTACACAGTTGATGCCATCAACGCCGCTACTGGTTGTGATGCTAACATGAACGGCTCTGCTGTTGTTTTGGCCAAAAACTGCAACGGTAGAGTAGGAGCAGAAACTTTTGATTCAGATGATTCTGCTGATACTAACGTATGGGCGGCGATTGCTCCCAATCCTGTGATTGGAAGAGAATTGACTCTTTTGATTAAGGGAATGTCAGGAAAAACAGTTGAGTGGCAATTGCTGAATGTGCAGGGAAGTGTGGCTGTATCGAGCCGATTTGTGAGCGGTAGTAATGCCCATCGTCAAACCCTCTCGGTTCCTCAATTAGCGGCGGGTTCGTACCTGCTGAACGTTCAGTCAAACGGTAAAAGTTTGACGTTGAAAGTGATGAAAGCAGAGTAACTTTCAATCAATTAAATGTTAAAATAAGACAGCGAGTCTAGCGCACATTTTGGCGTAGACTCGCTGTCTTATTTTAACGTAAATTCTTTCAGGGCTTAATTGGGTAATTTATCCCTAAAATACCCATAGGCCCAGGTGCCTGCCACGGCGCTCAGCAACGTGACAATCACGGCCATATAACCACTGCCGATTTGGGCAAATAAAGGCCCAGGGCAAGCGCCCGTAATGGCCCATCCCAAACCAAAAATAAGGCCGCCGTAGATTTGTCCTCGTTGGAATTTCTTGGGGTGAAACTGAACAGTTTCGCCAGATAATGTCTTGATATTGAATTTCTTAATCAGAAATACTGAAATCATTCCGACCACTACCGCGCTACCAATAACGCCGTACATGTGGAAACTTTGCAGGCGGAACATTTCCTGAATACGGAACCAAGAAATGATTTCGGCTTTGACAAAAACAATCCCAAAAAGAACCCCGACAATCAGGTATTTGATATTACTGACCCAACTTTCGGACTGCGCCATGTCGTTGGGAGCTTCACAGGCGAAGGGCTGTTCATCTTGCTCAATGGGAGGAGAAACTTGTTGAAAACTCATTGTTATATGCTTTAATGTGTTGGATTTCAATTAAAATAATTTGAAAATAAAGGGCATTAATAAGTGGGTCATAGTAAAACCGCCGACCATAAAACAGCAGGTTGCGATGAGGGACGGAACTTGGAGATTTGACAACCCCATGATTGCGTGCCCCGAAGTACAACCACCCGCGTAGCGCGTGCCAAAACCAACCATAAAACCACCCAAAACAAAGAATATGAATCCTTTCAGGGAGAAGAGCGCTTCCATGCTAAACAAGTCGGCGGGCATCAATCCCGAAAAATCCTGAATTCCTAACGCCCGCAAATCAGCCATTGTGTTTGCTGAAAGTTGGAAAGCGTTGGGGTTTTCCATAAAGTTGGTGGCAATCATTCCTCCAAAAAACACGCCGAGTACGAAGACCAAATTCCAGATTTCTTTTTTCCAATCATACTTAAAAAAAGAAATATTGGCTGGAAAACAGGCGGCGCAAATGTGACGCAGTGAGGAGGAAATACCAAAAGATTTATTTCCAATCAATAATAATGTGGGGACAGTCAGCCCAATCAGCGGCCCAGCCACGTACCACGGCCAAGGTTGACGAATCAGTTCAATGAATTGTTGCATGCGAATGTTAATTAATAGTGATAATTGAGAATTAAGTTGAAGTGAGACATATTTACTTTGTTGAATACATAGCGGTCGTTTTGGTATGTTTCGCCAATTTCATCTTTTCGAACAACCAAAAGCAGGGCGTTTAATCCTCTTAGGTATTTTTCAAATTGATACGTAACGCCTATGTTGATTTGAGCGTACGAAGGCATACCGTATTTGTTAAGTGCGAAATTTTTGGTGTCGGGCAGTTGAAAATACCCGCCGCTGATTTCAATTTTTAGGTTCTTTCGTGGCTTATAAAAAGTATTGATACTGGTAGCCGTTACGTCCCCAAAACCTTCGTTTCGCTCACGGGGCATAAACGTATAAAAAGGTTCACGGCCCCACTCACGCGGCATGAGGTACCGACCTTCGGCGGTGATTCTGGTGGCATTTACGTACCAATCAAATTTGCCAGATTGCCGCCCAACTCGGCCCGAAATCACCGTCGACGTTGCTCCAGGTTGAGTATAAGCCTGCGCAGGGTCTGGATTACCACCATTACCCAATGCATTTTGCCTAACTAATTGACTTCCTATAAACCAGTTTTTGCCTGCCTCGGTTTTTGATTTCCATTCGACTTTCAGAAACCCCGTGTTAGTTATGTTTTCAAGGTAGGTATCCCAAAGCTCAATCGACCATTGTTTTTTACGGTACGTTGCACCCAATATCCCAACTCCTTTTGATTCCGTATTTCCTTTGTACTGAGAGGGTTTTCCGTTTATATCGACTCCCACGGGATAAACGCCCATGCTTTCACCTACCTCAAACCACCGAACGGTAGAGCGGGGAGAAATCCGCCAAATGTATTCGCCGTGGAGTTTAAGGTTTGACCATTCATTGATGTCTACCACGGCGGCTTCGGTCAGGGTGGGCCGCATTCGGCCGTCTTGTGGATTGATAAAGGGCGACTGTGGGATTTGCCGACCGATGGTCACGACCGATTTTTTACCGAAGTGGGTTTTGATAAATAACTCCTCCAGTCGGTCCAAATCTTCGTGGTCGTTGGGGCGCTCAATGTCAAAAAGTCCAATCTCATAGCGGTTGACTTGTCCCGTTTGTGGGTCGGCTTTGGCGAGGTCAGTGGATTTGATGTTAAACATAAAAAAACCACTCAAACCGAGTTGAAAACGTTTGAAAAATTTGGGCGTTTCGTACCCAATTCCCGCCCCCGCCCCCCAAGCATAAGCATCACTCAGATTGCCGTCGTTTACGGTGCCTGACCAATAAGACCGGGCATGACCGTAAAAGCGTCCGTTGGCAAAAAAGTGGTTCAACGTATTGGTATCTTTTTCTATTTCTCGGTGACTATGTATGCCTTGTCCATAAACACGACTTAACATACCTGACAACAATATTAGACTATAAAAAGTGCGATTCATTTTCTTCTCTGCCTAGTGTTTTGAAATAACATTACAAAAGTACAGGTTAGAAAAAGGCCCTTCCGTGACAAATGTTACCTAAAGGTATAATCTACCCCAAAAACTTGACTTAAAAGATTCTGAGGAGCGTCTAGGATGGTGGCATCGTGGCGTAAAGCGGGCGTAACGGGAGAAAATTCCCGCAAATATTCCTTCATTACTGTGTGCAAGGTATAGGAAGTCAGCCTTGCTTCTTTCACTCCTTTGAGGCGACATAGCATATCATCGGGGTCACCGTCGCGCTCGCAAGCGCACAGGGTGTAGGTTTTGTCAAGATTGAGAGGCTGACCGCCGATGGTTACTTTTTGCACCCGTTGACCGACTCTTTCCTTTGCTTTAAATTCTATCTGCATCCCTTTAAACCGTATCAACCAGCCTCCAAAACGTTTGGATGCATCTTGGGCAAATACGTTTTGCAATTCTTTTTCAAGCCATTCCATGAGTTGCTGGCCTGTTGCTTTGGCTGTTTTGACGTTAGAATCAATGGGAAGCATGTCAAAAAGGTAACCTTCGGTGATGGCCACTTTTCCATCTTTGCCGGCGGTTAGGGGCGGGCAAAAACGAAAACCGTTTGACAAGGCTATATCTGGATTAACTTTCCATTTGAGGGCGTCCACGATTAAAGTGTCAATGGTGTTTTCGACCACAAAATTTCGGTATAAGGGTAAAGTACTGTACCCAATAACGCGATTTATTTCGGCGCGATACGGTTTTTCAATTTGTTCTACTAACTCCTGTATTTCCTTTTTTGCGGGATATTTTTTAGGGTCAACTTCTATAAGTTCGTAAGAATCTCCCGTGATTTTTCCGTCTTCAACGCGCAAGTCGAGTTTTCCGATGAATGAACCAAAAGCACCCGGTTCCACAATTTTGGTGTATTCTGCCTGAATGGGCTTTCGTACCCGCTCGTGCGTATCAGCCCCAAAAATATAGTCAACTCCTTTACAGTCAGGATTGTTGCCCAAAGCAATTTGCTGGCTAAGCCCTAAATGAGAAAGTAAAATTACAAAATCGCATTGTTCTTGTTCTTTCAACAACGTCACGTATTCTTTTAGGCTTTCTTCGGGTTTGGTGTAAATAATTCCTTTGCTGTACATGGGTGATTGACGAATCGGAACCAACGGGTCGGTATATCCCAAAAAACCGATTTTAATCCCCAATCGGTTGAAAATCTGGTAGGGTTGAAAAATGAGATTTCCCCGTTTGCCGTCGCCCGCGTCGTGGTACATATTGGCGCAGACTTTGGGCGTCAGCAGTCCGCCCATCAGGTGCTGCATGTTTTGTTTGTTGTACACCACTTCCCAATTTCCAGGAAGATACAGGTCATAATTGAGCGCATTCAAAAGCGGAACAAACGCTTTGCCCGTGGTTTTGATGGCAAGCATACTGCCCTGAAACATATCGCCCGTATCCATGACTATGGTATTTGATGGGTTTTGTTTTCGCAATACATCCAAGGCCGTGGCCAAATGCGCGTAACCTCCTGCTTTACGAAAAGTAAGTTGGTTGTTCTCCCAAAAAAGCTCATCGTGAGGGTGGAGCTGGCAGTGGACGTCGGTGGTTTGTAAGAATGTAATTGTTCCGCTTTTGGCGTGGTTACTTTTTTCGGAATTTGTGTTTTCTTCAGAAGCCAATAGGGGAGGCGTACTTCCCAAAATGGCCCCTGTAAACAAACCTGATTGGAGGAATTTGCGGCGAGAAGGCATGGTATAATAGAAGTTTAGGTTAAGACCCTGCTTTGCTGTATCACCAACCTTCATTTACAAACAAAATACCCGTAAATGTAAAAATAAAAAGGGCTGATTTTATAGTAAGGCGAGGCTAGGCTTTTTGGATTTATTGGCTTTGTGTTTTTCTTTCCAATCCTTGATGGGCTTGTAAGGGCCATATTTATGCTGGGTTTCCGTAAACGGGTCGGAGTAAGGGCCAAACGGATGGTCGAAGGGCTTGCCGTCGATGTTGGGCCAATCCTTGCTTAGGTCTTTGGTAGGCCGGGGCATGGAATTGACATACGCAGCAACGTCCCAGGCTTCTTCGTCGGTGAGTTGGGCGTTTTTGTAGGTGACTCCAAAAGGCATATTGTATTTTACATAGCCCGCAAAGTTGGAAATGCGGTACAAACCCGCGCCGATATTATAGCTGTTGGGGCCCCAAAGCGGCGGAAATGTATAGCTTTTACCGTCGGCGGCCAACACACCTTCGCCTTTTGCCTGATGGCAACTTTGGCATTTTTGTTCATACACTACTTTTCCCAAAACGGGGTCGGTGGCTCTTTTGAGCCCTTTCAGTTTATAAATTCCTGAGCCTTTGGGAGCTTTATTTTTGGGAACATTGGTGCCCAACCATTCGATGTAGGCCAATATGGCCTTCATTTCGCGGCTGGTTGAGTCGGGGGCTTTTCCGTTGAGGCTACGCTCAAAGCAATCGCTGACGCGTTTTACTTGATTTTCGCTCGTTCCCGACCGTTCGCGAAATTTGGGATAGGTAGCCTGTACGGCAAAATAGTTGTTGCCCCAAGGCTGGGCGCCCGCTTGCAAATGGCAGTTTTGGCAATTCATACCGTTAGAAATGGGCTTTACGCTGCCCTTGGGCCCCAGATAATCAGCCGTATGCGCAATGAGCTCTTTGCCATAATTGATTAACTTTTGTTGTTCTGGGTTGAATTTTGACTTTTGCCAGTCGGCGGGGCCAGGCCAAAGACCCACAAAGTTTGAATCGGGCTTTACATAATTGTTTTGCTCAACAATGGGTGCATTATCTTTTGAATTGGAATCACCAACGACCAGAATATATCCTAAAAAGAACATTAAACTGGCCGAGGTCAGCAGTAAGATTAATAGAATTTTGAGCGAGCGTAATAACGTTTCTACGAGGTTGTTGGACTCCATGATTGCCAAATTGTTGTGAAAGGCGGTGGGACAAAATTAGCGGTATTCAATCTCTTTCAATGTGATATATGTTACATATCAATGAAAAAATTGAATAAAAAAATGAATATGTACAGTGTTAAAATAGTTAGTTAAATGTAGGGAGTTTCATCTAACGAGTGGTTAAGGTTGCGCTATTTTATCCATTTTAGCGCGATACTTCGTAGGAGCAAAAGCCAAGGGGTTAAATGTAAAAAAAAATCAAACCAATCCATGGGTTTCATACCCACGGCTCCGCCGAGTATCCACCGAATTTTACCAAATAAGTGCGGCTCGGGGAGAAAAGGAGCCAATCCTAACGTCAAACTTGCCATGAGCCAAAGTTGCCAATTGTTGATCGTATTTTTCATTGTTCTATGGTTAAGGTGATTTAAGATTTTATCGCAATCATGCGAACAACGTGTGCTTTCCCTTGATGATAAAGCCCTTCATCGAGTTCAATCACTTTGTCTTCCAGACTCAAAATACGCAGGTCTTTAAACTCAGCCTCCAGTTCTTCCAACGAAAAAAGCAGGGCTTCGTCTTTGGGGCCGCCGGAGGTGTAGTATTGTTGATTTTTGTGAAATCCTTCCAAAATAACGTATCCGTCGGGTTTGAGGGCTTGCACCAGTTTTTGATGAAACTCGGGGCGTATTTGAATGGGAAAATGGGTATAAAACAAGCCAATAGCGTCGTAAATCGCCGTTTCAGGCTCGAAATTTTGAACGTCTTTAACGCTGTATTGCAACGTAACACCGTGGCGTTCGGCCAACTGAAAGGTCTTGAGCATGGCTTGAATACTGTAATCAAAGGCGGTCACTTCCCAGCCTTTGCGAGCGGCATAAACGGCATTTCGGCCTTCGCCTTCGGCGGGTAACAGGATTTTTCCAGCGGGTAATTTATCAATGGTTTCCTGAAAAAACTCATTGGGTCGGGTACCGTATGCAAATTGAGGTTCCTGATAACGCGTATTCCAAAACTCTTTCATGGTATTTAAATGTATACTGAATAGGCCAGAAAAGACCTATTAGGTTGATTTTATCACAAAAATCGGGGTTATTACTTTCTTACATCGTGATATATGTTACACAAAAAAAGAGAGAACGAATTATTCGCTCTCTCTTGCAAAGGAAGTGGTTGATTTACAATAAAGTAGAAGGGCAGATGTATTCGGTCAATGGGAGCTTTCCCGCGTTTTTGAGGGCTGCAAAACCACCCGCTACGTCCACCAAATTATCAAAGCCCCGAGCTTTCAAAATTGAAATGGCAATCATAGAGCGATACCCACCCGCACAATGAATATAACAGGTCTTGTCGGATGGAATTTGGGCCATGTGGTCATTCAGAAAATCAAGTGGCAAATTTTCAATGCCCACCACGTGCTCGGCGTCGTATTCGCTCTTTTTACGCACATCAAACACCGTCAGCGATGGATTTTCGGTAAATAAATCCGAAAACGTTTGGGCAAAAATAGAGGTGACGCTGTCCAACTCAAGACCTGCCGCTTGCCAAGCGGCCATTCCACCCTGCAAGTAGCCGATGCAGTTGTCGTAGCCTACACGTGCCAAACGCGTGATGGTTTCTTCCTCTTTGCCCGCTTCGGCCACCAATAAAATCGGTTGTTTTAAATCGGGAATAAGCGTACCTACCCACGACGCAAACTGCCCGTCAAGGCCGATATTGATGGCGTTTGGAATAAATCCTTTGGCAAAAGTTTGGGCTTCGCGAACGTCCAAAATCAGGGCTTCGGTTTCGTTGGCGGCGGCTTCAAAAGCGGCGGGTGTCAGCGCCTGACTACCGCGCTGCATGATATCTTCGAGGCTTTTGTAGCCTTGAATGTTCATCAACACATTTTGAGGGAAATAGGCGGGGGGAGGAACCAACCCCGTCAAAATCTCTTTTATGAATTGCTCTTTGGTCAGATTCAAATTGAGCGCATAATTGAACAACTTCTGGTTGCCGAGGGTGTCGGTGGTTTCTTTACTCATTTTTTTGCCGCAAGCGCTGCCCGCACCGTGGCCCGGATAGACGATAATGTCGTTGGCCAACGGAATGATTTTGGTGCGGAGAGAATCGTAAAGATGCCCCGCCAGTTTTTCTTCCGTCAAATCGCTGATGACGTGCTGCGCCAAATCGGGACGACCTACATCCCCGATAAACAGGGTGTCGCCGGTGAAAATGGCCGTTTCTTTGCCGTTTTCATCAATCAACAAAAAGCAGGTTGATTCCATCGTATGGCCGGGCGTATGGATGGTCTTGATTTTTACATTGCCCAACTGAAATTCTTCTCCATCTTTGGCAACGTAGGCCGTGTATGCGGGCTTGGCGGTGGGTCCAAAAACAATGGTGGCGCCCGTAGCGTTGGATAAATCAATGTGTCCCGAGACAAAATCGGCGTGGAAGTGGGTTTCAAACACGTATTTTATGTCAACGCCTTCTTTTTTGGCGCGCTCTACGTAGGCTTTGGTATCACGAAGGGGGTCGATGACGGCGGCTTCGCCGTTGGATTCAATATAATAGGCGGCTTCGGCCAAACAACCTGTGTAAATTTGTTCTACTTTCATGTCTTTTGAGGAAGTTTTTTTTGCTGATTTAATAGAACAAAATTACCGCCCTTTGGTAGCCTTTTCTGTAACTTTTAGCACACAGAAATACTGATTGATGTCAGCTTTTAAGTCATTTAATAGAACCAAAAACCCATAAAAAAATCCCCGACGCGGTAGCAACGGGGATTTAGTGAAAATAAAGTGGGTTAACAAGCGGCGGCTTCGACCAATTCGGTTGCGGTAGGGTTTCCTTTAGCGACCCATTCGTTCATTCCTGCCGAATAGTTTTTTACGTTTTTGAATCCGTTTTTCACCAAAAGTGAATACCCAATGGCGGCCCGGTCTCCACCCTGACAATGGATGACCACTTGCTTATCTTTACTGATTTTATCCAAATTGGAGAGAATCGTTCCGATAAAAATATTCTCGGCTCCCTCGATGTGTTCGGTATTGTATTCCGACACCCCGCGCAGGTCGATTACCTGCGTATCTTCGCGGTCGAGGTAAGATTTGAATTCGTCGATTCCGATGATTTCGCTTTTTTGGAGCGGGATTTCGAGGGCGTTTACGTCGTCAATGTACCCAAGTACGTTGTCTAAACCAATGCGCATCAATTTGCGGGTGAGGTCTTCGATTTGGCTTTCGTTGGCTACCAACATAAACGGCTCTTCGTAATTCACAAACCAGCCCATCCACGTGGCAAAGGCATTGTTGCCCTGAATGTTGATGCTTCCAGGAATAAAACCTTGGGCAAAATCAACTTTATTTCTGGTGTCAATCAATTTGATGCCTTTTTCCATGGCGGTTTTTACAGCATCGCCTGAGAGTTTTGTTTGTGTGGGTACCTGCGTAAGCAACGGACGCGCTACTTTGTTGAGTTTTTTCATCATGGCAAAGTACTTGGGCGGCTCGGGTTGGTCAGCAAGCAGGTAATCCACAAATCCTTTTTGGTCATCGTCGTGCTGAAACGCCCAGTTTCGGATTTTTTCGTAACCCACCGTTGAGCTAGGAACCGCGCCGAGGGCTTTGCCACAGGCCGAACCCGCTCCATGGCCGGGCCATACCTGCAAATAATCGGGTAAAGCGGCAAATTTTTGGATGGAATTGTACATTTGAAGCGCACCTGCGTCTTGTGTTCCTTTCATGCCTGCGGCTTTTTCCAATAAATCTGGACGACCGATGTCACCTACGAAAACGAAATCGCCCGTAAATAGCATCACTGGTTTGGCACTTGCGGGTTTGTCGGTCAGTAAGAAACTAATACTTTCTGGGGTGTGGCCGGGGGTGTGAATGACTTCAAACGTAAGGTTTCCGACCTTGATAACGTTCCCGTTTTTTAGACCGATGTGGTCAAATTCGTATTCCCAACCTTCGCCGCCTTCATCAGAAAGGTACATATTGGCGCCAGTGATTGCGGCCAATTCGCGGGCTCCCGAAAGAAAATCGGCGTGAATGTGGGTTTCGGTGATATGGGTGATGCGCAAACCGTTTTGTTTGGCAATTTCAAGGTACGTATCTACATCTCTTTTGGGGTCAATGACCATGGACTCACCCGTTCTTTGGCAACCGATAAGGTAACTTGCTTGGGCTAGGGTTTTGTCATAAATGTGTTGAAAGAACATGGTTGTGTTGTGTTAAGATTAGTATTGTTGAATTAATGATACAAAGTTAGATTGAGGGGATGCTCCGTACTGTGACAATTATTACATAAGTCACATTTTGTTTGATTATTTAAAGAAAATTTCTTTTGAAATAATCCCGATTCCCATCACGAGTACAAACCAGCCAAACGCTCTTTTGAGTTTTTCGCTCGGAACGAATTTTGAAAGGTAAGAGCCTACGAAGATTCCGACGACGGAGAAACCCGTAAATTCAAGCAGAAATGGCCAATCGACGGGGAGGTTGGATACGTCGCCGATAAAACCGATGAGTGATTTTGCCGCAATGATAAGCAGTGAAGTACCCACGGCCATTTTCATGGGCAAATGCGCTAAAACCACCAAGGCAGGGATAATTAAAAAACCCCCGCCAGCCCCCACAAGGCCTGTTAATGCTCCCACAACGGCCCCTTCAAGCCCGATGATGGGATAGTTGAATTTCAATTCGCCAGCTTCTTCGTTTTTATTCTTTTTCTTCTCCTTAATCATCGAATACGAAGCGGCCAACATCACAATGGCAAAGAATATCATGATGCCAATGTTTTTGGTGACCTCAAATCCACCCACCGAAAATAACGAGTCAGGAATGGCAGGAACGAGGTATTTGCGGGTTAGAAAAACGGTGATAAAAGAAGGAACGGCGAAGACCAGCGCGGCGCGATAATTGACCAATTCTTTGCGCATATAATTGACGGAACCAACCAATGAAGTAGTACCGACCACGAAAAGGGAGTACGCCGTTGAAAGAACAGGGTTGATGCCCAATAAATAAACCAAAACGGGTAAAGTAAGAATGCTACCGCCGCCACCGATAAGCCCGAGACTTATTCCGATAAAAATGGAGGCTGAAAAACCAAAAATTTCAATTGAGCTCATTTTCTTTTGCAGTGAGTTGTTGAATGACTCTGCAAAAGTAGAAGGTCAAAAAGGGCCTTACCGTGATAATTGTCACATAGGTCAGGAAAGTTTTAAGAAAAATGAGGGATTTTATGGGTAGATACAAGAGCGTTGTGATGGTGTGCTTGGATTGCTAGCCCTTATCAAGAAATTAAAATACCATACCAGTACGGCCCCTAATTATGTCTTAAATCCAAATCATCCAACGACGTAAAAGACAGGGAATACTTTTGCGAATTCAGGATATTGAGCTCAATGAGGCTTTCTTGGATGGTATTTTGAAATACCTCAATGAGCGAAAATATAAGTGGTTTATCAAAGTTATGCGTTGAAAATCGGACGTTTCGGGCGCGGTTTATTGTTGACATAAAATGCATTATTTTCCCCGTATTTTGTGCCATCATTTCTTTTAGAAAAAGAATGGTTAAGGGGTGCTTTAAAAATGTATTGGTCGTGGGTATGCCATCCTTTCCATAAAAACCATTGTTATGCTTTAAGGCAGGAGTTTGTTTTAGGTGTTCGATTTCTTCGTTATTGATTAATAACTCAATGGTCAAGTTTTGCTTTTTTATCTCTTTATAAAGCTCGTATGAGGCCGATTCAGGGGCTAAATCTTTGTCAATGCAAACCGTGTGGGTGGAAGGAAATTCCTGTTGGATGGTGTTAAGTACTCTTTGTAATAAATCTGGTTTGGTGTCTACCAATACCAAACTGTATCCTTCTCGTGCCAGAATGCGCGCAAAAGATTCTCCAATTTTACCCGTAGCCCGGGTGATGAGTGCATATATTAACGTGGAGTTATTCATTTTTAATCCGTTTAAAAGTTATCAATTGGCCAGAAATCTATTTTTCTAACCAGTCTTTCTCATTGTAAAAGCGGCGTAAAAAATGTTCGATAAATATTGAGGTTTTATGTTTAATATGATTTAAGATGGGTTTTCCCATTAGAGATTATTTCCCCACTTAAATTTTTGTACTCACCCAAAAAAACCTTAAAAACAGCTAATTAAGGTTGATTTTAAGGTTTTTGAATCATCTAAGAGTGGGTAAAATATTCCTCGTTGCGTAATAAAATTCCCACATTAGGCCACTATCCTATGTTGAATTAACCTCTAAAATAATTTGAACGCTTAGCGTAAAACCCTGTCAAATAAATGATCAATGGGATTTAGTACTCCTCAGAAAACTGATTTTTAGGAGTGAGAAAAGTCAGTTTTTTAAGTGATTAGCTTCATGTGAAGGAGGTTCTTTTTTTAGTACTTTACTTTTCTAAAAAATAGCGTTTGGACACTTTTCCTAGTTTCAAATCTGGGCCAAAATAGCATGAGTACATATTCATTATCAAGTTTCGCCGACGATTTCAGTGGCTTTACGGCCGAGTATTCCAAGCGCGTGGCGTATTTTTCGATGGAATTTGCCATTCATCAACCCTTAAAAACGTACTCAGGAGGGTTGGGCTTTTTGGCGGGCTCGCACCTGCGGGGGGCCTATGCGCTTAAGCAAAACCTCATCGGAGTTGGTATACTATGGAAGTACGGCTACTATGATCAAATCAGAAAAGCTGACCAGACCATGGATGTTTTGTTTATGGAGAAACATTATGGTTTTCTCATAAAACTAAACGTTACGGTGCAGGTGCTGATTAACAATGCACCCGTGTGGGTGGGGGCGTACTATTTGCCTCCTTCGGTCTTTGGAACTGCGCCCCTTTTTCTGCTGACCACGGATTTGCCGCAAAATGATTATTTGGCCCAAACCATTACGCACCGGCTTTATGACCCCAATCCAGAAACCCGAATTGCGGCTTATACAGTACTGGGGATTGGGGGGGCAAAGTTGCTGGATGCCCTCAATTTAACCCCTGATGTATATCATTTGAATGAAAGCCACCCCTTGCCGTTGGCTTTTTATTTGTATTCAAAATTTAGCAGTGTTGAGGCGGTCAAAGAGCGCGTTGTTTTTACCACGCACACGCCCGAAGAAGCTGGCAATCCGCAATCGGATATTCGTTTGCTTGACCGCATGGGCTTTTTTTATTATTTGCCTTTAGACAAAGTAAGAAGTTTGACGGGGGTAGAGGGGGATGCTTTCAACCATGCACTGGGGGCTTTGCGACTGGCTCGACTCAGTAATGCCGTCTCAGTGATGCACGAGAAAATAAGTAACACTATGTGGAAACATACGCCTGATATCAGTCCTATTATTCACATTACCAATGCCCAAAGTCAGGTTTATTGGGCGGATACTTCTTTCATTGAAGCCGCAAAAACGGACAATGATGAATTCTTAAAGCATAAAAAATCTGATTGGAAAAAGGAGTTGTTTGAAGTGGTAGCCGACCAAACGGGCGAGATGTATGACCCAAACATCCTGACGATTGTTTGGGCAAGACGACTGACAGGGTACAAACGCGCCGATTTATTGCTCAATGACATGGAGCGTTTCGAGCGTTTGATTTCCAATACCCGCTATCCCATTCAGCTGATTTGGGCGGGTAAGCCTTACCCTTATGATTATGTAGGCATTAGCCAATTTGACCGACTTGTGCATTTGTCAAAGCGCTACGTAAACTGCTCTGTTTTGGTAGGCTATGAACTTTCGTTGTCTAAAATGCTAAAAAGAGGCGGTGATGTGTGGCTGAATACGCCGCGCATCACCCACGAGGCCTCTGGAACCAGCGGCATGACGGCCATTATGAATGGTGCGTTGTTGTGTTCGACAAATGATGGCTGGGTACCTGAATTTGCCATGAACGGCCAGAATGCTTTTATATTACCTGAAGCCGATGTAGACACCCCGACCCACGAGCAAGATGATTTTGATGCCAAAAATCTGTTTGATTACCTTGAAAACAAGATTTTGCCGCTTTATTACGAAACCCCCGATGCTTGGTGGACTACAGTAAAAGCTGGAATCAATGAAATAAGCCCGCGTTTTGATGCGCTTCGGTTGGCGACGGAGTACTACGAACGGCTTTATAAGTCCTAATTTGATACAACCTATTACTAAAAACCATCTACCATGCTGACTGAACTTTCAACGGAAATTATAGACCACATGCTGCACAATCAATATTTCGGGCGAATTGGGTGCTCGGCTGAAAATAGGATTTTGATTGAACCAGTCATGTTTTTTTACGATGGGCTCTACATTTACGGAATTACGCGGGCAGGAACCAAAATTGATATGGTAAGAAAAAACCCAAATGTAGCTTTCGAAATTGATGAAATGGTCAACCCGGGCGTTTGGCATAGCGTGTTGATTGAAGGAGAGTTTGAGGAATTACAAGGTGAGGTCCGCGACTCCGCCCTTTATTTGCTCAAAAACCGAAAAGTGCCCGTGTTTGCCAATGAAAAACCTGGAACTTTAACTCAAAATCCAACGGAAGCCGAGAAAACGGTGCATCCTATCGTGTACCGAATTCATATTAAATCCAAAGCAGGCCGTAGTCTCAGACTTTAGTCGGTCAACTGATTTTTGACCGCTTTGATAATAGTTGAGGCATCCGTCATGCCAATTTGACGCCAAACTTCAACGCCCCGCTGCACTAGTACAAAGGTGGGGGTTTTGAAGATGTCAAAACTCTTAACAATCCCAGGATAGGTCATTTCATCAATTTTAAAGACATGAACAGTCGTACCGAGCAGATTTTGCAGCAAATCGGCTAACGAATGAAGCGAAGCAATTAAGGTGTTTTCTCCCGGGGCTGAAGGTATGAAAATAAGTAAATCAGCGGACTGCGAGGGAATCTGAATCGGATGCGAAACCGTGAACTCCATGCCTGCTTATTTTTAAAATAAAAACGAATCATTAACTTGGGCAAAGGTAATGATTTCTCGCCCCCCGAAATTGATTTTCGTCAACTCTGCCCCTGTGTTTTACCCGCAGCCTCTTCGTTATAGTATCATTTTTAAACAGGAATTTCTGAAAAATACCACTTGAAAACCGAGTAATATGCTTTTTAATGACTTATCGAATTTACTGTTTGAACAGGAAAATGATTTCTTAGGAATTTATGATTTACAGCGATTTCATTTTCTCCGTATTAATCAGTCAGGAATTAGATTAATGGGTTTTTCGAGCAATCAAAAATTTTCAGACTTTAGGGACCCTTGGTTTCGTGCGACGCATGATGAAGATACAGAGATTACTACAAAAATAGCAAAGCTCTTGGAGTCGGAGCATCATTATGAAGAAGTTGAAGTAAAGTGCCTTTCGGGGCAGGTATTTCGAGGAGGTATTACAATTACCCTTATCCGAGGTACAAGTACTGCCTTGGTTCGTATTGTCAATCTGAATCGGTTGTATGAAGCTGAATTTGCTCTTTTGCAATCCATTCGTCAATACGAAACCATCGTTTCGAATGCGACCATTGGAATCATCGTTTGTAATGAAAATGGACAGATTATTTCGGCCAATAAAATGGCGGAAAAGCTGTTCAGCTATTCGGAGGTTGAATTTACGACAATGGACATTGAGCAATTGATACCCGCCGACCGCATTGATGTTCACCGGCAACACCGCAAAAATTTTAACGTCAACCCCCAAACGCGGGAAATGGGTAACGGGTATGACCTGAGAGCCGTCAATAAAGAGGGCGTTGACTTTCCTGTCGAAGTAAGTCTTAGTTACTTTCGCCTGAATGATGAACTTTATGCCATCGCTTTTATCAACAACATTGTCTTTAAGAAAGAAGCCAAGCTGCAACTGAAGGCCCAACATGAACTGATTAATCAACTTAACGTTGAGCTGGAACAAAAGGTGGCCAATCGAACCCACGCCCTCATTAACACGCTCCGACAACTTGAAAAATCCAAAGAAGAACTCGCAAAAGCCTTGGAAAGAGAACGTGAGTTGGGCGCATTAAAATCGCGTTTTGTTTCATTGGCTTCTCATGAGTTCAGAACACCACTTACGGCGATTTTAACCTCCACCACATTGGTTGAAAAGTACGTGGATGGAGCCCAGCAGGATAAAATCCACAAACATTTGGGGCGAATTCGTGCGTCGGTAAACCACCTCAACGAAATCCTAGAAGAGTTTTTGTCATTGGGCAGGTTAGAAGAAGGAAAAGTTGAAATTCATACCAACCGCGTGAATTTGGCCCAACTGGTGGAGGAAATTCTGGAGGTGATGCAAGGGATATTGAAGCCAGGACAAACGATTCAGACCTTTTTTTCTTCCGCCGATGTCATCATTATTGATGTTACGTTGTTGCGTAATATCATCCTGAATCTTCTGACAAATGCCGTAAAATACTCCGATGCTGAATCGAGCATCACAGTGGAGGGAACTTGTAAAGACGGTCTGTTGACGCTCATCGTGCAGGACAGCGGTATTGGCATTTCGGAAGAAGACCAAAAACATTTGTTTGAACGTTTCTTTAGGGCTAAAAACGCCGCCAATATTTCGGGTACGGGGCTGGGGTTACATATTGTAAATCAATACGTTAATCTTTTGGGGGGACATATTACACTGGCGAGTGTCTTGAATCAAGGAACGACCGTTACCATAACTTTACCCTATGAAAACAATTTTATTGATTGAAGACAACGAAATCATTCGTGAAAACACCGCCGATATTCTTGAATTAGCTGGTTATGAGGTTCATGTGGCCGAGAATGGAAAAATTGGGGTTGAGAAAGCCCTTGCCGTTAAGCCCGATTTGGTGATTTGTGATATTATGATGCCTGTATTGGATGGATATGGCGTGTTGCAAATTTTTAACAAAAATCCTCAACTTACTGGAACCCCTTTTATCTTTTTGACGGCCAAAACTGAACGCACTGATTTGCGCAAAGGCATGGATTTGGGGGCGGATGATTATTTGATGAAGCCCTTTGATGAAAGTGATTTGCTGAGGTCTATTGAGGTCCGTTTAAACAGGATTTTACATCTCACACCACCCGCTGATTTCGTACCAGCTCCCCGAGTACAGGAGGATAGTCTGAACCGTTTTTTACAGGAAACTTATCATGAAGGCAAATTTCAAAGCTTCACAACCGACAGAAAGCCGCACGTTATCCCCAAAAAGCAATACGTTTATTTGGAGGGCGATGAGCCTATTCGATTGTTTTATCTCAAATCAGGGCAAGTTAAAACCGTTCGTACCAATGGTGACGGCAAAGAGTTTATTACGGGGCTTTATCAGCCGGGCGATTTCTTTGGGTATCTTTCCTTATTTATGCACACCGATTATACCGATTCGGCCGTGACCATTGTTGACTCAGAATTAATCTATATTCCTAAAGCCGATTTCTTAAAAGTGATTTCTGATGATTTGGAGGTAAGCCTAAAATTTATCAAGTTGATGTCTAGCCGTGTAAATGACCACGAAAAAAAACTGCTCGGTATGGCTTACAATTCTTTGCGCCGCCGCGTGGCCGATACGTTGCTGGTTTTACAGGCCCAACAACCCGAAAGCGCAATTCAGCTTTCCCGCGAAAATCTGGCCGCGATGATTGGCACGACGTCTGAATCGCTGATTCGAACGCTCAGTGAATTCAAGCATGATGGCTTTATTGAAGTCACCCCTCAGGGTTTTCGGGTGGTGCAACCAGATAAACTGCGCATTAACGTTCGGTAACGTATTTTTAGCCATTCCTGACTATCAAGTATTACAGGTCCTTCAATTCAAGTGAGTTTTCATTTATTTTACTGGCATTTTTTAACACTTCAATCATTCCTCTCTTTACTGTTGCGGTAATTTTGTGTCATTTTACATTCTCAAATGAACAAATCCATGAACGTGCTTATCGTTGAAGATGAACCCTTAGCAGTACAAAAATTATCAAAATTGCTGCTTGAAGTTGCTCCTGAACTCCGAATTTCTGGTATAACAGACGGTATTGAAAGCACCGTTGAATGGCTCGAAGCCAACCCAAATCCTGATTTGATTTTAATGGATATTGAACTGTGCGATGGGCAAAGTTTTGAGATTTTTAACCAAATGGAGGTAAAAAGCCCGGTTATTTTTACAACATCTTACGATGAATATGCCATTCAGGCTTTTCGGGTAAACAGCGTCGATTATCTACTTAAGCCCATAAAGAAAGAAGAACTCGAAAGGGCGTTGCGAAAATATGAGCAGATAAACAGTGCTCAGACACAGACGATTGATATATCTAAATTGGTTTCGGAGTTGCAGCGTCATAACCAACTCCGTGAGTATCGCTCCCGTTTTTTGGTGAAACTCGGACAACGCCTGATTCCAGTTGAAATCATGGATATTGCTTATTTTTACACAGATGAAGGGATTACTTTTTTAATGACCCGCGACCGGGTTAAACATGTGATTGATTACAGCCTTGATGAACTCGAACAACAACTTGACCCTAAATACTATTTTAGAATCAATCGTCAGTATATTCTGGGAATAAAATCAGTGGATCAGATTCATAATTATTTTAATGGAAAACTAAAACTGGACCTAAAACCTTCCGTCGAGAAAGAAGTTACGGTAAGCCGTGAACGTGTCGGTGATTTTAAAGAATGGATGGGCAAATAGGGGATTCGTATCGGAAATTGATGAAAAAATTAAACGATAAATGGACCCGTTTGGCGGGTGTTCCGCTTATTGCTCTTTTTGGGCAGTGGGTCATGTACGGTTACACCAATGTTCCTTATCCAAAGGACTGGAAAATCCCTTTTTTCTTTGTTTTGGGGGCGGTTTTTGTGTGGGAAGTAAACCGCATCGGTATTATTTATTCCCGCCGAAAATTCCCAGAACTCATTCATACCCGGCAACGTATTTTGTATCAAGCCGTTTGGTTTACCATTGGCTCTTTTGCGATTAGGGTGGTACAAACATATTTTTATCAACTTTTTGCCGTCTGGGATTATGTAGATTATACCCATTTTAAGCCCTATTTTTTCAATGCTTTGGTGTCATTGGTCGGCACGATTCAGATTGCTACGGTCTTTGAGGGCTTTTATTTGTATCGTTTATGGCGGGTTTCCTACAAAGAAGCACAGGAATTAAAAAAGGCCAATTTACAGAGTCAACTTGATTCATTGAAGGCCCAGATTAACCCACATTTTTTGTTTAACAGTTTAAATTCTATTTCGTCTCTGGTGCATTCGAGTCCCGAAAAAGCGAGTGACTTTATTGACGAACTTTCGTCGGTTTATCGCTATTTACTGCGGGAAAACAACCGTGAATTGTGTGCCTTGGAGGAGGAAATAGCGTTTATAAAAGCGTATTTTAACCTTCTCAAAACCCGTCATGGAAAAGGGATTGAACTCAGTATTGATATTCCAAAACAGTATTTGTACTTTCTCATTCCACCCTTGACGCTTCAATTATTGTTTGAAAATGCCGTAAAACACAATATTGTTTCTGCTTCCAAACCGCTGCATATTCGGATTTATGCGGCTGATAATACTTTGTGTGTTGAGAATAACCTTCAAAAAAAACGTCTGGCCGTGGCTTCTAACAAAATCGGTCTCAATAATATCATGGCGAAGTATCAACTTCTGAATCAGCCCGCCGTTTCGGTGTTTCAGGAAGAAACTAGGTTTCAGGTAATACTTCCGCTTATTGAACCCAATTTTACGTATGAGCTTGTTCATTGTTAATTGTATGTAAACTGACATTTATTGGTTTTATAACGTTTTTATTCCGTTTTTATATTAAAAAATACCAACAAATTAATTCCTTTAATAGAGATAAAACCGTTTACAGCATGGGATGATTAAATATACCTAATCAGGCATTTTGTTTAGGTACTCTTTCTCCGTTTGTTTTTTTATATAAAACTGAGTGGTTTCAAACAACTCATGCCGTAAATGCCGCTGAACGTGAATCGGTTCAACCCCCTTTTCAATCAACAATTGCCCCACTGTATGACGTAAACTATGAGCCGATATTTTTGGTCTTTTCAGTCCCAGGGCTTTCAAGTATTTATCAACCCGATAGCGAATTTGGGCAGTCTTTAAATCT
Organism: Runella aurantiaca; assembly: GCF_003339505.1. Classification (GTDB taxonomy): domain Bacteria; phylum Bacteroidota; class Bacteroidia; order Cytophagales; family Spirosomataceae; genus Runella; species Runella aurantiaca. The sequence goes on from NZ_QPIW01000041.1 coordinate 52,519, forward strand.
GGAAAAAGCGGGGTGTTTTTGGTGGTTTGATCACCTATATGTATACTATACTGGCGCAATGCCTCCGCACAAGTTTCAAAAAGTTTAATGACTTTTTTGGTATGTTTTCCTTTCCCTAATACCCACAATTGACCGCGCTCCAAATCAACATCACCAACCTGCAACCTGCATACCTCTACCGTGCGGAGGCCTTCGATACCCAACAACGCAACAATGGCGCGGTCGGTGGGGTTTTCGATGGAGGCAAGCAAGTCGGCCCGCTCGGTTTCGTTCAAACTTTCCTTGTAGAAACCCCGCTCAATTCTCAGTCCACGGATACCCGAAATTTCGTGTAAGTCTTCCAATTGTTCTGCCGACAGCCCCAACCGAGAGCGATTTTTGATGACCCAAACCGTCAATTGTTTAATCACTGATAAATAAAAATTGATGGTAAAAGCCGATAAGTTTTTGGTTCGCAGAAAGTTAACGTATTGCCCAACGGTGCGACTGGAAAAAGAGGCGGGCCGACCAGACATGGTTTCTGTTTCGGTGTATTCAAAAAAAGCGTTTAGGGCTTTGGTATAGTTTTCCCGACTTTGATCGCCGCGCAAATGAGTGGCATCGTTGAGATAACCCAGAATCAACTCGTTGGCAGCGGGCGAAATTTTGCTCGTGGTGGGTGGGTCCAAGACCACTTGCGGCTGGCCTTGTTCGGCGTAAAACTTCAAAAACTTACGAACAGGCGAAACCAGATTCCCTTTTTTTCCAGCAGCGTAGAAATTAAGACTGACGACATCCATCCCAAATTGATTGTTTAGGCAATACTCAACGTAGGCGCGGGCAATGCGCGGGTAGTTGTTGGGCTTTTTTAAAGAAGCCCCAAAATAACTAATCAATTGACTGACGGTTAACACCACTTTACCCACTGACGGCGCTATCTCTTGCTTGGGCGAAATTTGTTGAAGCTTCATAGGTCTGATTTAATCATTTTAAAGATATGTATATTTTCAACGTTATACAAATGATGTTTTGCATAAATTGTTGAAAATTAAAACCTGATGGTTCCACATATTTCTATTGAAATGGTGTACATACCCGCAGATTTACGGACTTACTGCTCCCCTGAAAATCAAATTCAACGATTTTCAGCAAATCACCCGCAGCCGCTCAGCTTTACTACCCATGAGGGATAAAGCACTCTATGGAAAAATTATTTTTGAATTATTGAAAAAAAAATCCCCGACACACAAGCCTATGCGATTCTTGGGGGTATCCATTCATAATCTGCAAGTTACGCATCATGCAGATAGTCAATAGCTTACGTTGACCTTTTAACGAAAACGTTTGCGTAACCAATGCTCCCTCACCCTTTCAACCTTTAATAGAAAATGCCAGTAAGTAGAGAAAAACAAGCCCCTTCTTTAAAAAATAAGGAGTTGCTCGAACGGCATATCCCCAAAAGGACACTTTATAAGCATTGATTAAAGAACCCAAAAAACCATCAACCGTGCGCAGGCACATAATAATCCACTTTCATGACCAACCGTAGATCATTCCTTAAAAATGCCGTGGGGACCATCGCTTTGGCGAGCCCAGCAGCGGCTTCCTTTGGCGCATCTCAAACCAACGCTCAGGCCAACGAAGACCTGTTTAAATTGGGAATTGCTGGCTACAGTTTCGTGCATTTCAAGCTGGACCAAGCCCTCGAAATGATGAAAAAAGTGGACGTGCACTACCTGTGTATCAAAGACTTCCATTTGCCTTTTAATAGTACCGCCGAGCAGATTACGGCTTTTCACGAAACCCTAAAAAAATCTGGGGTAACGGGCTACGCCGTGGGTCCAATTTATATGAAAACAACGCAAGAAATCGACAATGGCTTTGATTATGCGCGGCGTGTAGGGGTAAAACTCATCGTTGGGGTTCCCAATGAAGACCTTTTGCCTTACATTGACAAGAAAGTGAAAGAGTACGACATGCGTTATGCGATTCACATTCACGGCCCAGACATTAAACTTTGGCCCAATGCCTCGTCGGTGATTGATGCCGTCAAAAATCTTGATCCGCGCATCGGCCTTTGTTTTGACATGGGTCACGACATGCGCTTTGGAGATGACCCCATTGCCGATTTGGAAAAATACAACAAACGGATTTTTGATATTCACCTTAAAAACGTAACCGCCGCTTCAAAAGACGGGAAAACCTGCGAATTGGGCCGTGGGGTGATTGATGTGCCTGCGTTTGTGGCCATGCTTCGTAAAGTAAAATACGACGGCTGTTGCAGTCTGGAATACGAAAAAGACATGAAAGACCCGTTGGCGGGCATTGCCGAGTCGGTAGGGTATTTCAAAGGGGTTTGTGAGGCCTCTAAAAAAGGCAAACGGAAAGTGTAGACATAATCACCGGGTTCAAATAATCTATATTGCTAACAGACAAGTATTTAACCAAATTTAAAATGGAAAATTCGAGAAGAGAATTTATAAAGAAAGCCGCACTCAGCACCGCTGGCTTAACCTTTGGCGGGTTGGCAAACGGCATGTCGGCCAAAAGTTACGCCAAAATCATCGGGGCTAACGACCGTATCAACCTTGCCATTTTGGGCTTGGGGCGACGTTTAGGGGCTTATTATGAGCCTATTGGACTCAAAAGCAGCAACGTAGAGTTGATTTATTTGTGCGATGTCATGAAAAAACAGCGCGAATCGGCGGCCCAAAAGTTTTCAAAGCACATTACTTATGCGCCAAAATTAGAAAATGATTTTCGCAAGATATACGCGGATAAACAAGTAGATGCCATCATAAACGCAACTCCCGACCACTGGCACGCACCCGGTACGTGGATGGCCGTGCAGGCTGGGAAGCACGTTTATGTCGAAAAACCTTGTAGCCATAATCCTCGTGAAGGTGAAATTTTGGCGGAATGCCAGAAAAAATACGGCAAAGTGATTCAAATGGGCAATCAGCAACGTTCGTCGTTGGAGTCGATTGACATTATTAACCAAATTCATAACGGCGCCATCGGAACGGCCTACAAAGCCGTGGCTTTCTACGCCGCCTCACGCGGGGAGGTTCCTGTTCCTAAAAAATCCCCCGTTCCCGATGGTTTGGATTGGGAATTGTTTCAAGGGCCAGCACCTCGCAGAGAATACACGCACGATACTTGGGATTATAACTGGCACTGGTACGGCTGGGATTACGGTACTGCCGAAAGTGGCAACAACGCCACGCACGAGTTGGACGTGGCGCGTTGGGCTTTACAGGTAGAATTTCCCGAATTTGTCATGGTGGAGGCCGCCAAACGCTCTTTCTTGGACGACGGTTGGACCATGTACGATACTATGGATGCCATGTTCCGCTTTCCCGGAAATAAAGTAATCAAATGGGATGGTAAAAGCCGCAACGGCCACAAAACCTACGGAAGCGACCGTGGAACGGTCATCTATGGCAGCAACGGAAGTGTATACGTTGACCGCGACGGCTATAAATTATTTAGTCGCGACGGCAAAGTAATCAAAGACAGCAAGTCGACTGGCTCGGAAGCAGGCACGGCCTTGGGCGGTGGTGGCGACATGACCACGCGCCACGTGGTCAATTTCTTTGACGCCGTACGGGGCAAGGCAAAACAAGCCTCACCCATTGACGAAGGTGCTAAAAGTACCTTACTTTGTCACCTAGCCAACATCGCTTATCGTACCAATAAATCTTTTGAAGTTGACCCACAAAACGGCCACATCCGCGACCGCGACGCCATGAAACTGTGGGGACGTGAGTACGAAAAAGGCTGGGAACCCAAGATTTAAGGAGATTAACACCATTACAAAACGCGTCAAATCAAAGACTAATTTCTTTGGTTTGACGCGTTTGTTGTTAAAGTTTGAACATCAGGGAGGTCGTATTTTTTCGTTATTCTGGCTTTAAGCGCTGAAGGCTCTCTCAATCAAGCACTTGATTATCAATAATTTGCACAGGTTTATTCATTTTACTCAATATATTAAGTTATTTTACTCAACAAAGTAAGCTAAAATCGATTCTCATTATTTTTCGATAATCAATCGGTTGCGTAAAGGCTTTCCAAAACCTTCCGCCGTGATTTCAAAAATATCGCCTTCTTGCGTTTCGATGGCATCAGCAAAGCTCAACACCGACGTTCCGAAAAAGTGAACATGCACATCTCCTGGCTGTCTAAACAATTTGTGTTTAAAATGATGGTGTTCCAAATTGGCCAAATTATGGCTCATGTGTGCCTCTCCCGTCAAAAATTCTTTTTCCCAAAACACTTTATCATCACGAATAATGCGACTGATTCCAGTGACCGATTCGGGAAGGTTGCCTAACAACAACTCTGGCCCGTAGGAGCAATTTCGCAGTTTGGAATGGGCCAAATACAGGTAGTTGATACGCTCCATTTTGTGGTCTGAAAACTCATTTCCCACCGCAAAGCCGATGCGCTGCGGAGTACCTTGCGCATCTACGATGTACAAACCCACCATTTCAGGCTCTTCGCCTCCGTCCATTCCAAACGCTGGCGACGTTAAATCCTGCCCTGGATTGACCGCCATCAGGCCATTTCCCTTGAAAAACCATTCGGGTTGAGAGGCAGGAATACCCGCTTGCATTTTCCCGTTTTCCACTCCCATCTTGAATATTTTCATCGAATCGGTAAGCTCGGTCACGTTGGTTTTATCGTGCATCGCGTTGCGGGAAGCAGCACTGCCTAAGTGCGTTAACCCCGTGCCAGAAATCCACGTATGATACGGGTCTGGGTGGGTTAACGGCGGCAAAAGTCTATTTGTCTTTATTAAAGTTTCGTATTCAACAAACTGTTCTCCAGCCAACGCTGTAGCTCTCTCCTCCAGACTTAGATTATTTTTAGCAGCATCATGAAACAAATCATAGACAGAGTTTATGTCCGACAAAACTTGAATTTTGTCTTCTTTGACAATGCCAACGTGGGGTTGATTATCGGAATGAATAAATTGAATTAATCGCATTGTTATGTTGAGATTTAAAGGGTTGGTTACCATTTTTTTACATAATGTCGGTTAACCCAAAAATTACTCATTATTCCAAAACTTTACCCTTTTAGTCGGGTATTTACAAAGTCTAAAGCCAGCCCTATTTTTCACATTCTTTTTTGAGCATTTCTAGCCAAAACTGTATATCTTTTTCAAGGTCTTGGTTCATTTTGTTCTTAAATAAATACACCAGCCAACCTTCCATGCTTTCTTCAACGTTTACCAAGGTTCCGCCATTTTGGGCGGACAAATACCAATTATGAATGGCCGAACCGCCAAAGGTAGTCCCGCTCCATCCAAAACTTTTATTGATTTCAACGCTGTGCAGTACTGATTTTATTTTTGCCCCGTTTACCTTCCAATCAAACCCTACGCCTACGCTTGGGGTTTGGGATACATGCGCTTGGGTAATTTTGTTGTTCCAGTTTACCCAATGATTGATATCGGTCAACACCGCCCATACTTTTTCGGGTGCGGCATAAATCATGATTTGTTTTGCTTGTTTGACGGGCGCATTTGGGTTGATTTTCATTGTCTTACTTATTTTTTGCGTTGATTGATGATACAAAGGTCGCGCCCATTATTATCATCTCTCTTGACAAAAATCAAGAAGTGCGTTTGGCCAATTTATTTCTGATTCGGCTGAAAGTTTCGGGGGTCATGCCGAGCATCGAAGCCAAATACTGCAACGGTACCAAGTTGAATAACTCCCGATGATGGGTAAAAAACAACTGGTAACGCTCTTCGCTCGTCAAAGACAGGTGCGTCACGATGCGCTGCTCCAGAATCGTAAAGCAACGGGCAATGAACAGCTTCTCCAATTCGGGCCATTGCGGTATTTTTTGGCCGATTTGGGCGTAATCTTTCTGGTGAATGACCAATAATTCACAGTCTGAAAGGGCCTGAAGATTCCAACGGGCGGGAGAATTAAACAAAAAAGCGGCAATATCAACAACAAAATACCCTGAGGTCGAAATCCATTTGGTTACTTCTCGGCCCTGCTCTTCGGTGAGGTATTCGCGCATGATGCCCGATTGCACAAACCCCATTTTATCGCATTTTGCCCCTTCTTTTAGAAAATATTCACCTTTCCCTAAAGTCATTGGCTGAAAATAGGAGATAATTTCCGTCACCGTTTCGGGCGGAATTCCAAAATAAGACTGGATGTATTTTTCAAACGCGCTTTCCATTTCTGTGGTCGTTAAATGCGGCTTTTTTACGCCGAATAAGTTATTGTTTTTTGCGAAAATAGCCTCTTTTCAAGCCTTAATTCAGCATTGAATTTTGATTTATGGTTGAATGAACAAAACCTCAGTTCACTCCTAAAAAACATACGGTTCACTCCTAAAAATGGTTGATTCAGTCCGTAAAAAAAAACGATTTGGGTGTTACGAGACTTTTTTAGGCAGTTAATCAACCATTTTTCAAACGTTAAATATCATCCAATCATGAAAACTACCCTCAAAAGTAACACCCTCAAAATCTACCTCGCAGC
>NZ_QPIW01000042.1 GCF_003339505.1 Runella aurantiaca
TTTTTTGAAGCAATTTAATAACTTCGTCCCTAATGATTTTTTTCATTCTTAAAGGCTGGTTTGATGCTTGGTCGCTTCAAAATTCAGCCTTTTTGTTTTACATAGCAATTATCTTCGGGTACAGTAGCACAATTCATTTTGTTATATAAAATTTCAAGCGGTTCTTTGCATTCTTTTGTTTTGTTGACTTTGTAAATGTTTGAATAAATTCCTGCTAATTGTTCTATCTTATGTTCATTGTTTGTCTTGTTTACGATTTCAAATAATAGTTTATAGTCGCCACTTTTGTAGTTAGAAACCAAAATTTCTAAATAGTCAATTGGATTTTTAACGGTTTGTATTTTGTCCATAGCAAAGTTTCTAATCTCCTTGCTTGTCAACTGTTTTAATGCGTCAATTGCGTTTTCAACTATTCTGTTATTACTTGTCCGCTTTTGTTTTGCTAAATCTAAAATTATTTGACTGTCGTATGGAAATTTGTAAAAGTCAAAAATGTCTAATAGTTTTTCGATGTTAGATTTGTTGGTTTCGTCAATCAGTTGTTTAGCTACTTGATTTATTTCTTCGTCAGTTAAATTTCTTTTTTTTCTAAATGAAATAAAAGGTTTACTGTTCAATACTTCGTCAATAATGTCTTTGTATTTTGTAGACTTGGTTCTGTGATTTCCTTGACTTGCCTTTGTTCGTTTTATGTTATCAAGATAAATATGGATGAACTTGTTCGTCTCGGCTTTCTTTTTAAGTTCTTCAGAAACCTTTATTTTTTTGTTTTCTTCTTGAAAACGTTTGATTATCCAATCGTCTTGCCAATCGTCAGGATTTTGTTCAATGTGTTTTCCAAACTTTTCGGCAACGTAAAACAATCCATTCAGTCCGTCAAGTTCTAATATTTCATAGGCACCAACCCAATCAGAACCTTCAATCGTATTGTTTAAAAATCTGTCGTAAATCGCTTGTTTTACTTCGGTGTCGTTTTGTTGAGCGTAAAGTTTTGCAAGTGCAAATAAATGTGTCAAATTCCAAGTGTCATCTTGTTCAGTTGCCAAACCTTGTAAAACAGCTTTGCGAATTTTGTCTTGATGGTTTGATATAGAAATTATGTCAAAAATATATTTAGCTCTGTCGCCTTCACTTTGTCCGTCATAAGCATAAATATTCAAAACACCCTTAATAGTGTGGTTTGAAAAGTCAATTTTTGGATTTTCTCTCACTAATAGATACGCTTCGCCTGTCCCACGTTTTAGTGAGTTTAAAAATTGTCGTTTTATGTTTGCTGTGTCGGTCATTTAAAATGGCAGGTAACATCTGTATATACGCTATTTACAGCGTATATACCTCCAAAAGGAAGGGTATACACCACCGCCTACCCTCAAATATAAAAAAACAGCCGGCTGTTTCCAACCGGCTGTCCTTAAAACGTAGTAGATTCCTACGGAATGATAAAAGTACCTTAGCGCTTCTCGCCCGACATTTGTCCCGTCTTGGTGGCGGGGGTGGTGGCGGGTGCGTTTTTCACGTATTTGTCCAACCAGCCGTTCATTTCGTACAGCATGTGCAGGAGCGATTCTTTGGCGGTGTAGCCGTGGCTTTCGTAGGGCAAAAACACCAACTTGGCCGTGGCACCCATGCCTTTGAGTGCGTTGTAATACCGCTCCGACTGAATCGGGAAGGTACCTGTGTTGTTGTCGGCTTCTCCGTGGGTCATCAGGAGCGGGGTTTTTACCTTGTCCACGTTCATAAACGGCGACATTTTATTGTACACATCTGGTGCTTGCCAGTAAGTACGCTGCTCGTTTTGGAAGCCAAACGGTGTCAAAGTACGGTTGTAAGCGCCCGAGCGCGCAATGCCCGCTCTGAATAAGTTGCTATGCGACAATAGGTTGGCCGTCATAAATGCGCCGTACGAGTGGCCGCCTACGCCTACGCGGCTGGCATCTACCACGCCAAGGCGTACGCCTTCGTCGATGGCGGCTTTGGCACTCGCCACCAACTGCTCTACGTAAGTATCGTTAGGCTCTTTGTCGCCTTCGCCCACGATGGGGATGGAGGCGTTTTCCAATACGGCGTAGCCCATGGTCACAAAGGCAGCGCCTGTCCAATAGCTGATGCGGTTAAACTGGTATGGCGAGCCGTTGACCTGTCCGGCGGCGGCGGCGTTCTTAAATTCGGCAGGATACGCCCACAGGAACGTCGGTAGCGGACCGTCTTCTTTTTTATAGCCGGGAGGCAGCAGCAACATGGCCGTCAAATCCACGCCGTCGGGGCGTTTGTAGCGCAGTTGTTGCTTCTGAATGCCTTTAAATTGCGGGTACGGATGCGGGAAAAACGTCACTTGCGTCAAAGCGGGTTCGGCCGCTTTTTTGCCCTTTTTGGGCGCAGGTTTCAGGTTACGGATAAAATAGTTCGGCTGCTCTTCCTGCGACTCGCGCGAAGTGAGAATCAAACCTTTTTCGGCGTTCAGAATGCTGATGGGGCGCTCAAAAAACGGTGCTTCTGAGCGGAACAAACGCTTGGCCTGCTTGGTGGTGAGGCTATACACATCTACAAACGGACGGTCGCCTTCGGGAGAGGCACCTTGGCCCGTGAGGTAGATTTCGTTGGCAGCCGTGATGTCAAGCACGTATTCTCCGTAGGCATTTTTCTTCAACTCGGGCGTGCCGGGGTTGTTGTAACGGTCTTCCGACGAGCGGTCAAACAATACGACAGGATTGGCAGGATTGCTTGGATTGACCAATTTGGTGATGATTTTGCGGGTGGCGTTCCAACGCTCCGAAAACAAAGCCGTTTGGTCATTGCCCCAGGTCACGCCGCCAAAACGATTGGCCGCCGCGTAGATTTCTTTGGCTTCGCCATTGAAAGGCGCGTCCAACGTGTACACCACGTCGCGAATGGCAATTTTGCGCTTGGGGTCGCCGCCGTCTTTGGCTTCTACCCAATACACCGTTGCGGGCGCGTCGTTGCGCCAGTTGTGGTTGCGTTGTCCCGATGGGGCGGCATCCTGTCCCCAAGGCACATTTTCCTGCAACGGAATGTCCGTCAGGGTTTTCACCAATGCGCCAGCGGCGTCAAAAATGTCTATTTTAGAAGGAAAACGGTTGACCGTTACCAGATAAGAAAACGGACGGTGAATGCTCTCAATCATGACATAACGACCGTCGGGCGAAGGGGCGGCGGTGGCGATGAGGCCCATATTGCCGATTTTTTGCACGCTGCCATCGAGTCCAAGCTTCATTGTTTGGGCCGTGGCGTAGTATTCAAATTGCTTTTCGTCGGCGGGGCTTTTCAATAAGTCCTGATAAGTAGCGGCTTGGGCCTTGGTGCCGAGGTTTTCCTGAACGGTCGGCCCTGAAGGTACGCGGCTGATTTCGGGAGCAGCACCACGCTCGGCGGGTATTCCTCTGACGATGAACGATTTGCTGTCGGAAAGCCACTGGTACGGCACGCCCAATACGGCGTTGAGGGCCACATCGCTTACTTTGGTGGCCACGGCGGTGGCTACATCGACTACGTACAGCTGAATTTTGGTGTCGGTCGTGTGCGTAAAAGCGATTTTGCTGTCATCCGGCGACCATTGAATCGAGGAAATTTGCGCATTGGCGGGCAAGCCCGTTACCTGAACGTCGGTGGCATTGGCCGAAACCTGACGTAATTTAAGGTTGTTGACGTACACCGCCCGGCTTGGGCCGTTGGTGGCGGGGTTGATGCGCAAACCAGCGATTCGGTACTCGGGTTGTGAAAGTTCGGCAATGGTCGTAGTGGCGGTGTTTCGTTCTGAAATCAGCATCCATTGACCTTTGCTGTCCACGCTCACCGTTGGGGTAGGCGGGGCGGTGACCAAATCGGCTAGGGGTTTGGGGGGCGTCTGGTAGCCGTCTTGCGCAAACGTAGCGTAGGCACAAAGGCACCAGATAAACAGGAGTGGTTTTCTCATTGATTTTAGTTGGTTAGAAGTGTGAAATTATTAGAAATGTGAATGGAAATAAGACTCAAAGGATAATTGTATAAATTGTTGTTGAGCTTCAGGTAATTGGTTTGTAATTAATGACTTAAATGATTGAGGGCTTTCCATGATTGTCTTCCTCAAAAGCGTAAAAGGGCGTTCATTGCTATGCTTTTCTTTTTCCAAATCTTCAAAAATTGCATAGATCAACTCTATAAATTGTGGCTTTGAAATTGTTTGCTTGGATAGTAAGCTAAAGGCCAATTTGAAATGTTTTAAAATTGGGAAGATTACAGCTTCCTGCCTTTTACGTAGCAATTCTTCTCGATTTAGATTGCAAATTCTAATTGTTTCCTCTCCTCGTTTGTTGGAGCCATCTAAGCCTGTTAGAGCAATTCCGCGTTTTTTTTCATCTATTTGAAAACTTAAATACTCTTTTGGCTCGTCAATTTCGGGATGTAATAAATAGGGTTCTTCATTGATTAATGGTGTATTGCGGGCTACGCATTTTTCTAAGTCAAGTACTTGGTCTGTATAGCAATCGGGTAACCTAACGTGTTGGTTCTTAATCGGAAATTCGAAAGATTTAGATTTATTACACCCGTGACAACTCGGTATCAAGTTAGACCATTCATAACACAACCAAAAGTAGCCACCATGCTTGGGGAAGTACATAGTACGACTCTTGGGACGGTAATGCTCAATTTCGGTAGAGGTAAAATCCTCACAATAAGCACATTTGCCGTTATATATTGCTTCGAGTGCTTCAACAACTTCTTCTTTATGTAGCGTTCCATCGTCGTTCCTGATTTTTCCCCGATAAATATCGCTGTTTATCAGGTTTTTATCGGTTTCAATGGCCTTCAAAAGGTCAGCTAATTCAGGTAAAGTCAAAGAAGCAGGCTTCTGTACTAAGTCTTTGTCTACTTTTCTCATTACTTTTTGAGCAGACTAAGCAGTTCATTTTTGTTTTCTTCCGTAAGGTATTCATCAATTTGCTTATCCAATTGATCATTCAACAGTACCTCCTGATAGGTCTGCTCACTTCGTATCATGGTATCGTCTGATTTACTTTCGGGAATCAGTTCCTGAAAGCCGAAAATTGGCGACGTCAAAATGGCATTTGGAGTCAAAACGCTGAAATCAACGTCCAGTTTTTCCACTTCAATCCCTTTTTCACGGCTTCGGGTAACGTGTAAAATCACCGTTTCGGGTGGTGCTCCCAACAACGGAATCGGGCTGTGGGTAGAAGCAATGAATTGAATTTTGGGAAACAATTCGGTCAGTTTTTGCACAAACAGTTTTTGATAATTGGGGTGTAAGTGCAATTCTAATTCGTCAATGATGACAATGCCTTCTAAATCAGAAAGTTTTGCAACGTCCTGTTTGGTTGAAAGGCGGTAAATCATGTCCCCAATCATGGCAATGATGTTGCGGTAACCCGCCGCCAACTGCGTAAAGGTTACGCCTTCATTGACGAAGTTGCCTTCATCGTCTTTTTCAAAGTATTTGACTTGAACGGTCTTATTCGACGTTTCTATTTCAATCTTGGCCAAATTGGGCATCAACGTTTGAAAAACATCCACAATTTGCTTGAACTCATCTGGGAAATAGGCTTTTGTATCTTTGAGGCGTTGTTCTACATCTAGTAAAACTGAATCGGTATTGAACAGGCTATATGAAGACGAGCTTTGCTTTTCTATATCTTCTTTGGTGGTAAGGGCAGAAATTTGAAGCCGAGAGGAACCGTAAGTGGCGAACTGCAAACTATAAATTTGAAGGTTTTTTACAGGTTCATTAGTTATTTTTGCTTTGTAATTTCCTTCCCAATATTTCAATTCCCATAAAGTATCTGAGATAAATAGGGATAGGCGAATGTAAGATACTTCTGGAATTAATTGGTTTATCAATCTATCGTAACGACCATTTAATCCTGCTGCAATTGCCTGTAAAATAGAAGTTTTGCCAAAACCATTTTCTCCAGTCAAAAAAATCCAACGGGTGTTTCTAGGAAGGTTTTCAATCAAAATATGCTTTACTCCTTTGAAGTTTTTGACTTCCAAGCTATTAAGTGAAATAGGTATCTCGTTGATAGTGCTCATTTTGATTGCTTTCAGGAGTGCAATTTACGAAAATGATAAGATTAGGGCCTTTTTTTAAGTTCTTTACTGGTTCGCCCAAAAAAGCCAAATTGCTTGCCGAGTTGTTCTTCCATGTCGCTTAGTTCGATTTTGAGGGCGTGGATAGACAACGAAATCTCCCAGATTGACAAACTCAGCGCGCCGATTTGTAACAATAACGCCACGAAAAATAATACCTGCGCCACAGATTGATACTGTAAATAGATGAAAAGCATCGAAACCGCGCTCAACAGCAGGCTCGTCACGATGATAAATTGAATATTTCGGATAATATGCACCCGCCGATGAAGGTGTTTGATTTGCTCGACGTAGTTCTCATCGGGGCTTATCCGAAATTTATCGTGCAATTCACGAATCAAACTGGCGATGGCCAAGTAGCGGTTGGTGAAGGCAATCATCATCAACGAAACAGTCGAAAATAAAATAGCGGGAGTACTGATAGCGAGTTCCATACCGAAAATGGGAGTTAATAAAGCACGATAATAACGACTTTTTGCGGATAGTGTGCCTTCTTTGTGTACTTTGCACTAAAAAAATACCCACTGTTAGCTTCTGCAATTGTTATGCTCGAAAACGTCTTTGATTCTCACAAATTTAACCTTTGGAAAGCCAATTTGTTAAAAAACGGCCTTGAAATTCACCACATTGAGGAAAAATTTACCCGCCACAATGGCCACGGCGATGCGCTTTTTTCGCTGTTGATGCTGGACGCCACCACGCCCGAGGGCGACAAAATTCCCCCCATTTGCTTCTTGAAGGGCGAGGTATTGTGCGTGTTGGTGTGTTTGATTGACGAAGAAACCCGCGAAAAATACTTGTTGCTGGTCCGTCAACGCCGTATATGCGACGGCTCGCTGACCTACGAGCACCCTGCCGGAATGCTTGACAGTGAGTCGGATGCGGTCAAAGTGGCCGCCAAAGAGGTATTTGAAGAAACGGGGATGACGGTTGAAAAAAATCAATTAATTCGCTTGTTAGATTACCCTGTCTACCCTTCTACTGGCACGAGCGACGAAACCATGTACTATTTTTATTGCGAGCTCACACTCCCCAAAGAAAAAATCATGAGCTACGATGACTTGTTTATGGGAGAAGCCTCTGAACATGAGCGCATTGTGACGGTGGTGTTGCCTTTTACCGAAGGGCATCGCCTCATCAACAATGCCAACGGTATTTTGCTCAATTTTCTCTATCTCAAAGCCGTTGGAGATTGGGATTTATTGAAAAAACTGTAGACGATGGCATGGTTATTTAGGGATAATTTGTAAATTGTTATGTCCTTTTGGGCGAGTCAACACCATTTGGCGATTAGAAACAAAAAAAGAAGCATGAAAAAGATTAAAGAAATAGCCTCAAAATACAACGTAAGCGAAGAAACCGTTTCTTCATTATTGGCAGGACTCAAGCTGTCGGGCGGTCGTCAGGTACAATTCAATATCCCCGAATTGGGCGGTATGGGCCAATGGCAGGGTGGAATGGTCATGATTGGCGATATGTTTAACAATAGCCTAAAGGCCAAAGTGGCTGAGTTGTGTGCTGAGCTTGCACCGCTCTCGCAGACGTTGGCCGAAGAAGAAAAGGCCGCCGCTCCCAAGAAAGGCAAGACCGATAAAAAAGCCGAGAAGGAATATTCGTCGCCCGCGTTTAGTGGTAGCCAAAACGGCAGTAAATACGCTTACTTCGCGGCTGAAAATGTGCTCGTTGTTGAATTGGAGCAGGACGGTAAAATCACCAAATACAGCACCAAAGGATTTCCGCTCACGGGCGTGCAGCAATCGCAGGACAACGGCGGTCGTAGCCTCAGTTTTACCTATCCCGGTGGAACCGTTACGGTAAAAGATTTGAAAAAGATCAAGTAAAAAGCGCCCTCAAGCCAGCCGCCCCGAAGGTTGGGATTTTGCCCAACTTCTCGGGGCGGTTTTTGCATAAACCAAGGTGGATTTGCTATACTTGCATTCGGTTGCTCCATGCGGCAGCCCAACGACACAATGGCAGCAAAATATCCGGGGCTTTTCTTTAGCGATTATTCCCTTCTTTGGCAACAGATCAAACGAATCATCGGGGCGCACAAACATTGGCTCTACGTGGCTGATGAACAAAGCGTGAGCAGCGTGAAAGAATTTTTCGAGGTTGAATTGGTTGATAATGAAGGAGATGTTGTTTCGTCAGGAGAGTTTTTTTTGCGGGAACAAGTCGTGCGCGCAAAACCCGTAGTGAAAGCATTACAGGCCCACATCAGCGCCATCCCCGCAGAAGTGCAAGCGGATTCGGTCTTCTTTTTTGAAATGACGTGGGCGGTCAGAACGCCCTCGGGCGATATTTATTTGCGAGAACTGCACGAAGCCTTTCAGGAACTGTTGGTTTCGTACCCCGTCACCATCGTGTGCGTCTACAACGAGTCGGTGTTGTTGGACGAACAACTGCTTTTGGGCTTGTTTTCTCATCCCGAAATTTACACCCACGAGGGACTCAAAGCGAATCCGTATTATTTGCCACCCCGCATTATTAGAAAAAATCAACTCAAACCGCGCTTCAACTACTGGCTTTCCACCATTGATACGCATCAGGTGGTGGATGAAGTACAGGTGGCGGTGGAGACAAACGACGAAAAACAGGCGTACCCTTTGGAGCGGCCTTTCCAAACCATGACCGCCCAAACCAACGAAGGGCGCTGGAAAATCAGGTGTTTGGGAGAAGTTCGGATTTACCGCGAAAACGGCCAATTGATTGACTGGAACACCAAAGCGGGTGCTACGCGCAAATTAAAAACCCTGTTTGCTTTTTTGTTGATTCGCGGCGAAAAAGGGGCTAATACGGAAGAATTGGCCGATTTGCTCTGGTCGGAAGCCGACAGCACCGAGCAGTCACTGAATCGTTTGTACCACGCCATCCGTTTTTTGCGGCTCGTACTTAACGGCCACGATGATGCCTCAAAACAGTCTTCTTTTATCGTGCATCAAGGCTCAATGTATTATTTACGATTGCCGTACGACAGTTGGATTGACCTGCCGATGTTTCAGGAGTTGTGTTTCAAAGGCAATCAGCACCTGAAAGAAGGCAATTTGGAGCAATGTAAGATTTGCTACGAGTCGGCGGAGCGGCTTTATACAGGCGACCTTTTTATGGACATTCCGCTCAAGTACGTAGAGAACAATGAAAATGATTGGTGCTGGAGCAAACGCACGTGGTACCGCGAGATGTACTACAAACTTCTATACAGTTTAGCAAAAATTCACCGGCAAATGGGGAATCTTTCGCTGGCGATAAACTACTGCGATAAAGCCCTCGGCGAAAATCCCAATCTGGAAGAAGCCCACAAGGAAAAATTGCTGGCATTGGCCGAATCAAAGCGATTTGACGCCCTGCACCGACAGTACCGAATCTATACTGAATCGCTCAAAAAATTCAATATCGGAGCACCTTCGGAGGAAATCAGACAATTATATTTGAATCTTTCTAAAAAGAATTAAAATACTACTAAAAAAACCAAAGAAAAACCAAAGGATTGTTTTCTACATTTGGGTATGTTTTGAAAGTCAACACAAAAAACAGTTCCCAATGAGCACCTGTCCCTATCACAAAATAAGCGAAGAATTCAAGCCTTTTGACCTCACAAATCCTTTTCCCTTTTACAAGAAATCGAGGGACGAGCAGCCCGTATTTTACAGCCAAGAATTAGGGTACTACGTCGTGACCCGTTACGAAGATATCAAGGCGGTGTTTAGCAATTGGAAAACCTACACCTCCGAAAATGCACAATCGCCGTTTAAACCGATTGCGCCGAAAGCCAAAAAATTAATGGAAGACCAAGGCATGATTGGTCTGTCGGGCCTGTCGGGACGCATCCCACCCGACCACACACGTATACGCCGCATCGTTAGCATGGCTTTCAACCTGAGTCGCTTCAAAAAGCTCGAACCGGGCATCAGGGCGTTGGCCATTGAGATGATCGAAAAGTTTGAAAACGAAGGCCACGCCGAAATCGTGAAGCAGTTGGCGTATGATTTGCCCGCCTTGGTGATATTTATGTTGTTGGGGGTGCCCAACGAAGATGTGCAGCAGGTAAAAAGCTGGGCTGAGAGCCGCTTGTTGATTACTTGGGGCGATTTGACGGAAGAAGAGCAGTTGGTTCACGCACAAAATATGGTGAGGTACTGGGAATATTGCCAAAACTTGGTAGCACTGCGCAAAGAAAATCCCACCGACGATTTGCCAGGAGATTTGGTGCGGTTGCAAGCCGAAGGTCACGAAATCAGCGACCGCGAGATTGCGGCGATTTGCTACAGTCAGCTGTTTGCGGGCCACGAAACCACCACTTCGTTGATGGGCAATGGCATCCGCGAATTGCTGCTCCATCCCGAAAGTTGGAAAGCCATCTGCGAGAATCCAAGCCTGATTCCCAACGCGATTGAAGAAATCCTGCGGTTTTCGCCGTCGATTGTTTCGTGGCGCCGAAAATCACTGGAAGACAGCGAAATCGGGGGCGTGACCATCCCAGCGGGTTCCAATTTATTGTTGGTGATGGGCTCCGCAAATCGCGACGAAGCCAATTTTGAAAACGGAGAAACCTTTGATATTCAACGGCCTAACGCCAAAGAGCACCTATCGTTTGGCTACGGCATCCATTTTTGTTTGGGTTCGCCCTTGGCAAAACTCGAATTTAAGATTGTGTTGGAAGAACTGACCCGCAAGATTCCGCACCTCACCATTAAAGAAAATCAAGCCTTTCAATTTGCCCTAAATACCTCATTCAGAGCGCCCGTGGCCTTGGAAGTGGAGTGGTAAAAAAGCAGTCAAAACCCTTTTCGTAAAATGAAATACACGTTGTTTTTTAAAGAAGCTTTGCCCGAAGAATATTATTTGTTGGGTGGCAAAGGGGCAAGTTTGGCCAGCATGAGTGCCGCTGATTTGCCAGTTCCCGTTGGTTTTTGCATTACTACCCACGCTTACGCTGACTTTTTGCACGGTTCGGCGCTTGCCGAGGCTATTTACGAAAAAGTAAACGGCATTGATTGCGCCAACGTGGCCGAATTGGATAAGATATCGGAAGAAGTGCGCGGCTTATTGTTGGTAAGTCCGTTGCCTTCCGAAATGGAGCAGAGCATCAAAGCTTCGTATCACCAACTTTGTACCCTTGCAGGAGCCACCAATGACCTGCCCGTGGCGGTTCGGTCGAGTGCCACCGCCGAAGACCTGCCCGATGCGAGTTTTGCGGGACAGCAGGATACGTATCTGTGGGTGGTGGGAGAGGAGGAAGTCATCGAACACGTGCGCCGCTGCTGGGCGAGTTTGTACACCTCGCGTGCCATCAACTACCGTCGCAATCAGCAAATCAAAGAAGACGAAGTGCTGATGAGTGTGGTGATTCAAAAAATGGTCAACGCCCGCACCGCTGGCGTAGCCATGACGCTCAATCCGACCAACGGCGACCGCTCCAAAATCGTCATTGACGCTTCTTGGGGGCTGGGTGAGGCGGTGGTTTCGGGAGAAGTAACGCCCGATAACTTCTTGGTAGACAAGGTGATGATGGAAATTCTTGCGTCAAATATTCAAAATAAACATATCGAACACGTCCCCGATAAAATAAACCGTCGGGTGCTGACGCGCGAGATTGTGGACGAGCGAGCCACGCAGCCCAGCTTGAGCGAGGAGGAAGTGAAAATCGTGTGTCGGATGGCAAAAATTATCGAAAAACACTACCGTTGTCCACAGGACATTGAATGGGCGATTGATGCCGATTTGCCCGCTGGTCAGAATTTTACGCTTCTTCAAAGCCGCCCTGAAACCGTCTGGTCGCAGAAAAAAGCCCCCGCCGCTTCCTCCGTCAAAACGGGAATGGAGGGCATTTTGAACACCCTTATGAACCCTTTAGCAAGTAAAAAATAAACCGCGCTGACGAATCGAGCCGTTGGAAATTCGTCCGTAACTGTTCACTTTAACCTTTAATCATTCGTAATTATGCCTTCTCAAAAATTCATCAGTCCTTACGACCACAAAGCGCCCGAAGGAGCCGAAGGTTGGAAGGAATTGTACCCCTACTACATGGTATTTCAGGATAACCTGAAACAAAACGAAGAAGCTAAATTTTTCTTTTGCGATTCGCAGCACTGGCCCAATGTGTTTAAGCCTTTTGATGCCATTACCGTCGAATTTGCCGTAAAATGCCTGAGTCAGTACAACACGCGCCAGTGGTTGATACCGCCCGCCAACGGAATTGACTTTAAAATTCACAACGGATATTGTTACATGAGCCCCGTGGGCGTAGCGCCCGAATTAATCGGTGACCGCGTGCCGCAATTTTTGGAACGCGCAGGGTATTATTTCATGAATTGGAATGATTTGCTCCAAAATTGGCATAAAAAAGTAAAGGGTGTTATTGATGAAATGGAAGCCGTAAAATTTGAGACGCTTCCAGAAGTGATTGATATGGAATGGGTTAAGGGTGGTGTTGGGCTTGACCCAACTTACTACCTGATTCAGAATTACGATAAAATGATTGATTTGTGTTACAAAACATGGATGTATCACTTCGAATTTCTGAACTTAGGCTACGCGGCTTACCTCGATTTTTTTGGTTTTTGTAAAGAAACTTTTCCAGGCATTCCTGATTTGTCGATTGCTAAAATGGTGCAGGGCGTGGAAGTAGATTTGTTCCGTCCCGACGAAGAATTGCGCAAATTAGCCAAATTGGCGCTTGAATTGGGCGTGGATGAGGTGGTCGCCAATCAAGAATTGACGGCGGCGTTGGAAGTGTTGAAAGCAACCGAAAACGGCCAAAAATGGCTGGATGCTTGGGAGTTGGCCAAATATCCGTGGTTTAATTTTACGACGGGTAACGGATTTTACTCGACCGATAAATACTGGATTGAGCACCTTGAGATTCCTTTTGGCTACATTCAAGATTATCTGAAACGTTTGCAAAAAGGCGAAATTATTGACCGTCCGACGGAGGCAATAGCCGCCGAAAGAGACCGAATCACGGAAGAATACCGTGACTCTATTGCCGACGAAGAAGGTCAAGCAGCTTTTGATGCCAAAATCGGCTTGGCGCGGGTGGTATTTCCGTACGTCGAAAACCACAATTTCTACATTGAACACTGGGCAATGTGCGTTTTCTGGCGCAAAATGCGCGAACTAAGCGCGGTGTTTGTGCAAGCAGGGTTTTTCAGCGATATCAACGATATGTTCTATTTCCGTCGCGAAGAAATTCACCAACTTCTGTTTGACTACGGTCGGGGTTGGGCCATGGGCGTGCCTTCCATCGGTCCCGATTATATTCCGACCGAAGTGGCGCGTCGTAAAAAAATCATTGATGCCCTTTCGACCGCCGCGCCTAAGCCCGCTTTCAATGAGCCGCCCGCCTTGGTGACCGAACCCTTCACGATTATGCTTTGGGGAATTACGTCCGAAAGTGTGCAGGGATGGTTGCAAAGTGGCGAAACCACCAATCACCTCAAAGGAATGGCGGCTTCGGCGGGCAAAGTGGAAGGCATTGCGCGGGTCATCAACAGCCCCGACGAACTGGGCCTTTTGGAGCAGGATGAAATCTTGGTGACGCGCGTAACGGCGCCGAGTTGGGCCCCTGTTTTTGGTAAAATCAAAGCCACCGTGACCGACATCGGCGGCATGATGTCGCACGCGGCCATCGTTTGTCGTGAGTACGCTCTCCCAGCCGTAACGGGTACAGGTTCCGCCACTACCACCATCAAAACGGGCGACAGAATCATGGTCAATGGGTCAACGGGAGAAGTAATCATCCTTGAAGCTGCCTGATTTTAATCTTTAATCTATTTTATAAGAATGTTGATTGTGAAGGTGTTAGGTGATAAAAGATGCGTCGTAATATCCGACACAGTTAACATTCTATTTTTACCGCTATTTCTTATCTTAACGTATTAATGAACAACTACGCACATATTCTCAAAGCGGCCGAAAAGTACATGCGGGTACGAAAAAACGACGTTCATATCCCGATTTCTTTTCACTACGCGATGAAACTGGCCGAAAGCTACCCAAACGCCGACCGCGAAGTGGTGGCGGCGGGAATCATTTTGCATGACATTGGCTGGTTTTCGATTGACGAAGATGATATTTTCAAAAAAGGCTTTCAGACCGAAAATTACCTTCAAAGCGACGTGCGGTATTTGCACGAATCGGAAGGCGTGCGGCTGTCGGCAGAAGTGCTGAGGCCCTTGGGTTATTCGGAAGACTTTATTAAAAAAGTGCAAACTATTATCGACGGTCACGACACGCGGGGGTTTGCGCGGTCGGCCGAAGATGAGATTGTGCGGGATGCCGATAAGCTGTGGCGGTTTACGGTCACGGGCGTGAGTATTGCCTCCGATTGGTTCAAACAGACCCCTAGTCAATACTGTGCGCGTTTGCTCACCGATGTGGTGCCGCAGTTGCACCTGCCCGAGTCGATTGAAATGGCGAAGACCGACTTGGTCGAAACCGAAAAAATGCTTTGTTGCGACGTAATCTAAACGAATGGAAAATTATATAAACGGGAAATGGGTAAAACCGCATTCGGCCCAATACGCCGATGTGCTCAATCCTAGCACAGGCGCTGTTATCGAAAGGTTTGCGTGCAGCAATCCTGAAGATGTCAATGAGGCACTGGAATCGGCAAAAGTGGCGTTTAAATCTTGGAAAAAGACGCCCGTTGCTCACCGGGCCAAGTTGCAGCACCAAGCCGCGCAATTGATGCGCCAACACGCCGACGAACTCGCCCGAACCATTGCCAACGAACTCGGCAGGCCGCTGGCGGGCTGCCTGACGGAAATCAGCCGCAGCGCCGATTTGTTTGATTTTTACGCCGAAGAAGGACTTCGCTTGAGAGGAGAAGTGCCATTGCATAACCTCGAAGGCGAAAAAGCGCTGATTGTGCGTGAGCCCGTTGGCGTGGTGGTGGCCATTACGCCGTTCAATTACCCGATTACGCTGCTGACCATGAAATTGGGCGCGGCGCTGATGGCGGGCTGTACGGTGGTGTCCAAACCCTCAGAAGATACGCCGCTTTCGACGCTGAAACTGGCCGAGATTTTTACCGAAGCAGGCTATCCCGAAGGGGTTTTTAATGTTATCACTGGCTACGGTTATGACATTGGAAATGCGCTCATTGAGCACTCAATAACGGCCAAAATCGCCTTTACGGGCGGTACGGGTACGGGGATGCGCATCGGGGCGTTGGCGGCGGCGCACAATAAACGCGCTACGCTTGAATTGGGCGGTCAGTCGCCGGCTATTGTGTGTGCCGATGCGGATTTGGCCGTGGCCACCCCCGCCATTGTGCGCCACGCTTTTGCCAACAGCGGTCAGTTTTGCTACCGCGTCAATCGTCTGTACGTGCATGAGTCCATTTATGCCGATTTTCTGGGTCAAATGGTAGCGTTGACCGAAAAACTAACCGTGGGGCATCCGTTTTCGGGCTGCGACATGGGGCCGATGGTGAATCAAAAAATTTACCAAAACAGTGAAAATCAGGTGCAAGACGCCTTGCAGAAAGGCGCACTTTTGAAAACAGGCGGCCACCGATTGACGGGTGAACAGTACGACAAAGGTTGGTTTTTTCCACCCACGATTTTGGCCGATACCAACCACTCTATGCACATCATGACCCAAGAAACCTTTGGGCCCGTGGTAGGTGTGATGCCTTTTCAGACCAACGAACAGGCCGTTGGATGGGCCAACGATTCGGATTTTGGATTGGCAGCTTATGTGTTTTCGGAACAACTCGGCACGGGACTGCGCATGGCAGAGTCGCTCGAAGCGGGCTCGGTTTGGATCAACAACATTCACCGTTCGTACCACGATGTGCCGTTTGGTGGGGTAAAACAAAGCGGAATCGGGCGTGAAAAAGGCCGCTACGGCATCGAGGCGTATACCGAATTAAAAACCATTTACCTGAATTACTAGATGTTGCGCCCTCAAGACATCCCGCTTTGGGAAGTAGCCAAAATCCATCTGAACGTTCGTAACAACGACGAACATACGCTGTTTGCGTACGTGCTGGTGACCCAATTGCTGGAAAAATACCCAGAAGCCAATCCAGATGTGGTGTTGCCAGCCATTCTTTTTCACGATACGGGCTGGTCTAAAATACCGAAAGACAAGATTTTACACGCGTTTGGCCCCAATAATAAATACCCCGAATTGACGCGTCAACATGAGTTGGAAAGTGTCGCAATTGCACAAAAAGAACTGCCCGTTTTAGGGTTTCATCAACCACAAATAAACGAAATCATCGCGCTCATTGACGGGCACGATACCACCAAACAGGCCCGCTCAGTCAACGATGCGGTGCACAAAGACGCTGATAAGCTCTGGCGGTATACGCCGCATGGCAACCGCATCATTGGCGAGTGGTTTGGCATTGGGCAGGCCGAAGTACTGGAGATTTTGGAAAATTTTGTATGGCCAACGTTCCTAACCGACGAAGGAAAAAGGCTTTCTGGTCTGCTGTTGGAGTTGGCAAAATTGGACTTGAACTTAAAAAAATACGTAGCCCATGTTTGAGCTAAAAGATAAAATAGTTGTCATTACGGGTGCGGCGGGTGGACTCGGTCGGGCCTTTGCGCAGGCCTTTGTTGCCCAAGGAGCCAAGGTCGTTGTTTGTGATAAAAACTACGCAGGAGCGCAAGAAACGGTACAAATGCTAGGTGGAATGGCCCTTGAAGTGGACGTAACCAGTGAGCAATCCGTGGAAAAAATGGCGAATGAAGTGCTGGCTACCTTTGGTAAAATTGACATTTTGGTCAACAACGCCGCCATCTATGCCACCATTCAACGTAAGCCTTTTTATGAACTGACGGAAGCCGAATGGGACTTGGTGCTTGACGTCAATTTGAAAGGCGTCTGGCTGGTGTCAAAAGCCGTTTGTCGGTCGATGCGCGCCAGTAAATACGGAAAAATTATCAACATTTCTTCGGCAACCGTTATGAGTGGGTCGCCCAATTGGTCGCATTACGTGGCCTCCAAGGGGGGCGTCATAGGCCTGACGCGCTCGATGGCCAAAGAACTGGGTGATTTCAACATCAACGTCAACGCCATTGCGCCCGGCTTTACACTCACCGAAGCCAGCTTGGGCCTGATGGAAAATGCCGCCAACTACGGGGTAGACCGAGGAGCCATCAAACGCCCGTCAACGATGGAAGACATTGTGGGCACGGCCCTCTATTTGGCTTCCTCTGCCGCTGATTTCGTAACGGGCCAAACCATCGTTGTAGACGGTGGTAAGCAGTTTATTTAGCCAACGGCCCTGTCCATAAAATATTCTTTAATGAAATTTATTTACCGTAACTATCTGTAATACAATGCCAAAAGTAATTTATATCGAAAACAACGGAACGGAGCACCAAGTGGATTTGCCGTTGGGGGCTACCTTGATGGAAGGCGCCGTTCAGAACGACATCAAAGGAATTGTGGCCGAATGTGGCGGCTCGTGCATGTGCGCCACCTGTCATATTTACGTGGATGAACAATTTATGGGGCTTTTGCCTGACATGGAAGAAGAAGAAAACGAAATGCTCGAAGGCGCGACCTCCGAGCGCATGTCCAACAGTCGTTTGGGGTGTCAAGTACGTATTTCCAACAAATTGGACGGGGTCATTGTCCGTATTCCTGAAAAACAATGAGTGCAAAAGTCGTCATCATCGGTGCCGGGCACGGGGGGTTGCAGGCGGCCGCGTCGTTGCGGGAAGAAGGATTTGAGGGGGAAATGGTGTTGATTTCGGAAGAAAATGACCTGCCCTACCAGAAACCGCCGCTGTCCAAAGGCTATTTGCAGGGAAAGCAGTCGGAAGAAGCCATTTTGTTTCGTTCCTCGCATTTTTTTCAAAACCACCAGATTGACCTTCGGTTGGGGGTCAATATCGCTCAACTCGATACGGTGGGGCAGTTGGTGATTACGAAAGAAGGTGAGACCATCGACTACACGCATTTGATTTTAGCGACGGGGGCCACCAACCGCAAATTGACGATGGAAGGAGCCGCCGACGTGCTTTACCTGCGTACCTTAGCCGATGCCAAAGCCATTGCGCACCGACTCGAAACGGCGCGTAAAGTCGCCATCATTGGCGGTGGGTTTATTGGCCTCGAATTGGCCGCGTTGGCGCAGGAGAAAGACAAAGAAGTGAGTGTTATTGAGGCGCAGTCGCGTTTGATGGAACGGGTGCTACCCGCGGTTATCTCTGATGTTTTCCAAAAAACACACGAGCAAAACGGGGTTCAAGTACACCTGAACACTCTGACAAAATCCATTGATAATCATTGTGTTATGTCCAAAGATGGTAAAAAGATTGAGGCCGATTTGATACTGGCGGGCATTGGGGTTATACCCGAAACATCGTTGGCGGAGGAGGCGGGAATTGCTTGTGAAAATGGCATTTTGGTAAACGAATTCCAACAAACTTCGGTCGCCAATATTTACGCCATCGGCGATTGTGCCAATCATTACAACGCTTTTGCCCAAAAAAGACTGCGGTTAGAATCGGTTCAGAATGCCGTTGACCAAGCCAAAACGGCCGTAAATCACGTATTGGGCAAAGCCCAACCTTACCATGCGGTGCCGTGGTTTTGGACCAATCAATACCATTTGAAACTCCAAATGGCGGGAATTTCGGCAGGATTTGACCGCTATGTACTGAGGGGCGATGTCGACGCCGACAAGTTTTCGGTCTATTATTTCCAAGAAAATCGGTTGATTGCCGTTGATTCGCTCAACCGTCCCGCCGACCACCTCAATGCGCGTAAATTATTGGCGGCCCAAATAAGTCCTACCGACGCACAAATCGGCGACTTGAATGTGAACCTGAATCAATTGTTGGGTTAAACTCGCAGGCTCATTATTTAGGGTAAAACCTGCTTAATTTTTTCTAAACTCGCTCGGAGCTACTCCTGTGTATTTTTTAAACAAACGCGTGAAATAGGCGGGGTCTTTGAAGTTTAGAAAGTAAGAAACCTCTGATATTGAGTAGGTTGTGTTGAGTAAATATTTTTTTGCTTCGTTGATTAAATATTCGTGTACCACTTGCAGGGCAGATTTTTGTACCAAATTTTGACAAATTCGATTGAGGTGAACGGCCGTAATGTTCAACTCTTTGGCGTACTGATTGATGGATTTTGACTCTTGCAACGACTGTTTGATGCTCTTCTGAAACCCCTGAAAATACTGCAACGTTCGATTGTCAGAAGTGGTCATGGGGCTGCTTTGGGTGAGGGCCTGTCGGTAAATCGTCAGGAATAATAATTGAAAAAGGGATTGCAAAACCGCCTGTTTTTCGGGGTTTTCTTCGAGTAATTCCTTCATAATCTCCGTTTTTAGGAATAAAATTCGGTTAAATGCCGAATCGTCATCGGCAAAAGATAGCTGTTTTAAGCGACTGATTTCGAGGCCGATTTTGGGGGAGTTTTTGAAAAGACTTTCTAAAAATGACTCCGAAAACGTAATGACCTCGCCCACAATTTCTGGCTGAAACATAAACCCATGCAACGTATTGGCGGGAATGGTAATCAGACAGGGGCTTGCAATCGCAAATTCTTTGTTTTCAGACCTCAAAACCCCACTTCCCAATTGAATGATAAATACCTGATACAAATCGGTATGCAGGTGCTCGTGAATTTCCCAATCATAGATTTTACTCCTGGTTTCCAATAATTCATGGTGGATAAAATTGGGCACCAACGGCGAGCGATTGTCGCCGTATAAACCTTTAAAATTGACAAGCCCTTTTGGATTCATGTTATGTTCTGAAAATGCAAGAATAAATATAGACTATTATCTTAGAAAATGCATCTTGTAAATGATATAAACTTGATAAAATGTTGTTTTTTAGATATTTGTAATGCAATTTCTCTTTTTGCCTAATAAAATTTGTTCGTATAAAATGTTTGTTTTATACAAGTAATATTTTAATTAATCCAAGAATTTATTTAACATGACCCATACCTTTGTTGGACTGAAAAAAGAAACTACCTCCTCAAAATTGTACTGCAATGAGCCAACTCATTTATAATACTTTCGATTATGAAGTCCAGCCGCCTCGGCTTGCTCCCGATTATAAATCGACCGTACTGCGTGCGCCTAGCAAGCCGTTAGTCGTCGTAAAACAGTCACTTTCGGAGTTGACAGGGCCTGTTTTCGGAGATTTTAACTTGGGCGAATTTGACCATGACCTGACCAAAAATTCCATTAAAAATGGCGAGCCGATGGGCGAACGCATCGTGGTGCATGGCAAAGTGATGAATGAAAACGGGCGGCCGATTCCTAATACATTGATTGAGATTTGGCAAGCCAACGCGGCGGGCCGGTACGTCCATAAAGTAGACCAACACGACGCACCGCTCGACCCTAATTTTCTGGGCGCGGGGCGGTGTATGACGGATTCGGAAGGAAACTATCGGTTTTATACCATCAAGCCTGGGGCGTATCCTTGGGGCAACCACCCCAACGCTTGGCGGCCCAACCACATCCATTTTTCGTTGTTTGGGGCCAATATCACCAACCGTTTGGTGACCCAAATGTACTTTCCCGGCGACCCGTTGTTGCAGTACGATCCCATTTTTCTGGGCGTGCCGCCCAAAGGACGTGAGTTGTTGATTTCAACTTTTGATTTGAGCATCACCGAGCCCAATTTTGCGCTGGGATACCGTTTCGACTTTGTTTTAAGGGGGCATCAGGCCACCCCGTTTGAAAATGTATAATGAATTTAACGCAACAATTGTCATGCTACAAACGCCTTCCCAAACCGTTGGGCCCTATTTCGCGTACGGACTCACGCCCGAACAATATTTATATGATTTTAAAAGCTTGTCCAATAATGAATTAGCCAAACCTCTCAACGAAGCCAACGTCGTTACCGTGGTGGGTAAAGTTTTTGATGGCAACGGCGACGTGATTCCCGATGCCATGATTGAGATTTGGGATACGCAGCACCAACGTTTTGGGCGCTTCGGCACGGGCACCGACCCGCAAAATCGGTTTATTTTTCATACATTTAAACCCACGTCGGTCGGTGGACAGGCGCCGCACCTGAGCGTGATAGTGTTTATGCGTGGGCAGCTAATCCACTCTTATACACGCATTTACTTTGAAGATGAGGAGGAACTTAACGCGCAAGACGAAATTTTAAACGCCGTTCCAGCCGACCGACGAAATACGCTCATCGCCTCCAAAAATGCGGCCGGTTATGAATTCAATATTTACATGCAGGGCGAAAACGAAACGGTATTTTTTGAGATTTAACCACCCCTAAGATGGGCTTATACAGCGAATTATTTTATTCGGACGACATCAATGAGCTCTTTTCGGAGAGGAATACCATTGGGCAAATGCTCCGTGTGGAGGCCGAATTAGCGCGGGCGCAGGAAGCGGCAGGGGTGATTCCTGCGGGAGTAGCCGACCTTATTGCACTATGTTGTCAGCCCGATT
The DNA here is from genome assembly GCF_003339505.1 of Runella aurantiaca. GTDB lineage: Bacteria > Bacteroidota > Bacteroidia > Cytophagales > Spirosomataceae > Runella > Runella aurantiaca. Next base: position 21,512 of record NZ_QPIW01000042.1, read on the forward strand.
TGATGGATATGCCGCGCATTAAATCTGAAATAAAATTGGGGGGCAATGCCGCGATTCCGTTGGTGAAACAGTTGACCCGTATCGTAAAAAACAATGATGTAGAAGCCTCAAAATACGTACACTTAGGCGCTACTAGTCAGGATGTTGTGGATACGGCCACCGTTTTGCAAATGCAGGAATTTGGTCAATGGTTGGTGCAAAAATTAGAAGTACTCGTCCGTCATTTAGTAGAAAAAACCAGCAGTTATCGAAGTACGCCCATGATTGGCCGGACGCTGCTACAGCAGGCGCGACCGATTACGTTTGGCCTGAAAACGACGGGGTGGCTTGAGAGCATCGGCCGAACGCAGGAGCGCATTGACGAAGTCAAAAAACGTCTTTTGGTGTTTCAGTTGGCGGGTGCGGTAGGGAGTGGTAACGCGCAGATTTCGAGCGAGGTACAGCAACTTTTTGCCCAAAATTTAGGGCTAAAACCCGCGTTTTCGTGGCAGTCAAACCGCGACAATTTCGCCGAATGGGCGAGTGTGTTGGGGATTTTGACGGGCACGTTGGGTAAAATTGCTAAGGATGTGTCGCTGCTGATGCAAACCGAAGTGGGAGAGGTGTATGAAGGTGCGGCGGAAGGCAAAGGCGGGTCGAGTACCATGCCGCACAAACGCAACCCCGTCACCTGCGCGGCCATACTAGCCAATGCCGCTCGGATGCCGCACTTGGTGGCTACGGTGTTTTCGGCCATGCCGCAGGAGCACGAGCGTTCGGCTGGGTTGTGGCATTCAGAATGGGAAGTGTTGACCCAAATCATGACCCTGACGGCGGGCACTTTAGAACGAGCCATTGAGTTGCTGGAAGGATTGGAAGTGGATGAAAAGCGGATGTTGGCGAATCTAGAACTGACCCAAGGGTTGATTTATGCCGAAAATGTATCGTTGGCTTTGGCTCCTAAAATGGGTAAAAATCAGGCCCACGAATGGGTCGAAAAGGCCTGTAAAACCGCGATTGCGCAGCAAAAACATTTAAAAGAAGTGCTGCTAGAATTGAAAATAGACGTACCCTCAGTGGACGAACTGTTTAAACCCGAAAACGCGCTGGGGCTGAGTTTAGAAATGATTGATAAGGTATTGAAGAAATTTGGACGCTAAGATGAAAACCAACTATAAACTTCAGGGAACCCCCAACAGCCCCGTGTTGATTTTTTCTAACTCGCTGGGGTCAGAAATGATGATGTGGGATGAACTCGTTCCGCATCTCTTGCCCTACTTTCGGGTGTTGCAATACGACACCCGAGGCCACGGCGGCAGCCATGTAGAATCGTCCTCGGCCGAATCATACACCATTGGCCTATTGGGCCAAGACGTCATTGATTTGATGGACAGCCTCGGCATCGAAACCGCCTGTTACTGCGGGCTTTCTATGGGTGGATTGATTGGCCAATGGCTGGGGATTCATTACCCAAATCGTTTCAAAAAGATTGTTTTGAGCAATACGGGTGCTAAAATTGGGAATGATGAGCGTTGGAATTCCCGCATCGAAACCATCACCCAACAGGGAATGCAGGCCATTGTGGACGATACCATGGAGCGGTGGTTTACGGAATTGTTTCGGGAGCAAAATCCCCAACGCGTGGCCGAGACCAAAGCCATGTTTTTGCGTAGCCATGTGGCGGGATACGCCGCTTGTTGCGGTGCCATCCGTGATGCTGATTTTAGAGAAACATTGACGCAGCTATCGGTTGAAACACTGGTGATTACGGGTGATGAAGACCCCGTAACGAATGTTGAGCAGGCGGAGTTTTTGGCAAAGCGTATTCCTCATGCCACCTTGAAAGTGCTACACGCCCGGCACCTAGCGAGTACCGAATTGCCGCAGGAATACGCCCAAATACTCATTGATTTTCTGGTTGGCGACACGGCCTTTGAGAAGGGAATGCACGTTCGGCGGTCGGTATTGGGTGAAGCGCACGTTGACAAAGCAAACGCTAATATCAACCCATTTAATGCTGATTTTCAGTCTTTTATTACCAACTACGCTTGGGGTGAAATCTGGACACGCCCTGATTTGTCGAAGCATAACCGTAGTCTTATCACCTTGGCGATGTTGATTGCGCTCAACCGAAAAGCGGAATTTAAAATGCACGTTCGGGCGGCGTTTAACAACGGCGTGACGGTGGCTGAAATCAAAGAAATCATCATGCATTCGTCCCTTTACTGCGGCTTGCCAGCGGCCAATGAAGCCTTTCATACGGCGCAGGAAGTCATCAATGAACTAAACATAACTACCTAAAAATGAAAACAATAAAAACACAAGTTGGCATCATTGGAGCGGGGCCAGCTGGCTTGACCCTTGCCCATTGGCTCAAAAAACACGGAATTGAAGCGGTCATCATTGAGCACCGTAGCCGAGAATATATTCAAGGACGGGTGCGGGCGGGCCTTTTGGAACAAAATACGGTCGATATTCTTAAAAAATTGGGCTTGGCCGACCGCTTGGTAAAAGAAGGACAGGAGCACCACGGAGTCTATTTGAACTTTGATGGCAAGCGCGTAAGAGTGCCTTTTGGACAACTTACGGGCGGACGCAACATCACGATTTATGGTCAGCAGGAAGTCGTCAAAGACCTGACGGAGGCTTGGTTGGCACAGAGTGGTCAATTGTTGTTTGAAGCCCCTGCTCTTGAACTGGAAGGCATCGAAACCGACAGCCCCAAAATACATTTTGAACACAACGGTGAAAAAGGAATTGTTGAATGCGACTTCATTGCCGCCTGCGACGGTTTTCACGGTTTGGGTCGTAAATCAATGCCCAAAGACGCCTATAAAGAATATTCGGTCACGTATCCGTTCAGTTGGCTGGGGATTTTGGCCCACGTGGCGCCCTCTTCCGAAGAACTGATTTATGCCTATCATGAGCGCGGATTTGCGTTGCATAGTTTGCGTTCAGAAAAAGTAAGTCGATTGTACATCCAAGTGGAAAACGACGACCACGTTGATAACTGGTCGGATGAGCAAATTTGGGAAGAGCTTTCGGTGCGTTTGGGTACCGAAGGTTGGAAGCTGAATTCTGGGCCGATTTTTGAAAGAAGTATTACGCCCATGCGCAGTTATTTCATTGATAATATGCAACATGGGCGTTTGTTTTTGGCGGGTGACGCCGCCCATATTGTGCCTCCTACGGGCGGAAAAGGACTCAATCTGGCCGTGGCGGATGTAAAACATTTGGTGGATGGATTTAGAGATTTCTACGAAAAAGCATCGATGCAAGTGCTGGATAATTATTCGACCATTGCCCTGAAACGCATTTGGCGCGCGCAAGATTTCTCCAATTTTATGACCACCCTTTTTCACAAACAATACGAACACGGGTCGTTTCATTATCAATTGCAAAAGGCAAAATTTGATTATATCCAACTGTCGGAAGCGTACGCAACGACCATCGCCGAAAACTACGTGGGCCTACCTTTTGAGTCCTTTGATGCGTTGGATTAGTGTTTTTTTATTGATTTTTACCCATTCTTTTTGAATACTTTATTAATCAAAAATGAAAGAAGTTCCAATTATAGATGTAGCGACCGCCGCCCAAATGGTCAAAGACGGCGACACAATTTTGCAGGGTGGCTTCGGCATGACTGGAAATCCCGTTCACCTCATGCACGCCTTGGCCGAAACGGGCACTAAAAACCTCACTTTTATCGGTAACAACGTGGGAGAAGTGGGCATTGGCGGGGGGCGTTTGCTCCAAAATGGGCAGATTAAAAAGATGATTGGCTCGTTTTTTACGTCCAATCCCGACGCCGTCAAAGCCGCCCAAAGCGGTCAGGTCGCGTATGAATTGTTGCCACAGGGCACGTTGGCCGAGGCCATTCGGGCGGGTGGTGCGGGTATCGGAGGTTTTTACACGCCCACGTCGGCGGGGACGCTCATTGCACAAGGCCGTGAAACCAAAATCATTGACGGAGCCGAGCAGGTATTCATCAAAGGAATTCGGGGAAATGTGGCCTTTATTCGGGCGTGGCGGGCTGATACAGCGGGCAATTTACAGTACCGCATGACCGAACAAAACTTTAACAAAGCCATGGCCACGGCCGCCGATTTGGTCATTGCCGAAGTCGAAGAAATTGTACCCGTGGGAGAAATTGCCCCTGAGCACGTGCATACCCAGGGCTGTTTTGTCAATTATCTGGTACAGGCCACGTTGACCTTGGAAGATTTGGGTTCGTCGGCGTCGGTTTCGTCTTCCAAAAAAGTGGATGAAAGCCGCATGAATATGGCCAAACGGGCGTTGGCGGAGCTAAAAAAAGGCGATGTTGTTAATCTTGGCATCGGCATTCCTACCCTCGTGGCCGATTTGATTACGGAAGAGCACGGCATTATTTTGCACACTGAAAACGGAATGTTGGGGGTAGGCCCCGTGCCTACGGATGGGGGCGGTGCCATGAATTACCCCGTAAATGCGGGTAAAATTCCCGTGACGGCACTCAAAGGAAGCAGTTATTTCGACAGTGCCGATTCCTTTGCCATGATTCGCGGCCGACACATCGATGCCGCCATTATGGGCGGTTTGGAAGTAGATGAAGCGGCCAACTTAGCCAACTGGGCCGTGCCCGGAAAGCCGCTCTTGGGCGTGGGCGGGGCGATGGATTTGGCCAAAGGTGCCAAACGACTCATCATCACCATGACGCACACCAATCCCGATGGCTCGTCCAAGATTGTTCCTGCCTGTACGTTGCCGTTGACGGCTTCGGGCGTGGTAGATTTGGTGATTACCGATCTGGCCGTGTTTGCTTTTCCAGAAAATAAATTGACGCTTATCGAACTGATGCCCGGCGCGACGTTGGATGAAGTAAAAGCCAAAACAAGTGCTTCCTTTGTGGAGCAACTTGCCTGAAATTGAATTCATTCTATTGAATATATACCATGAAACAAGCCTATATCATTGATGCCGTCCGGACGCCAATCGGGGGTTTTGGCGGCAGTTTGTCCAACGTCCGCGCGGATGACTTGGCGGCTATTCCAATTCGGGAACTCATCAAACGTACGCCTTCAATTCCGTTGGATGCCATCGAAGATGTGATTTTGGGCTGTCATAATCAGGCGGGAGAAGACAACCGTAACGTAGCGCGGATGGCGCTGCTGTTGGCGGGTTTGCCGTATACCGTGCCGGGCGAAACCGTCAATCGGTTGTGCTCTTCAGGGATGTCGGCGGTTATTCACGCCAACCGCGCCATCAAAGCCGACGACGGCGATGTATTTATCGCGGGTGGCATGGAGCACATGACGCGCGGTCCGTGGGTGATTTCAAAAACGTCCAAACCTTTCGGAAACGACGCCCAAATGTTTGATTCTAGCTTCGGATGGCGATTTATTAATCCCCAGATGCAGAAACTTTACGGCACCGATGCCATGGGCGTAACGGCTGAAAACCTCGCCGACATGTACCAAATCAGTCGCGAAGACCAAGACTTATTTGCGTACAATTCGCAGAAAAAAGCCTTTGCGGCCCAGCAAAGCGGAATTTTAAATGAAGAAATTGTGGCGGTAGAATGGGCCGACAAAAAAGGAAATGTGACGGTTTTTGACAAAGATGAATTTATCAAAGGAAACTCAACCCTTGAAAAATTAGCCCAACTGAAACCCGCATTCAAGAAGGAAAACGGAACCGTGACCGCAGGTAACTCGTCGGGACTCAACGACGGGGCGGCGGCCATGTTTATTGCTTCAGAAGAGGCAATAAAGCGTTTTGATTTAACGCCTAAGGCGCGTATTGTCAGCTCGGCGGTGGTAGGCGTTGAGCCGCGTATTATGGGCATCGGCCCGCTGCCAGCTTCGCAAAAAGCCCTTCAAAAGGCGGGCTTAACCCTTGCCGAAATGGACGTGATTGAGTTTAACGAAGCTTTTGCGGCCCAGTGTCTGGCCGTTACACGGAATCTAGGACTCGCCGACGATGACCCCAGAATCAACCCCAACGGCGGAGCCATTGCGTTGGGTCACCCGCTGGGTATGTCGGGTACGCGTATTATCCAAGCGGCAGTTAATCAATTGATAAGAACCCAAAAACGTTACGCGCTCGTGTCGATGTGCGTAGGCGTAGGCATGGGCTACGCCGTGATAGTAGAGCGAGTATAATTTTAACGTCGGTGAGGTTCTAGTCCTCGCCGACGTTATTAAACCTCCACAACGTCCAATTCCTCCGTCTCAATTGGCGTATCGGTCGTCATGATTCTTTTGCGGTGTTGCGCGCCCCATTCTTTCATCTCCATCAGCACTTTCTTCAACGAATGGCCGTAGGGAGCCATTTCGTACTCAACGGTTACAGGGACGGTATCATACACTGTTCGCTTTACCAATTGGTTGATTTCCAGCTCCCTCAATTCTTTGGATAACATTCGGGGCGTGATATTGGGAATTGAACGTTCGAGTTCCTTAAATCGTTTTTTTCCTTCCATCAAAGCGCCTAAAATCGGTAACTTCCATTTACCGCTGAGGATGTCCAAACAATCCCGTATGGGTATTACAAAGGCCGAACATTCTGTTTTGTTATGCATACTTTTTATTGGATTGATAAAGAGTTGCTATACCAAAGTATATCGGTATACTTTGGTATAGTGGTTACTTTTGTATAGCAAAGATAGCTACCTTTGACCAATCAAAAAACAATTTTAGTCAAAAAACTTATTACCATGATTTTAGTAACAGCAGCGACTGGACATTTAGGAAAAGGGGTTATTGATTTTCTTCTCAAAGCCGTGCCAGCGCATCAAATTGTGGCGTTGGTGCGTGACCCCGCCAAAGCAGAAGAGCTGACGGACAAAGGAATAGCGATTCGTAAGGGAGATTATTTTGATGCCGCATCGCTCGTAAAAGCATTCGACGGTATTGAAACATTATTGCTGATTTCGTCGGGTTCATTGGAAGATAGAGTAGGGCAGCATACCAATGCCATCAACGCGGCTAAAGAGGCGGGGGTTAAACATTTAATTTACACCAGTGCTTTGAAAACCTCTTATCAAACCAAATTTACTCTGGGCGTCGACCACATCAAAACGGAAGAATATCTAAAATCGTCGGGAATTTCGTACACGATTTTTAGAAATACTTTTTACGCCGAAGTAGTGCCGATGCTGGTGGGGAATGCGCTAGAAACAGGCCAGTGGTTTTATCCTGCGGCTGAAGCAAAAGCAAACTTTGTGCTGCGCGCCGATATTGCCGAAGCATTGGCCAAGGTGCTTGTGGCTCCTGAAAAGCACCTTAACCAAACTTACGAAATTACCTCTGCAAAATCGTATTCGTTTACTGAACTCGCGGAGCAATTAAGCGACGTAACGGGAAAAACCATCACATATACTGCTATTTCGACCGAATCTTTCAAGGCGGGACTGGGGCAGGCGGGTGTTCCGGAGGCGTTTATTCCGATGTTAGTGAGTATCAGCGAAGCACTGAAAGACGGAGAAATGGACGTAACCGATGCCGCGTTGGAACAGCTTCTCGGACGTAAGCCAACCGCTTTGAGTTTGTATTTTCAAGCTAATTATACTGCTTGATGCGCCGTTTGGAAACTAAATTAACCTTTTTTCTCATTCTCTAAAACCCTCATACACAATGAAAATAGCCCTCTGGATTGTTCAGGGATTACTTGCCCTGATGTTTGCCTTTGCTGGATTTACCAAAATGACGACCCCCATTAGCGAACTGGCCCCCCAAATGCCTTGGGTGAATGATTTTTCAGAAAGCATGGTACGTTTTGTGGGGGCAGTTGAGCTTTTAGGAGCGATTGGTTTATTGCTCCCCGCGCTTTTAAGAATAAAACCACTCCTGACGCCATTGGCTGCGCTGGGCTTGGCTGTTACGATGCTTTTTGCGGCGGTCTATCACCTAACCAAAGCCGAATATTCAGGCATTGGCATCAACGCAGTTTTGGGTGGCTTGGCGTTGTTTGTGGCGTGGGGAAGGTATAAAAAAGAACCCATTTTGGCGAAATAATGCCCTTTGATTTGTTCATGTTGAGTACTGATTGGGCTTTTTAAGTACATGTCAGACCGAGAGCCATTTCTCGGTCTGACGTTTTTTTGATATGCATAAAGTGTTTTTTCGATAGAGTATCAGGAACATAATTGCGAGTGTCGGTGTTTTTTTTTCATGGATATACTCTACCGTTACCTTCGGCCTCACTGGAAACTTATTTTTGTAGCCCTCTCGCTGGCAGCAGTCAATCAAATTTTTTCACTGCTCGACCCCTACATTTACCGCTTGGTCATTGACCGTTACGCCACCAACTTCAAGCGTTTTACCGAAAACGAATACATTTTGGGTACGCTAAAGTTTGTCGGACTGGCCATTGGCGCGGCAATGGTGTCGCGCATTGCCAAAAACTTTCAGGATTACTTTATCAGCGTCATTACCCAGCGTGTCGGTACTAAAATATATACCGATGGCATCAAACATTCGTTGGCGTTGCCGTATCAGGTTTTTGAAGACCAACGCAGCGGACAGACCCTCGGCGTGCTTCAAAAAGTGAAAACCGATACCGAGCGCATGATTACGTCGGTGGTCAACGTGGTTTTTCAGTCGTTGATTGGGATTACGTTTGTGATTATTTATGCATGGACCATTTACTGGCCCATTGCTCCCGTTTACTTCCTAACCATCCCCGTGATTGCGTGGTTGAGTTCGGTATTAAGCAAAAGAATCAAAAAAATTCAGACCAAAATCGTGGCTGAAACCACTGCATTGGCGGGCAGTACCACGGAGTCGCTGCGCAACATTGAATTGGTCAAAAGCCTCGGATTGACCGATCAGGAGATCAAACGCCTGAACGGAAATACCGAGAAGATTCTTGGATTAGAACTACGTAAAGTGAAGTTTGTCAGAACCTTAGGTTTTGTGCAAGGTACTACCATCAACTTCCTGCGCAGTTGTATCGTAGCGCTGATGCTGTGGCTTATTTTTAAGGAAGTGCTCACCATCGGCCAATATTTCTCGCTGTTGCTTTACTCTTTTTTCATCTTTGGCCCGTTGCAGGAGCTTGGCAATGTCATACAGTTATACCGTGAGGCGGAGGTTTCGCTCAACAACTTTCGGGATATTATGAGTAGACCCAAGGAAGCCAAACCCGCCAATCCCGTGGCGTTGACTCGGATTGAAAATGTTGTTTTCAAAAATGTCGTTTTCAAACACTTGACCGCCGCGCGCGCTGCTTTATTAAACGTCAATTTTGAGGTGAAAAAAGGGGAAACCATTGCCTTTGCGGGTCCGTCGGGCAGTGGAAAAACGACCCTGATTAAGTTGTTAGTGGGTTTGTATGACCCCGAAGAAGGAAGTATTGCGTACAACGGCATTGATAGCCGACAGATAGACAAGGATGAACTGCGGGAGCAAATCGGTTTTGTGGCGCAAGATGCACAGTTGTTTTCGGGAACCATTCGCGAAAATCTTCTCTTTGTAAAACCCACCGCGACCGACGAAGAATGCCTCGACGTACTCAAAAAAGCGGCGGCTTACTCATTGATTAACCGGGCCGACAATGGCTTGGACACGGTCATTGGCGAAGGAGGAATGAAAGTGTCGGGGGGAGAGAAACAACGTTTATCCATTGCCCGTGCGCTGCTGAGAACCCCAAATTTGTTAATTTTCGACGAAGCCACTTCGGCGCTTGACTCATTGACGGAAGAAGAAATTACGCAAACAATTCGCGAGATTTCCAACAACGAGCAACACATTACGGTGCTGATTGCGCACCGACTAAGCACCATTATGCACGCCGACCGGATTGTGGTATTGGAGAAGGGTAAAATAGTTGAGTCAGGAAATCACGAGGATTTACTGACTCAAAAAGGCTTGTATTACGCCATGTGGCGGCAGCAGGTTGGTGAAAGCGAAACCGTTACCAGTGCGTAGAATTATTTCTTGCCAGTAATGGTTACGAGCAACTTGCTGTCAGGGTCAACAAAAGAAAGACTTAATACGCTGTTGCTATAAGTGCCAATTTTGGTGGTTCCGCTGTAGGCTTCGATTTCGCCAGTGGCAGCTTTCTTTAGGGTAGCTTCGCCGAGGCTGGTTTTGTCTTCGGTTACTTTGCCCGCTTTATCGGTATCGATAAAAGTGATGGAAGCGGTTGCTTTGTCATCGGCTACTTTGGCGATTTCAATCTTGCCAGAAGACTTAACCCCGCTACTTGGATCGGTATAAGGATAGTCAATGCCCAACGGGCCCAACGACACTTTGGTAAGTGTATAGGTTCCAGCTACTTGGTCGCCCATTGCTGGTTCGGGTTCTTCTTTTTTGCTGCATGATATAATCACAAAAGCCATCAAAATGACTAGCAGAGCGGATGAAAAACGTGTGTGTTTCATAAGTACAGGTGAAAATTAAGTTGGATGTTAGATTTGACGGATTGTACACTAATTGCTGTAAATAAACTATACCAATCCGGTACAAATGTAATTAAAGGAAAAATACTAAGTTGGTAACTTTACATAAAATGAATGTCCTGTTTTATTAAACGGTTGAGGATTTGATTTTTTGAAAGCCTCTTTGTAGTATTGTAAGGCCGCATCACCAAATCAAATTATTCCTAAACAATGTTTAACCGACGCCAATTTCTAGGGTCGCTCGGCACTGCTGCTGGTGCCTTGACCCTTCCACCCTTTTTAGCCCCTGCCGAAGCCCAAAACTTTGAAACGCTCAATCGTCAGGTAGCGCATCTTGCACCGTTGGAAGCTGCTCAAAATGAAGACTTTTGGGCTTTTGTAAAGACCGAATATACCGTTTCTCCCAATTTGTTGAATCTCAACAACGGGGGCGTGTGCCCGCAGCCGCGCTCAGTGCAGGATGCTCACATTCGTTTTTATCAATATTGCAACGAAGCCCCTAGCTACTATATGTGGCGAATTTTGGACCAAGGCCGTGAGTCGCTGCGGAGCAAATTAGCAGATTTGGCAGGTTGTTCTGCCGAAGAAGTAGCCATCAACCGAAACGCTACCGAAGGACTGAATACGGTCATTTTTGGCTTGGATTTAAAGCCCGGCGACGAGGTGGTATTGACCAAACAGGATTATCCCAACATGATAAATGCTTGGAAACAGCGCGAAAAACGGGATGGAATCAAGCTGGTTTGGATAAATCTCGACCTGCCGCAGGAAAACGATGCGTATTTTGTGGACAAATACGTCAGTGCGTTTACGTCACGTACCAAAGTTGTACACGTGACGCACATGATTAACTGGATTGGACAGACCGTTCCCGTTCGTAAAATTGCCGATGAAGCCCACAAACGCGGCATTGAAGTCATTGCCGATGGAGCCCATACGTTTGCTTTATTGGATTTTAAAATTCCAGATTTAGGCTGCGATTACTACGCCACCAGCCTCCACAAATGGCTGGGTGCGCCGTTTGGCAGTGGGTTGATGTATGTCAAAAAAGACAAAATTTCGAAAGTATGGGCACTTTTGTCCAACAACGAACCCGATGGGCCCGATATTCGCAAATTTGAAAGTTTAGGAACGCGCTCGTTTGCCTCCGAAATGGCGATTGGAACGGCGGTTGACTTTCAATTATCGCTCGGTGCGGCCCGTAAACAGGCCCGGGCGCACTATCTTCAGCGGTACTGGACAGACAAAGCCCGTCAAATACCGGGTGTGAAAATCCATACATCGCCCAATCCCAATTATGCCTGTGCCATTGCGCTGGTTTCGGTTGAGGGCCTAAAAACCTCCGAAGTGGATAGTCAATTGTACAATAAATTCAAAATTCACACTACGGGTATCGAATGGGAAAACATCAAAGGGGTGCGCGTCACTCCACACGTATATCATACTCCGAAAGACCTCGACCGTTTGGTGAATGGATTGGACGAGATAGCTTCTGCTTCTAGGCGGAAGAGCTAATTAATTTGTCAAACAAAAAGTGCTTCTATAGCGTGGGTAAGTCTCAAAAAAAATGAGGCTTACCCTTTTTTGTGGGATAAATTTTTGATGGCTTGAATTATCCACTTTCTATTCACCAATTGGCTAAAATTTGTATATTAGGGATATTTTTCGGCTGCTTAAATTTGAATAATTTTTAAGGCTTTTCAATTGATTCACAACGATTAAACGCCCCTTTTCTACGTTTGAATACATACTTCCTACGCTTCCCTTTGTTTCATTTTTTAGTTGGGTTTTCAGAGGGAATCTTTGCGGCAATGCTGACCCAATCCAATAAAATTCATTTCGTTCCTCTTTTGATAACCTAACACTAAAAAAACATGAATCCATTTTATATCATTTTGTCTGTTGCCGCACTTCTGCTGATTGGAGGCATTGCCATCTACAACGGCCTTGTCAGTGGCCGGGCCTTGGTAGATGAGGCTTGGAGTGGCATATCGGTGCAGTTGAAGCGCCGTTTCGACTTGATTCCCAACTTGGTGACGACCGTAAAAGGCTACGCTAAACACGAAAGCGAAACCCTCGAAAAAGTGATTCAGTTGCGAAATGCGGCCGTTTATGCCTCCCCGCTCGACGTAAGTGCGCAGGCACAGGCCAGCGCGGCCCTGTCGCAAGGGCTGCGGTCGGTATTTGCCCTTGCCGAAAACTATCCCGATTTGAAAGCAAACCAAAATTTTGCCGATTTACAGGCCGCCGTAGAAAAAATAGAGGATGATTTGCAAAACAGTCGACGCTATTACAATGCCACCGTACGCGATTACAACACAAAATGCGATTCATTCCCGTCCAATCTGGTGGCGGGACTTTTTCATTTTACCAAAAAAACGTTCTTTGAATTGACGAATCCAGAAGAGTCGCAAAATGTAAAAATCTCCTTTTAATCAGCGTTGTTCAATCATGGTATCCCTTAAAAAAAAATATCTTTTCTTTCTGGTTTTGTGGAGCGTTGGCTTTCAGGTGTGCGCGCAGGGTTTTGTGATTAAGCACTTTGACATTGATTTGACCGTTCGGGCAAATGGTGCGCTTAAGATTAAAGAAACCATCGACGTATTTTTTACCGAAGCCAAACACGGCATCTATAAAGACATTCCGACGCGTTATAACATTGAATTTCAGACGGGCCTTGAAAGTGCAACCTACAAATTGCTGCGCAACAATATGCTCATAATGCCAATTCGCAATATTAGGGTACAGCCTGCCACGTATTCACTTGAACCAGAAGAGAATTATTTAAGGATAAAAATCGGTGATGTAAATGAAAAAGTAGAAGGCTCTCAACGTTATATTATTGAATATGAGGTTGATAATATTGCAGCCTATTACAGTGACCACGTCGAAATCAACTGGAATTTGATTGGGGATCAATGGAATGCACGCATTGAAAAAGCAACCTATACTGTGCATTTGCCCCAGCCCCAATCTACCTATAATCCTGTTTTGTTTGCCACTTTTACGGGCGCTTCGGGGAGTACCTCCAACGCGTCTCAATCCCAATGGGTTGATAACCAGACGCTCAAGGGTGCGATTTCTCAACCCCTCGAATTGAATCAGTCTTGGACCGTAAACTTAAGGTTCCCGAAAGACAACATTCGCTACGAAGCGGGTGACGAATCGTTTCTCGCCAAAAAATTCTTTCTTCAACACTACGATACACACTATGCCATTCAGAAGGATGGCTCAACCGAAGTAACCATCAAAGCCGACCTAAAATTTGTCAACACCGTCAATAGTTTGTGGGTTTCCATTGATAATTTTGTTTCGGAAAGAGTCTTTGGGCTATCGGGTCGGTGGTTGGATAGCCATACGTATTATACAATTGAAAATGTGCAGTGGAAAGGGACCGTTCAGGATAAAGAGGAGCCTTTCAAAATACATTTTACCGATGTCAAAGCAGGGGATGAGCGGAGGGTTGAGTTGCGCTATACCCTCAAAGGCAACGTGGCCAATGATGTCCAAAATGTCGGGTATTCGCGGGTCTTTTTCAGGCACAAAAACTACTTTTTAGACGAGCCCATCCTTGCTTCAAAAACCGTGATTACCCTGCCCATTTCGGTGGCAGAAGCCAAGTGGCGCGCCGATGAGTCGCCAGATTTCAATTCGGAGTTGCTCACTTCCCGTACCGATGGCCAAAACATTATTATTGAATCTACTAAGCCTATTTCTTCCGATGATTATTTTTATCAGCCTGCCGTGAGTGTTCCTTCCGGGGTGTTGGCTTCTTCATCGGGCGTGGCTTGGAAGCGTTGGTGGACCAATAATCAATGGGTTTTTTATTCCCTCCTTCCGCTCATTTTTGTGTTTTGGTTTTGGCATAAAAAAGGCCGCGACAAGCCCATTACGATTGTTCCACAGTACTATCCACCCTCAAATATGACGCCTGCCGAAGCGGGTGTTCTGATTGATGATAAATTGCACGACCACGATATTATTTCCTTGATTCCCTACTGGGCGTCGCAGGGGTTGATTAAAATTGAAGAAATAGAAACGGTTGTACTGCTTGGCTTATTGAAAAATACCGACTACAAATTGACCCGTCTAAACTCCCTGCCCGAGACGGCGACATCCTACGAAAAGCGCTTGTTTGACGGACTTTTCAGCGGACAAAATTCGGTCTTGCTATCTTCGTTGCGGCTTACTTTTTATAAAACAATGGAGAAAGTCACCGAATTGCTGAAGGATAAAATAAAGGCGAATCGCCATTATGAAGGAAGCGGAATTGGCGCAGGTTCGGCCATGAAAATCGTTGGTTATGCGGTGTTCTTTTTGGCGTTTATTCTGTTTGCTTTGTCATTTGAAGGTTTTTTTGGTATTGGTTTTATCTCGGTCGAAACGGGTGCCGGGGCGCTGCTCCTTGGGCTGGTGATGGTGGTGCTTAGCCGAAAAATGCCCAAAAAATCGCTTTTAGGGGTTGAAATGTATCGTCAATTGGCAGGGTATCGAATGTTTATGCAAACCGTAGAACAGCCTCGCCTTCAGCAACTCATCCGCGAAGACCCGCATTATTTTGACAAGACACTGCCCTACGCGATGGTTTTTAACCTGACCGATAATTGGTCCCAAAAATTTGAGGCGCTCAATGTTCCTCCCCCCAGTTGGTATTCTTCCAACGTCAACGGATTTACTACCTCACAGTTTGCTCGTCGTTTTCAGGATGCTTCCCAAACCATGAGCAATACCCTCACGAGCGCTCCTTCCAAGAGTGGTAGTAGCGGTGGCGGTGGTTCGAGCGGCGGCGGTTTTGGCGGCGGTGGCGGCGGCAGTTGGTAAGGTGGTATATGGCCAAATGAGCGTTGCGCGGCATTTTATTGCACTTTTTATTTTCTTTTTTCTGTAACAAATCCCGCTTTCTGCGACTTATTGTAGAAAAATGAGTGCATGAACGAAGCAGAATTTCTGGAGGTGTTACGTGCTAACCAAGGTATTTTGGTGAAAGTGTGCACCATGTATTGTTCGGATTTCGAAGCGCAGCGTGACTTATATCAGGAAATTGTCCTTCAATTGTGGCGGTCTTTTCCTAATTTCAGAAAGCAGGCCAAACTCAGCACGTGGATGTATCAGGTGGCGCTCAATACCGCCATTACGGATTACCGGCGCAGTCGCAAACAAGGGCAGCGCGTTGAGCTTTCAGAACAGTTTACGCAAATTCCAGAGACTTCTTCTACGGTGGAGAGGCAAGAAAAATTGCAGTGGCTTTACCGAGCCGTTGAGACGCTTTCGGATGCCGAAAAAGCCATAGTAATGCTTTATTTGGATGAAAAGAGTTATGACGAGATTGCGGAAATTGTGGGGATTACGCCCGGAAATGTGCGGGTAAAAATGCACCGAATTCAGGAAAAATTACGCAAACTCAAAACCGACTGAACTATGGAATGGGAAGAGTTGAAAAATACGTGGAAAGAGGTTACGGATGCTGAAACTCCGCGCTTTGAGGTGTCAGAAAAAGCCCTGGCCCAACTCATAAGTCAGCGTTCGCGCAGCTTGACGGATAAGATGTTGAGAAGTTTTTACGGAGAGATTCTGATGGTGGCGCTGTGTTTTCTGTTGGTGGCGTTTGTGCCTTTTCCTTGGTATTTTAGGGTGGCAAGCTCACTGATAATGACATTGTTTTTGCTTCCTTTTTTCAAGCCTTTTTTGAAGTTTTATCGTTTCCTGAAAAATTTTCACCAACGTCCAATTGAGGATTTGCACCGTACCCTTCAGGGGCAGATAACGATGTTGCGGGATTACCTTCGTTGGTACCGACGAATCAATTTGATGCTGACCCCCGTGGCGGCTTTTGGCGTTATTTGGGGGCTCATGTACGTATTTGTGGAAGAAAAAATTATCCCTGAACGCTCAAATTTTGTTTTATTGGTCACCTTTGTGGTGTCGGTAGCCTACGCTTTAACCTCCATTCCGTTCGTGAATTGGTACGTTAAACGCTTATATGGGCAATATTTAGAGCGACTTGAGGTTTGTTTGAGAGAGTTGGAAGAAAAAAATAACCAAGATTTGTAACATTTGGATTGTACTTGCGACTTATTCCCCAAACTAACAAATCAAACAGCATGGAATGGATTAGAAAAACCACCAAAACCTTTGACCTCACCGATAATGGTCAAGTTTTGGGAACGCTTCACAATGAACCTCAAGCAACTACGTGGGAAGCTGCGGGTAAATTTTATCGCTTTGAACTCAAAAACAGTTGGAAACAACGGTATCAGTTGATTGGCCCCGACGGCGAAATTTTGGGAGAGATGCGTCCCAAAAATTGGTACGGTTCCTCTTCCATTATTTCTTTGGAGGGGGCTCAGTATCGCCTTACCTTTACCAATAATCCCTTAGCCGCCGTTCAGTTGTTGGACGAACAAAACCAACGCTTGGTGCAGGCTCGTTTGGTGACGGTCGAAGGGCGCGTTCAAACGGAATTTAGCATGGATGAGGCGTTTAAATCAACTCCGTACGCTTTTTGGCTGGCGGGTATCGTCTGGAATTATTTCTATCCGATGGCCCAAAGTGAGGGGGGAGACATTGACGCGGCCGCGTTTATTTTATTAGCAACTGCTTAACAACCCATACATTAACAACCATGAAAACAATTCAATTTCTCGTATTTTGTTTTTTCGTCCAGTGGGGTTACGCCCAAGAAAAATCCCTTTTGTGGGAGGTGTCGGGCAATGGCCTGACGAAGCCGTCGTACGTTTACGGAACCATCCACATGATTTGTCCCAATGATTATTTTCTGACCGATTCGACCAAAGCGGCCTTTCAAAAGGCGGAGCAGGTTTACCTCGAACTGGATATGGATGACCCAACCCTGATGTCGAAGATGATGCAGTTGATGATGCTCACCAACGGCAAAAAAATGAAAGACTATCTCAAGCCCGAGGAGTATACGCTATTGAGCGACTATTTTAAAGCCAAAATGGGGGCAAGTCTTGACCAGATGGGTGGGATGAAGCCATTTGCGCTTATGTCGATGCTGTACACGACCCTGCTGAGTTGCCAGCCGCAATCTTACGAATTGGTGTTTACCCAGATGGCTTCTAGTGCCAAAAAAGAATTGCTCGGACTCGAAACGGTGGAACTTCAAATGGGTGTTTTTGACCAAATTCCCTATGAAAAACAGGCGGGATTATTGGCGGATATGGTTCGAAAAAAAGATGAATCCTCCAAAGAATTTGGCGATATGGTGGCGCTCTACAAAAAGCAAGATTTGGAAGGGCTTCTCAAATTGATGGACAATAGCGAATGGGATTTTAACGGCTACGAAGATATTTTATTGGCCAACCGAAATACGGCTTGGGTACCCACCATGGAAAAGGCCATGATGTCAAAATCCACTTTTTTTGCGGTAGGTGCAGGGCATTTGGGAGGAACAAAAGGAGTATTGCAACTGCTTAAAAAACAAGGATATACGGTAAAGCCCATATTATAATTAAAGATTTTATATCATTATGGTAGTGCTTTTTTCGTATATATAATGGTGGAATAACGTTTTAGTCATCGTTAAGTAGTATTAGGTAGCTAGACGGTTAGACCTATTTATTACAAAATATCTCGCAAATTAACGGAAGAAGAATGAACACAATCAAATCAATGGTGCTTGTTGCGTTGGGGTTAATGGCAGTGGCGGTGAGGGCGCAAACTCCCGATGAAGTTGTGAATGGTTACTTAAATCAAACGGGTGGCAAAGACAAATTATCGACCATTAAATCCCTTCGAATGGAAGGGAAAATCAAAATGCAGTCGGTGGAAATTCCCGTAACGATACTTCAAGAAAAGGGTGGAAAACTAAAAATGGTTACGGTAGTCAACGGAGTCGAGTTTGTTCAGACGGCGTATGATGGAAAAGCCGCGTGGTCAACCAATGCCGTGACAAAACTTCCCGAAATCATGTCGGAGGAGGATACGTATAATATCCAGCAAGAAGCAGATGCCGATTTTCCTAATCCTTTTCTAGATTACAAGTCCAAAGGCTACACACTAGAGGCGCAAGGACGGGAAAAAGTGGGTAATTTGGATTGTATTAAGCTTAAACTGACCAAAAAAGCCCTAAAGCGTAATAAAAAAGTGGAAGAAAACAGCATGGTTTACTACTTTGACGCTCAAAATTTCAACCTTTTAATGTCGCGTGGTTTGATAAATAATGGACCCGTAAGGGGTATCCCGCAGGAAATCATGTACAATAACTTCCAAAAAGTAGATGGAATAATGTTCCCTTTTGAAATGCGTTATCGAATAAGTGGACAAGAAGGGCAGACGATTATCATCGAGAAAATAGCCATTAATCCCACGTTGGATAATAAAGTGTTTGTTTTTCCAGAAGGGAAATAAATAGGGAGATGGCTACATTTTTTGTAGCCATGCGGCCAAATCCATCATCCATGCCACACCCACGTGTACGATGATACCGCCCCAAATACTACGTGATTCTAGCGCTATTACGCCCAAGATATACCCGCCAAAAATGGAGCCGATGGTTTCGCCGAGGGGCTTGCCAAAATGCAGTGCAGCATAGCATACTACCATGGGAATGATGGCACCTCTGCCCAATAAATGGGCCATTCCGATGACCATAACCCCCCTGAACATCAGCTCGGTAGACACAAAGTCAAACGCATACAACAACTCATAAAGCAAGGTCGTAACCCAGCGCGACACCCCGAAATATTCGTCGGCGTTGGAGTCAAAATAAGTGGGATAGGAGCGTAAAAAATCAGGTTGAAAAGAGGCCCACGCAATCAGTGGAAGCATCAACGAAACAAGTATAAAGTAAGGCTTTAACTTGGTCCATTTGGGTTGAAGTCCGTAAAAATGATGGCGCTGATTATCGACAAAATAATAAAATAGAGCCAATGGTAGAAAAACGGTCAACGCCGAAGATACATTGGTGAAGCAATGAAACAGATAGCTGTATACCGCGCCATCAAAGAGGGTTCGACTCAGGGAATTGTACCCGTAAAAGCCTCCGTCAAGCCCCAAAACGGCCAAAATAAACAGGCTATAGAGCCAAAATCTGGGATTTTTGATGCGCCACCATTCTTTGGTAAAACCCAGATAAATCAATAAACCCCCGTAATACGCAAAACAGTAGAGCAGAAAATACCAGACAATACGTAGCGGATTGCCCCGGTAGCTATCAATGATGGCACGTTCGAGATTGACCGAGTAATTGAACGTTATTAACAAAACTAAAAACAAGGCAAGGGTTCCGTAAAGCTCCCAACGGAAGTCTTGCCGCAGGTGTTTGCGAAGCGCGTCCCAAATCGGTCTCATTTTTAGCTCTTTCTGCCCGCTTCTACGGCATTGCGTACGCTTCCGTGGGCTTCTAGCAGCGTCTGCGCTTCTTCTGCGCTTAGGTGAGGAAGCTCTTCTCTGACCATGCGGATGGCCCGTTGCACCAATTTATAGTTGGTCATTTGCATATCGACCATTTTATTGCCTTTCACGCGCCCCAGCTGAATCATCACCGAGGTTGAAATCATGTTCAACGCCAGTTTTTGGGCGGTTCCTGATTTCATGCGCGTACTGCCCGTGACAAACTCTGGGCCTACGACAATTTCGACGGGATACTCTGCGGCGGAAGCTACCGCCGAACCCGTATTGCACACGATACAACCCGTCAGAATGCCAGATTCGCGGGCTTTCTGCAATCCACCAATCACGTAAGGGGTTCGACCAGAGGCCGCAATGCCTACCAGTGAGTCCAATTCATCAATTTCGTAGGCTTTTAGGTCAATCCATGCCTGTTCGGGGTCGTCTTCGGCATTTTCAACCGCCCGCCGAATGGCTTGGTCGCCCCCAGCCATCAACCCGATGACCAAATCAAAAGGAACACCGTAAGTAGGCGGACATTCTGATGCATCTACTACCCCTAATCTACCGCTTGTGCCTGCCCCAATGTAGAAAAGACGTCCTCCTTGTTTCATCCGAATCACAATTTGTTCGACCAAATCCTCAATCTGTGGAATGGCCTTTTCGACGGCGTAGGGTACGGTTTTGTCTTCGTTATTGATGTTGATGAGCAGTTCCCGAACACTCATTTGGTCAAGATTTTCGTAACGAGAAGTAGATTCAGTCGTAGAAGTTGATAGCATAGTTTGTTTAGGTAATGCGTATGATGAAACAAAGGCAACAACACTTATTTTAATTCGGCCAACACGGTAATTCCGCCCTTCGTTTTATCTTCTAAATTGACAAGTATTTTGGCGTCTAAGGGTAAGTAAAGGTCTACCCGTGAGCCAAATTTAATAAAGCCCATTTCGGAGCCTTGGGCTACTTGTTGCCCTTCTTTTACGTACCACACAATTCGTTTGGCCAATGCGCCGGCAATTTGCCTAAAAAGTACTTCTACGCCGTTAGGAGCTTTGATAACGGTGGTAGTGCGCTCGTTTTCGGTACTGGATTTTGGGTGCCAAGCCACTAAGTATTTGCCAGGATGGTACTTAAAATAACTGACAACCCCCGCAATGGGATTCCAGTTGATGTGTACATTGATGGGTGACATAAAAATCGACACCTGACGGCGTGGCCCTTTGAAATATTCAGTTTCAATGACCTCTTCAATGACGACCACTTTTCCATCACACGGGGCAATGACGTGTTTTGAATTGATAGAAAAAACACGGGCTGGTTTTCGGAAAAACTGAAGGATGATAAAGAAAAATATAAGGGAAGCGACCAGCCAAGCCGTGGTCAACCAATCTAATTCTCCCCAGAAATAGCGGACCAATCCGTTGGTTATCAGTACAAAAAGAGCCGCTAATCCGATGCTGGCTGTGCCTTCTTTATGAATAGTCATGTTTACGTATAGGTAAAATAAAAAATGCGAGGGATAGGTTTGAGCCTATCGCCTCGCAAAAATAACAATCTTCTCACTACTCGCTACTCACAGCGCATTACTTTATTAGTAACCACCACGGAATTTGTAAGTGCTGGCCACTTTGTCGATGGCCACAATGTAAGCCGCCAAGCGCATATTTACTTTGTATTTTTGAGAGGTAGCGTATACATTTTCAAAGGCATCCTTCATGATACGGTCTGAGCGGCGGTTGATGCGTTCCAAATTCCATTTGTAACCGATGCGGTTTTGAACCCATTCAAAGTACGAAACAGTTACCCCGCCCGCGTTGGCCAGAATGTCGGGCACAACCATGATTCCCTTGTTGTTGATAATGGCGTCGGCGCTGGCTGAAGTTGGGCCGTTGGCACCTTCCACAATCATTTTTGCCTGTATATCGGCGGCATTCTCGTGGGTGATTACGTCTTCTTTGGCCGCAGGAACGAGCACATCTACGGGCAGAGAAAGTAATTCTTCATTGGTGATTTTTTCGGCTCCTGTGTATCCTTCCAACATTCCACCGTTGGCATTTCGGTAGGCCATGGCTGCTTCAATGTCGATTCCGTTGGAATTATAATACCCCCCCGAAATATCACTGATGGCCTGTACGCTTACACCGCGTTCGTGGAGTAGAGCTGCCGCGTACATACCCACGTTGCCGAATCCTTGAATGGCGGCGGTGGCGCGGTACGGATTGATACGCATCTTTTCCATCGCCGAAAGCGCCGAAACGGTTACGCCGCGTCCGGTAGCTTCGGTTCGGCCGAGCGAGCCGCCCAATACCAGCGGTTTGCCCGTTACAACTCCCTGCACGGTCATGCCTTTGGCTTTGGAGTATTCGTCCATCAACCAAGCCATTTCGCGCGGGCCAGTGCCCATGTCGGGGGCGGGGATGTCTTCGTCGGGACCGAATACGTTGAGCATGGCGGTGGTATAAGCACGCATTAGTCGCTCAATCTCTCCCGCCGACATTTCGCGTGGGTTGCAGGCAATTCCTCCCTTGGCACCTCCGTAAGGAATGTCAACCACGGCGCATTTCCACGTCATCCAAGCGGCTAAGGCCCTGATTTCGTCAATGTTTACCCCCATGTCGAATCGAATTCCGCCTTTAGAAGGCCCCAGAATGGTAGAGTGAATAACGCGATACCCTTCAAAAACCTTGATTTGTCCGTTGTCCATCGTTACGGGTAGGCCCACGACGACTTGCTTTCGAGGCATTTTAAGGATATGGTACATTTCGTCGCTGATACCCAATAATTCGGCTGCTTTGTCAAAGCGCGACATCATAGACTCCAGTGGATTCTCCTTATCTTTTATCGGAGCTGGCTCAATGTAAGTCATCATTGTTTGTAAATTCTGATTGTTTGGAATATTCATTTGTTGATAAAAAAACACGCCCTATTGGCTGCGCTTAAAGGGGGAGTTTTCAGTTGCAAACTTAACAGGATTAAAACGAAAAAGGTAGAAATATAGTTTTGTCTTGGTATTGTACAATTTTTAAAAGAAGAAGGTTGTATTAACTATCTAACTGTGTGGCGAATAGTGTAGGGGGAAGGCCACTATTTCCCAAATAATCCATGGTGTTTGGGGGGATTTGTAGAATCAAAAAAAAATACCTTTTTATTAAACGGTAACATTAAATGGTTTGTAGGACAAGAATAAAGCGTATTTTTGCGCCTTAATTAACTTCCGCCGTTAAGTTTTTACCCCAAACCGGAATTTTTATATGACTGTACAGGAAGACAAAAAACGTTACTCTGAAGAAGAGCTGAAAGAGTTCGAAGGTATCATCAACCAAAAACTAGACGCAGCGCGCAATGAATTAGCGTACATCAAAGACACATTGAGCCGCAAAAATGACAGCGGAACCGACAACACTGGTGCCGCGACCAAATTGATGGAAGATGTGGATACGAGCGAACGCGAACAAATGAGCCAATCGGCGGCGCGCCTGCAAAAATTCATTACTCAACTTGAAAATGCCCTTGTGCGTATCAAAAATGGCACTTATGGTATTTGCATTGACACAGGTAAGTTGATTCCAAAAGAGCGTTTGCGGGCGGTACCACATACCCAGCAGACGATTGAAGCAAAACTGCGTCGTAAGTAGGTATACATCTACTAAAAGGCGGCAAAATCCAATTTCTTGTTTCTAAAAAGCAAGAACGTGGTTTTGTCGCCTTTTTATTTTCGATTTATGGCCTTTTAGGATTCTTTTTTACCCTCCTGCTTGCTGGCTCGGTTGGCGTTTTTAATTTGTGCTTCCAGCACATCCCACATCTCAGGCGTGACTTCGTGCAGAAAATTAAATTGGCCGCCGTTGAGCACTTCGCCGCCGTCGAGCGTAATCACTTCACCTGTCATATAGGCCGAGAAGTCAGACATCAGATAAGCGGCCAAATTAGCCAATTCCTGATGCTCTCCCGTGCGATTCAACGGAATGCGGTTTTCAAAGGCAAATTTTTCAGCCAATTCTTTCGGAAATAAACGGTCCCAAGCGCCTTTGGTCGGAAACGGCCCCGGGGCGATGGCATTGAGACGAATGCCGTACTTGCCCCACTCATAGGCCAGCGATTTAGTCATGGCAAGGGCACCCGCTTTGGCCATTGCCGACGGGACGACCCAGCCCGAGCCCGTCCATGCGTAGGTAGTGGAGATGTTGAGGATTGTTCCTTTGATTTGATTATCAATCCAATACTTACCGATGGCGAGCGTAAAATAATACGTGCCGCGCAGTACAATATCAACGACCGTGTCGATGGCTTTGTACGAAAGGCGCTCGGTAGGGCTGATAAAATTTCCGGCGGAGTTGTTGACCAACCCATGCACCGCGCCAAAACGAGCAATGGCCGCTTCAATGACGGCTTCTATTTGTTCGGGTTTGCGAACGTCGCACTCGGCAGGTAGTACTTGTCCACCTGTGGCTTCGGTTAGCTCTTGGGCGGTTGCTTCCAAAACGGCCAACCGGCGGCTACATATTACGACGTTGGCCCCCAATTCAAGAAAATATTTGGCCATGGATTTACCAAGGCCCGTGCCGCCGCCCGTTACGATGATGGTTTTGCCCGCAAGCGACCCGTCGCGCAGCATGGGTTGAGAAAAATTCATTGATTCAGGAGTTTTGAATGACGATTTTATAAATTTTGAAGTTCTGATTTCTTATTTCCTACCTCCAGTTTCTTACTTCTGGCGCTTTTCACCGAAACAAGGCATCGCGTTTTTGCATTTTGGCTTGAAAGGCTTCCGTGAGGTCGTCGGAGAGGAGCATGGCGGCATTCCAAGTGGCCATGTACTCCAATCCATCGGCCACGGAGTGGTCGCGGCTGTGGTTCAGGATGGCTTTGGTGCCCCGAATGGAAAGCGGAGATTTGGCGGCAATGACCTGAGCAATGTTCATGACTTCGGCCAGCATGGTGTCGGCATCCACAAAACTACGATTGGTCAGGCCGATTCGCTCGGCTTCCTGGCCCGATACGTTTCGTCCTGTGTAGGCCATTTCGCGCGCAATACCTGACGGGATAATTTTGGGCAGTCGCTGTAAAGTTCCCAAATCGGCTACCATGCCCATGTCGATTTCTTTGATGGTAAAAAAAGCGTCGTGGGTGCAGTAGCGCATGTCGCACGCACTGACGATGTCGACTCCGCCGCCGATGCACCCGCCGTGAATGGCCGCCAAAACGGGCTTGCTGCACTGCTCAATGGCATTGATGGGGGCTTGTAAATCAAGCACTTGTCGGCGAAGATTCTCTCGCTTCCGACCTTCACATTTTTGCGCTGATTGGGCCACTTGCATCAATAATTCCAAATCAATGCCCGCACAAAAATGTCGGCCGTTGCCCCTTAAAATGATTACTCTGACGTCCTCATTTTCGTCTAGTTCCTCAAAAATAGCCTTCATTTCTTGCCAGGCTTTTTGGTTGAGGGCATTGGCGCGTTCGGGACGGTTAAAAACCACTTGCGCAACGTAATTTTCGATGGTCAGGGAAAAGGTTTCAAAAGACATGAATCGGTTCTTTATATTACATTCTGAAAATAAATTTGCTGATGGCTGGGTAATTTATTCTGCTTGCATACTAATTGCAAACCTACACAACTAATTTTTGTTTCAAAAAGAATTGGTGTAAAATTGTGTTTAACCAATGAAAATAGAAATTTTTTCCAGAAAATGGCCCAACAGAAAACGGATAAACGGAAAATGGAGTTAGGAATAAAAAAGGCGCTAAACCTGATTCCACGGTACTTGCTGGATTTAACATATTAATGCCCAAAAATCTATGAATTTCGAAACACTTGCCATTCAGAGTACCCAATTTCATGACGCCAACGCGAGCGCGGTCGTGCCCCCTATTTATCTTTCTACGACCTTTGAGCGGGAGCCTGACAGCAGTATTCCGCACGGACATATTTACACCCGGGCCAGCAATCCCAACCGTAATGCCTTGGAAAAGGCCTACGCCGCGCTGGAAGGTGGACAGGTAGGAATGGCATTTGCGTCGGGACAGGCCGCAACGACCACCTTGTTTCAATGCCTGCTTCCGGGCGACCACGTCATCATTCCCGACGATGCGTATTATGGAACGCCCGCGTTGTTGCAGGATGTACTGAGTTTGTGGGGGCTTCAATTTTCGAAGGTCGATATGAGCGACTTCGTGGCGGTAGAAGGGGCATTTCAGCCCAATACGAAGTTGGTTTGGATGGAGACGCCCTCCAATCCTTTATTAAAAATTACGGATATAAAGGCAGTAGCTGAACTGGCGCGGGCCAAAGGGGCCTATTCTGCCTGCGACAATACGTGGGCTACTTCGGTGTTGCAACGCCCGCTTGATTTGGGGTGTGATGTGTCGATGCATTCGGCCACGAAGTATTTTGGTGGTCATAGCGATTTGTTGAGCGGGGCCTTGATTTTTAAGGACAATGGTGCATTGGCCGAAAAAGCCCGGATGATTCAGGCCTTGGGTGGGGCGGTACCGTCGCCTTTTGATTGTTGGCTGATTGTCCGAGGCATTAAAACCTTGGCCCTTCGGGTGCGACAGCAATCAGAAAATGCCGCTAAATTGGCTGAATATTTGAGCACCCATCCCAAATTAGAAGCCGTTCATTATCCTTTTTTGGAAAGCCACGCTGGGTACGAAGTGGCCAAGCGTCAGATGGCATCGGGTGGGGGGATGTTGTCGATTCAGGTAAAAGGTGGGGCGGAAGAAGCCTTGGCTATTAAAAGCAAAGTTAAGGTGTTTATCCGGGCCACGAGCTTGGGAGGCGTAGAAAGTTTGATTGAACACCGGGCCACGGCCGAGGGCGTTCATTCGGTTAGTCCAAAGAATTTGCTGCGTATTTCGGTCGGATTAGAGCACGTTGATGATTTAATTGCGGATTTAGCCCAGGCGCTTGGGTAAATATAAGTATTTGAGAATCAAAATATTGCTGTGTTAACGGTCTTAAAGCGAAGTTTTTTTACATTATTTTGTTATTTTTTTTGGTAAAAAGACTTGACAAGCCACGAAAAACAGCTACCTTTGCAGTCCCAAAACAATGGTTTTGGGAAGTTTTAGAGAGATGGCAGAGTGGTCGAATGCGGCGGTCTTGAAAACCGTTGACTGTTACAGGTCCGGGGGTTCGAATCCCTCTCTCTCTGCAAGTGGCTGTAAATCAACGATTTACAGCCTTTTTTTTGCCTATTATTTTCAATTTTTCTTATGACCGTTTGGTGGATGGCCTTTACCAGTAAAGCTGGTAATATTAATTTCTAAGCCAATATCTCTAATATGAAACTTTACTTAACTTTTCTGCTATTTATTGTAAAGGTTTCGCTTTTTGCTCAGCAAACAACAGACTCTTTATTATTGAATAAAATAAACATACTAGAGAAGGAAGCTTTAACAAAAGTTGAGTTTTCTAATAAATATGAAGACCTTGTAAAAAAACTAGATACTGAAGAAAAGATAAATGAAAAGACACTTGAAAGCATATCAAAACAACTAGATGCGGCAACTTATAACTTGACAGTTTTTGGGATATTATTTAGCATTGCTGCAATTTTTTTAGGTGTATATATAACTTTTACGGAAAGAAAAGTTGTTAAGATAGGAGAAGAAAATAGAGAACTTCTTTTAAAGAATCAGAAAATAAAGCAGGAAGTAGAAGATTTAAATAACTTAATCCAAAAGGATATTTTTGGATTATTTATTAAAATAAAAAATGAAGAAACATCACATCTTATTGACAGATTAGTGAAAGTTCCAAAAGATATAGTAAACTTACTTCCAATTTTAGTAACCCGAGAGATCAGTGTAGATCAATTTTCTAAATTTAAAATTGCCTATGGAAAGCTGAAATTGGATGATAAACAATATAAAGACTTGTATAATGTAGCTCTTTATCAGCATTTTATATATCCATTATTAAAAGATGGTGATTTAAGAGAAGAATTTTCCAAATATATCTCAATTGGAATTAAAGACTCTTTTGAAAATGATATTATAAAATCTACAAGTGACTTTGCTTCTGCTATTGTTGATTTTGGAATAAATAAATATAAAGTTGAAATAAATGAATATTTCAAAGGCCTTACCTCTTCTTCTCACAAAGATTTTTTAGAAGTTTACAAAACATTGTTTCAATATTTGCATACTAGAAAAAATCAATTTGAATTATTTTCATTATTAGATTCTACTCCAGAGGTTATTGATGCAAAAATTAATTATGGTAATTTATTAGTAGAAGAATATACTAATAAAAACCCTTCAGAATCAGAACAACTTGTTTTTAATGAAATAATTTTAATGAAAAATATGCAGTCTGAAAATGCTGAAAAATAAATTAAAATTTATATGTGAAATAGTTTGATATTTAAGATTTTTATTGCTTCGCTACTATTTCATTAAAATCATCATAAATCCCCTAGCAATCCAACGCATTCAACCAATTCCTCACCCCCTTTTTTATATCAAAACTTACACAGATTTCTACACATTTGGCTTTTTTTGAATTTTATCCCTTTTAGCTTCTTTCTTTTTTTGTAAAAACTCCTGATATTCTCTTTCGGTCTGCTTTACGTCACGCTTATTGAAAAGTTTGGGGGTAGCATCACCGCCAATGATTCTTTCATTTTCGGGCAATTTGGCCGTTGTTGGAGTCAACTTTTTGATTTTCATGCTTCTCAGGGGGGGACTAATTTAACTACCATTTGAACGTTAATTCAAAAAATATCTTGTTGGCCAATAACTCCTTTTTCTTTGTTGCTTCAGATGGGCTTTTTAGTGCAGGGCTTTCTCATAAAACTCTTTGTTGTGTCATAAATAGCATTAACGCGTTAAAATTATCGGCGAATTGATCAATCTGAGCAGCCATATTCTTTGCTTTTGTCCTTTTTAACAAATTGATAGTC
>NZ_QPIW01000043.1 GCF_003339505.1 Runella aurantiaca
CGATTGATGAGCGTATTCTCCCTCAGCTCATCAGAATTCTTTTTTTGTCATGCTCAATTTTAAGTTTAAATTGGCCTTAAAATTAACCCTTTTGAGGTAATATAGCTACCGAAGGTTTTGTTCAACATCGGTTTAGCAATATGGCGGTTAAACGGGGTCGCCAGTCCGATGCTTCTATGAAATCCCGAAAGCATTCGGTATGCTAAAAATCTCCGCCTTGGGCAATACATAAACCGTTACCTGCAAGTTTATCAGACGACCACCACATAACGACAATTAATATAAAAAGGACGACTATTTTACTACCCTCACTTATCACGGCAACAAGGGTTTTCTGCAATCAAAACAACAAAGGAATACTGTAAACCTCTAAAAGCATGGACAATCATTCAAAACCTAAGCATTTTGTATTTGTGCCAGGTTCATTCCACGCATCGTGGTGCTGGTATAAAATGCAACCGCTACTTGACAAAGATGGCAACACTTCGAAGGCCATTGACCTTCCCGCGCATGGACAAGACACAACACCAATAAGTATGGTAACACTTGACAGCTACGTTGACGCAGTTTGCAAAGTGTTGGACAAATACAATGAACCTGTAGTACTTGTCGGACATAGCCGTGCAGGGATTGTAATTTCTTCTGTGGCAGAACGCATGCCCGACAAAATTGACAAATTGGTTTATCTCTGTGCCTTTCTAATACCAAACGAAGAACCAATGGTTGCCACAGCACTCACCGACTCTGCTTCACTTATGGTATCTAACTTGATATTTAACGAACAGGAAGGCTGGCACATTCCTAAAAATGAAATTTACAAAGACGCATTTTACAATGACTGTTCAGAAGAAGATATTTATCTGGGCAGTTCACTGCTGACAAAAGAACCAAATGCACCAGTTGGGACACCGTTAAATCTTTCGGACGAAAAATATGGAAAAGTGAAGAAGGTTTATATTCACACAACGCTTGACAATACAATCACACACGGACTACAAAAGAAAATGGTGGAGCGACTTCCCGTTGACAAAACATTTGAACTCCCATCAGGACACTCTCCATTTCTTTCCCAACCCAAACTGCTAGCTGACATTTTATTAAACCTATAATGAGGTGGCCTGTGCCATGAACCGAGAGATAGCTTCTGATTATACAAGCCTAGGTCGTTATGTAATTGGTGAGTAGCTGGTCTTTTGCTTTCTTTCTGACCCCAAGGTGCATGGTTTTAAGTGCATCTACCACAGCGACTTCACCAAAACTCTGTGCCTTTACACAGCGGAATAGAATTCGCCCACAAAAAAACGCCAGCTGGGGTTGAATCCTGCCGGCGTTTTTTAAATATGAGAAAAATGAACTTAACTCATCAATCGTCCCAATGAGTTATCGTATAAATCTTTGGCTTCTGCGGTTGAAATAACTTCCTGACCGTCAACGACAAATCCACCCGAAGTAACTTTTCCCAGCAAGGCGTGAACTGTTTTCAATTCACCGCCCAATACTTTCTGAAATTCAGCCTGTTTGTCGGGGCTTACACTAACCACCACACGACTCTGCGATTCGCCAAAAAGGAACGCATCTTTGCGGTAACCTTCCATCGTGGCTACGTCAAATCCTACCCCGTTGGGCAAAGCAGATTCGGCCAAGGTTACAAACAAACCACCGTCCGACACATCATGCACCGACTTAACCAATTGCTTTTCAATCAATTGGTTAATGGCTACCTGCAAGCTGTATTCTTCGTCCAAATCAAATGCAGGTGCGGGCGATGCTTTTACGCCACGGTATGAGTACAGATATTCCGATGAAGCAATGTCGTTTTGAGATTGGCCCACGAGACAAATCAAATCGCCTTCGTTTTTAAAGTCAAGCGAAGTTTGGTTCTCAGGTTTTTCAATCAACCCAATCATACCGATGGTTGGCGTGGGGAATACGGGACCGTCGTCGGACGATTGGTTGTAAAAACTCACGTTTCCACCCGTTACTGGCGTGTTGAATTTCAAACAGGCCTTGCCCATTCCCTGAACGGCATTCACAAACTGCCAGTATACTTCCGGCACGTACGGATTTCCAAAGTTAAGGTTATTGGTCACTGCCAACGGCTCCGCACCCGTACACACCAAATTACGCGCGGCTTCGGCCACGGCAATCTGCGCTCCAATAAACGGGTCGGCGTTGACATAACGGGCGTTACAATCCACCGTCATAGCGATAGACTTCTGATAATGCGGGCGTTTCACATCCCGAATCCGCACTACCCCTGCATCCGACGGGCGGTTGGTGGTGCGGTTTGCCGTTCCAACGGTAGAGTCATATTGCTCATACACCCATTTTTTGGAGGCAATGTTGGGGTGCGATAAAAGGTGTTTGGCTACTTTACCAATCTCTTCTCCTTTTACATCACTGACACTGTTGAGGTCAAATTTCTTAAATTCCTGATAATAAGCGGGCTCGCGGTATTCGCGACGGTACTGCGGAGCGCCGCCGCCCAATACTAAGTCGTGGGCAGGCACGTCGGCAATCAGTTCACCATGTTGGAAAAAATGTAAACTGCCACCTTCCACCACTTCGCCGATTTGGGCGCAGTGCAAATCCCACTTATCAAAAATTTGTTTTATGTCGTCTTCTTTTCCTTTTTCTACCACCACAAGCATCCGCTCTTGCGATTCTGAAAGCAGGATTTCCCAGCCTTTCATGTTGGTTTGGCGCGTAGGCACTTTGTCGAGGTCAATGATCATTCCATGTTCGCCTTTGGCACTCATTTCTGAGGTTGAGCAGATGATTCCCGCCGCGCCCATGTCCTGAATTCCGACCACGTAGCCCGTTTCGATGATTTCGAGCGTGGCTTCGAGCAGGAGTTTTTCCATGAACGGGTCCCCTACTTGCACGGCTGGAAGTTTTTCGGTCGATTTTTCACTGATGTCTTCCGACGCAAAACTAGCCCCACCGATGCCGTCTTTCCCAGTGGCTGAACCTACAATGAACACGGGATTGCCCACGCCGTAACTGATGGCTTTGGCGACTTTCCCTGCTTCAACGATACCCGCCGAGAAAGCGTTGACGAGCGGATTGGTATTGTAACATTCGTCAAAAAAGACTTCACCACCTACGGTTGGAATACCAAAAGCATTGCCATAATCACCGATTCCTTTGACGACGCCTTTCACCAACCACTTGGTTTTGGCCAATTTAGGGTCGCCAAAACGCAAAGAATTAAGCTGCGCAATGGGACGCGCGCCCATCGTAAAAATATCGCGGTTGATACCGCCTACGCCCGTAGCCGCGCCCTGATAAGGCTCCAGCGCCGACGGGTGATTGTGAGATTCTATTTTAAAACTACAGGCCAATCCGTCGCCAATATCGACCAAACCCGCGTTTTCTTCGCCTGCTTTCGCCAACATCCGGTCAGAATCACGCGGCAGGGTTTTGAGCCAAACGATAGAGTTCTTGTACGAGCAGTGCTCAGACCACATGACCGAAAAAATACTCAATTCGGTAAAATTAGGCGTACGGCCCAGTATCTGTTTAATTTGTTCAAATTCTTCGGGAAGAATACCCAATTTCTTGGCAGTTTCAACGGTAGGAAGTTGTTCGACGTGTTCCACGAGTGGGGGGGTTGTGATTAGTGGTTGGTGACTGGTGATTAGTTGATTTTACTCTATTGCCGAGTAATCACGGTGCAAAGGTAGGATTTTGAAGGCAGAGGCTCAACTATTTTGTATCTTTACCCTACATTTATCTATTCTCCGCTGTATGAAAAACCCATTTTTACTCCTTTTTATTCCTCTTTTCGTTCATTTTCAGGGCTTTTGTCAACTGCCTCCTGTTGAAATCACGCCGTTGGTTTCCAACCATTATGTACATACTACGTATCAAGTGTACCAAAATAATCCGTTTCCTTCCAACGGGTTAATCGTCAGTACATCGGCAGGAATTATCCTCGTGGATACGGGCTGGGGTTTGGAACAGACGGAATTGCTGCTTGCGCAAATTGAGCAAAAACTTAAACAAAAAGTAGTGCTTTGTATCGTTACGCACGCCCACGAAGACAGAATCGGAGGGGTGAAGGCATTTCAGCAACGGGGCATTAAAATCATCGGCACTCCGCTCACTGCTCAGAAA
This sequence comes from Runella aurantiaca, assembly GCF_003339505.1. Classification (GTDB taxonomy): domain Bacteria; phylum Bacteroidota; class Bacteroidia; order Cytophagales; family Spirosomataceae; genus Runella; species Runella aurantiaca. The sequence continues at coordinate 4,120 of NZ_QPIW01000043.1, forward strand.
ACAGTCGCGCAGGGACTTCCTGCACCCGAAGGTATTTTGCCGCAAGACACGACCTTCCGGGTAGGAACCACCACGGTTCAAACCTATTTTCCAGGTGCGGGACATACCGATGATAACATTGTGGTCTATTTTCCCGATTCAAAAGTACTGGTCGGGGGGTGTCTGATTAAGAGCTATGTAGCCATGGGAATCGGAAACATTGCCGACGCCAACCTCAAAACATGGCGCCAATCGGTAGACAATGTGCGAAAAAAATTCCCCGATATTACATTTGTGATTCCTGGACATGAAAAATGGGACAATTTGAGTTCCTTTTCCCGAACAATTGAGTTGGTCGACAAAAACCAAAACAAATGAGACTTTAGCTTTTTATATTTGCTTATTTTTCAATATTTTTACCTTTTTTTAGATAAACAATCAATAATTCATTCATTTATTTAAAATTTTGTAAATCTTATTTTGATTGCTTTACCAAATTGTAAAATTTCAAGATTATTTAATATATTCTTAATATCACACAATAACATCTACATTATTCGGCAAAAACGTTGTTGTACCAAATAATTTTTTGTGTAAATTGCGTGTGATTATTCAAAAAACAGAGTGCCGATTTTTGTTAAAGCCCAAGTGTAATCTAACGCACAAAGGCCATTCACCCAACCCCAATACACTACAAAACCATGTCAGAGCCTGCCCAACTGGGGTTATATCGCCCCGAGTTTGAACACGACGCTTGCGGTATCGGTTTCCGCGCCAACATGAAAGGTCGTAAGTCGCACCAAATGGTAGCTGACGCTATCACCATGCTTGAACGCATGGACCACCGCGGTGCCTGTGGCTGTGACCCTAATACCGGAGACGGTGCGGGAATTCTCATTCAGCTCCCTCACGAGTTTTTCGTGGAGGAATGCGCCAAGCTAAACATCACCCTTCCCTCTGCCGGTGAATATGGCGTTGGGATGATTTTCTTTCCGAAAGATCAAAAGCTGCGCGACGAATGCCGCGACATTCTCAACCGTAAGTTGAAGAAGCTAGGTTTGGAACTCCTTGGCTACCGCCGTGTTCCAACGCTCAATGATACCTTAGGAGAAGGTTCACTTTCGGTGGAGCCTCAGGTTGAACAATTGTTTATCAAACGGCCCGATTCGGTCACCGATGAACTTGGTTTTGAGCGCAAACTGTTTGTGTTTCGCCAATACGCCACCCGTCTTATTTATGACTCAGTGGTGGGTTCAAAAGCTCACTTTTACTTTTCTTCCCTCTCCTGCCGTACCATTTCCTACAAAGGACAATTGACGACGGGACAGTTAAAATATTATTTCCCCGACTTGCACAGCGAATCGGTCGTTTCGGCATTTGCCATCATTCACTCGCGTTTTTCTACCAACACTTTCCCTTCTTGGAAACTGGCCCAGCCGTTCCGTTACGTAGCCCACAACGGCGAAATCAACACCGTACGCGGAAACGTAAACTGGATTCGTGCTGGAGAGAAGTCATTCTGGTCGGATAAATTTACGAAAGAAGAAATGGATATGTTGCTGCCTATCTGCGACATTACCAACTCCGACACGTCCAACCTTGACAACGCGATTGAGCTTCTGTACTTATCTGGACGCTCACTGCCGCACGTAATGATGATGGTGGTGCCCGAAGCTTGGGACGGCAACGAAGCCATGGACCCAGAGCGTCGTGCTTTTTATGAATACCACGCTGCCATTCAGGAGCCTTGGGATGGCCCCGCGTCGATTTCATTTACCGACGGAAAAATCATCGGTGCTACCCTCGACCGTAACGGTCTGCGTCCTTCCCGTTATTGGGTTTTGGACGACGACACGGTCATCATGGCCTCGGAAGCTGGGGTATTGGACGTAGATCCCGCCAAGGTGGTTTCAAAAGGCCGTTTGCAATCGGGTAAAATGTTTGTGGTCGACATGGAACAGGGCCGCATCATTCCCGACGACGAATTGAAAGCTGATATTTGCTCGCGTCAGCCGTATCAACAATGGTTGGACGAAAATAAAATCAAACTCTCAGATTTAGAGCCGTCGCCTCGTCCGTTTACGCCTTATGATGACAAATCGTTGCTGAAACGTCAAATCGCATTCGGCTTTTCGTCAGAAGACCTGCGGATGGTACTAGGGCCAATGGCCGAAACGGGTTACGAAGCCATCGGTTCGATGGGAGTGGATGTGCCTTTGGCCGTATTGTCGGAGCAAAGCCAACACCTGACGAATTATTTCAAACAACTTTTTGCCCAGGTCACCAACCCTCCTATCGATTCTATCCGGGAGCGGTCGATTATGTCATTGATTTCGTTCGTAGGCTCAACCGAAAATTTACTCACCGAATCGCCCCTTCACTGTCGTCAGATTGAGCTGGATCAGCCAGTATTGACCATTGAAGAATTTGACAAGCTCCGTTGGGTAGACAAAGCGCATTTTCAAGCCAAAACCATCAACACCTATTTTTCATCGGTTGATGGTGGCAAAGGGCTTACCCGTGCCTTGGAGCGCATCTGCCGCTACGCTGAAGATGCCATTGAAGACGGTTTTGAAATTTTGGTTCTTTCCGACCGCGCCATCGACTCCGACCACGCCCCTATTCCATCGCTGTTGGCTACTTCTGCCATTCACCACCACCTGATTCGCAAAGGATTACGCGGTAAAGTTGGCATTTTGGTGGAAGCTGGAGACGTCTTTGAAACCCACCACGTAGCTACCCTCATCGGGTACGGCGCTTCGGGGGTTTGTCCATACATGGCTTTCCAAACGCTGTCTTACATGAACCGCCACGGCATGATTAATGGCGAGTTTACCCATGAGAAATTAAGCGCTAACTACATCAAAGCCATTAACAAAGAGTTGCTAAAAATCTTCTCTAAAATGGGCATCTCGACGCTTCAGTCGTACCAAGGAGCGCAGATTTTTGAGTGTTTAGGTTTAAATAAGGATGTTATTGACAAATATTTCACGGGAACCATTTCACGCATCAGCGGAATGGGCATCGACGAAATTGCGCGGGAAGTAATCGTCCGCCACAAAGTAGCCTATCCCGAAACCCAAGTTGTCAATCCACGTTTGGAAGTGGGTGGTTTTTACCAGTGGAAACAACGCGGAGAAGCCCACATTTTTAATCCGCAAACGATTCACCTGCTGCAACAATCGACCCGTAAGGGCGGTGAGGAAGGTTATCAGATTTTCAAGAAATTCTCAAAACTCATTGACGACCAAACCCAAAAAGCACTCACGCTGCGCGGGTTGATGCGGTTTAGAAAAGGAAAATCCATTCCGATTGAAGAAGTAGAATCGGTCGAAAATATTTTTAAACGTTTTGCCACGGGCGCCATGTCATTTGGTTCTATTTCGTGGGAAGCACATACCACGTTGGCCATTGCGATGAACCGCATCGGCGGCAAGTCAAACTCGGGAGAAGGTGGTGAAGACGAACTTCGCTACAAGCCTCTTCCCAACGGAGACTTCATGTCGTCGGCCATCAAACAGGTCGCTTCGGGGCGTTTTGGGGTAACGAGCCATTATTTAAGCAATGCCCAAGAACTCCAAATTAAAATGGCCCAAGGCGCTAAGCCTGGAGAAGGCGGCCAATTGCCCGGCCATAAAGTGGATGACTGGATTGGACGTACACGTCACTCTACACCGGGTGTAGGATTGATTTCGCCACCACCTCACCACGATATTTATTCGATTGAGGATTTGGCCCAGTTGATTTACGACCTTAAAAATGCCAACCGTGCCGCCCGTATCAGCGTAAAACTGGTATCAGAAGCAGGGGTAGGAACGGTCGCCACGGGGGTAGCCAAAGCCCACGCCGACCATATTTTGATTGCGGGTCACGACGGTGGAACGGGCGCTTCGCCTTTGAGTTCAATTCGTCACGCTGGTTTGCCTTGGGAGCTTGGCTTGGCCGAAACCCACCAAACCCTCGTTAAAAATAAATTGCGCGGACGCGTTACCATTCAGGCCGACGGTCAGATGCGTACCGGACGCGACTTGGCGATTGCCGCGCTGCTAGGAGCTGAAGAATGGGGCGTAGCCACGGCCGCCCTCGTCACGGCGGGTTGTATCATGATGCGTAAATGTCACCTCAATACCTGCCCCGTCGGCGTTGCCACTCAGCGCAAAGAGCTGCGGGCGTTGTTTACGGGTAAGCCAGAATACGTAGTCAATATGTTTACGTACATGGCCGAAGAATTGCGTGAAATCATGGCGCAGTTGGGCTTCCGGACCATCAACGAAATGGTGGGTCAGGTTCAGTACCTCGAAATGCGCGACGACATCAAGCATTGGAAATACAAAGCGTTGGATTACAGTGCCATGTTGTTTAAAGAGCCCGTCAGCCTCGACGTTGCTCAGTTTAAACAAGAAGAACAAGATCACGGTATTGCCGATGTCATCGACTGGAAATTGATTGAAGCCGCTCAACCAGCCCTTCAACGTTCTGAGGAAGTCTACGGTGAGTACGCCATCAACAACTTGAATCGCTCGGTGGGCAATATGCTTTCCAACGAAATCTCCAAGGTGTTTGGCGGCGTAGGTTTACCAAAAGGCACGATTCACTTTAAGTTTAGAGGAACGGCTGGCCAAAGTTTCGGAGCTTTCAACACAACTGGTATTCGTCTCGAACTCGAAGGAGACGCCAATGACTACTTCGGAAAAGGACTTTGCGGCGCTGAACTCATTGTTTATCCCGACCGTGAAGCAACCTTCAAACCCGAAGAAAACATCATCATCGGCAACGTAGCCTTCTACGGTGCCACAGCGGGAGAAGCGTTTATTCGCGGAACGGCCGGTGAGCGTTTCTGCGTCCGTAACTCAGGTGCCAAAGTGGTGGTAGAAGGTGTAGGCGACCACGGACTTGAATACATGACGGGGGGAGTTGCCCTGATTTTGGGAGAAGTAGGCCGCAACTTCGCCGCTGGTATGTCGGGAGGAGTAGCTTATGTATGGGACAAAAACGGTGATTTTGCTCCGAAAGTGAACCGCGAAATGGTAAATTTGGAAGAACTTACCGAAGAAGACCACCTGATTATCAGAGAATTCGTAGAAAAACACTTCCAATACACGACCAGTAACGTCGCCTTTATGATGTTGCAGGATTGGGATACCTACATCGGTCAGTTTGTGAAAGTAATGCCCGGCGATTTCAAGAAAGCCTTGGCAAGTCGCAACATCAGTCTGTCACAACAATTGGCCGACAAAAACGTAGTGTACCAAGACATCGTCGTGGACGTAGCGCACAATTAACCCATCCCTTAATAAGTAGGACCTTGCAGGCGAAAGCCTGTAAGGTCTTTGTAAAAAGGCTGGTCAAAAGATACATTGATGAACGAATAAAGGACTGAACAAAACTATTCGTTCCATTACTCACTCACTCATCGCAGCGGCGAACCGCTTACTGATTTAAAAAAATGGGAAAGCCCACCGGATTCATAGAATTTGGCCGTGAGTTGCCAAAAAAACGCGACGTCGAAGTGCGCCGCACCGATTACAAAGAAATTGAGCCCATCGGCAACGAAACGCAATCAAAACAGCAGGCTGCCCGCTGCATGGATTGCGGCATTCCGTTTTGCCACAACGGTTGTCCTTTGGGTAACATTATTCCTGAATTCAACGACGCCGTCTACGAAGGCAATTGGGAATATGCTTACCAAATTTTGAGCAGCACCAACAACTTCCCCGAATTTACGGGACGCATTTGCCCCGCCCCTTGCGAAGCCTCTTGCGTGTTGGGCATCAACAAGCCCCCCGTGGCCATTGAGTTTATTGAAAAATCAATCGTTGAAACCGCTTACGAAAAAGGCTACGTTAAACCCCGTATTCCATCAAAGCGGACTGGCAAACACGTAGCCGTTATCGGTTCTGGCCCTGCGGGGTTGGCCGCAGCGGCGCAGTTGAATTACGCGGGTCATTGGGTAACTGTTTTTGAGCGCGCCGACCAAATTGGCGGACTGCTCCGCTACGGTATTCCTGATTTTAAATTGGAAAAAACCGTGGTAGCGCGTCGGGTGGCGGTAATGGAGGCCGAAGGTGTCACCTTCAAAACCAACGAACACGTAGGCGTAACGGTTAAGTCAGAAGAATTGATGCGCGACTTTGACGCCATCGTACTGGCTATCGGCTCGACCGAACCGCGTTCCATCACAATCCCAGGTTGGCAGGCATACCTTGGTAAAGGAGTTCATCCCGCCATGGAATTTTTGAGTCAGCAAAACAAGCGGGTTTCCAATATTGAGCGCGTGGTAGACCACCGTGGCGAAAAATATGGCAATGGTGAACTTTTGGCCACCGATAAACACGTGGTGGTCATCGGCGGCGGCGATACAGGCTCTGACTGCGTGGGTACTTCCAACCGTCATAAAGCCGCGACCATTACGCAGGTAGAAGTAATGCCCGCCCCTAAATACGACGATAAAAACGAGCCGTTTTATAAAGTTCGGGACGAAAAAACCCCTTGGCCGCTGTGGCCTTTGACCAAGCGTACTTCTACCTCGCATGAAGAAGGATGTGAGCGTTTTTGGGCCATTGCCGTACAAGAATTTGTGGGCGATGGTGAGAAACTAACGCATCTGCGCATTGCCGACATTACGGGTGAGCGTACCCTTGAAGATGGCCGCAAAGCACCCATTACCGAAAATGAGCGCCTGATTCCGTGCGACTTAGCGTTGATTGCCGCTGGTTTTGTGCATCCTCAGCAAAGCCTTTTGGAACAATTTGGCGTTGAAACTGATATTCGCAAAAACATCAAAGCAACCGAAAACAGCTACGCAACCTCGGTTGAAAAAGTGTTTGCCGCTGGCGACTGTCGCCGTGGACAATCCTTGGTCGTATGGGCCATCTCTGAAGGACGCGAAGCCGCCCGTAAAGTGGATGAATTCCTGATGGGTGAGTCATTGTTGGAAGCCAAGGAAATCGGGATGTTCAACCCAGCCTTTGCTCATGCATAATTCAAACAAAGTCTTCTAAATAGTTAAGCCCTGCCAAACGCAGGGCTTTTTTTGTAATTTTTATCAAAATTAGCTAACAGTATTACCTCATTTTCAATCCCTTCCTGATTTTTAGATTAATTCGTCATACCTTGAATTCTCCACTTTGCAAGAAAAGTATTTCTTTTACGTTCTATTCAAAATAGCCGTAGGATATGCGTTCTCTCTACTTAGTGCTTTTTCTTACTACAACATTCTGGGCTTCGTACGCGCAGGAAATCCTGAGCGACAGAGAGTTGTTTTTAAAACAAAACCCTCGCTACCAAACCTATCTCCAAACGGAGGGTCGATATTTGGTACTGGATGTATATGGAATGGGTAAAATCAAGCGCCATCGTTTCTACGCGGGTGACGAACTTGTTTTTAAAATTAAAGGACAACGAAAAAAAATCAGGGAAAACATTACTTCTGTTTCCGATAGTTCTTTTACGTTCACCCAATTTAACGAAATCCTCAATGAGCATATTCATACCGAAGTTAAACTGAGGGATGTTCGAAAAATCAAAATTTACCGCCGTATTCCGTGGGTCACGCAGGGGGCGTATATGCTACCCGTTGCGGGTGGGATTTTTTTAATCAGCGACACCTTTATTTACCGAGGTGGACTGGAATTCGGGCTTCAATTTACCCCAGAATCAGCCCTGATTGGGGGGGGCATTGCTTCTTTAGGCATTCTATGCAAACAACTTAGTTTCCCAACCTATCGCGTGGGAAATCGCCATCGGCTGCATGTATTGAGGGTAAAGTAAGGCTAATCCTCAATATGACTTCCCGTTTGGGTACCACCTTCCACAATGCCACGTTCAAACGACTTTTGTCAGCAAAAATTACTTTGCTGTAAGTTTGACATTGCTAATTTTTGAGACACATCTGCGCCCCCAAATTTATGCTTTTTTGGTGATTTTTTTTAATTTTAAAGGGCTTCACATCAAAACATTATAGAAGAACAGAAAGTTAGGTCGTCGTTACTTACTAATGAGTAACTAAACCTTAATCAATTTTCTCATGAAAAATTCACTTGGTATTTGTGCTTTATTAGCTATTGGGCTAATGTTGAACGGCTGTCAAAAAGAGTCAATCGAATCAATTTCGGGGGCAAGTAACAACCGAGAAGCTGGTGCTAGAAAAGCCAACGGTAACTTTAGTGCCCACCTATCGGGGGACGAAGAAGTACCAGTGCCCGTTGTCACGAATGCCACCGGGCAGGCCACGTTTAAATTGAGCAAGGATGGTACCTCCTTAACCTACAAACTCATTGTAGCCAACATCGAGACGGTTCGCTTCGGTCACCTGCATTTGGGAGCCAAGGGAGCCAATGGAGGTGTTGTTGTCGATTTGGTCGGTCGCACCGAACCAAGTCCGCAGGGCGTTATTGCGGAAGGCACCATTACGAGTGCTTCGCTGAAGGGGGCTTTGTTGGGCAGACCCTTGTCGGATTTGATTGATGCAATGGAAAATCAGGGGGTGTATGTTAATGTTCACTCTGACGAATTTCCAGGGGGAGAAATCAGGGGCCAAGTACGCTAATTAATTTTTGGTCTAGTATGGGCTGGTCGGGATTATTATTTAGGACAATTAATGCTGGAAAGCAGACAGAATGATACCTTAGTAAATTGCCCCGACCGCCTCAGTCCACTGATAAAAAAGCTACGTTTGTTAAGAATCATGAAAAGTTTAAATCATTCTCACCCTCGCACAAATGCCTTTGTGCCAGAACATTCTCCCCTCCTTTTTCTTTAGTCCAGGCATTTCTTCTGAATAAGGCTCTTGACGCTGTTCATTTAATAGATGCAATAGAAAAATGCGTTTTACACTGAGCTTATATTTTCTACATTTGTTCATATTAGATACATCAATTTGCCAAATTTTGGCAATGCGTAATGTCTGCTCATAATTTTAAGAAGACACATCTTAAAATCAACCCTTTCTTTCGATAATTTTGAGCGATAAAACCTAAGCCTTTTTAAATATTAATACCATGAAAATATTTAATACCTCAGTCGTCGCTGCGATATGCCTGCTTACGCTACTCGGTTGTGAAAAATTAACCGAGAAAGTTGGTCCTTCTTTAACGCTCAAAGGCGACGCTGCCTTTGGCGAAATTTGGGAAGGTGACAAAGTGACCCGTACGTTTGTAGTGAAAAATAGCGGTGACGAGCAGTCTAGGGGCTTAACGCTTCAACTGCCTGCGGGGTATACCTCCACGAAAGGAACTACTTTAGGGGATTTACCAGCTAATGATTCACTGGTTTTTGACGTTTCCTTTGCCCCAACGGCTTCTGGACTTTACAATAATGACTTAATCGTCAAAAGTACTGACAATCTTACCACGACAAAAGCGCTCACCGGAAAAGCATTGGGCAAGATTTGGGACAAATCATACGGTGGCAATCTTGATGATTTTATCACCTGTATGCTCCCAACCTCTGATGGAGGGCATTTGCTCGGAGGCTGGAGTCGCTCCGAATTATCGGGTGACCGAACACAGGCCAACAAAGGAGAAGGCGATTATTGGTTGGTAAAAATCAATGCCAATGGAGATAAACAATGGGATAAAGCTTACGGAGGCAGTCAGGATGAAAGGCTCCATACCATTATAAATACCTCAGATGGAGGATATTTGTTGGGCGGGTACAGTCCTTCTGGGATTTCGGGGGATAAAACCCAAGCCTCAAGGGGGGATTGGGACTACTGGATTGTAAAAATCAACGCCAATGGCGATAAGCAATGGGATAAAACCTTTGGCGGGGATAGAACAGAAGACTTAAGAGTCGTTTTGCCTACTTCAGACGGGGGGTACCTATTAGCAGGAAGCAGTGGATCGGGTGTTTCGGGAGACAGAACACAAGCCTTAAGAACAGGTGGAGGGATTGGCAGCAATCACGATTATTGGGTGGTAAAAATCAATGGCAACGGCGACAAACAATGGGACAAAGCTTATGGAGGAAATAGGACTGATATTCTGACCAACATGATTACCACTCCCGATGGCGGTTACCTTTTAGGCGGTTGGAGCCCATCGGGCATTTCGAATGAAAAATCACAGGCGTCTCAAGGCGGGGATGATTATTGGGTGGTAAAAATAAACGCCAACGGAGATAAACAGTGGGATAAAACTTTCGGGGCTGCGCAAAGGGAAACCCTTTCAGGCATGGCAACTACTTCAGATGGGGGCTATTTATTGTGCGGCAGCAGCAGTTCAGGCATTTCAGGCGATAAAACTGAAGCACTCAAAGGCGGATTTGATGCATGGATAGTAAAAATCAACGCCAATGGTGATAAACAATGGGACAAAGTCCACGGAGAAAGCGGGTACGAAGAGGTAATGAATGTCATCACAACGAGCGATGGGAATTTTCTGTTAGGGACATTTAAAGCGGTAGCCGGCGAATATTTTTACTATATGCTCAAAATGATGCCCAATGGGCAAAAAATATGGGACAGAACCTATGGGCGGGGTGTCGAACCCAGAGTAGTAGCCACTTCTGATGCAGGTTTTCTCTTGGGTGGCGGCAGCTCTTACGGCGTGATAGACCATAAAACACAGGCTTCAAAGGGAAGTGCGGACTTCTGGGTCGTAAAGGTCAGATGATGGAAGTAGGCTGGGCTTCTATCGCAAACACTTTTCCTTCTTCGGCAATTTCAGTAGCCTGAAAAACGGTTTGTGCATCTTCCAGAAACCCGCTAAACTCTTTGTAACGGGACGAAAAATGACCAATCAATAATTTTTTGACGTGACTTTTGGCCGCGATAATTCCCGCTTGCTTGGCCGTTGCATGATAGCGTTCAAAAGCCTGCTGCTCCAATTCATCCCGAAACGTAGCTTCGTGGTAGAGCAAATCGACCCCCTGAATTACTTCAATGATGCTTTCATTGTAGCGGGTATCCGAACAGTAAGCATAACTTCGGGGCAGCGGCGCGGGGGTTGTAAATTCGAGGCACTTAAAAAGCACATTGCCCGCCTCATCGACCACGTCTTCGCCGTTTTTTAGTTTTCGAAGGTACTCATGGGGCATATCATCCAACAATTTCTCTTTGATGAGTTTACGCTTTTGGGGTTTTTCTCGAAAAAGATACCCCGCGCAGGGAATACGGTGATCAAGCGGAATCGTAGTTACCGTAAAATTCTGATTTTCAAAGACCTGATAACTCGACTCCGTATCTGTGATGGTATAAATAATCGGAAAATGCAGTGGGGTTTGGGAGTATTTGAAGTGCAGGGTAATAATTTCATCCAAACCACGCGGCCCCACCAAGAAAAACTCCTCGGTACGTCCGCCCAAATTGAGGCTGGAGAGCAGGCCAATGAGTCCAAAATAATGGTCGCCGTGGAGGTGGCTGATAAATACGCCCCGCAATCGCCCAGGCCGAATTTTATGTTCGAGCAGGCGGTATTGCGTGCCCTCGCCGCAGTCAATCAGAAAACATTCGTTATCGTACGTGAGCAACTGCGCCGAGGGGTACTTATTTGCTACGGGCTTGGCCGACCCCGCCCCCAAAATCATCACCGAAAAATGCATCAGGGTTGTTCGCTCTTAGTAAAGCCATCTTCGCCGAAATCTTCATCGTCGAAGTCGTCGCTTTCGGCGCCGAATTCATTTTCCAAATCATTCATAAAAACCGCGTCAATCCCTTCTTCAACGGTTGGCAAAATGGTGACGTCACGAATTTTACCGTCAATCAATTGATCAACAAAGTCATCGTTGTCTGATACCAAGACCATCAGCCCAAGCTCACGTGAGCAAAGCATATTAATTTTTTTCAGGATGCTGATACCTGCTGAGTCAATGGTATTTGTTGGCGTAAAATCAACAATCAAGTTGTGAAATCCTTCCCGAAACAAATCACGGGAAATGGTTTCTAAATCAGTGGCAAATTCTCCCCCAAAGTCATTTTCTTTAATGTTAATGAGGGCGTATTGCTCATGTTTTTGAATGAGGTGGTTCATAGATGTGGTCTAATGGTCAATGGTTAAAAGTTAAAGATTAAGAGGTTAAGGAACGCAGGTAATGATTAACGGTTAACAATCAACGAATTCTAAATATTAGTGCGAAGTTAATGAACGGAGCACATTTTCTTCAATTCTGCCCAAAATATCTTCCGTATTGGCTTTTATAAAGGTTTTTCCAGTTACTTTCTCAAACAATTCGATGTAACGTGCCGAGATTTGTAGCACCCATTCATCCGACATCTCAGGAATGATTTGTCCTTCTTTTCCCTGAAAACCGTTTGCAATCAGCCATTCCCGCACAAACTCCTTTGACAATTGCTTCTGTGGCAGCCCATTACGTTGGTTTTCGTCGTAGACATCAGCATAAAAATACCGGGAAGAATCGGGCGTATGGATTTCGTCAATCAGGTAAATTTTCCCTTCGTCGTGGCCAAATTCGTACTTGGTATCCACCAGAATCAACCCCTGTTCGGCTGCCATTTGGGTACCTCGCGCAAAAAGTGCCAAAGCATACTGCTCCAATTGGCTATATTCCGCTTCCGAAACAATCCCACGGGCCAAAATCTGCTCGCGCGAAATATCCTCGTCGTGGCCTTCGTGGGCTTTGGTGGTGGGGGTAATGATGGGCGTGGGCAGTTTGTCGTTTTCTTTTAACCCTTCAGGCAAGGTCACTCCGCAAACGCTGCGCTTACCCGCTTTGTATTCACGCGCGGCGTGGCCGGCCAAATAGCCGCGTACTACCATTTCGACGGGATAGGTTTCACATTTTTTTCCAATACTTACGTTCGGGTCGGGCACTTCAAGCAACCAATTGGGCACTATATCAGCAGTTGCGGTTAGAAAATGGGCGGCTATTTGGTTGAGCACCTGACCTTTAAACGGAATTGCACGCGGCAAAATCACATCAAAGGCCGAGATACGGTCGCTGGCAACCATGGCCACTACCTTTTTGAAACTGTACACATCGCGGACCTTGCCACGGTAGAAACTCGTCTGGCCAGGAAAGTTAAAATTGGTTTGGGTAAGTGTTTGCACCGTTGAATAGTTACTTTTTTGATGGATAAATTCGTTTGTCTGCGGTTACCATTTCCCTTTGCTGTTGTCATTAGGCTTGCGGGAACGGTGTTTTTGTTGTTGTAAATATTGAATTTCGGAGGCTTTGAGGGCGTCCAATATCATCATTGCCTGCGCTTCGCTCATTTTCATATTTTGCAACTGCGTCAGCAAATCCTTTTTTTCTTCCGTTTTTAAGACCTCCTGCCCTACGTTTGGCGGAGGAGGTGTTTGGGCAGTCTGCTCTTTTTTCTGTACGTTGGGTTTCAGCGGCTCAACTTCGACTTTACCGCTGTATCGTTTTTTCAAAAATTCGTAATTAAAACGAGCAATCTGATTCTCAGGATTTTTGCGCATCCCTTCCTTAAAATACCGTAGCGCTTCCAGCGTATCTTTATCGATGGCCTCAATGACCCCCAGTTGGGAAAAAGCCCGCGAAGCCAACCAAGCGTCATCCACTTGCGTTAATCGTTTGTAATATCGACGCGCATTTTGCAACTGTTTTAACTGAAAATACGAATGCGCTAAATTAAACCGCGCCGATGGTTCAGTAAACAGTGAATTGCTCGACACATTTCGGTACGCCTCCATCGCCTTCTCAAAATCAGCTTCCATGTAGGCTTCCCGGGCTTCCAATTTGGCACGATTACTTCGCGAGATGGTATCAAACGACCGGTTATCCCAAATCCAGAGAAGAATATATATCAAAACCGATGGCAGCAAAGTCGTATAGTTATGGCCTTTTGTGAACAGCGCTGCAAAGATACACGTTTTTAAATTTTGGCACAGTTTTGGTGAATTTGGGTATATCGCTTTATTTTGGAATGTTATACAATAACAGTAAAGATGTCTAAAGCTAAAAAAGGAACTACGCCCGCCCCAAAACCACCTCATAAACAGAGCATTGCAGGTGAAACACCCCCATCCCCTTCTGTTTTCAAACCCGCCTTAGACCTCCCTCCCGTTCCCCAAACGCCTCCGGTGAACGATGGGTTATTTCGTAAAATATTTTGGGGAATAGCACTGGCTTTGCTGATTGGGATGCCCCTCTTGAGTACGCAATACGGAATCACGGCCGATGAATGGGGAAATAAAGCCTACGGAGAATTATGTCTTGATTATTTTACCAGTCTCGGCGAAAAGAAAGAGGCTCTTTCGTACGCTCCGCGCGGCGGGGAAGTTATGTATTGCTACGGCCCCACGCTCGACCTTATTTCGGCCGCTATTTATCGCACTACGGGTGCCGACCCCTACACCATCCGGCACATCATGCTGTCGCTGATGGGGGTTCTCATCATCGTGTTCAGTGGGCTTACTGGACGCCTTGTGGGTGGCAACTGGCGCGTGGGTTTGATAGCCCTGTTGTTTGCGCTGTTCTCTCCGCGCATCTTCGGTGATTCAATGAACAACCCCAAAGACATTACGTTTGCGGCGGGTTATATCGTGACGATTTGCTTTCTCATCAAATTCTTACAAGAATTACCCCGCCCTTCGTGGCGCTCTACGCTGCTCTTGATTGCCGGTATCGGCATCGGATTGGGCAGTCGTGCGCCGGGCTTAGCGTTGGTGGGATATGTACCTTTCTTTGTGTTGATGGAGGTATTTATTCGTAACGGCCTAAGAAAAACCATTTTCAGCGATAAGCTCCTCATTCGCGATGTGGCGCTTAAAACCACCGTAGCCACGTTGGGCGGCTACGCGTTGGGCATTGCATTTTGGCCCTTTGCTTTGGCCAATCCCCTCAAAAATCCGTTGGTGGCGCTCCAAACCCTCACCAATTTTCCGATAAGTATCAAAACGCTTTTCGACGGCACCAAGATTTATTCTACTTCCTTGCCTTGGTACTATGTACCCAAGTACATGTTGGTTTCTACTCCGCTGTATTTCTTGCTTGGGCTGCTGATATTTGTGTTGATATTTCCGTTTGTTCGTAAGCATTTCAATCGCCGCTATCTGTTGATGGTGCTTTTTGTGGCCCTTTTTCCGCTTATCTACGGTATTTCTAAAAACTCTGCTTTTTACAACGGTTGGCGTCATACCACCTTTATTTACCCACCGTTGGTAGTTCTGTCGGCGGTAGGAGTTGAGTACCTGCTGCGCCGTTTTGCGGGGATTGGCCAAAAGGTATTTTTGGCAATTGTGGCCGTTTTGGTGGCACTGCCATTGTGGTTCATGGTCAAAAATCACCCCTACCAATACACCTATTACAACGAATTTACGGGTGGGGTGAAAGGTGCTTTTGGCAAATATGAAACCGATTATTTTGGCTCCAGTACGCGTGAAATCGCGGATTGGATGAAGAAAAATATTCCAAATATTGAGAAAGACAGCGTCATCATTGCGAGCGATTATTTTGTACCACTCAAGGATTATTTTACAGATTACCCCAAACTCAAAATGGCCTATCGGCGCTATTATCAGCGCTCTGAGCACGATTGGGATTATGCCGTATTTTTAACTGGCCACCTGACACCCAGCCACTTCCGCAATCCTAACGTATTTCCACCAGCGGGCACTATCCACAAAATTGAGGTCAATGGCGCACCGATTGGAGTTATTGTAAAACGCATTTCCAAAGACGATTTCATCGGAATCAACTTTATCAAACAAGGAAAAATTGAGGAATCTATCCCGTTTCTGGAAAGGGCAAAACAATTAGACCCCAACAATGAAGTTGTGAAACTATATTTGGCCAACGCTTACATCAACGTGGGCCGATTCAACGAAGCCTTGCAGGAATGCCAAAAAGCCTTGGAAATATTCCCTGACTATTTGGGTGCCATGACGACCATGGCGATTGCCTACATCAACGTAAACCAAATCGAAAACGCCATTTTTATGCTCGGCGAAGTGCTGTCCCAAGACCCCACCAACCGCGACGCTGCCCAATATTTGGCCCTTGCGTACGAACGAAAAGGAGATATGGCCAGCGCCAACCAAATCAGGGCGCAGTTGCAGCAACGGAAGTAAAGAGGAAGAAGCAGTTAGTTTGCCAGTTCCACAATAACGTTCTGAATAAAAAACACCCTAACCCCTAAATCAAACAGTATGCTTAGCCACGAAAACAATGCTTCCGTAGATTATGATGTAGTTTTGATTGGGGCGGGTATCATGAGCGCCACCTTGGCGGTGTTTTTGAAGGAACTGCAACCTGACTTGGAAATTGCCATTTTTGAACGCCTCGACCGAGTAGCGGCCGAAAGCTCCGACGCTTGGAACAATGCAGGGACGGGGCACTCGGCGCTGTGCGAGTTGAACTACACGCCGCAGCGGGAAGACGGCAGCATTGATATTTCTAAAGCCCTGAAAATCATTGAATCCTTTGAGGTTTCAAAGCAATTTTGGTCGTATTTGGTCGGGGACGGCTATTTCAGTAGTCCAAAATCCTTCATCAATAGTATTCCTCACATGAGTTTTGTATGGGGAGAGGAAGATGTTGACTATCTGCGAAAGAGACACGAAGCGCTGCAAACGAGTCATTTGTTTAAAGGCATGGAATTCAGCGACCAACCTGAAATTCTAGCATCTTGGATGCCTCTGGTAATGCAAAACCGCACCGAATCCGAAAAAATAGCGGCCACCCGCATTGAGTTGGGTACGGATGTTAATTTTGGTGAGCTCACACGGAGTCTGTTTAATCACTTGAAAGAGGGCCACGAAATTGAAGTGTTTCTGAATCACGAAGTAAAGTCGCTTGAGCAGGACGAAATGAGACATTGGTTCGTCAAAGTAGAAGACGAAACCAATGATATAAACAAAACAGTACGGGCCAAATTTGTGTTTATCGGAGCAGGTGGCGGTGCGCTCCGGCTCCTAGAAAAGTCGGACATTCAGGAAGGTGAAGGGTTTGGGGGATTTCCTGTGAGTGGGCAGTGGTTGGTGTGTAAAAATGAGGCATTAATCGCGCAACATCACGCCAAAGTCTACGGAAAAGCCAAAGTAGGGGCGCCTCCTATGTCGGTTCCTCACTTAGATACGCGCATCATTGACGGCAAAAAAGAGCTACTTTTCGGACCTTTTGCGGGTTTTTCAACGAAATTCTTGAAGCAGGGTTCGTTTTTTGACTTGGCCTTCTCGCTCACCCCCCACAACATCCTGCCCATGCTCAGCGCTGGTATTCACAACCTGCCGTTGACCAAGTATTTGATTGAACAAGTGATGCTGAGTTTTGAAGACAAAATCGAGGCTTTGCGAGAATTTATACCGAATGCCACCGAAAGCGATTGGGAGTTGGCCGTGGCGGGGCAACGCGTGCAAGTCATCAAAAAAGACGAAGAAGAGGGCGGTGTCCTAGAGTTTGGCACCGAAGTCATCGCCTCGGCCGATGGCACGCTGGCCGCGTTATTGGGCGCCTCGCCAGGGGCTTCTACCTCCGTCAGCATCATGCTCGAACTCCTCCACAAGTGCTTTAAAGACCAAATGGCCTCCGAAGCATGGACCGCAAAACTCAATGAAATGATTCCGTCATATGGTAAACATTTGGCGGATGACCCCCAACTGACGCATCGTGTCCGCCAATGGACCCACGAAGTATTACAATTAAACCACATCGGTATTCTCCGAAATTCAGGCATCTAACACCAAACATAAAATCCCTAACCATCCGACCAACCGATACCACCAATAGCCCCGTCATTGGCGCTACGCTCCAGTTAATCGAGCGTGCCGATTCTACTAAGTGATTATTCAGCGTAACCGACTTGTCGGGATTGGCGAAATTTAACATTAAATACGAAAAACAATACCGGCGGAAGGCCACCACCATCGGATTTAAACCTCTGCAAAAAAACCTCTCCCCTACCGCCTCGACGAAGGCGTACTCCTCGGCATTTGGGATGCCCGCCGCGTAGGCGTTGGCGGCCACTCCTACGGCGCATATATGACGGCCAACCTATAGTCGCATAGCAACTTATTCAGAGCGGGCATTGCGCGCTCGGGCGCTTACAACCGTACTTTGACACCGTTTGGCTTCCAGAACGAGCAGCGTACTTACTGGCAAGCACCAGATGTGTACAATAAAATGTCGCCGTTTATGAACGTGGACAAGGTAAAAACCCCGCTTCTGATGACCCACGGCGAAGCCGACAACAACACGGGTACGTTCCCGATTCAGTCGGAGCGGTATTACAACGCCCTCAAAGGCATGGGTGCCACGGCCAAGTTGGTGTTTTTGCCCTACGAAAGCCACGGCTACACCGCCAAAGAATCGCTCCTGCACATGCTGTACGAAATGAACGGCTGGTTGGACAAATACGTGAAAAACGCACCCGCCACCACCCCCGCCACCAAGACGGGACAAATGTCGGCCGAGAAGCGCTAAGGTACTTTTATCATTCCGTAGGAATCTACTACGTTTTAAGGACAGCCGGTTGGAAACAGCCGGCTGTTTTTTTATATTTGAGGGTAGGCGGTGGTGTATACCCTTCCAACTCGAAGGTATATATGCAATAGTTGCGTATATATAGAAGTTAGCACTCATTTTAAAAAGACGACAATCGCAACAGACAAATAATTTATGACCAGTAACGACAGGAATTTATGGAGAGAAAGGTGGCTTGGTTGCATTAACGAATTAACTTCGCTTGACCTTCAAAAAAAATCTTGGCTTGACAGAACACATACAAATCCGCATTGGTCATTTGTAGAATTTATGTGCAGCT
Source organism: Runella aurantiaca (assembly GCF_003339505.1). Taxonomy (GTDB): domain Bacteria; phylum Bacteroidota; class Bacteroidia; order Cytophagales; family Spirosomataceae; genus Runella; species Runella aurantiaca. The sequence continues at coordinate 22,784 of NZ_QPIW01000043.1, forward strand.
ATTTTGACGATTTAGCTATTGATGAGAATTACAAGTATCAATTAGACAAAGATTGGGTGACAAAAAAGGAATATGAAATAATTGAAGATTGGCACATTGCACTTGACAAATATAATTCGCCTAAAAAAGATGACTATGACAATGAAGCGATTCTAAATGACCCAAAGTGGTTAGAAATTTTACAAATTGGAGTTGCAACAAGAAACAACTTGGCTAAAATTCTAAATGACACCGAAAGACAATTTTTGACCGAAGAAATAGATTATTTAAAATACATTTAAACATTACGAAGTGAAGGATTCAACAGGAGAAACCAACTTGACGACAAGAAAAACGAGTGCTAACAGGCGTTTGGCAAAAAAGCGGGTTCAGTGCTTAAATGAAGCTTTGTGCTTCGTATCAAGTTCAGTGCTGAAAGAAAGTTTTGTGCTTCGAATTCCGCTTCTTCGCCAAGCGCCAAAACGTTGGCGGAAAGGCTAAAAACAAACCGTAAAAAATGGAATACTTAGTAAAAGACGAAAAACTTGAATTAAAATATCAACCAGGCAAAGGTGCTTGGACTTATCATATTCAAATTCCCAACACGAAACACATTGTTGGAAAATGGGGGTCTATGAAAGTTTCGGGCACGATTGACAACTACAAAATAGAAAGCATTAACCTAGCGAAATTAGGAGACCAAGACAAGTTAATTTCCATCAACGACAAAATCAGAAAGGCAATAAACAAAAGTGGTGGCGACACTGTAACTGTGACACTTTACTTGTTGACTTCAAAAGAGCAAATTACGGAGAAAGATGTTTTAGAGACATTTAAAGACTCAGGTGTATTAAACGCGTTTAAAAAACTAACAGAAGACGAACGGAATGAAATTATTAAAAAAATTGCATCTCTAAAATCAGAAGACAAGAAAATTAAAATGATTTTGAAATACATTGACCAATTAAGCATAAGAAATGATTAAGCGGACCTCTCTTGATTTGCTTTCAAAACGGCTTTGTTGCATGGTTCGCATTTAAAAGAGATTAATGCAGATACATATGTAAAAACTGAGCTTTTAACTGTCAAATTACCCTATTTTTCGGAATTTGACTCTTTTTTATATTGCACAAATAATGTTTATAATTGCACTTTTTTGCTATTAAATATCCGTACAACAAAGCCGATAAAACTTAAAACTCATACCACAGAAAAAATTAACATCTAGGGTCATTTTTCACAATATTTAAATAAAAAAAATGAAAACGTTTTTAACTTTTAACATTTTACTTGCTTCAATAAGTACAAATATATTTGCTCAAAACAATGAAAGTAAGTTTGAAAATAAGACAAGCTATGAAATTATTCAGGAAAATTCAGATACAACCTATTCTTTAAAGATAAAAGACCCAAAATCGGGAATTACGTATGGCTTATTAAATGGTAAAATAAAACCAACAGAATCTTTTGAAGAGAAGCAGGGCATTCCAGAGCCAATAAAAATTCTCGAAATAGATTTCGACAAAAAAGGGTTAAAAGAGATTGTCTTAGAGTATTCAATTGAATACACAACTCAAAAAGGAGAATCTGGCGCAGATTCAAAAAAGAAAATTTTTATAAAAATAATAAACCTAGACAAGAAAGAAACCTTACTTGATTATCACTTCCACGAAGTAAACGAAAACTTCTTTTATGCACGTAATTACAACGAAGATTTTGTTGAAAGCAGTGATTATAACTATGAATACAAAAACAATAAAGGCTCAAATTATTACATTTCTGATTCAAAAATATATTTTATAGACATTTCAGAGAATACCAAAAAAGGCAAAGTAGCATTCAAATACAATAAAGCAAAAGGCAAATTTGAAAAATAAACAACAACCAATATAGACTTAAAAATATAGCAACTCAGAAATTTTATTGCATCCCCAAAAATATTATTGTCACAAATCCATTCGGTTTTTATTCCGAAAGCCAAGCACCAATTCACTTTTGGAGAGATCTTATTGATAAGTGAATTAGTCTGGAAAGAAAGCAATCTCCTTCTTGTGAAAGAATAACACAAGCAATGTTGTATTATTTCTAACCTCTTCGATTTTTTTCAATACCCCTTCAGTCAAATCATTTATTCATCTTTCATTAATCCTAAACCCATTGTATAGGAAAGAAAAGACAGAATAAAGAATATTCCAAAAAAGCGAGCAGTCGTTTTCATTGAAATCATAATTGGTATTAAGATTAATTCAAAAATTACGACCAAAAATTATACAATGACTCCCCGCGCCTCAATGACTTCGGTTTAGAAAGAATATACCTCCACGCCTTTGATAAATACTTTTGTCATCTGCGTCGACAGATAGACCACCGCCAAAACTGAATGAATTGTTAAAATTCTGCTATCAAACGGTAGAAAGCAGTCATTATTAGGGTCATTTGGGGCAAAATCATTCAAAAAGGTGTTTAATGTCATGGTTATTCATCCTGATTATTTTGTATTTGGTCCATAACATAAGAGACGAAAACATCCAAATACTTTATAAAAGTAAAAAGGGCAATTCGTTTCTAACAGTTATATAATACTTGGGTCAACAAAGCAAATTATCGTTGATAAGTACCTTCTAAATAACCATGTCAAAGATGAAAATATATTTATGCGCTTTAGCTTTTTTCTGTTTGAGCAATAATCTTTTTCTAAATGCCCAAATCCCCCTTTTAAATGGCTCAAGTCGCAATTATCAAGCTACTTTGCAAAATGCAAATAGTGTATCGGCGGTGAGCCAAACCGACAGTAGCGGTATTCCTAATTGGCCGCCTGCAAAAGTCAGAATAGGTTATGTGGTTCCATCCAATCGTACACCTCAGGCCCATTATAAAGAAAACTTACAATTTGCCATAGAAATGGCACAAATGTGGTTTCGTGACAATATGGAACAAAATGGTTTTGGACCAAAAACATTTATTTTTGAAACGGAAGAGGATTCACCCCGGCCCAAAATTCATTTAGTCAATGTTCCTGAAACGGATAGTTATTTAAGAGGAAATAGTGGGGGTGATTTATTTGACAGAACAAAATTTGCTGCCAAAAATGCAGGCCTAACCATTGATTTAGCAGGAGAAGTGTGGGTACTTATCCCAGAAACACAGGTACAACTTCCAGATGGGAGTTTTATTGGTGGGCTTGCCATGGGCGGTGGTGGTGGAAACGGAAACCATTCGGGAACGGCTGAGTTGGGAAGTAATGTCATTCCACTATTCAATCCTCAACGACTTTTGGATAATACCAATTATGCGGGTCAAATTATTCCTGAATTGGGACCTTACCCATTGGTTCAGAATGTATCTTTTGCTTGGTTTGAAAAGAATACATTCAGTACGGTGGCCTCTTCTTACTTGGGGGCTTTGTGTCATGAAATGGGTCATGCCTTTGGTATAAATCACGATTTTCGTCACGACGATAACTTTTTTGGAGGACTGATGGGCAATGGACTAAGGGGGATAAGAGGCAGTTTTTTCCCTACTCTCTACCCCCAAGACTATACCCGCTTGGAATATGGCGCTGCATTAATGTTAAACGAAAGTTATTATTTCAACCGTTTTAGAAAAGCGAGCTATTATAACCACAGCTTAAACGTCTTAACCAGCGGTACAGTAAGCCCCGAGGCAGGATTGTTGAAGATAAGGTTTGTTGCTTCTAGCTCCGACAGTATTGCTTATGCGCATTTATACGACAATTATGGGCAGCTCATTGACGAGCTGGCGTTAAACCGTTTGAATGTAGATACTACTTTTAAAACGCCTTATTACCAAGCAGGAACCAGTAATTCTTTCAGTATTGCCGTAGGTGACAGGCAGGGAAATCGGACCATTTCTTCGGGTTTTACTTTATCGGTTACGGCGGGCAACCAAGCCCCTAAGCCTTATTTAAAAACCTATTATCCCAATGCCCCTTATTCGGGCAATGGTACCCGCTTTGATGCCAGTTCTACCACCGACCCCAACAATAATTCGTTTACTGCCGAATTTGATTTTAACAATGATGGCGTTTTCGACACTCCTGCCCTCTCTGCTCACTTTTATGACTATGTGATTCCCCAAACAGGGCCTTATCTGACGCGTGTACGAGTCACGGATTCCAACGGAGCATCGGCTATTTCGAGTCCTATCAATGGAAATTATGGTAAAAATTGCGGTGTTGATCCTCCTACTATCTACGGCGTAAATACCATTTGTTCGGGTTCTGCCACTCAACTGTTTACGTATGGCTGTTATGGAACGCTTTTGTGGTCAAATGGCGAAACTTCTCCTTCTATCACGGTCAGTCCAACCACTACGACAAATTATACCGTAACCTGTCATTACGGCTGTGGCCCTCAGTCCAGTCAACCCTTTACCGTCAACATAATAAACGATAACGTGGTGGTTTCAGCTGCTACCCCATCGGGAGTGCAGCAGGCGGCTCAAACCATCGTTTCGACGCAAGAAATAGCCGCCGGCAGCACAGTAATGTATTGGGCGGGCAACGGTGTTAGTTTACTACCAGGCTTTCAGGCGTCTAAAGGAAGTGTATTTACTGCCTTGATTAAGGGATGTGGAACCCCGATGGCCCAAGCAGATCTTTCGTCGGTGGCAGCAGGATATGCCAAGAAAATTAAAGTCCTAGCCAACGACTTTAATCCTGATGGTTCGGCCATAACAAATTTGACACAAGTTACTTTACCCGTAATTCTTGTCAACCCAACCCGAGGAACGGCCACAGTCAATCCCGACGGAACCATCAGTTATATTTCTAATGAAAATACTGGAACCGATAGTCTGGTTTATTCGGTCTGCAATAGAAACAATCCATCTTTCTGTACCACCGCCCCCCTAAAGTTAACGTTAAATGATGGGTTTCCCTTGCTCCCTAACGCTGATTTTGAAAATCCAGTTAACTTTGTAAACGCTGGTGCTTTTTCCTATTGGCTAAAAGGTGGCTATAAACCCGATCAGGCAGTATTCTCGTGGCTAGTAGGGCAAGGTCGCAACGGCTCCAATTGCATCAGGATTTATTCGGGCCCCGTAGCTGGGCCTGTGCAAAGCAATGATGTGCAGGCGTATCAGATTCTTTTTCTTGCTCCTTATACCAATTATGTTTTGAAGGGCTGGATTAAAACCGAAAACGTTACCACAAATGCCAACCCAGGAGGAGTAGGTGGTGGTTTGAGCGTCACCACAAGCTTAGACAGTGCTGACTTTCCACTCAGGAGTAAAGACATCAAGGGCACAACTGACTGGACACAGGTACTGCTTCCTTTCAACTCTGGTGACGGTTATGTGAGAATCAGTTGCCGTTTGGGTTTTACGGCTGCAGATTCGGAAGGAACCGCTTATTTTGATGATTTGAGGCTTGAAAGATTTTAGATAAAGGTAAAAATACAATCAGGCCCGAATCCTCCATCGCATTATCATTCTTCTGCCATGACCTCTTTTTCAAATGACGATACAGGTACCGAACAGGCAAAAATAGAGCGCGTATTGCGGCTCATCAGTTTGCTGAAAGAGCGCAGACGTACCGTTCCTCAACTGGCCCGAGCAGTCAACACCTCTCCGCGCTCGATGTACCGCTACCTGAAACTGTTGGACAAAATTGGCTATCATTTAGAAAATGATGAGCAAAATCGTTACTGGATATTTGAAGGAGAAAGCACAACAATTACCTTTACCGTTGAAGAAACGGCCATTCTGCGCCCTTCACTGTCGGGACTGAAAGCCTCCAGTCCGCTCTACGCGAGCATTGAGCGCAAAATCTACCTGACTTCCGAATTAGTGCCTCTGGCTGCTGAACTCCTTGACCGTCACCGGGCACAAATTGTCACTCAACTCAACGAAGCCATCAAAGCCAAGCGGCAAGTAAGGCTTTTGCGCTATCACTCTTCAAATTCCAACAGTACCACCGACCGTTTAGTGGAGCCGCTGAGTTTTACCGACGATTTCTCCACGCTCAATGCGTACGAACCGCAAAGCCAAAAAACAAAAACCTTCAAAGTGAGTCGTATCGAAGATTTGGAGGTATTGGCAGGACTGCAAGAAAACGACCTTCCCAACCCCGAAATAGATATTTTTGGCTGGACCGGACCCGAACCCATTTTTGTGGAATTGCACCTTACTCCAACAGCTTATCAACTCCTGATTGAAGAACACCCCGCCGCCCGGCCTTACTTGGAGCGCATTAAAGCGGTGCCGTATTCGTATCTGTTGAGCATAGAAGTGCGCAGTTTTGTAGGTATTGGGCGGTTTATTTTGGGCTTGCACCAAAACATCGCTGTGGTACAACCTCAAGAGTTAAAAGATTATTTGAATGAGATTGTGGCAGGGATGGGGTATTGAGTAAAATCTATTAATCTGCTCACGTTGAGCCTTATATCTGTGACTTATCCGAGCAATTATGTAATTACAATTAAAAATTTACTCGGAGAATCAAGGATAGAACAATCCCTTTGAAAGCGCCATTCCGTATTTCTACTGAACGTATCTTATGACGGGCACGAAGTAATAAATATCACCTACGCCTTTAACCTCGACAAATCCACCCCTTTCAAAACGACCTGCACCAAATACTCCGTTTTGGCCTTCGCCGCTTCTTCGATGGTATCGAATTGGCGGTCGAGGGGGGCTATTTTAAAAAATGTTTGCAAAGATAAATAATAACGATATATCTTTGCAAAACCTTCCTAACCATCCAATACACTTTACGATAAAGTTTATAAGTGAAATATATTGAAATTCGTAGAGTGTTCTGGAAGGTATAATTAGTATGTTTCCAAAGTGCAAAAGGATTGAACCAAAAACAAAGAGTCGACATGGATTCCGAGGCCCGTTGTCGACTCATTAAAAGCTTGTTATCAACAAAATCTTCTATTTATGGACAAAAATAGCATTTATTCTTCATTTTTTCAAGTGAGCGGCAGCGGCTTGATTAATCGACCCAATGGCAAATGTCATAACTGTGGGCAGCTGAAAAACATGGATTGCGATCTATGTAATGGGCTTTCCTTTGATGAACATACAATTCCTTAATAACTCCAACTGACCGCTAGATAAGTTTTTGTGACAATTTGTGACGAAGCTTTGCTTTGCCCTGTTAATTGTCATAAGAAATGTATTCTTTTGAGAAATAAAATAAGCACAACTATGCAGGATAAAATTGTAGTTGATATAGGCCGTTATGCCATGAAACGAAAAGGGGATATTCAGCCTTTTCAGTTGTTTGTTCAGAATACTTTTCCGGACAAGGACAATTATGTGGTCATAGTAGCCATTTTCAAAGTTTCAGAAAATGACGGTATTGAACTAAGCAAGATTGACATAGAAAATGGCAATAAAAATACTTTTTTGAAATATGGCTATCGCAAAGGTTCTTCACGCGGGGGTGACATTACAATTACGACAAAGGTTTCCGAAACGTTTGACAAAAAACTAAATACACTTAAAATCAATCAAATTACTTTCTTTATTGCGTTTGCGCAAAAAAGAGGCTACAAAGATGAATCAGCGATTTTAAGTGCCCTTAAACAGTTCTTGGATGATGAGGTCTCCTTCAATTCCTTACAAAAGCAACTTCAGCAAGCCTATGAAGGACTCAATAAAGACGATAAAAAAGCTACCACATTTACAATTCGATTTGACTTTGAAGATGGTTCCGAAAAATACGTTGGGGATTTAAAAACCTTTCAGGATATTTTATTGACAAGCGGTACTGAAGATAAGTCGGAAAAGTACAACGTTAAATCACAAGGCTATAATAACAGGTGCTCAATCTGTCTTGAAGAAAAGCCCGTTTTGTACGGTTTTGCCTCTCCATTCAAATACTTCACAGTTGATAAGCCCGGTATGGTCAGCGGTTTTTTCAAGCAGGAAAATACGTGGAAAAATTATCCAATCTGTTCTGATTGCAGCTTACCCTTTGAACTTGGACGCGATTACATCAGCCAAAACCTGCAAGGGTATTTTTATGGCCGGCCTTTCTACATGATTCCAAAACTATTGTTGGGCGGTGATGAAAAGTTGCTTGGCAATTTGCTTAAACGATTGAATGACCTATACCAAGAGATGTCCGTAGCCAAAGCTCAAAAAATTGAGCGGTCGGAGGACAAAATCATGGAACTCGTGGCTCAGGAAGAAGACTTTTTCTCTCTTAATTTAATGTTTTTTGAAGAGGACAGTAAGACGAAAGCCATTAAAATCAAGCTTTTATTGGAAGAAGTTGTCCCATCTCGGTTTCGAAAGCTTTTCGTAGAGGTTCCCAAAATCATCAATCAACATCCGCTGTATGATAAAGCCATAACGGTCAAAAAAGAGAAAAAAGACCTCAATTTCAATTTCGGAATATTAAAGGGATTCTTTGATGATGACTTTCTTAGCTTGGTACAGAAGGTATTTGATGGTAAACCAATTTCAAGGGAGGTGGTATTTTCCAAGTTTATGGAAGTGATACGAGCCAATTATAATAAATCGCAAACATCAGACGATTTTGTGGAACCCTTAGCCTGGACTGTCCTGAAGGCGCATCTTGCACTTCGATATTTGCAACATCTGAACCTAATACACTACCAAAACTATACGTATATGGATACATTTGAACAAACTAAAACAAAGAATAACAGCGGGTTTAACCATTCTAAATTCACTGACTTTGTCCACCAAAATCCTGACTTCTTCGATTCCGAAATCAAAGTTGGAGTTTTCGGTCTGGGTATTTTAGTGAAATATACCATGAGTAAACAATACAGAGAATTAGGAAGCACACCTTTTGAGAAAAAATTAAAGGGATTTGATTTATCACTCAATGATTTATGCAGGGTTTACGTGGAAGCCAAAGAAAAATTGACTCAATACGATATGTCTAATGCCTATCCTGAGTTGAGAGAACAGGTTTTACCCAAGTTAATCCTCAATAAACATAATCCGGATAATGTGAGCAAGAATGAGCTTTCGCTCTACTTTGTCGCCGGCCTTGAATGGGCCGGGCAGTTTAAAGGACAATCGGAAAACGAAGACTAATATTTAACTTTTCAAATACTATAACAATGTCAGATACTATCAAAAACCGCAGCGAAATTTTATTCTTATACGAAATCGAAAATGCTAATCCAAATGGTGACCCTATGAATGAAAACCGTCCAAGATTTGACTCGGAAGACGGTACCGCGCTGGTTTCCGATGTTCGAATCAAACGCACCATTCGAGATTATTGGTACGAATACAAAGGCTTTAACGGAAAAGAAGGGAAAGACATTTTTGTTAGAGAAACAGAATACCAAGACGGTGATAAAAGCTATATCTCGGATGGAAAACGCCGTGCGAAAGCTTTTGGCGAAAGTCGTGAAAGGGTATTAAAAGAATGCATTGATATTCGGGTATTTGGCGGTGTAATTCCTTTGGAAAAAGACTCCATTACTTTAACGGGACCGGTGCAGTTTCAAATGGGCCGCTCACTGCATCAAACAGAAGTAACCACTGAACAGGGAACGGGTGCATTTGCATCGGGCGACAAAAAATCTCAAGCTACTTTCAGAACGGAATACAAATTACCCTACGCACTGATTGGCGTAAACGGAATTGTCAATGAAAAGGCCGCCCAATATTCAACTATGAGCGAAGACGATAAATCGTTGCTGTTGGAAGGAATTTGGGAAGGAACCAAGAATTTAATTTCACGTTCAAAATTCGGACAAAGCCCCGTCCTGCTCATAAACATAGACTACAAAGAAGCGTTTTACATCGGTAATTTACGTCAGCGTATTAAAATAATCTCAGGCAAAAATGACTTGGAAATCAGGGGATTGGAAGATGTAACATTGGACATTTCAGACTTGACAACAGAACTGAAAAAATACAGTGATAAAATTGATAAAATAACCGTTAAGGCAGACAGCCGCTTAAAAATCCAATCCCACGGTGAGGTTGTGTCTATCCAAAACGAAACCATCGACCTCAATGCACTCTAACCGCGTTTTAGTATTTGACGTTGGAGGGGAATATGGGCATTTTCGGAAATTTAACACTACCACTTCACCTCTGACCTATTCTGTTCCACCCCGAACCTCCATTATTGGAATGATTGGGGCTATTTTAGGTATTGAGCGCGAATTGGGCGTTGGGAGATTTAAAGAGGGACAAACGCCGGTAGCAGATTTACTCTCTCCGGAACACGCAAAAATAGCGGTACAGGTTCTGAATCCTGTCAATAAAGTATCAATGGCTTTTAATCTGTTGAACACTAAAAACAGTTTCTTCAATATTGATAACCGCACCCAGATCGAGTTTGAATTCCTTAAAAACCCCAAATTCAGAATTTTTCTCACGTGGAATAACACAGCCTTGTTTAATGACTTGGCTGAGAGAATCAGCGAACGAAAAACCAATTTTACCGTTTGCCTGGGGTTGAGTCAGTTATTGGCAACTGTTTCAATGGTTGGTATTTTTCAAAGCAAACTCTTACCAGAAACCTCAGCTTATACTCCTGTTATTTCTGCTGTAAAGATGAATTTACTGGATTCGTCCAATCCAATTCAAATAACTGAAAACAGAGAATTCAGATACACTTCCGATACCCATCCGATTTACATGACTTCGGATAGATTGGTGAAAGAATTTGCTGAAATCTTGATTGAATCCAATGGAAATCCGCTTTGGGTAAAAAGTCAACACATTGTAGAGATTGAATCATTGGGAAACATCCTTTTTTTATGACCGCATTTTCACACCCCGGCAAACCCCTTGTTTTCCATTTGAATGAAGTTGCTCAGAGTTGCAAACGCATCATGAGCGAACGCCACTGGCTGCAAAATAGCCCTGTTTCGCAGGAAATTATGCGCGATGTAGCCTATTTATGCGGCTCATTTCATGATTTAGGTAAAGCAACTCGTTATTTTCAATTCTATCTTTCTACATTAGGTAAAGAAACTAATGGACCAAAAAATCACGCGTTGATTTCTGCACTTTTCGTACGTGAAGTGGTAAAAGTCTATCTGTCAAAGACTGATTTAGAGCCTTGGATTCAAGAGCTCATTGCAACGCTTGCTTATACGGCAACAAGGCGGCACCACGGGGGATTAAATAATTTAGAAACTGAAGTTGAACTGGCTGAAAAATCCAAAGAGTTGGGTGAAATTATTGATGCATTTCTTGACGTGGATGCACAGGAAATTATTGATTTCTTTCTACCCGATGTGAGTTTAACGTATGACTTTCAAACGTTTAAGGCATACATTAGAGGCAAAAAATATGTAAATGAACTGTTTGATTTTTATGATGATAAAATAAAACACGGTGACTATGAAGATATCGTGTTTTCGCAGAAAATTCAGTTTTTTTATTTACACCAACTGCTTTACAGCACATTACTTTTCTCTGATAAAACTGACGTAATTGTGGGTGTAAGCTTTGAATCATCTTCAAAATTTCCTCTGGACGGAGTTGAGCAATACCGCAAGTCAAAAGGTTTTAACCAAGTCAGAAACAGTCTTGATGAATCCAAAAACAAGGCGTATTACGATTCTATTGAAAACTTAGTAAACGTATATGAGCCAAGTCAGCACATCTATTCACTAACACTTCCGACAGGTCTTGGAAAAACCTTAACTTCCTTGGGAGTAGCTCTCAAACTGAAAGAACTCAATCCAAATATAAAACGATTAATCATTACCATCCCATTTACCTCAATCATTGATCAAAATTATGATGTTTATAAAGAAGTAGCCCAAACGGACGACTCGTCCGTCATTCTAAAACATCACCATCAAGCCGAGCCTTCTTATAAAATGGGCGATGATGAGTTCACTCCAGATATAAGTCAATTTCTGATAGAAACATGGCAGTCTGAAGTTGTGGTAACCACTTTCGTTCAGCTGCTCAATTCGATTTTTTCCAATGACAAGAGTTTATTGATGAAATTGCCAAATCTGGCTAACTCAATCATTATACTGGATGAAATCCAAACCATAAATTTCGAACATTGGCAACTTATAAATCAGGTATTCAAAGAGTTAGGTAGTTTACTAAACTGTTATTTCATTCTTATGTCGGCGACTCAGCCTCTTATTTTTTTGCCTGATTTCGAAATCAAAGAAATCGTACCTGACTATAAATCATACTTCAAGTTATTTAATCGTACCAAAATTATTAATAAAGCTGTATCTCCAATCAGTCAGGATGATTTTGTTTCGGAGGTGATTGAATATGCCGTTCAAAACCCCCGAAAAGACCTTTTGTTGATTTTGAACACAAAAGCTTCGTGTCTTCAGGTGTTTGAAAAAATGAAAGAAATCTTAGATTTAGACACGTGCAATTTGTACTACATGTCAACACTTATTACACCCTATGAACGTAAACGAATCATTGGTTTTTTGAAAAATAAGAAATCTGATAAACAACAAATAGTTGTTACAACTCAACTTATTGAAGCTGGGGTGGATATATCAGTTGATACAGTTTTTAGGGGTTTAGCCCCAATTGATGCCATTATTCAGGCATCCGGTCGTGCAAATCGGTATAATGAAAAAGGGTATGCCTGTGATGTATTTTTGTTTGAGATTGAAGAAAGTATCAAAGGCAGTCAGCGGGTTTATGGTTCAGCTTTGTTATTAAAGTCAAAAAACGTACTTAACGAAATAACTGAGATTGAAGAGAATGATTATTTAAGATTGATTGATGCCTATTTTAAAGAAGTTCGCAAACAATCGGATAGTTTGCTCGTCAAAAACTTAGAACACATTGCAAATTTGGCATTTAAAGACTTGGGCGAATTTTCACTAATTGAAGAAAGATTTACTGAGTCGGTATTCGTACAGGTAAATCAAACTGCAAAACAGGTTTGGGAACAATTCAAACAGATTTATCTGAATCAGAAATTGAATATCTTCCAAAAGAGGCTTGAGTTTGGCAAACTCAAATCTAAATTTTACGATTATGTTGTTAATGTTCCTGTTCCTCGCGGTGAAAAAGAAATAGCATTTGATTCACCTAAAGAGTTTGGCTTCCGCTTGGTAAAATTAGGAATTCCTTCTGTTTATTATCCTTATTCTGATACTGACCTATTGCAAAACATTGGTTATAAAGAAGTTAAAGTATTTGTATCATAATGCCCCACCGTCACCTTTCCTAAAATACCATTGCGAACTGGAGAAATACCGTTTACATTATGGCCGGGGTCGTATCATCCTGTCGCAACGTTGCAACAACAACAACGATGATGACAACAACGAGATGGAAACGATGCCCAGAATACCATATACAACACGATATAAAACCGCGAACAAAGCAATTATACCACGATAATGAAATCAATGTTTTTTCAATCATAAACCCATCTGTTTATGGCACCCCCAAATGATTTTTCCCACTATCGCCGTCAATCGTTTCGATTGCAAGGTTATGATTATCGCAACGAAGGGATGTATTTCGTAACGATTTGTACCAAAGACCGACTGCCGTATTTTGGCCAAATTATAGATAATCAAATGGTTTTGTCGGAGATAGGGCAAATCGTTTGGGATAATTGGTTCAAAATACCACAATTTTCACCCCATATTGCATTGGATGAATTTGTGGTTATGCCCAATCATATTCACGGCATTTTGGCGATTGTCCAATCAGTAGCATCGTTGCAGTGCAACGATGCCACAAGGCAACCCCACAATGCCACAACCACAATAGATACCGACAAAAACCAACTTATGTCAGCCATTTCGCCCAAATCGGGCAGCATTTCTCGGGTGTTGAATTCTTATAAAGGAGCCTGTTCTAAAGAAATCAAAAAGGTAGCATCGTTGCAGTGCAACGATGCCACAAGGCAGTACAACGATGCCACAGGATTTGATTGGCAATCGAAATTCCATGACCGAATCATCCGAAACGAAGAAGAATTGTGCAGGATTCAACAATATATCATCCATAACCCCAACAATTGGAAAGACGATGAAAACCATTTCTGATACGGTAGCATCGTTGCAATGCAACGATGCCACAGGGCAATGCAACGATACCACAAGGCAACCCAACGATACCACAACAACAATCCCCCTCACCACCGTCACTTTCCCCGAAATCCCCCTTCGTACGCGGGATGCTCATAAGCTGCGCGGGTATTTTGGTGATTTTTTTAAAGAACATTCGCCGCTGCTGCACAATCACTACGACGATGGCAGTCTGCGGTATGCGTATCCGTTGGTGCAGTACAAGGTGCTCAATCGGGTGCCTACGCTCGTGGGCTTGGGCGAAGGAGCGCAGCTGTTGGTGGAATTATTTCTGAGAATCAGGGCGTTGGATATTGACGGGCGAAAAATTGAGGTATTGTCCAAACACATTGACCACCAACAGGCGGCCGTGGAAGTGGGCAGTGCGCTGGTGAAGTACCGTTTTGAAACGCTTTGGATGCCGCTCAATCAGGAAAACCACCGCGAGTATATGAACGCCGACGATAAAACCCGACAGGAACTGCTGCAACGAATCCTGCAAAACAACATTTTGGCGTTTTTGAAAGGGGCTGGTGCGTATCAGCCTGATTTGCCGCGCCTGATGATCCTGCTCAACGTACAGGCCCAAACCACCACGCAGTTTAAAAACCAAACCATGCTGGCTTTTACGGGCGATTTTGTCGTCAACGCCACGCTGCCCAACGGAATCGGATTAGGAAAATCAGTGGCGCGGGGATTTGGCTGTATTCGTCAACTTTGAATTTCATTGTATGAAACTTAACGAAGTATTTTATCAAACGATTCGAGACCTGATTGCGAAAGCTCAGCATCAGGTAAAAGTGGCGGTCAATTTTACGATGGTTGACCTGTACTGGTCGATCGGTAAGCGAATCGTGGAAGAAGAGCAGGCCGGCGAAAGTCGGGCCGAATATGGGAAAGCACTTTTGAAGCAATTGGCCAAGCAATTGACGGATGAATTCGGCCGAGGCTTTGACCCCAGCAATCTGCGTTATATGAGGCTATTTTTTCAGAAATTTCCAATTCGTGACGCAGTGCGTCACGAATTGAGCTGGACCCAATACAGAATCTTGTGCAAAGTAGGGAATGAAAAGGCGCGTGTATGGTACATGAATGAATCGGCTGAAAATGGTTGGTCCACTCGGGCATTGGAACGTCAGATTGAGGTATTGTATTACGAAAGACTTCTTTCGAGCCAATTTGACGAAGGAATTCGCAAAGAAGGACTTGATAAAGTATCTGCCCTGCCGCCTTCTCCGCTGGATTTTATCCGGGACCCTTACGTATTGGACTTTATGCAGTTGTCCGAAAATAAGAAGCTTTACGAGGAAGACCTCGAACAGGGGCTGTTGGACAATATCCAACAATTTTTACTGGAATTGGGAAAAGGATTTGCATTTGTGGCGCGACAGCAACTTATCCGGGCTGAAGACGAAGAATTTAGAATTGACTTGGTTTTTTATAATTATCTGCTCAAGTGCTTTGTGCTGATTGATCTGAAAATAGGCAAACTTACCCACAAAGACATCGGGCAAATGGATATGTACGTGCGAATGTACGAAGACCTGAAACGGCAAGAGGGCGATAATCCGACCTTGGGCATTGTATTGTGTTCGGAGAAAAATGAAGCGGTGGTTAAGTATTCGGTGTTGAAAGACAGTCAGCAGCTTTTTGCTTCAAAATACCTGATGTATTTGCCGACGGAAGAGGAACTGAGGGCCGAAATTGAGAAAGACCGAGAAATTTTAGAAAGGACCAAACGATTAAAATAAGCCCTGTTTGGGGGCTAAACCCATGCACCTGCACATCAACACCTACGGTACTTACGTCCACGTAAAGGACGACATGTTTGAGATTCGCAAAAAGGGAGAAAACGGCGAAGTGGAGAAAAAGCACTTTTCGGCCAATAAGGTCGAAGGAATCATTTTGGCCACGGGCTCCGCCCTCAGTACCGATGCCATCAAGCTGGCCATGATGCACAACGTCGATATTTTGTTTATTGAGCAAAACGGCGAACCCATCGGACGGGTCTGGCACGCCAAGCTGGGCAGCACGACCAAAATCAGGAAGCGACAATTGGAAGCAAGCCTAGACAGCGTGGGGGTCAAATGGACCAAAACGTGGTTGCTGACGAAATTGGACAATCAGCTCAATTTTATCAAAGACCTGAAAAAACACCGACCCCAACACGCGGATTTTCTGAACGATAAAATTACGCGTATTGAAGCACTTTCGGTGTCCATCACATCCTTGGAAGCCCGCAGGGTGTCGGAAATAGCCGATACGCTGCGCGGGCTGGAGGGAACGGCAGGTCGATTGTATTTTGAGACGTTAAGTTATGTTTTTCCCAAAGAATATGCATTCAACGGTCGCAGTTCACGCCCCGCTAAAGATGCATTCAACGCGTTTTTGAATTATGCCTACGGGATTCTGTACGGAAAAATTGAAAAGGCACTGATCGTGGCGGGCGTTGACCCGTACGTAGGATTTATGCACCGCGACGATTACAACCAACTCAGCATGGTCTTTGACTTTATCGAACCCTACCGGGCATTTGCCGATGAGGTGGTATTTCGGTTGTTTTCGGGCAAAAAAGTCAATAAATCGCACGTAGACGAACTCCAAAACGGCATAAGCCTCAACAAAACGGGCAAAGAACTTTTGGTGTTGGCGTTTACAAAATTTATGGATGATGACCCCATCAAACACAAAGGCCGCAATCTGGTGCGCAGTCACGTTATTCAATCTGATGCGCACGGCTTTGCCAATGCATTGATAGCATAAAATCGTCATTCGAAACATTCGTCATTTGCCACCATGATCATTTGGGTTTTATATGATATTGAGAAGGATAAAAGCCGCACCAAGGTATCCAAGCTTTGTGAGCAAGCGGGATTGTACCGGGTGCAGTATTCTTGTTTTTTGGGTACGCTCACGGCCAACGAAAAAGACACGCTTCGGCTCCAAATTGAGGCGTTGATTGACGAAGAAAAAGACAAGGTCTATATTTTTCCGATGAGTAAAGACGAATTGCGAAACACTGACCTGCTCGGGCAGGCCTTTGACAAAGACTTAGTGACGGACCAAATACGAGCCTTATTTTTCTGATGACCCTCACCCCTTCCCATATTATTGAGTATCTTTACTGTCCGAGGTTTACCTACTTCGAATACGTGTTAGCTATTCCGCAGTACGAAGAAAAGAATTACAAAGTAATGCGCGGACGGGAGTTGCACGATTTGAAATTGGAGCAAAACAAAGACTACCTACGTCGGCGTATCGGAGCAGTGAGTAAACACATTGACCAGTATCTGACCAATGACCTTATACGCGGACGGGTGGACGAGGTGTTGGGGCTGTCAGACGGGACGATGGTACCGTTGGATTATAAATTTGCCGAATACAAAGACCGGGTATATGAGACCTATCGCACGCAATTGTACTGTTATGCGTGGTTAATTGAGGAGAATTTCGGCAAGAAAGTGGAAAAAGGCTTTTTGGTCTACACCCGAAGTCGGAATAAACTGATTGAAGTACCAATCACAGACGACAACAAGCAGGAAGTAAAAGACGCGGCCAAGGCGATTGGACACATCATTGAGAATAATTTTTTTCCAAAAGCGACAAAATATAAAGCGCGTTGTGTAGGCTGTACCTACCGAAATATGTGTATTCGGTAAGAGATCCAGAAAATTTCCGAGGTTCAATTTATTTTCAATTGCAAAAAAACAGGGATTAATTAATTTATAATGAGCAGGTTATGATTACGGAAAGAGACAAAAAATGCCGCTCAAAAAGGTTCTTTGACGTATTGTTTCACAAAATAAGAAGAGGAGCAAAATACAGTTATTATATTTGTAATCAAGTCGTTAGCGCACCTGACGGCTTTCAGAGCACTTTCCAGCAAAATAAGGATTGAAACGCCATTTTTGCAGGTAGCCGCAATCGTTGGATAACGCCTTTCAGAGCACTTTCCAGCAAAATAAGGATTGAAACCGTTCTGATGGATAGCTAACCAATACAATCTATCCTCTTTCAGAGCACTTTCCAGCAAAATAAGGATTGAAACTACCTGTTGGTCAGCGACTTGAAGCGTATCAACTCCTTTCAGAGCACTTTCCAGCAAAATAAGGATTGAAACTAATTTCCTTAGCCCTTCTAAACTAACGTCAACATCTCTTTCAGAGCACTTTCCAGCAAAATAAGGATTGAAACAGTTCTCCAGGCACTTTGTCATTGTTAATTTTTCGGCTTTCAGAGCACTTTCCAGCAAAATAAGGATTGAAACGCCGCAATAATTCAGCCTACGAAAAGCGGAGCGCCTTCTTTCAGAGCACTTTCCAGCAAAATAAGGATTGAAACCGAATTACTTGCATCACAGGGGCGACAAGAAATGAACCTTTCAGAGCACTTTCCAGCAAAATAAGGATTGAAACCGTTCAGCTTCTACTTGTGCAGCCTTAGCGCGCTCAATCCTTTCAGAGCACTTTCCAGCAAAATAAGGATTGAAACATAGCTTGCAATAATGTAATAGTGATTATCCCCAACCCACTTTCAGAGCACTTTCCAGCAAAATAAGGATTGAAACTGCTAATCTGCACTTTGTGAGTACTGGGAGTTGCCGCCTTTCAGAGCACTTTCCAGCAAAATAAGGATTGAAACACGATGCTGAGCCGCTCACTGATGCGGTTTTGAGCGATCTTTCAGAGCACTTTCCAGCAAAATAAGGATTGAAACTACATCTGCTCCACGCTTCTGATGAAGTCTTCGTAATCTTTCAGAGCACTTTCCAGCAAAATAAGGATTGAAACTGCAATTTCATCACTTAACAATTTCCTAAACATCTTCTTTCAGAGCACTTTCCAGCAAAATAAGGATTGAAACATACTAACGTCGCTACTGATACCCGTTATTTGCAGAATCTTTCAGAGCACTTTCCAGCAAAATAAGGATTGAAACCGGAACTCCGTTGCAATCCCCTCTACATTGTTCGGCTTTCAGAGCACTTTCCAGCAAAATAAGGATTGAAACCCCCTATAATTGCGTTTGCTGATAATCCTTGTGCTACTTTCAGAGCACTTTCCAGCAAAATAAGGATTGAAACCTACTTCCTTAATATCCTTCACATCCCACCCAACCGCTTTCAGAGCACTTTCCAGCAAAATAAGGATTGAAACTCATCTATGGCAAAAAAGAAGGCATGGGCTGGCTGGCTTTCAGAGCACTTTCCAGCAAAATAAGGATTGAAACCGATTTGCGAAAGTGAAAGTAAGGCATGGGAGTTGACTTTCAGAGCACTTTCCAGCAAAATAAGGATTGAAACTTGGCTTAGTAAAGAAGATTGACGGAGCATGGATGCTTTCAGAGCACTTTCCAGCAAAATAAGGATTGAAACGCACAGTGTCAACGCCCTCTTGCTCGCATAGGTAATCTTTCAGAGCACTTTCCAGCAAAATAAGGATTGAAACGCCTCTCTGAGTTCGTAAGCGTGGAGATAATCTAAGACCTCTTTCAGAGCACTTTCCAGCAAAATAAGGATTGAAACCATCCCACCCAAACGGCAGGTGGTACAGGCTAAAGTACTTTCAGAGCACTTTCCAGCAAAATAAGGATTGAAACGACGTTTCGTTTGGCTGATAGCTAGTCAGGACGAAAGCTTTCAGAGCACTTTCCAGCAAAATAAGGATTGAAACTTTTAATGAACAATCCGACTTTACGTGACATGAAAACCTTTCAGAGCACTTTCCAGCAAAATAAGGATTGAAACTCACCAGAAACTACATTTCCCACCTTACAGAGCTTCTTTCAGAGCACTTTCCAGCAAAATAAGGATTGAAACCCATCAATGCGTGTAAGCAGGACATTGAGCGCACATTTCTTTCAGAGCACTTTCCAGCAAAATAAGGATTGAAACGAACGGGAACGCCTTATTAGGTTTGCTTTTTCGTTGCCTTTCAGAGCACTTTCCAGCAAAATAAGGATTGAAACGGGAAAATCTCACCGAACGTTTGAGTAAGGAGTTGAACTTTCAGAGCACTTTCCAGCAAAATAAGGATTGAAACGCGTGTGTTTGCATCATTTGGCAATGTTTGGCGGTGATCTTTCAGAGCACTTTCCAGCAAAATAAGGATTGAAACAGGTCAGGTGTACGCATAAACGCCCCCGCAACCATGCGACTTTCAGAGCACTTTCCAGCAAAATAAGGATTGAAACCACGTAACCCTCTAATTCGGCAATAACATTATCAATCTTTCAGAGCACTTTCCAGCAAAATAAGGATTGAAACAAATTGGTGACGCAAGCGGATCAACAACACAAAGGGCTTTCAGAGCACTTTCCAGCAAAATAAGGATTGAAACCAAACGTGACTATTGGGATAGGGTACAGGCCGAAAAACTCTTTCAGAGCACTTTCCAGCAAAATAAGGATTGAAACAACAGTACGTAGTCGGTTCCCGTCGCTGATCCTTTACTTTCAGAGCACTTTCCAGCAAAATAAGGATTGAAACCCGGTACGTCTTGCCACAGAAACGATCTTTGACAGTACTTTCAGAGCACTTTCCAGCAAAATAAGGATTGAAACTCACTAATCTGCAAGAAATATTGGACTACTTTTTTGCTTTCAGAGCACTTTCCAGCAAAATAAGGATTGAAACATACGGAGTCAGGAATCGAACCTGCGACCTTGGAGACTTTCAGAGCACTTTCCAGCAAAATAAGGATTGAAACAAAGCCGCTTTTTGCTGTGAATTTTGGGATTGAAACTTTCAGAGCACTTTCCAGCAAAATAAGGATTGAAACCAACATAGACTGCATGGAGTTTTTGAAGCAATGTCCTCTTTCAGAGCACTTTCCAGCAAAATAAGGATTGAAACGGATTGAACCGCGCGAAGAAATGCCTACACTGTTCGCTTTCAGAGCACTTTCCAGCAAAATAAGGATTGAAACATCGCAATACTATTTTTTGCGGGTGTTGCGGCAACGCTTTCAGAGCACTTTCCAGCAAAATAAGGATTGAAACTAACGGGAGGTAAAGAGTATTGCATCGACTGGAATACTTTCAGAGCACTTTCCAGCAAAATAAGGATTGAAACTTTGGCAGTCCCCAAACGTCACCTTCAACAGCGTATCTTTCAGAGCACTTTCCAGCAAAATAAGGATTGAAACTGTGGCAGGTGGAGCTAAACAACCGCATGGGATGGTCTTTCAGAGCACTTTCCAGCAAAATAAGGATTGAAACTGGGCCAGATCAGCGTGGAGCCATCGGCGGCTGGTACTTTCAGAGCACTTTCCAGCAAAATAAGGATTGAAACATCTATAAACTAATTATATCCGTGAAAAAAACAGACTTTCTTTCAGAGCACTTTCCAGCAAAATAAGGATTGAAACGTTTCCGAAATTCTTGCCTTCGTTTTCGGTGCCAATATCTTTCAGAGCACTTTCCAGCAAAATAAGGATTGAAACAGCACTTCTTATGATACGTATTACACCTTAGACGGACTTTCAGAGCACTTTCCAGCAAAATAAGGATTGAAACAAAACTCAATACCATGAAATTTAAAAATCAAGATTTTCTTTCAGAGCACTTTCCAGCAAAATAAGGATTGAAACGCATACCTAGCCAATTATCGGCGGGTACTTACTCGCTCTTTCAGAGCACTTTCCAGCAAAATAAGGATTGAAACGGCAGGGGAAGGGATTCCCTGTTACGGTGCAAAACACCTCTTTCAGAGCACTTTCCAGCAAAATAAGGATTGAAACCCGACAAAAAGAAGTTTTTTCGACTATATCCAGATACTTTCAGAGCACTTTCCAGCAAAATAAGGATTGAAACTCTGGGAAAACGTTAAGGGACTCATCACCAGGACGCACTTTCAGAGCACTTTCCAGCAAAATAAGGATTGAAACAAAAAAAATGCAGACGACCAAAACACAACCCCAGCCAACTTTCAGAGCACTTTCCAGCAAAATAAGGATTGAAACTTCCAATGAAAGCAATCACCTTTTCCCGCCACTTCACTTTCAGAGCACTTTCCAGCAAAATAAGGATTGAAACCGGCCATTCATGCCCAACAGTACCAAGATTATTTGACTTTCAGAGCACTTTCCAGCAAAATAAGGATTGAAACGATTTTTGATTTGATGAAGGAAGTAATTTTAATTCTTCTTTCAGAGCACTTTCCAGCAAAATAAGGATTGAAACAACGTTTTGGTGGCATTAGTTACCGTATGGGTACAGTCTTTCAGAGCACTTTCCAGCAAAATAAGGATTGAAACATCTTGTCTAAGTGTAGACTCAAAAACCAAGCAGCCGAAAGCTTTCAGAGCACTTTCCAGCAAAATAAGGATTGAAACAGAATCCATACACCCACTACGGCAAACGCAATGCCAACTTTCAGAGCACTTTCCAGCAAAATAAGGATTGAAACGAAGACTATAATGCAGATGAAATACTCGAAGAAGCCCTTTCAGAGCACTTTCCAGCAAAATAAGGATTGAAACTTATTGTTGGCCGTTAGGTTACTGTTTTTGCAAGTCTCTTTCAGAGCACTTTCCAGCAAAATAAGGATTGAAACATATCTTCAATCTCTTTCTCATTGGCTTCTATTTTTCTTTCAGAGCACTTTCCAGCAAAATAAGGATTGAAACATATCTTAAAGTCCCATTCACTCAAGCCTATAAGTCTTTCAGAGCACTTTCCAGCAAAATAAGGATTGAAACAGTGCAGAAGGTTGACGTAATCGTTTTCAAATATTGGCTTTCAGAGCACTTTCCAGCAAAATAAGGATTGAAACCCGAAGGAGACAACGAACATACGCTATCAACGGCGGCTTTCAGAGCACTTTCCAGCAAAATAAGGATTGAAACTCAGTACCATCCAAACCGATCAGCCAACTGAAACCCTTTCAGAGCACTTTCCAGCAAAATAAGGATTGAAACAAACAGCTTGAGTTGATTGTCTTCCGAAAAAAGCGGCAAACTTTCAGAGCACTTTCCAGCAAAATAAGGATTGAAACACCTCACCAAACGAGTCGATACCAAGTATGACCATTTCTTTCAGAGCACTTTCCAGCAAAATAAGGATTGAAACGATCCGATAAAAGAAAAGGGTTGATTTTCAGGCAATCTTTCAGAGCACTTTCCAGCAAAATAAGGATTGAAACTTGTTGGGTGTCGGGTGCATCGGGGTTGGGTGGGGTCTTTCAGAGCACTTTCCAGCAAAATAAGGATTGAAACATTCTTCGCTGAAAAGTTGTATAAGATATTGTGCTATCTTTCAGAGCACTTTCCAGCAAAATAAGGATTGAAACAATCTACTTGCGCTGAACTATGCGGGGTATTTGTATTTCTTTCAGAGCACTTTCCAGCAAAATAAGGATTGAAACACGAACAGTGAAGGTACTTGGATTGAAGCGCAGCACTTTCAGAGCACTTTCCAGCAGAATAAGGATTGAAACTTGAACTCGACGTTATCCAGCTTTCGGATTTCGCTGGCTTTCAGAGCACTTTCCAGCAGAATAAGGATTGAAACTTTAGCCTTTTGATAATCGTCGTAAACATCGCCCGCTAACTTTCAGAGCACTTTCCAGCAGAATAAGGATTGAAACTCGCCCACTACGAAATAGTAGATTGGAGATACGGCAACTTTCAGAGCACTTTCCAGCAGAATAAGGATTGAAACTATTTGCCTGCATACTTGCCCGGAAGCCGGCAAAAGTCTTTCAGAGCACTTTCCAGCAGAATAAGGATTGAAACTTGAACTCGACGTTATCCAGCTTTCGGATTTCGCTGGCTTTCAGAGCACTTTCCAGCAGAATAAGGATTGAAACTTTAGCCTTTTGATAATCGTCGTAAACATCGCCCGCTAACTTTCAGAGCACTTTCCAGCAGAATAAGGATTGAAACTCGCCCACTACGAAATAGTAGATTGGAGATACGGCAACTTTCAGAGCACTTTCCAGCAGAATAAGGATTGAAACTTGTAATGCTTCGGCTTCTGCTTCGTAGCCAAAAAGGGCTTTCAGAGCACTTTCCAGCAGAATAAGGATTGAAACAAAACCATGTTCACAAAAAAACCACAGGTAGCAGGCTTTCAGAGCACTTTCCAGCAGAATAAGGATTGAAACCCGTTTGTCCCCTTTACAACCCAAAAGGGGTATCCTTTCTTTCAGAGCACTTTCCAGCAGAATAAGGATTGAAACACGAACAGTGAAGGTACTTGGATTGAAGCGCAGCACTTTCAGAGCACTTTCCAGCAGAATAAGGATTGAAACAATTTCAATAAAATGCCACAAGTCCAGACGGTTACCTTTCAGAGCACTTTCCAGCAGAATAAGGATTGAAACTCAAAAGCGGCCAGGTTTGCGTTGTAAATCGCCCTTCTTTCAGAGCACTTTCCAGCAGAATAAGGATTGAAACAACAACAGTGAAGGCACTTGGATTGAAGCGCAGCACTTTCAGAGCACTTTCCAGCAGAATAAGGATTGAAACAGTTGTTCCCGATCCTTCTTGCTCAAACGCCGAAATACTTTCAGAGCACTTTCCAGCAGAATAAGGATTGAAACCAACAATATAAGCGAAGTTGAAAACTAGGGGTATCCCCTTTCAGAGCACTTTCCAGCAGAATAAGGATTGAAACTTCGTTGCGTGGTCAAGGGATCAACACAATTGATTCTTTCAGAGCACTTTCCAGCAGAATAAGGATTGAAACTCAAATCAAAAGGTCGCAATACTTAAAGCCGACACCACTTTCAGAGCACTTTCCAGCAGAATAAGGATTGAAACTTTGGCTCAGACATAGAATTTGAATTTGATGTAATACTTTCAGAGCACTTTCCAGCAGAATAAGGATTGAAACCTCAGTGAACTCATCAATGGAACGCCAGACATTGACCTTTCAGAGCACTTTCCAGCAGAATAAGGATTGAAACACAATTGCAAAAGCTACAAAACACCCGAACACCGCATCTTTCAGAGCACTTTCCAGCAGAATAAGGATTGAAACCATCCTGTCTGCCTGAATACTGCGTAGAAGTGAGCCCTTTCAGAGCACTTTCCAGCAGAATAAGGATTGAAACCGGGGTCTTACGTTTAAAAACTGAGCAACATGACAACTTTCAGAGCACTTTCCAGCAGAATAAGGATTGAAACTACACTTCGGCTACACTTTTGTAAGCCAAACTAGACTTTCAGAGCACTTTCCAGCAGAATAAGGATTGAAACACGCCATGGCCGCTGATAAGTCGGTCAAGGACGGGACTTTCAGAGCACTTTCCAGCAGAATAAGGATTGAAACTAATTTCTATTTTACCAAGATTATGATTACTTTAAACTTTCAGAGCACTTTCCAGCAGAATAAGGATTGAAACTAAAAGATAGTGACGATTTGCCTTTTTCGGAACAATCTTTCAGAGCACTTTCCAGCAGAATAAGGATTGAAACCACGTACCGTATTCCCAACTACTGAGCCGGCCGTTAACTTTCAGAGCACTTTCCAGCAGAATAAGGATTGAAACTTTATCGGCCTTATGCCACTACTTTTTTGGCACTCTCTTTCAGAGCACTTTCCAGCAGAATAAGGATTGAAACCAAAAAAGCCTACTCAGAGCAAAAAGCAATTGTTGACTTTCAGAGCACTTTCCAGCAGAATAAGGATTGAAACGATGTTACGTCAACTACCAAAGATTCACCATTCACCTTTCAGAGCACTTTCCAGCAGAATAAGGATTGAAACTTAGTATTATATTTGTTCATCCAATAAGGATAACGGCAGACTTTCAGAGCACTTTCCAGCAGAATAAGGATTGAAACGAGTACCTCGGAGCGTACTCTCCCAATACCCCAAAACTTTCAGAGCACTTTCCAGCAGAATAAGGATTGAAACCGCCTGACGGTCTTTGACATGGCAGTTAATGCAGGCTTTCAGAGCACTTTCCAGCAAAATAAGGATTGAAATGCTTTAGGGACTACCTTATTAAGACCTTGAAAAACAGCTTTCAGAGCACTTTCCAGCAAAATAAGGATTGAAATTCTTTCATTGTCATTCACTTCTCCAAAAATACGATTCTTTCAGAGCACTTTCCAGCAAAATAAGGATTGAAATCCAATTAGCGACTTAGGCGAATCTCTAAAGAACGACTCTTTCAGAGCACTTTCCAGCAAAATAAGGATTGAAATGAATGTCTATATAATTGTTGCCAGTTGCCACAAAAGACTTTCAGAGCACTTTCCAGCAAAATAAGGATTGAAATAGAAATCAAAAGAGCGGTCTGTTCAAACGAGTTTACTTTCAGAGCACTTTCCAGCAAAATAAGGATTGAAATAAGCCCTAGATTGGTACTCTCCAGTGCGATGATGCGCTTTCAGAGCACTTTCCAGCAAAATAAGGATTGAAACAGATTGAGCGTAGCTTTCCACTTCGCCATTGAGCGCACTTTCAGAGCACTTTCCAGCAAAATAAGGATTGAAACTTCTTTTTCTTCTCTCTGCAATTGTTCTAATGTGACCTTTCAGAGCACTTTCCAGCAAAATAAGGATTGAAACGGAAACTTGAAAAAGTAGATGAAATGATACTCATTTTCTCTTTCAGAGCACTTTCCAGCAAAATAAGGATTGAAACTTTGTCTAAATTGTGAAAGGCTTAGGTAGCTCCAAACTTTCAGAGCACTTTCCAGCAAAATAAGGATTGAAACGGGGTAATCACTGGAGACTCAAAGCCAGTTGCACCAGCTTTCAGAGCACTTTCCAGCAAAATAAGGATTGAAACGGATGCCAACAATGTATACCATCCCTGGAATAAATCTTTCAGAGCACTTTCCAGCAAAAAAAAGATTGGAACTTATCACCAGACGTTTTTGTCATAATTTTTCGTCAAATTTTCAGAGCTACATTCATTAGAATAAGGATTGAAACTCCTTCATTATGAAGTAGTCCGCCACCAGAGCTTTCAGTTAACAAATACTACCGAAAGCCCCAAGAATTTGAAATAGTATGAGTACCCTTCGTCGTTGGCGACAAACATTCTAATTGAAATGAGGTCTAAAAGGCCAATGGAAAAATATAAATCACTAAACGAATAAGACAAATGGTACTGTACCCGAAGATAATTGCTATGTAAAACAAAAAGGCTGAATTTTGAAGCGACCAAGCATCAAACCAGCCTTTAAGAATGAAAAAAATCATTAGGGACGAAGTTATTAAATTGCTTCAAAAAA
>NZ_QPIW01000044.1 GCF_003339505.1 Runella aurantiaca
TTAGGTTTGTTAGCACAACTAAAATACGAAAATCCCCGAATTATGCCAAATACGCGCATATTCGGGGATTATTTTTTGATGCAAAGTACTGATATTTAATATCTTAACCCTTTAAAGGGAAGCCTATATATTTATAGGGTGAAAAATAGGAATTACTTCGCTGCCATCATTCTCAGCTTGGTATTTTGGTTGCGAATACGCTGACACAGAATCCGGATGATGTTGCGTAATACTTCTCCGCGCTCGTCCATAAGGTCGTAAAAATCAGCTTGGTCTACCCGAAAAAGTTGAACATCGGAGAGTGAAACCACCGCCGCCGAGCGCGGTTCGGCATCTAGCAATGCCAGCTCCCCAAACACATCTCCCCGGCCAAAAGTAGCTAGTTGTACCTGCCCGTCGTAGATGCCCACTTCGCCTTCATAAATCACAAACATACTCGTACCTAAATCGCCTTTTTCAAAAATGGTCTGCCCTTCAAGGTAGTTCACTTCCTTCATGATAGGCGCAATACTGCTCAATACGTTTTCGGGAGTTTCGGCAAAAAGATCGGTATTTTTTAAGACCATAACACGCTCCGTAATTGAAACTTTGGCGGTGGCAGATGAATGACTCATGAGTTGTAAATCGGGATAATTGAATAATTGAGCGGGCGATACACCACGCAAGGTAAGGCGAATGGTCCAGTACGTAAAGTGCCGCGCCCCTTGTTGAAGAATATAATCTTTAATGGAATCTTTTGCTGAAAATATCCCCATTTGAACATCAATTCGGTTGATTTTCTCCGCATCCGACACATCGTCGAGCAACGCGTGCAAACTCCCGTACACTTGGCGGGGCACGCTGTTTTCGAGTAGTTCAAGCGAATTGGCGCGCCGCTCGCGCGAGCTGTGCAGCACACTGTTTTGGGTACTGGCAATCAAATCGGGGTCATAGCGCTGCATCAAAAGGCCAAAAATACGCTGAATCGTCACCTCCTGTTCATACATAAGGCTATTTTTGAGATCGGCCTCAATGGATTCTGCCTGTCCATGTAATAGGCGCTGAGCCAGCAAAAGTTCTTCATGAAGTAGTTTTTCAAACAACGATGCCTCTTTGGAAGTATCAAAATTTCGCAGTGCGTGCAAGGCCGCCGTTCTGACCGAAACATGAGGCCGTTGAAGCAATTGTAACAACAACTGATACGCTTCTTTGGACTGCATTAACGCACAAACTGCCACAATACGCCTCTCCAAATCAGGTGATGTAATTTTTGTGAGTCGTTCGGTCAAGAGTGGCAACGCTTCTTTTTCTACACTGGCCAGGCTCTTGGCCGCCAAACGCCAAGAGTTCTTTTCCGAAAGAAAATCTACCAGTTGGGCGCTCAATACTGCACTCGGCAATACCCCTGAGGTCTCAATGGCGGCCCGCACAACCTCTACATCAGGATGCACAAACGACTCTTTGACAAAGTCAACGTAGCGCGTCAGTTTCAGGGAACGTACAATTGTCAGGGTAGCTAGTTGGCTGTTGGCGTTGGAATTTTGACGCATAGCTTCCAGCGCGGTCAGGGCAAAAGATTGGTTTGGCTCCCCAGTCAAAAGCCCCAAAATGGCCCCCTTCCTAACCGCCATATCGGGCGTATACAACAACTCATTACCAATTGACGGGGTATTTTTACTCACAATCCGCGCGGCAACTTCCCGGATAAGCGGCGAATAATCTTCCAAAGCCAGCTTCTTTAATTGCGCTGGCTTTAGCTCTAGCCCCAACTTATCAACGGCTTCGAGGGCCGCCAACCGTACTCGGTCGTCGCGGTGGGTAAATAGTTCGGTGATATAATCGTGCAATTTAGAATGCGGAACCCCGTGCGCCGGCGTACTGCTCAGCCATTCTACCGCGTTGATGACCTCTTTGGGTTTATCGCTGTGAAGATTTTTCAACACCGCTTTGACAGCCTCATCGGGAATCGCCAAATCTTCGGCGGCCACAAATCGTTTACTGAGTGCTTCCTGCAACGTGGCCACGTACTGAAGGTAGGTACGGCGCAAAAACCAAAGTGCAAAAACCGCCCCCACCACAATTTCCTCCACCAAAAACCACTGTCCTCCCTGCCACCAATGGTGACTTAAATAAAGCATCAGCCCACCTAAACCAAGCCCCAACGGTTCATAAAATCCCTTGGCAAGGGTATGTCCACGCAAGCGTTGATGAGGAGAAAGCGGCTGAAACAGCACCAAGAAAACGGGGTCAAAAAGAGCTCTTCGTACTACTTCAAAACCCAGATACACAAAGCAATAAGCCACCAATTGAACCGATTCATCATATCCCATCAAGAAAATAACGCCCAAGCTGACCGCCACCCCCAAACCACCCACGGGCAGCAACGCCAGTACTTTGTTGATACCGAAGTAATCGATGGTCTGCCGCGACACGACCAGCTTCACAAACGTCGCCAACAGGTAAGTCAGGGTCAGTACGCCGCCGAGATAGGTCATCACTTCGGCCTGACTATGGAGTTTATATTTAACATTGATAAAAAAGGCGTATTCAACGCCCGTTGCCATGATGGCAACAGCGGTAAGGCTAAGGCACATGGCAAAAATCAACTCACTCCCACCAAACAACTGAGTAATGAGGCGGGGCATAGGACGCCGCCGAATGGGAGCATCACTGCCATGCGCGGTGGTCACGTGGTGCGAGCGAAAAGTCAAAACGGCCGTATACATGGCCGCCCAAAAGAAACCAAATGCCAAAAACAACATGAATATCAGTTCGGTATGACCATGAATCAAAACCGCCAGCATACCGCCGAGTGCCTTGGCGGGCATATCGCCCGCGCTGATTACGCCAAACAAGCGTTTGCTTTGACGCACGTCAAAAACCACCGCTGATACTCCCCAAAATTCAAGATTGGTGAGCAGATAAATAGAGCGAAAGCCCACCATAATGGCCACCGCCGCCGTGACCGAATGGCCAAATATGACCAACAGCAGTATAACGGCCGTAAGCACAATCACCGCCCACAAAACCCTGATAACTAACTGATTGAGTCGAAGGTGATGCTCAAAATAAGTATACACTTTTCCGATAACCATCATCCCTACTGCCGATGCCATATAGGCCAGCGGCAGACTGCTCTCGGGGTGGTTTTCGAGCAGGATGACATTGGCCGATACGTAGATCAGCATCGTGCCGAAACCCAGAAAAAAATGATGTAAAAAGAACAAACCGACGGTACGAATTTCATCGGCTCGCACTCCTAACGAACGGTACAGGGAAGCTGAAGACATAAAAAGTAATCAATATTCGACAAAAATACAGATATTGGAGAAAAAACAACGGCAAGAGTCGTTTTATGACGCTTAATCATTTCAAAACCTTTTTCCAGCTATGAATTTTGTCACTCCCTTCATGGTTGCTTTTTTCTTACTGCCATTTATTCAAAAATTTTTACAGACCAAAGAGCGTCTCCCCGAGTGGGACCAACGCCTCAAATACGCACGCTTTGCGGCGTTTGGTTTGTTGGCAGTTGAAGTAGTAGCGGATACTGATTTTATCTCCCCCCCCGTTTTTTTTCTTCTCTTAATCATTGCGTCCATTCCAGCCTATTTATTAAGAAATCAAAGCTCCGCGTCCCGTTTGCTGCTCTGGATGATTGTGCCATTGGGATTGGCTTTTTTGATTGATAATATGGGCGAATATTGGGTGCCGAAATTCCATAAAAAACACCATAATTTTTTTGAGTCGCTCAAAGGCATTGCCCTTACTGCCAGTTTTATTTTGGCGTTAGTAGCCCGAAATCAACAAAAATCTTTTGACAAAGCCATCAAAGAAGAGCGACTCAAACGCGAACAAGAAGAAGAAACCAATCGGATTCTGGAAGCCAAAAAACTGGATTTGGAATCGCAGGTGGCGGCCCGAACCGCCGAAATAATGCAGCAAAAAGAAGAGCTACAACACGCACTCGACGACCTGAAGGCTACGCAGGAACAACTTATTCAGTCCGAAAAACTGGCTTCTTTGGGAGAGCTTACGGCGGGGATTGCGCACGAAATTCAGAATCCACTCAACTTTGTCAATAATTTTTCGGAAGTATCCGCCGAATTGGTAGAAGAATTGAAAGGCGAAAGAGATAAAGATGAAGCCCAACGAGACGCGGGCTTGGAAGAAGAAATCCTCAACGACCTTGTGCAGAATCTCCAAAAAATCAACTACCACGGCAAGCGCGCCGCCAGCATTGTTACGGGTATGTTGCAACATTCGCGCGCGGGCTCGGGCAAAAAAGAACTAACGGACCTCAACGCCCTCGCCGATGAGTACCTCCGCCTGAGCTACCACGGATTACGCGCCAAAGACAAATCCTTTAATGCCCATTTGATAACCGATTTGGACCCTCAGGTCCCCAATATCGAAGTCGTTCCGCAAGATTTGGGGCGCGTATTTCTAAATTTGATTAACAACGCGTTTTATGCCGTTCATAAAAAAAACACCTTAGGCTTAGCCAACTATGAGCCCACCGTTTGGGTAACCACAAAAAAGATAGAAGACGAAATACATGTTTCAGTGAGAGACAACGGGACGGGGATTCCCGAAGAAGTTCAGTCCAAAATTTTCCAGCCTTTTTTCACCACCAAACCTACGGGTCAGGGTACGGGCTTAGGACTTTCATTGGCCTACGACATCGTAACCAAAGGCCACGGCGGCGAAATGGAAATGGAAAGCATCGAGGGAGAAGGAACTACGTTTATGGTGAGATTACCCATCAATTAAAGGTCAGAACAAACATGAAAAAGTGGCTTGGTCTATTTTTGCTGTCGCTCATCACGCACGCGGCCTTCGCTCAACCCAACATTAACCCACTCCTCGCCGACAGTCTGAAACGAACCTTGACCCAAGCCAAAGAAGACACCAACAAGGTCTTGCTTCTGGTCGAACTGACCCGCTGTTATACCTCTATTGATTCCGATGTAGCCTTGCAATATGCCCGGCAGGCAAAAGCCCTGACCAATCGCCTCGATTTTGTGAAGGGAAAGATTGTCGTCGGTATTGCAGAAGGATTTATTTTGGCGCATACCAACGAATATGCGAGCGGCCTTGCCATCCTGATGGATACCCGACGCCTTGCTGAAAGATTTGGAACGCCCCAAGAAACCGCCGTCATTTTGGCCAACATTGCGTTCATTTATACCATGAGCAAAGACAATACAAAGGCGGCTGAATACCTTGAACAAGCAAAAATCATCCAAAAAAACCACCCCGTTGCCGACATTCACTTAACGCTCGGCGTGATTTACCAAGAAATGGGCCGCCTCGATACCGCACTCGTAAACCTCCACCAAGCCTATCAAACTGGCCTAAAATACCAATTACCAACGTACGTTACTTCTTCTGCTTATTTTTTGGGGACTGCTTATGCCGCCTCTGGCCGACCCGATAGTGCGATGGTCTATTACCGCCGAACGCTTGCATGGAATCGAAAATTCAACATTACAGGGGTCAATGCACGGGCGTATCAGGGATTGGCTAAGGTCTATAAAGATAAAAATCAGTTGGACTCAACCCTTTTTTACGGAAAAAAAGCCATCGAAGAAAACGGAAACCACGCGTACCATCTGCCCACG
The DNA here is from genome assembly GCF_003339505.1 of Runella aurantiaca. Lineage (GTDB taxonomy): Bacteria > Bacteroidota > Bacteroidia > Cytophagales > Spirosomataceae > Runella > Runella aurantiaca. Next base: position 5,601 of record NZ_QPIW01000044.1, read on the forward strand.
CTTATCGAGGCTTCGACCTTGTTGTCGCAAGTATATGAACAAAAAAACAACCTGCGCGAAGCTTTTCATTACTTTAAAATAGCAATGGCGGCCAAAGACAGCCTCAGCATACAGGAAAAAAACAGTCAAATCAAAAAACTGGCCTACGAAGAAGAAGAACGGGAAATACGCACCAAACGGCGGATTGAAGCCAATAAAGCCGCGTTGCAGAGTCAACTCCAAGTGTATGCTTTATCGGGGATATTGGTAGGGGTGGCGTTATTAGCTTTTATTTTATACCGCAACAATCGCCAAAAACAAAAAGCCAACAATCTTTTACACCGCCAAAAAGAAGAAATAAATCGTCAACATGAGAAAGCCGAAGAAGCCCTCATTGCGCTGAAAGCCACCCAAAATCAATTAATACAATCCGAAAAGCTGGCCTCTCTGGGAGAGCTTACGGCGGGTATCGCCCACGAAATTCAGAATCCGTTAAACTTCGTCAACAATTTCTCAGAACTGAGCATTGAACTAGCCAAAGAGCTAAAAGTCGAAAGGTTGAAGGGCCAAGAAGAAAGGGACGAAGAATTAGAAAATGAATTGGTGGACGACCTTATCCAAAACCAAGAAAAAATCAACCTTCACGGCAAGCGGGCGTCGAGCATTGTCAAAGGGATGTTGGAGCATTCGCGCACATCAACAGGCGAGCGCGAATTGACTGATATAAACCAACTAGTCAATGAATATCTGCGCATTGCCTACCACGGCATGAAAGCAAAAAATCCGAACTTTGAGAGTGATTATGAGCTCATTGCAAATGAGCACCTCCCAAAAATTCAAATCATCCCGCAAGAAATAGGGCGAGTATTGTTGAATCTAATCAACAATGCTTTTTATGCGGTGCAGCAACGAAAAACCCTGTCAGGGTTAAATTCCTACCAACCCAAAGTGACGGTTTTGACCCAAGCCACCGACACCCATGTTGAAATCAGGGTGACCGACAACGGCAACGGCATGTCGGAGGCCACAAAAGCCAAAATTTTTCAACCCTTTTTCACCACCAAACCTACTGGCGAAGGCACTGGACTGGGGTTGAGTTTAGCGTATGATATCATAACAAAAGGACATGGAGGGACAATGGAGGTAGAAAGTGTAGAAAATGAGGGAACAACATTTGTGGTACAATTGCCGATTCACTAAAAAATTGCTTTGTATATGTTCACGACCTTCTATCTTCATTTTTTAGAAACGCTAGAGTCATCCACCTCCAAAAACCGTCGGGTAGTAAAACAATCCTCCTCGTATTTCATTACATTTGTCTAAAAACAACCCATTTCCACCTCAAAACGGCGTTTTTTGAATGAAGTATGCCTTTCTTTCTTTCCTGCTTTTATGTTGTAGTCAGATTTTTGGACAGCAAGTGCCCGCGCTACGTCCCTTTTCTGAGAATGGCAGCACTTTGAGTAAACATTGGAAATGGCACGCGGGCGACAACCCCCAATGGGCGCAACCGACATTTGATGACCAAAAATGGTCAGACATTCAGCTCGACCAAAGCATTCATCATTTGCCCCAAATTCGCCAAGCACAGCTCGGATGGTTGCGGCGCCCCATCCGCGTCAATGCTTTGTTGGTCAATAAACCCTTGTGTTTTTATATTCGTCAAGTAGGGGCGGCCGAAATCTACTTGGACGGCAAACCCCTTGATACATTGGGAGTTGTGAGCAACTCTCCTTCCCAAGAAATCACACATTCCATTGCCAAAGTTATACCATTCAGTTTATCAGACACCAACCAACACACCATCGCAGTTCGGTTTTCATTTACAAAAAATAATTTTTATTACCCTGGCTCTAATCAGGAAACGTTTACGCTTAAGGTTTTTGAAACAAAAAGCCTCGGCTCCTGGATTCGTAAAACCTCCAGTCGAACTTCAGGTTTTCTTTTTTTTAGCATCAGCCTTTTTCTAGTTTTCAGCATTTTACATTTTTTATTTTATCGTTCAAACCGTTCAAAAACGGTAAGTTTGACGCTCGGGTTTACCATGCTTACGTTTGCGCTTGCCTTTGTTGCTGAAAGTTTAGAAACACAACTACAAACTACAAGCCATCAGCAAATCGGCGAGTTGACCACCTTCATCACATTTTATTTGGGCATAATCCTCATCAACGTATCGCTTTATCACTACCTACATCAGCCATTCAGCTACTTTTTCTATATACAGGCCATATTAATAGCGGTAAGTTTGGTGTGCATGGTCATAGAAGCAGATGTGCCGTATGGACTGGCGGTATGGCCCCCTTTTCTGCTGATTTTTACCGATTTTATCCGGGTAAGCATTTTGGCCGAACGACGCAAAGATTCCAACGCCAAAGTGCCGATTTATTCGTTGGTTGTGGCGGCGGGCTGTCTGGTCTTAGCCATTGTATTTTTTTCCATTGCGGGGGCTTTTGTAGGTTTTAACAACACCCAAAACGGCTACTTAGAATTTGTCGTTCTCGTCGCTATGCTGCTTATCTTTGTGATGCTTTTCAGCATTCCCGTCGGCTTATCATTTTCGTTGGTGCGCGAATACTCCCGTACCCATCAGTCATTGCGCAAAAAGATTCAAGAACTGGAAAGCCTTTCGGCCAAAAGCCTAGCGCAAGAACAAGAAAAACAACACATTCTGGCGGTCCAAAACGAAACCCTCGAACGGCAGGTGGCCGAGCGAACCAACGAGCTTAAAGCCTCCATCGAACACCTCAAAACCACCCAAGACCAACTCATTCAGTCCGAAAAACTCGCCTCTTTGGGTGAGCTGACGGCGGGAATTGCCCATGAAATTCAGAATCCGTTGAATTTTGTCAATAACTTTTCAGAAGTCAGCATTGAACTTCTGAAAGAACTGAACGAGCTCAAAGAAGAAAAAACGGCAAAAGGCGAAGGACCCAAAGAAGATGAACTGGAAACGGAGCTTTTGGGGGATATTGAACAAAATTTGCAGAAAATCAACCACCACGGTAAACGCGCTTCTTCCATCGTGAAGGGAATGCTCGAACACTCCCGCACGGGCTCAGGCAAGAAGGAACCCATCGACATCAACACCTTGGCCGACGAATACCTGCGTTTGGCCTATCATGGGCTACGCGCAAAAGACAAGTGTTTTAATGCTGATTTTAACCTAGACGCCGCCGAAAATCTGCCTAAAATCAACGTTGTTGCGCAAGATATAAGCCGGGTTTTGCTCAATCTTATCAACAACGCTTTTTATGCTGTTCAGCAAAAAAAGGTGACAGACTTATCCAACAATTATCAACCAGCGGTGTGGGTCAGCACACAGCATATCACCGACAAAAATGCGGTAGATTGGGTCGAAATACGCGTAAAAGACAACGGAACGGGAATTCCTGAAGAAGTGCAAGACAAAATTTTCCAACCTTTTTTTACCACCAAACCCACCGGACAAGGTACTGGACTGGGATTAAGTCTGGCTTACGACATCGTCACCAAAGGCCACGGCGGCGCTTTAGATGTGGAAAGCCGCCAAGGTGAAGGAACGGAATTTATCGTTAAATTGCCCGTTTGAGAATAATTAACAGCCAACCCATGAAAAATCGCTTATTCATTCTCTTATTTCTGCTCATTCCCCTAGTCCACGTTGCCGCACAAAGTATTATCACCATCGACACCCTGCCCCAAAAAGGCTTTGTGCTCGACAAAAATTGGAAATGGCACGCGGGTGATAATCCCGCATGGGCCGACCCCGAGTTTGACGACAGCGGATGGTCGGATGTCAACCCCACCGACGATGTGGGCAACATTCCCCAACTGACGCAAAAAAACATCGGCTGGTTCCGAACTACGCTGGAACTTTCGCCGATGGTGGCCCAGAAGCTGACCACACTGCTAATCAGCCAAAGCGTAGCTTCTGAAATTTACATCAACGGACTGCCCGCGCGCAAAATCGGTACTGTCAGCACCGACTCCGAAGCCACCCGAGCCGTCAATATTTTCAAGACCAACGTCATCGGCCTCCCCTATTCCGTCAGTTTTCCGTTCGTTCAGATTTCCATTCGGGTTGCATACGAACACAGTTCTTTCTACAACCGCGTGGGTTTCAGCAGAAACCACTGCCTCAAGGCCACCGTTATCGAAACATCCTACGCCAGCGATGTCAATAAACATCAACGCCACCAAACCTACTACGGCTGGTTTCAGGTAGGCGTATTTTTTATCCTTACGTTTCTGCATTTATCCTTTTACATACTCTACCGCACCCAACGCGCCAACCTATATTTTTCATTTACGACCTTTTTTTTGGGCCTCGCTTTTCTCTGCATCCCGCTGACGTTCGATTATTTTGAGAACCTCTCCGACTACTTTGTGGCCGAATTTGTCCAAACCATTGCCTTTCCCATCGCTTACCTGTTTCTGATTCGGGCCATTTATAAGATTTACCATCAGCCCACCGGCATTCTGTTTTGGTTGATTGTGGTGTTTGGGGTGTTAGTGGTTATTTCGTTGTTTACTCCTTATTCATTAGGTTCCATTTGGGCCGAGTTGGGCACCGAATTGTTGATGACTGCCGAAGTCATTCGCGTCACGGCCTTGGCGCTGCGCCGCCACCAACCCGGAGCGCGGCTCATCATGATTGGAATGGGGATTTCGCTGGTGATGTTTCTGTTGTTTTACATTGATTTATTACTCAAAAACAATGGTTCTTACCCACTTTTTGAGCAATGGTTGGGCGGTATCGTCACGTATCAAATTGCGGTTTTGTGCGTTCCCTTGTGCATTTCGCTGTATTTGGCCATCAGTTTTTCCAGAACCAACAAAGAGTTGATTGAAAAACTTCGCGAAAACAACGACCTCAGTAAGAAGACCTTAGCACAGGAACTGGAAAAACAGCACTTGCTGGCCGTCCAAAACGAAACCCTCGAACGACAAGTAAAAGAGCGTACGGCGCAATTGGAAGAATCGTTGGAAGAACTGAAAGCCACCCAAAATCAACTCATTCAAAAAGAAAAAATGGCTAGCTTGGGCGAGCTGACGGCGGGGATTGCCCACGAGATTCAAAATCCGCTGAATTTTGTCAATAATTTTTCGGAGATAAGCATCGAATTGTTGGATGAACTGAAAGAAATCAAAGAAGACAAAAAGACCAAAGGCGAAGTAGCACAAGCCCATGAATTGGAAGAGGAGCTTTTGGGAGATATTGAACAAAACTTACAGAAAATCAACCACCACGGCAAGCGCGCATCTTCCATCGTGAAGGGAATGCTCGAACACTCTCGTATGGGTTCAGGCGAACGACAATTCACAAACCTCAACGCCCTCGCCGATGAATACCTGCGCTTGAGTTACCACGGCCTCCGCGCCAAAGACAAAGGCAACGCGGCGGATAGATTTAACGCCGATTTCAAAACTGATTTTGACGAAAACCTGCCCCCCATCAAGGTGGTACCGCAAGACATCGGGCGCGTATTATTGAATCTAATCAACAACGCCTTTTATGCCGTTCAGCAAAAAAATGGGGCAGACCCGACCGATTTGTCGGACTCCCATCACCCAATGGTTACTGTCTCTACCCGTAAAAAGGGGAATCGGGTTGAAATCAAGATAAAAGACAACGGCACGGGCATTCCTGACGCGGTCAAAGAAAAGATTTTCCAGCCCTTTTTTACCACCAAACCCACCGGCGAAGGCACGGGTTTGGGCCTGAGTTTGGCGTACGACATCATCACTAAAGGCCACGGCGGCAGCATCGACGTCATCAGCACAGAAGGTGAAGGCACCACATTTGTGATTAAATTGCCGTACGAAAAAACGTAATTTTACCTTTTGCAATCATTTATCCGAAAGTACATCAGCCTAAACGAAAAACGCTCTTTCTCCGTGACTCATTCATTCTACCGTATCATCGTTTCCACCACCCTGTTTCTGGTTAGCTTACAGGGATTTACGCAAAAAGAACCCAAAGATTCCACCAAGGTCAAACTGGGGCCTCTCTTCAAAAAAGAGGATATGTTGGAGCTTAATCTCACGACCAATTTCAGCTCCCTCATGAAAGACCGGAAAAATGCCAAGCAGCCTTACCGATGGGCAAAATTGGAATACAATCGAAAGAAAAAAGGGGAAATAGCCCTGAACATCAGGGTGAAAGTAAGGGGGAATTTTCGGCGCTCGCCCTCCAACTGTACGTTTCCTCCGTTGTTACTAAATATTCCGAGCAAGAAAGATAAAAATACCATCTTTGAGCGTCAGAATCTGCTGAAACTGGTGACGCATTGCCAAAACGAAGAGTATATTTTTCAGGAATATTTGGTCTACAAAATGTATAACCTGCTCACCGACGACAGTTTCGACGCCCGTTTGGCCAGGGTCACTTATCAAGATTCGGCTGGCAAACGCGAAACCGAAACCCGATTTGCCTTTTTGCTCGAAGATGAAACCTTTCTAGCCAAACGCAACAAGGCCAAAAATATGTATCGAAAACAAATTCCTATGTACATCATCGACTCGGTCAGTATGGCTACGGTGGCGGTTTTTGAATACATGATTGGTAATTCAGACTGGTCGGTACCATATTTGCACAACATCAAACTGTTAGACAAAACCACTTACATCACGGCGGTTCCTTATGATTTTGACCATTCAGGCATTATTGAGGCCAAATACGCCCGCCCGCCCCAAGCCCTCAACCTATACTCAGTACGGGAGCGCATTTACCGGGGCATTACGTATTCGCCAGCGGTGTATCAACAAGTATTTGATAATTTCAGGCGGGTAAAACCGCAGATTTACGCCTTGTACGAAAACAATCCTCAGCTCGAAAAAGGCTACATCAAGCGCACCATCAACTACCTCGACGAGTTTTATAAAACCATCGACAATCCCAAATCAATCAAAGAGGTATTTACGGTAGAAAACGGCACCAAACCCACCATCAAAAACGGCAACTAAGCCCAATACAAGGTGATAAGATAGCAAATCAACACCATCGGAAACCCAAAGATAAAAATCGTGTAGGCGATTTTTATGCGTCGGTATTTACGCTCCATGACTTTGCCTTGGGCGTAAATATTTTTGATGAGACTGTCGTGCAATCGGTCTTCTTTGACCATCATCTCTTTCATCGCTTTTTGGTATTCTTCCAACGTGAGGGCCGTATAATCGGCAAAAAACAGCAAATCCATCTTGTGCACATTCTCCGCGTCCAGTTTTTGCGATTGGGGTTTTACCGAAGGACGCGTAGCCAAAAGCGCCACCGTAATGGTCGACAAACACACCACCACGAGCAAGCACGTAGGTATAATCAGGTAAGCATTATCAAACGATTCGCGCACCATAAAGGAGGCCATAATCGAAATAATAATGGCATTGACCGACACCAACAGGCCCGCTTTCTGGTCGGCCAACGTGCTCAGTTGCATGTGGTTGGCCAAGGTAGAGCGGTACATTGTTTCAACAGTACGGTCAGCCTTCTTTTTCTTGTCTTTTTTGGTTTTGTCCTTAATTTTTTCAGGTTTGGCAAATTCCATCGGTTCCTGCTCCATAAATGTTGGTTGTGTCTATGCTGATTTTGTGAATACGCAATTTAAGAATATATTTACTCATAGCCATCAATGAAGAATACACCCGTTGTTTTCATCACCGACCGACTGTTTTTTCCTTTTATTTTCATCAATAAACCCTCTATGCCCATGCGTAAATATTACTTTATTTTGCTCTTGAGTTTCATTTTCAAAATGGGGATGGCCCAAACTCCCCCAACCGACCTCGCCGACCGCCTCAAAGCACTGGAAGACAACCTTCGTTTTAGCGACCAAGCCTTGACCAAAAAAATCGACGACTTGCTGTGGTATCAAAAATTGGGGGACATCGCCATCATCGACAAGGTCAGCTACGCCAGCAAGCCCCCGCACGTGGTTAAAAATCCGACTGGACAGGGTGCCAACAATCCCGTGGTGATTCCAGCGTACACGTTTGTACCAAAGAAGTTTTTTTCTTCCAAAAAACTGCCCCTCATGGTACTCATTCACGGCGGCATACACGGCGACTTTAATACATTCAATGCCCACATTGTCAAGGAATTGATTGACCAAGGCTACATCGTCATTGCCCCCGAATACCGAGGCAGTACGGGCTACGGCAGCGTGTTTCATCGCCAAATTGATTATGGCGATTACGAAAACGACGATGTATTGGCGGGTAAGCGTTGGGCCGTCGAAAACATGCCGCAGGTAGATGCCGAGCGGGTAGGAATCATGGGTTGGAGCCACGGCGGGATGATTACCCTCATGAATATCTTTGACCATCCAGAAGATTATCGCGTGGCCTACGCGGGTGTGCCCGTCAGTGATTTGATTGCCCGGATGGGGTACAAAACCCAGAGCTATCGCAATGAATTTGCGGCCGCAACTCACCTCGGCAAGGATGCCTCCGAAAACGTGGCCGAATACCGGCGGCGGTCGCCGATGTGGAACGCCCACAAGCTCAAAACCCCGCTTTTGGTGCATACCAATACCAACGATGAAGACGTGAATGTGCTAGAAGTAGAAGGGCTTATCAACGCCCTAAAAGCCCACGGCAAGAAATTTGACTATAAAATTTATCAGGACGCTCCAGGAGGGCACATTTTCAACCGGATAGATACCAAATTGGCCCGTGAGTCACGCGAGGAAATCTACCGTTTTCTGGCGCCGCACCTCACACCGCCCAATCCTGTGAAGTAGTCATACATTCCCAAGGTCTTATGGTGAGCATAAGACCTTGGCTTAAAAGAAAAATCGGGTTATTCTGCAAATAGCGTTCCTACTTCAAGAGAAATTCCAGTAGGAGCATTGTGTATGATGCCAGTTGAAATATTTTCCTGCCCTGTAACGGTCATGATTGTAATCTGCTTAAACTGAGGGATAATCACCCATACTGTATCAACCCCCGAAGGGAAATAAATATCCAACGATTTATCGGTTAAATCACTCAATGCCTGACGAGGTGAAAGTATTTCTATTGCCAGTAAAGGAGGTTGAGTAGGTCTTATAATATCTCTTAACCAACTCACTTTATTCCGATGACAAATGGCTACATCGGGCTTGGCTCGGCCATGAGATAAATCAAATTCCAACTCGGGCAGAATATCGTATTGTTCATCATAAATACTCAACATTTTAGCCAGTCTATAGGTAATTTTAGCATGATTATAAGACATAACATCTTCTGTTTCAAATTCTAATGCGGGTGTTTCCATAATCGCTAAATATTTTTTATCTAAGATAAATCAATTATTCAATGATAACAAATCTACCTATGTCCAAGCCAATCAATACGTTTTTATGATCTCAGTGAGTTCATCCAGATAAGCCTGTTTTTGCGCATTTCTTCCTGCTTGAGCCGACGCGGTCCAGTAGGTATGCGCCGTTAGAAAACTCACCTGAATTTTGTTCCAAGCCTGTATATCGGCCACCATTTCCCGTTCGCGGAGTTCTTCGTATAAAGAGTTGGCAATCGGCCAAAAATCATCACGCCCCAAATAATCGAGGTCGGCATCGGCAATGATTTGTTCCAAGTGCGTATGGGGAGTTTGCGGAATTTTGGTGGCCATCACCATTCCGCATATTTTTTCAATCTGAACCGTATCGTACCCAAAATGAGGCAACATAAGCCGCGCAATGCGACAACCTTCCTCTTCGTGACAGCGGTAAGTAGTAATAAAGCCCAAATCATGATAAAGGGCCGCTGTTTTGAGCAAAATCAAGGATTCGTCATCCACAATCCCCTCCGCTTCCGCAATTGTAAGCGCCGAAGCCACAACATCGTCGGTGTGATGAGCCCCATGATAATAGAGCGTAGGCGAAAGGCTTTTACGAAGCTTTTCAAGTATATAATTTTCTACGTCTTCAATATTCATTGGTGCCGAAAAAATAAAGGTACAATTTTTAGGAAAAGATTGAGATTTCCAATTATTAACGTTTTATGCCCCCTTCAAAATTATATTTCTCAAAATATTCACACACTTTTCAAGTTCCTCTACCGTCGACGATGCAAAGCCCAAACGGGTGGAATTCAGCGCATTACTAGACGAATCATGGTGTTTTCCGTTTGAAAAAATCAGTTCTTTTTTGATGGCTTTTTCGGCCAAAAGTTCCAAATTAATTTCTTTACTAAACCTACTCCATACGGCCATCCCGCCGTCAGGAATCTGAAAATCAAGGTACTCGCCCATCTGTGTTTTCAGTAATTCGCAAAATACATCGCGCCGCTCGCGGTATTCTCGCAATGACTTACGCAGATGCCGTTGAATAACGCCGTTTTGGAGCAATTCGGCAAAGCTATTTTCCAAAACCAAATCCCCCTGGCGGTCAATAATCCGTCGCAGTTGGGCCAAATGATTGATGACATTTTCGGGTCCAACCAAATATCCCACCCGAAACGCTGGCGAAATAGCCTTGGTAAATGAGCCGCAGTACAGCACCGTACCAGCGGGGTCAGCACTCGCCAATGGCAAAAGAGGTTTGCTCAAATAATGAAAGTCATAGTCATAATCATCCTCAAAAACGATAAAACCGTACTCTTCGGCCAAGCGCAGGAGTTTCAGGCGGCGGTCGGCCCGCAAGGCAACGGTTGTAGGATAATGGTGATGAGAAGTAAGGTACACCAAACGAACGGGCTGTTTTTGACAATATTGCTCCAACTCCTCCACCACCAACCCGTGTTCATCAATGGGCAGTGGGAGCAGATGTGCCCCCGCCTGCAAAAAATTCATGTTTGCCCCCGACCAGCTCAGTGCTCCTACCGCCACATTATCCCCTTTTTTTACTAAACCTGTCGCGACCAGATACAGCCCCATCATCGTGCCGCGCGTAATCAACACATTCTCGTCGGTGATTTTCAAACCTCGGGTTTCATTCAGATACAGGGCAAGTTCGCGCCGTAGCCACGCGGAGCCTTTGGTATCTCCATACCCTAGCCGCACGTACCGATTTCCCTGTAAAAGATTGCTACGATACGCCCTTGTCAGCTCGTTAAGCGGAGCCAACCGAGGGTCTGGAAAGCCGTCGTCCAAGTGAAGTTCTTGGCCCGAAACCAACGCAGGGCGCCATAAGTGCGGCAATGTTTCGAAAGAAAAACCCGCCGTTTTGGTGGGGTTTCTGCGTTCTTTTTGCCCATCGACCAGTTGCTGCGGTTTTATTTCGGGCAAATTCTCCACAACATAAGTGCCGCTGCCCGTTCTACTTTCGAGCCATCCCTGCGCCAACAATTCGTCGTAGGCCTGCACCACTGTTTTACGATGAATGCCCAAAAACAGCGCCAATTGACGTGTCCCGAGTAGTTTTTGCCCCGCCCGCAACTCTCCACCGCGAACCAGATTCATCATCTGATTCGCCAGTTGGAGATATGCAGGCAGTTTTGCCGTTTTGTCAATGGTCAACAGGGTCTGATAAGCAATCATTTTGGCTTTTTAATCACGATAATTCAACGCTGGTTTGCGGTCGCCGAGCAATGCTTTATAGCTAAAATCGGCTCCCCGCCGTTTTTCAAATTCGGCTTTTGCATCAGTGATGGTTTTCTCGTTTTGAAATAAATCAATGGCCGTCATTGCCAGCGTTTTGGCGGCCACTATCATGCCTTTCCGCCCGATGCTCATCCCCCCCGCTGCCACCGCCTGCCAACTGTGTGCAGGAGTTCCAGGCACCCAAGTGGCGGTACGCAAACCCACCGTAGGCACGTTCCAGCTTACGTCACCCACATCGGTAGATGCACTCGTAAGTCCCTCATTTTCTAAGGATTCTATTCTTTCAGCCGAAGCTATCTCCCGAATCCCCATGCCTTGTGTAGGCAGGATTTGTTCGGCAAATTTCATTTCTTCGGGGGTGTATTTCAGCCCACCGATGGCTTTAAGGTTATTGTGCATGGTTTGGGCCAACACATCGTTGGGCAACAATTCGTATACTCCGCCAATGACCTCCTCCTCTACGGTAGTACCAGTGGCCAACGCCGCTCCCTGCGCCGCTTTTTGTACGCGTTCCCAAATAGAAGCCACGTACTGACGACTCGGATGACGTACGTAATAATACACTTCGGCAAAATCAGGAACGACATTGGGCGCTTTACCACCGTTGGTAATGACATAGTGAATCCGGGTGGCCGAAGGAATATGTTCACGCATCATGTTGACCGCGTAGTTCATTACCTCTACCCCATCCAAGGCCGAGCGCCCACGGTCGGGGGCTCCCGCCGCGTGGGATGAAATGCCCCGAAAACGAAACTTAGCCGATTTATTTGCCAAGGACGACGACGAGCTGGCACTGTTGGAATCGCCTGGATGCCAATGCAATACCACGTCCACATCCTTAAATAAACCTTCTCTCACCATATAAGCTTTTCCCGAGCCACCTTCTTCGGCGGGTGTTCCATAAAAGCGAATCGTTCCTTTGTGCCCCGATTGAACGAGCCAATTCTTAACGGCAATCGCCGACGCCATCGAACCCACGCCAAACAAATGGTGCCCGCAGGCATGACCTGCTATGCCGCCAATGGCTTTTTTGACGGGGATGGAGTCTTGCGAAAGACCCGGCAAGGCGTCAAATTCTCCCAAAATCCCGATGACGGGTTTTCCTTCGCCAAAGGTCGCCACAAACGCCGTAGGAATATCGGCCACGCCCACCTGCACTTTAAAGCCTTCTTTCTGAAGCTGTTGCTGAAGCAATGCGGAGCTTTTCACTTCCTGATAGCCCACCTCGGCATAGTTCCAAATCTGCTTGGCCATCGCCCCATACATTTTTTCTTTTTGGTTGATTTCTTTGATGGCATTTTCGTGGGCTTTATTGGGCGGCGTTTGGGCTAACACACTCCCCATGAGCGGAAATAAGAATAATGTAAAATACTTTCTCATCGTTGGTTTTTAGTTTTAGGTGAAAGAAGTGGACTACTCAATTTGTCAAAAGTGGACACGTATAGCAATCCAGTAAAGGTATAATTTTGTCAAAAAAAAGCCAAATATTCAACCCATGCAGCCCACTTCCCGTACCATCCCTAGTCGCTCCGCCAAACGCGCTCATTATGACGAAGAAACCGTTTATTCCATTCTCGACGAAGCGCTTTTTTGCACCGTCAGTTGTGTCATCAATGGCCAACCATTTTCCATTCCGACGGCCTTTGCCCGCTACGAAAACGTACTTTATCTGCACGGCTCGGTGGGTAGTCATTTCATTCGTGAAATCGAAAAAGGCATTCCCGTGTGCATTACGGTGATGTTGACCGATGCGCTCGTGGTGGCAAAATCGGCCTTTAGTCACTCCGTCAATTATCGTTCAGTTATCTTATTTTCTACGGCAGAAAAGATAGAAGAATACGATAAAAAAGTAGAAGTTTTGAAATGGATTACCGAAAAAATAGTTCCTAACAGTTGGGGTTATCTCCGCCCCATGACCGAAAGCGAAGTAAGGAAAACGACCGTTTTGGGTTTCAAAATTGAGGAAGCGTCGGCCAAAACCCGTACTGGAATGCCCAACGACGAAAAAGAGGATTTGGACTTACCGATTTGGTCGGGCTTGATTCCGTTGCGGAGCGGTCGAGGGATACCCGTTGCCGATGATTTCAGTAAAAATGTACCTTTGCCTGAGCATCTCCGTCATTTATCATAAATGTTACAAACAGGAATAATCAATCAACATGAAACGCTCTGATATTCAGCACATGCCCCAATTTTTTGACCGTTATATCCTCCTCGCCGACGACATCGACGTGGTGGAGGGACTCAAACAAACGGCCAATATGTACCACGACGAGGCCATCCGACAGGCCATGCTTCAACTAGGCGACCAAGTGTACGCCCCGGGCAAGTGGACAGCCAAAGACATTCTTCAACATCTCATTGACAACGAGCGCATTATGTCGTACCGTGCCATGCGCTTTGCCCGCAATGACAAAACTGCGCTTCCCGGTTACGACGAAGAATTGTTTGGGGCCAATACCACCGCTAACCAACGCAGCATTGACGATTTATTGGGGGAGTTCTCGTTGGTTCGTCAATCCACGATTGCCCTTTTCAAAAGTTTCAGCGACGAAATGCTGCACCGCGAAGGCATTAGTTTCAACCAACGCATCAGTCCGTTGGCCTTGGGATTTGTGCTGATTGGGCATCCGATTCACCACTTGAAGGTTCTGAAGGAGCGTTATTTTTCACTGATTTAAGCGTAGATTTCAACATTGTTTTAACCTGTACATCCATGTTTCCCCACAAAGTAAGCCTCGCCGATGCCACCGAAAAGCTAAGCCAACACAACAAGGAGTTTTTGCTGCTTTTTCAAAATAGTACGTTGGATGTAGAGTTATATAAACCTCATCTTGTCGATAAGCAAACCCCGCACGACCGCGACGAAGTCTATATTATTGCCACCGGCGAGGCTACTTTTGAATTGGAAGGCAAAATCACTGACGTCAGAACGGGCGATTTTTTATTCGTACCCGCCTACGCCGCCCACAAATTCACGACATTTAGTGAGGACTTTTCGACTTGGGTGCTGTTTTTCGGCCCCGTTGTCATTGAAGAATAGCACCTAACCGTCGGACGAAAACACACCCGTCTGAAGTTTTTTAAATTCCAACCGTCGGACGGGTACAACTACTCAAAGTACACCCGTCTGACGGTTAGGTTACCTTGAGCCAAAAATAGCGCTGCCTACGCGCACCAGCGTGCTGCCTTCTTCTACGGCGAGAAGATAATCTCCGCTCATGCCCATCGACAATTCTGTCATTGAAGAATGAGCTGCTCGGAGGTTGTTAAAAAACTGCTTCAATACCCTAAATTCCCAACGAACTTGGTCTTCGTTTTCGGTATTGGAAGCCATCCCCATGAGTCCTACAATGCGCACATTTTCCAAAGCCTTAAACTCATCCGACGCCAGCAATTCATTGGCTTCTTCTTCCGAAAGGCCAAATTTGGTTTCTTCTTGGGCGATAAAAATCTGAAGCAAACAGTCAATGACGCGGTTGTTCTTTGCCGCCTGCTTGTTGATTTCTTGTAACAATTTAAAGCTATCGACCGAGTGAATCAGGGCCACAAACGGCGCAATGTACTTCACTTTATTGGTTTGCAAGTGTCCAATCAAATGCCACTCAATGTCTTTGGGCATTTGTTCGTATTTGGTCACCATTTCCTGCACTTTGTTTTCTCCGTACCGCTTAAAGCCCGCCTCGTAGGCTTCCATGAGCATTTCGACGGGCTTGGTTTTGGTGACGGCAATCAGGCGGGCTTTGGGGGCAATCTCCTCCTTTATGCGTTGTATATTCTCAGCAATTGACATAACTCATTGAATCATTTCCCGTAAAATTACCTCTTTCAGGGACTGAAAAAAAGCGATTTACCGAAAGCATCGACGCTCGTTATTTAAAATCTCCTACTATTCATTGGCATTTTATAATTTTAAAAGAACAATAATCTAAAATACAGGCTATTACTAAAATAATAATTGGCAATTCATTATTTTGCAGTTGGATAAATCAACTTATTCACTGGGTTGATTTACGTAAAAACACGACACTTCACGTTGCTTTAACGGATTCAACATGCTCCAAAAACCGCTTATTTTCCTGTTTTCAATCCTAACTTTCGTTCGTTTGGAATACGCGTTCGGCCAGTCCAAAACCACTTACAAACAGGCAGAAATCCTGTGGGACACTTGGGGCGTGCCGCACATTTACGCCAAAAATGACGAGAGTCTTTTTTACGCGTACGGTTGGGCACAAACCCAAAATCACGGGAACCTTATCCTACAACTCTATGGGCAAGCGCGCGGCAAAGGCGCTGAATACTGGGGAGAGAAATACGCTCAGGCCGACCGTTGGGTAATCACCAATAGCATCTATGAGCGCGCCACCGAATGGTACGCCCTCCAAAAACCCGCTATGCGCAAAAATCTGGACGCCTTTGCGACGGGCGTGAATGAATACGCCAACGAGCACCCCGACAAACTGAGCAACGAAGCAAAAAGGGCTTTGCCCGTTACGGCCATTGATTTGATTGCTCATGCCCAACGCATCACCCATTTCGTGTTTTTGGCCCCGCAGGCGCGGGTAGCCGCCGCCGAAAAAATGCAGGGCGACAAAAACGGCTCCAACGCCTGGGCCGTCGGGCCGTCCAAATCAGCCAGTGGCAATACGTTATTATTAACCAATCCTCACCTTCCGTGGTCAGATTTATACCTGTATTTTGAAGCGCAATTGGTTTCACCGGGCGTCAATACCTACGGCATCAGTCGCATGGGCTTTCCTGTATTGACGATGGCATTCAACGAAACGGCAGGCTACGCCCAAACCGTCAATACCAACGACGGACAGGATTTTTATGAACTCACTCCCGCCGAAGGAGGCTACAAGTGGGACGGAAAAATAAAAGCATTCGAGACCAAAGAGCGAATGTTAAGAATAAGACAGCCCGATGGGACGTTGAAAGAAGAAAAAATGGTGATTCGGCATTCGGTTCATGGCCCCGTAGTGAGCGAAAAAGGCCGTAAACTCATTGCAATGCGCGTAGCGGGACTGGGGCAATCGGGCATTCTTGAACAATACTGGGACATGGCCCGGGCCAAAGATTTAGCGGCGTTTGAAGCTGCCATCAGTCGGCTGCAAATCCCGATGTACACGTTGATGTTTGCCGACAACAAAGGCAATATTTTCAATCTTTTCAACGCCGTAGTGCCCGTACGCCCATTGGGTGATTGGAATTACTGGTCGGGCGTGGTCAGGGGCGATACATCGGCCACCTTGTGGACCCAAACCCATCCCTACAAAGACCTACCGAAAGTACGTAATCCTGCGACGGGTTGGTTACAAAACACCAACGAGTCCCCTTGGACCGCCACCGTCCCGATGGCCAATAACCACAAAGATTTCCCAGCTTACATGGCGCCCGGGCCAAGTATGTCTTTCAGAACACAGCGCTCGGTGCGAATGTTGATGGAATCCGATAAAATCACGCTGGATAAATTTATTGAACTGAAACTCTCTACCCGCATGGAACTGGCCGACCGCATCCTAAAAGACCTGATTGCCGCCGCCAACCTCAATGGAAGTCCCGAAGCCAAAGAAGTCGCCACAGTATTGGCCAACTGGGACCACAACACCGACAACGACAGCAAAGGAGCATTTCTGTTCGACCGTTTTGTGAGAAAATGGGTAGGAGGAACAGAAAAACTTAATTCTCTAGGCACATCTTCAACCTTGTTTGCAACACCTTGGAACCTCGACGATCCCGTCAATACCCCCAACGGTCTCGCCGATACAAAAGCGGCCCTGAATGCCTTGTTGGAAGCCGCCAAAGAAGTAAAAGCAACCTATGGGCGCTTGGACGTGGCTTGGGGTGAAGTATTTAGGTTCCGAATTGGCGGCGTTGACTTACCCGGCAATGGCGGCCCAGGCCCCATGGGCGTTTTCAGAACAATGACCTTGGGAGCCCCCACCGACGGCAAATACCTCCCCGCCCACGGCGACACCTACGTGGCAGCCATAGAATTCTCAAAACCTTTAAAAGCGAAGGTTTTGACGAGTTATGGCAACGCCTCCCAACCCGATTCCAAACACAACAACGACCAATTGCCGCTTCTTTCCGAAAAGAAAATGCGCCCCGTTTGGTTTACTCGAAAAGAAGCCGAACAGCATTTAGTCGAAAAAACGGTCTTTAAATGACAAAATAATAGCTCATTTTCTTATTGGCATGTTGGCATCAATCTTCGTCAGCCATTCGGTCAACTTTTGGTGTAACTCCTTGGCTTTATCAGGGTTTGTTTTACTCACATCCGTGGTTTCGGATTCATCATTGCCGAGGTTAAACAGCGCCGTTTCGTTGGTTTCGTAGCTTTTTACCAACTTCCAATCTCCCAGCCGCACCGCCCCCGACGGTCGACTCAGTTGATTGCTGAAATGCGGATAATGCCAAAAAATCAATCCCCGGTCAAACGCGGCGTTGGGGTTTTTGAGCAGTGCATAAAAACTTTTGGCATCAGGAGATACATTCGGCTCTTGCCCGAGTATTTCTAGCAGCGTAGGCGTATAATCCGTATTGATAAAATACTGGTCACACGTCTGCGACGCGGGCAAGGTGCCTTTCCACGAAATAAGGGTAGGAACGCGAATACCCCCTTCGTAGGTAAATCCTTTCCATTTACGCAGGTTACCCGCCGTAGTAGGAATAGGCCCAAGCTCAGGAATTCCCACGCCACCGTTGTCGGAAGTAAAAATTACGAGGGTGTTTTCGGCCAACCCTTGCGCCTCCAGCGCCTTCATAATTTCGCCGACGCCATCGTCCAGGCTTTCAATCATCGCGGCATAATAGGGGTTATACTTCCCTTGGAATTTTTCGTATTTTTTGAGGTATTTGCTCACTTTATCGCCCCGGGGAATCAGAAATACGTGCGGTGCCGAATAGCAGAGGTAAAGGAAAAAAGGCTGGTTTTTATCCGATTTTTTGACAAAATCAAGGGCATAATCCGTAAGTTTATCGGTCAAGTAAGTAGTTCCTTTGTCTTCAAACGTTTTTTGGAAACTATCTTCGTAAATACCGTAATTGTAGTAATCAAGCCCATTTTTACCAATCATTCGGGAGTAATCAAACCCCTGCCCCCAGGGAGCCAACGAATCGCCACCGCCTAGGTGCCATTTCCCCACAAAGCCAGTACGGTAACCTTGGGTTTTGAGCCGCTCGGCCAAGGTTATCTCTGATGCACCAAGGTACTTTGTCCACTTGGCAGGCAACAGCGGCGACAATGAATCTGTACGCTCGCCCACCAAAAAATTGGTCAGTTTGAGTCGAGCAGGGTGCTTGCCCGTCATGATAGCCGCCCGTGAAGGAGAGCATACTGGACAAGCCGAATAACTTTGGGTGAATTTTATGCCGTTTTTGGCAAGTCGGTCAATATTGGGAGTTTCGTTGAATGGATTGCCGTAGCACCCCAAATCTGCCTTTGCCAAATCGTCGGCCAGAACAAAGATGATATTGGGCCGCTTCGTTTGGGCAACACTTTGTTGACTCAACAAAAAGCCCACGGCCATTACGACCGACAAAATCGTTGATTTATTCATTTTACGTACCCCAGGAAAGGTTTATACTATTCATTACTTTCTAAAAGGCACTCCCTTAGTTTTTATCGTGGGTTATTTTTCATTATTTATGATGGCTTCCTCTGGCTTCCTCAGAATTTTGCATTTCAATCATTTAGCCTCACATAGCCAAAGTCTGTGACACCAACGCGCATTTCCGTGGGATATAGCTTAGAACTCCTAAATGTAAGTCAGCAAAACCATCGACCATCTCCAAAAAACCTAAAAAGAGACCACGAAGCTCGAAGTACAAAACGGGGTTTTGTAATTAAACAAAAAAGGCCTTAGAAACGAATCTAAGGCCTTTTTTGTACTACCACGAATCACCGTGAATCAATTTAGTGCACCCGAAGGGACTCGAACCCCTATCGATGGTACCGGAAACCACAATTCTATCCATTGAACTACGGGTGCAAAATATGTCAAAAAAACGAAAGTACTCGAAACGAAACGTCGTACCGCCCTACCAATGATACCTAAAACATAAATTTACCCATTGAACTACGGGTGCAAAATATGTCTTCCGTTTTGAACTGTGTTGAAAATACCTCTAATGGCCGACAATCCACTCAAACGGGCTGCAAATATACAATTTTGTCTTAAATTGCAAACACGTTCTATCCTTATATTGTTACTATTATTACTTCCATTCACTCATCAACAGAACTTTACATGAAAAAAAAAATTTACGTTCTTTTTGTCTTTGTTGCCTGTTTGGGCAGTTTTTTTCTCGGAACAGCCTACCAAGCAGCCGACCAACCCATTACTGCCGATATTGCCAATTATGCCTCAAAAATATTTGGCATTGAATTCACCCCCGCCGAGCGTGACTCGATGCTCGATAACCTCACCGACCAACTGAAAGGTTTTGAACGGATTCGTAAAATTACTTTGACCAACGACGTGGCTCCGGCCCTCCTTTTTGACCCCGTTCCCACAGGTTTCGAGTTTGAAAAAGTGAAGAAACCATTTAAAGCGGGCTCCTTAGGTAAGATTACTTTACCCGCTGTACGCGATAGTCTGGCGTACTACACCGTGGCGGAACTCGGTGAACTGATTCGCACAAAACAGATTTCCTCCGTGGAACTTACACAGTTTTTTCTGGCGCGTCTCAAAAAATACAGCCCCACACTGCTCAACGTGATTACGCTTACCGAAGATCTGGCGTTGGCCCAAGCCACCCGCGCCGATGCCGAACTCAAAGCGGGCACTTATCGTGGCCCATTGCACGGTATTCCCTACGGAGCCAAGGATTTATTGGCAAAAAAAGGCTACCCTACTACCTGGGGCTCTAATATTTACAAAAATCAGCAGCTTCCGTACGACGCTACCGTCATCCAAAAACTCGAAAAAGCGGGGGCTGTGTTGGTTGCCAAAATGTCGGTGGGCGAATTTGCAATGGGAGATGTATGGTTTGGCGGCAAAACCCGAAACCCTTGGAATACCCAAGCGGGCGCCAGTGGCTCGTCGGCGGGCTCAGGCTCGGCGGTTTCGGCGGGTTGTTTGCCCTTTGCCATCGGCACCGAAACCCTCGGGTCGATTGTCTCACCTTCTACCGTCAACGGGGTCACCGGACTGCGCCCTACCTTTGGACGAGTGAGCCGCTTCGGTGCCATGGCCCTGAGCTGGAGCATGGACAAAATCGGCCCCATGACCCGCTCTGTGGAAGATTGTGCACTGGTCTTCAACGCCATCCAAGGCCCTGACGGACAGGATGCTACCGTCAGAGATGTTCCTTTTAACTATGAGCCATTAAAAACCTTAAAAGGAACGCGCATTGGGTATCTGAAAAAGGCCTTTGAGTCCAATTATCCCAACCGGGCCAATGACTCAATCACTTTGGTCAAGCTCCGCGAACTGGGAGCCGAGCTGGTTCCATTTGAGCTTCCCTCCTATCCCGTGGGTGATTTGACCATCACCATTGGCGTTGAAGGTGGGGCCGCGTTTGATGAACTGACCCTCACCAACAAAGACGACCAAATGGTGCGTCAAAGCAAAAATGCATGGCCCAACGAGTTTCGCTCGGCGCGGTATATCCCCGCCATTGAGTATGTGCAGGCACAGCGTGTGCGTACCAAAATGATTCAGGATTTGTACCAATTACTTAAAAAAGAACGGATTGAGGTGTACATCACGCCCACCTACGCGGGTGGAAACCTGACCTATACCAACCTATCGGGCCACCCCAGCATTTGTTTGCCCAATGGGTTTAAACGCAACGGAATGCCGACGAGCATCACCTTTACCGCACAATTGTACAGCGAAGCCAAATTGCTGGCCGTGGCCAAAGTATATCAGGATGCTACTTTTTGGCACAAGAAACATCCTAACATTTAAAGGTATGTAGCAACGAAAAAGGGTTGGCAGATGTGTCAACCCTTTTTTCGTTTTATGCCAATTCCAAGGTTAAAATCTGGTCATATACGGCATCCCAAAGCGCTATTCGGCTCTTGAGTGCAGCAATGGCGCTTTCTGTGGCCTCTTCCCACTTTTGAGGGTCAGTTCCGCAGAGTTCTTCTACCATCTGCATCGCCAAATGACTGTGGTGATCGCCATCTACTTCGATATGACGCTCCAAATAGTATTTAAATTTGGCTACGCGCGCCGAATCCTCCCCCTTCCATTCGTTAATAAACGCCAAAAACATATCAGGAATTAAATCCTCACGCCCAAACGTAAAAACGGAAGCCACCACATGTGGTTTTTGGGTAGCAATAAACGCAAACGTCTGTCGGACAAAGTCTTGCGTGCCTTGTGCAGCTCCGGTTTCGGAGAGTCCATTTACCAGTGTTTTTCCCTCCTGCAACCCCTGTATCAAGGCTTTAATGGCTGTAGAATCAGCACTCATTTGTTGCATTGCCGCCAAATAAAGTTCAAAATGACTCATGCGAATGCCTTTTTCGTCCACGTCACTTTCTTCTCCAATCACGATTTCGTTGATTAAATAACGCGTGTTCGCACTCCCTACGGGCATCCAAGGCACTTTTACACACGTAAGGGACTGTTGAAGGTCTTTTAATAGGGACATAAAATCCCAAACGGCAAAGACGTGATTTTCGGCAAAAACCCGAAGCTGCTCTATCGTCTGAACGCTTTTATAAATGGGGTGGCCGACCAGTTCTTCCCGAATTGGGGCGATTTTCAGTTGTAATTGTTGAATGGGGGTCATGCTGTACTGTGTGTTTGTCTTAACTTTTTAGGTATAAACACTAAAAAAGGAAAAAGTTCTAAAAAAAGACAATTTCAGTACTACGTACGAATCAGGCCGCCAATGGATATTTTTAGGGATTAAAAATTATTTGATGTATCTCGAATAGCTTTCTCAATTTATTTCTTCTTCGACGCGCAATTTCCACCACTTCGCCATTGGGAAAAGTAACAATGCTAAAGCTCTGAATTGTACACTCCAGCAAACAATCTAAATTTACTAAATACGACTTGTGAATACGAACAAACCCATACCATTCCAACATTGACACATAGCTCCCCAACGGCAAAGAAGTCAGAACAAGCTCGCCCGTTTTTAGGTGAAATAGGGTATAATTTCCCTGAGCTACCAAAAACGAAATCTGCTTTGGGTTAATCGTATTTTTACCGTTTTTGGTTTGAAAACGAGGCAAGTACACTACATTTTCAAAAGGAGTAACCTGGGGAAAAGTATTCATTTTCGCTTCTTGTTTATTTTGCAACACCAGTATTATTTGTGTCTCATAAAGAAGATAACACAATCACTTACAATGCATTAAAAAGCATATATTTATAACAAACACTTTACCAATCAAATCCTTAAACCCTATTCAAGAATGTCCTAATTATAGTAAATACACTTATTTTTTTTGTATTCTTAAGACTGCACTTTCAGGCAATCGGTCACTTATTCACCATAAAATATCATAATTAAATGCGGTATATCCAACAGAAAAGTGCCCTTTCTGTGACATAATGTTGTCCCGTATTAGTCATACAAGTTGCTCAATCAATCAAGAGGCCTGTCTTTGACTTTTTACCTTTTTTTTCAATTCCAAATAGCGCCGCCGGGCCACTTCAATGACGCTCCCATTGGGCAACTTCAAGACTCTATCGGGTCGTAACCGACAACTTTTCAAATGATACCCATTCACTAAATGCGACTTGTGAATTCTGATAAAGCCATATTGCTCTAATAATTCGACGTATATATTCAGCGAATGAGACGTAATTACCTCCTCACCGTCTTCCATATAAAACTGGGTATAGTTACTCTTTGCACTCAGGTACACGATTCGACGCAGGTCAACCGCCCGCTCACCTTCCTTGGTTCGAAAGCGTGGCAATGCCATTTTGCTTTCAGAAGGCACAACACCTAAAAAAGTATTCATCTCCTCTTCCGTATTTAAGTTAAATTAAAACCATCTAACAAGGGATTCGCTGTGGCCATACCCCCAAGCAATGACGTCGGCTGACTATATCAGCCCCGAAGTGATTGTCTTGGTGGAGTACACGACAAAGACACAGCGCTGTTGAAGCCTGTGTCGTTAAAGAAATCAAACGCACTGTTTCATCCACCTGTTAGGGCTGGATACAGGTCAGAAGCGGGGGATTGGTGGGCACATGAAGTGCCAGTTCGGGTTGCCTTAGGCCCCCAAACGCTCGGACTCAAAAGCAAATCCGAAAGGAAGTGAAACATTTTTTTCATCGGTAGAAAAAGGGTGATGTAAATTGAAATGGTAGTATGGTAAAAGGAGGCGGGTGATGATTTGTGAATCGCTCACCCTTACCTCCTTCCCCTTTCTACCACGAAAGATTTTTAGGGCCTCAACAACCCGTTAGAGTTGAGCCAACTTATCTGGTGGAATGGGGGCCGGCACCGCATTTTTGACTGGTTTAGTGCTTTTCAAATACTTAAATACAGCTTCAATATCTTCTTCCGCCATATTTGTATAGTTTACCCAAGGCATGGGTGGTAAAAGCGGACGCGCGGTGGCCAGTCCCTTGGATTTACCTTGTGTCAAAGCCGTTTTGAATTGCTCGTATGACCACGTACCGATACCCGTTGCATCAGAAGTAAGGTTGGCCGAAAAGCTGACGCCCCAAGGCCCTACACTCGCTGTACCGTCGGGGCCAAACAACATCCAACCATTCTTCAATGCTTCTGGCACTACTTTCCCAATGGGGTGGTCGGCGGGGTGGCCCGAAAGATGCAACTCAGGAATAATTTCGGGGCCTTGCGCTCCCATTCGTTTGGGGGAATGGCAATCCTGACAGCCCATAATGCCTACCAGGTATTCGCCCCGTTTAATGATTGCTTCTTCCGATTTAACGGCCGACTTTTCGGTTTTTTCGAGATTCTCCGAGTTTGCGGTACAACCAATCAATACAGACGTACCAAATAAAGCAATGGCAGCAATGGCATAATGTGTGTTTTTCATAATACCGATTGATAAAGGGTGAACAAAAAAATGGGTTGTATAAAACGCGTCGGTATGTTATTGCATCATCATCAAATCGTCGAGACTTACCACGATATCGTCGCCAACCTGCTTGATGCTGTACTTCATCGGGTAATATCCCGCCTTGGCAAACTTCGCGGGTAGTGGCATCGTTTTTGTCAGATTAGGACTGCTCTTCAGAAACTCATGCGTGACCATCGGCTCCATAAAAGTCAACTTTCCGTCGTAAGAACCATAAATCAGCGTTTCGGCAAATTTGCCTTTACCCGATAGTTCAGGAGATGCGGGATCGGCCCAGTGAACGCCCATTTCGGGCACCCCCGCTGGCAATCGGATGTAATTGCTCGGGATAAAACCCGCCGCTGGCAAATTATCAAACTTAGCCGGAGCGATTTCATACAACGGAATGGCCTTGCGCTCGGCTAATGGCTGTATATAAAAGTGCATGTCAAAATGCGCTACATCGTACACCCCCGGAGGCTCGTGGCCCGTGTGCAGATAATCCAGCATTATGTGGTCAAAAGGTGTCTTGCCAACGGCTTCGGCAGGAAGGTTAAGTACCAAAGCTACACCTCCGTGGGACAGGTTATCCAAGGCACCTTTGGTGAGCGTAAAGCCGATAGAAGTAGGGATATTGTCGGCTGAAAACTTAACCCACGAGTACGCTTTACCGTTGCCGAGGGTTTCTTCTTTGCCGCTGAAAGTTGTGGCAACGGGTTCATTGCTTTTGTCGCAACCTGTCAAAAACAACAGGCCCAACAGCCAGAATGTCAATAATTGTTTCATGTGATTGTACTTAAGTGTTTAGTAAATAATAGTGGAAATCCACTTCCAATCCTGCGATAGAATGGTGAAACAAAATTGGCCGATTTTGGCAGGCAGGTGTTAGCACAAACTGGACTTTCTCTTCCTCATTCTGGACCACCAACGAAGCAATGGCAAAGGCTCTCAGAATAGCGCACAACTTCGCTTCCTCATTTTGGACTTTCTTTTACTCATTTTGAACAAAAACATAAAAACAGCTTGGTTTAGGCGCTTTTTTTCTCAAAACCAACGTCAAAAGTTTTACGATTAAAAGACAATTTTGGGGATAGTTTGAACCATCAAACCACAAAAAAGAGGCTGTCTCAAAACGCTGAGACGGCCTCTTTTTTGTGGGCTTAATAAGCTATTGACTTACTAATTGGGACAGTCACCTATGACCGCCTGAAAAGTAGTACCTGCTGCGCTGAAGCCCGGCAGGAGTGTCACGGATTGGCTACCTCGGTACTCCACCGTCGCGCCTGACACCTGATTGGTAGCCGTGATACGACCGCCTGTTTTTAACACCGTTCCGCCCGTTATCGGCTCGCTCACGCTCAACATGGCAGGGCCAGCGCCACCTGTGCTTTGGCTTTCATAACATCCCATGTCGACAATCGCCAAGCCCGTTGTATAAGGACGAACATTCCCGTCCAAATCCAGAGGCAACGTACTCGCCGCATTGTCGCCTGCATTGATTGCGGGCGAACACGGTTGCAAGTGATAGTCTCCCAAATTCACCGTCGGTGCCAGCCCACTTGGCGTCGCTTTGATAAACAATGGGTTTTGGTTTAGGTTGCCAGTTCCCGCAAATCCACCTTCCACAATGCTGTATCGAATACTAATTCCAGGGGTTGTTTGAACACCGCTGTTGCCCCATAAAATACTGTTTTGCAGCATCCCTGAAGAATTCGAGTTAAAAATCCCACCCTGCGTACCGTTAACGCCGTGATTGGAAGCAATTGTACAATGCGTCAGTATCGGTGCGCTGTAATTGAGGTACAATCCACCGCCTAATCCTTTGTTGGAAACAATCAGTAAGTTTTCCAAATGTGGACGCCCTGCACTTTCCATGTAAATACCGCCCCCGAAGGTAGCTTCGTTGCCAGCTATAATGCTGTTTGTGATACTTACCTCGCTGCTGTCTCTGAGCAGAATTCCGCCACCGCCAATGGCCCGATTGTTGGTAATCAAGCAGTTCGTTATCAAACCTTTACTCCTATTGATTACCAGTATCCCCCCGCCCGACGACAACAAGGAAGGTTGATCTAAATTTGCGCCTTGTGCCGCTACGTAAAAATCAGCATACCCCTTTTCAATCACAAAACCATCCAAACGGGTTGTGTCATTTGTGGCACTCAGCACAACTACATGGTTTACATTGTCGGCCAAAGATGAAGTGCCGATTTCTCCACTTAAAACCGTCTTTTGTATATTCCAATTTCTTTGACTCAACTCAGTTTCTGTTCCGACAAACCCTCCGTAAACTTGTACGCCCGAAGGAATCTCAAAAACATCTTTACGCAAAGTCCCAGGTTTGTAGGTACCCGCCGCAACCCAAACTTGAATATCTCCTCCTGACAAAATCGAGGCCGCACTCAAGCCCGCTTGTAAATTCGCAAAAGCTTTCGACCAACTGCTACCATCTTGACTTGGAGACGTATTTGAGCCATTGACATAAATGATTTGGGCAAGATTTGGGACAATGATGGCAACCAATGCAGTATCTGTCACCTCAGCACAACTACCGCTGGCGGCGATTGTATACGTTACTGTGTAACTGCCAGAAGAACTGGTGGCTAAATTGATTTCTCCCGTTGATGCGTTCAGCGATAACCCTGACGGGGTGGCGCTGAAAGTTCCTCCCGCCGTCCCCGTGAGGGTTACCGTCGCTGTGCCTGTATTGGTGTATGGACTACCCACGTAGCTTATCGTAGCCGTTGGTACAGGAACCGCATTAATCGTCTGCAAAGTCGATGTTGCTACGCAGGTAGGATTGCTCTGCAAACGAACACTGAACGTGTAATTGGCGGGAGACAACATTGAAAATGTATTGCTCAACTGCCAGTCCATACCATCTTTGGAGTATTCCAATGTCCCCGAACCCGTGGCATTGACCACCGCCGTACCCGTCGGCAAGGCGCAAGTGGGCTGCGTCAGCGTCATATCCGTCAGCGTCGGTGCGCCTGGCACAGTATTGACAACTAAAGTCAAAGGCGCTGAGATACAACCCGTGGCCGTGTTTTTGGCCGTCACTGAATACATGTTCGGAGTCAACCCACTGAAAGTGGCCAAAGTCTGATAGTCGGTTCCGTTGATGCTGTATTGAATGTCCGTACCCGTGGGAGCCGTTACCACAATCGTGCCCGTTGGCACCGTGCACGTCGGTTGTAGCGTCACACTCGCCGTCGGCGTGGCGGGAGCGTTCGGCACGGCATTGACCGTCAAACTCAAGGGCAAGGAAACGCAGCCCGTTACCATGTTCTTGGCCGTCACCGAATAAGTCGCAGGAGTCAACCCGCTGAAAGTTCCAGAAGTTTGATAGTCGGTTCCGTTGATGCTGTATTGAATGTCCATACCCGTGGGAGCCGTCACCACAATCGTGCCCGTTGGCACCGTGCACGTCGGTTGCACCGTCACCGAAGCCGTCGGCGTGGCAGGAGCGTTCGGCACGACATTGACCGTCAAACTCAAAGGCGCTGAGATACAACCCGTGGCCGTATTTTTGGCCGTCACTGAATACATGTTCGGAGACAACCCGCTGAAAGTTCCAGAAGTCTGATAGTCGGTTCCGTTGATGCTGTATTGAATGTCCGTACCCGTGGGAGCCGTGACCACAATCGTGCCCGTTGGCACCGTACACGTCGGTTGTAGCGTCACCGAAGCCGTCGGCGTGGCGGGAGCGTTCGGCACGGCATTGACCGTCAAACTCAATGGCAAGGAAACGCAACCCGTAGCCGTGTTTTTCGCCGTCACCGAATACATGTTCGGAGTCAACCCGCTGAAAGTGGCCAAAGTTTGATAGTCGGTTCCGTTGATGCTGTATTGAATGTCCGTACCCGTGGGAGCCGTGACCACAATCGTGCCCGTTGGCACCGTGCACGTCGGTTGTAGCGTCACCGAAGCCGTCGGCGTGGCGGGAGCGTTCGGCACGACATTGACCGTCAAACTCAATGGCAAGGAAACACAACCCGTAGCCGTGTTTTTGGCCGTCACCGAATACATGTTCGGAGTCAACCCGCTGAAAGTTCCAGAAGTTTGATAGTCGGTTCCGTTGATGCTGTATTGAATGTCCGTACCCGTGGGAGCCGTTACCACAATCGTGCCCGTTGGCACCGTGCACGTCGGTTGTAGCGTCACACTCGCCGTCGGCGTGGCGGGAGCGTTCGGCACGGCATTGACCGTCAAACTCAAGGGCAAGGAAACGCAGCCCGTTACCATGTTCTTGGCCGTCACCGAATAAGTCGCAGGAGTCAACCCGCTGAAAGTTCCAGAAGTTTGATAGTCGGTTCCGTTGATGCTGTATTGAATGTCCGTACCCGTGGGAGCCGTGACCACAATCGTGCCCGTTGGCACCGTGCACGTCGGTTGTAGCGTCACACTCGCCGTCGGCGTGGCGGGCGCAGTAGAGAAAGTGATGACCACATCATCCGTAGAAGTACAACTACCGTTGGAGATCGTCCAGCGCAGGGTGTAAGTGCTGCCAGCTGTGCCCGTAAAAGTAGAGGTCCGACTGGAAGCGTTGCCAAATGAGCCGCCCGTGCCGTTCACCACACTCCATGCGCCAGTGCCTACCGAGGGGCTATTGCCTGCCAAAGTCACCTGAGTAAGCCCGCAGGTAGCCGCTCCAGTCTGGTCGGGGCCAGCATTAGCGGTAGTCGGGCTCTGGTTGAAAGTGATGACCACATCATCCGTAGAAGTACAACTACCGTTGGAAATCGTCCAACGAAGGGTATAGGTGCTGCCTGCTGTGCCTGTAAAAGTAGAGGTCGGGCTGGAAGCATTGCCGAATGAGCCGCCAGTGCCGTTCACCACGCTCCATGAGCCAGTGCCGACCGTGGCCGTATTGCCTGCCAAAGTCACCTGAGTAAGACCGCAGGTAGCTGCGCCAGTTTGGTCCGAGCCGGCATTGGCCGTGGTCGGGTTGCGGTTGAAAGTGATGACCACATCATCCGTAGAAGTACAACTACCGTTGGAAATCGTCCAGCGCAGGGTGTAAGGGCTGCCAGCAGTGCCCGTAAAAGTAGAGGTCGGGCTGGAAGCATTGCCGAATGAGCCGCCCGTGCCAGTCACCACACTCCATGCGCCAGTGCCGACGGTGGCCATATTGCCTGCCAAAGTCACTTGAGTAAGACCACAGGTAGCTGCGCCAGTTTGGTCCGAGCCGGCATTGGCCGTGGTCGGGTTGCGGTTGAAAGTGATGACCACATCATCCGTAGAAGTACAACTACCGTTGGAAATCGTCCAACGAAGGGTATAGGTGCTACCTGCTGTGCCTGTAAAAGTAGAGGTCGGGCTGGAAGCATTGCCGAATGAGCCGCCAGTGCCGTTCACCACGCTCCATGAGCCAGTGCCGACCGTGGCCGTATTGCCTGCCAAAGTCACCTGAGTAA
>NZ_QPIW01000045.1 GCF_003339505.1 Runella aurantiaca
GGAAAAACTATTACGATCCTTCTAAACGGAAAGAGAAAAAATAGATTAAATTCGGACTAAGAAGAAAACGGTAAACATATTTCAGGATTAACTAAAAACGGTCAACTAATTTTAGGACAATACACACTGTATTGAGAGTACAAGAAAACGCGGGTTTAATCAAACTTTTTTACCTCTACGGATTAACTCCTGAAAATTGTCAATAATCAACCGTTTTCGTCAATAAAACTTGTATAGCAATCAAAGTATAATTAACTTTAAGAATCATTAATTAAACCTATACAAGTGCTGATCGGTTACGCCAGAGTCTCAACTAAAGACCAAAATTTAGAATTGCAGTGGGATGCCCTCACCAAAGCGGGTTGTGAAATGATCTTTCAGGAAAAAGCTTCCGGTATAAAAGCCGACCGTCCTGAATTGGAGAAGATGATGAGTCAACTTCGGAAAGGAGATGTGATTTGTATTTATAAGCTGGATCGGCTTGGAAGGTCTCTTAAAAATCTGTTGGAGCTGGTGGCTGAATTTGAGAAACGCGGAGTGGGACTGAGGAGCCTAACGGACTCGATTGATACCACCACGCCGCAGGGGCGATTGGTACTGAATATCTTTGCATCACTGGCCGAGTTTGAAAGAGACCTGATTCGGGAGCGAACCAAAGCTGGATTAGAAGCGGCCCGCGCCCGGGGCCGAAAGGGCGGACGACGCAGCGGGCTTTCGGCGGAGGCACAGAAAAAAGCGATGTTGGCGGAGATGTATTATAAAGAGGAAAAATTGGGCGTCGATGAAATTGCCAAAACCGTGGGTATTTCCAAAATGACGCTGTATAAATATCTGCGACTGCGGGGGGTAAAGATCAGCGCGTATCAGAAAGGGGAAGTAAGCAAATAAACGCAGTCAATCATCAGAGGCTTATTTTTGCTTAGTCTCCCTGACATTAAATAAGCGGCCAGAAGGACACAAAAAATCCCTGCTCGGCGATTTTCTTTCGAATTTTCGGAAACAGGGATCTTGAGACTTTTCTTCCTTATTATTTTCGTTCATTTTCATGTTTGAAAATCTTCTTGAAGAAGAAGTGAAACAAATATAAATGGTGTTTATGATTATTCCTAATTAAAATATAATTAAAACGAGTTAAAATATTCTTAAAACGTAGTGTTCTAATTTGAATAAGCATTTAAAGTGTATAAAATCTGTACTTTGATGGTCACTCCTAAAATTAATTTGCGATGACCCACAAGCATCTATATTATGGCATATTGATACTGGCAGTAGTACTAGTCAATTATCAGGTGCTGGGACAAAATGGATCCGTAACCAAAAACCCGGAGTATACCATCACAAAAAAATTACTTACAGTTGGTGATGGGTTGGCATCTCACGAAGTATTTTGTGGGGTCCAGGATAGTGCCGGCTTCTTATGGTTTGGTACCCGCAATGGGCTTAACCGCTACGATGGTAAAAATTGTTTGCTGTTTACCAGGCAACGAAATAATCTCCAGGAAAATAAAGTCGTACAACTGGCCAAAGATGATGCCAACAACCTGTTTATTGAATATGGTAGTACAGGATTTCAGCTTACCACCAACGGTAAAGTAGATGTGATGAATGCGGATACGAAGGAAGTAAAAACCCTCACCGCAGCATTTCCAAAACTACCTTTCAAGGAGCAGGATGTTTACTGGATATCGAATGATGGCACTGATGAAATAAATTTTTTGACAGCCAACCCTTTTCGGCTTTGGAAATATTCTACACAAAATGGCTTCAGATTACGATTTGAAATTAAAGATTGGGGGAAACCAAATTCTCTTCCCAATTTAGATTTCCGCAGCACCGGCCCCTTATGTTTTTTCGCCAAAGGGAAGGCACTACTGAAAATATTTAACCAGTCTACCCAATATTTAGTGTCGAAAGATACTGTAATTGCCTTTACTCAAATAGATGCCATAAGGTCGCTACCTACTGGCTTTAACCGGGAAGATGATCTGTTAATTACCTATAACACTTCTGCAGAACCGGATTCATATACAGTTGGAATGGTCTCACACTTGGGAAAAAGTGAGTTTCCCACCACTGTTAAAGGATTCAAAACAGATAGTTTAAAAGGGCATTACTGGTATCAGTCTGCTGCTTCGATGGATGGCTCATTCTGCATCTTTTATATTCCATCGGATGCCCTTTATCTGTGGAATGAAAATACCTTTTTGAAAGTAGTTTCTAATTCAGAAATAAAGGCTTTCGAAAACTTATCCATCTACCAATGCTTTCCTGACAATCTTGGAAACCTATGGCTTTGTACTTCTACTGGCGTAGTGCAATTGAGGGTAGAAAGGAACAGATTTGAACACTATTTTACCGCCAAACAACAATCCATACAAACCAATAGTCAAGCCAGGGGAATATACGCGAATGAAACAGGTAGGGTGTCGGCAAATATATGGACGTATACATTTGGCCAACAAAAGGGTAAAATGCAGTATGTAGCCGAAGCCAATGAAGAAATAAAATATGCACTCATACAGCATAATGGGACGATGTATTGTGGTGGTTATAACCTGTTTCGGTATGATGAGGTGAAAAATAGAATTTCGGCCTATCCCGATGGACAAGGTTCTGAGATTTGGTCTCTTTTTTCATTAAATGATAGCCTATTGTTGTTGGGTAGAACAAACGGATTCATGGTATTCAATTCCAATACCAGCCGATTTGATTCACTTCGGTATGTGTTTAAAAATACTCCCGAAGCAAAATTTGTGTACCGTTTTATAAAAAGTAATGACGGTATTCTTTGGGCTGTAGCAGAAAATGGGTTGTATCAATTAACCCTAAAAAATACAACTTGGACTGCCGCACGCTATCAATCCCCTCAAATAGAAGGGCTAAGTTTATTTGATGCCTATCTGGACACCAAAGGTTTTTTTTGGCTGGCTACCAATGGAGAGGGATTATTCCGATGGGATAGACATTCCAATTCATTGCGGCAATTCAATATTACTGCGGGTTTTCCTTCCGATGTATTGTACCGGATTGAACCAGATGGAGCCGAAAACCTGTGGATTAGTTCAGACTACGGACTTATCCGTTTCCGTCTGACGCCCTATTCAATAACTACCTATACTACCAAGGATGGTATTTCTAATAATGAATTTAACAGGACCTCTTCATTCAAAGCCAGGGATGGGAGATTATTTTTTGGTGGAATAGACGGAGTTAATGGCTTTTACCCAGCTGATTTTATTGCTGATACCAATTCACTTGATGTTCCTCTCCGTATTATCGCTTTTAACCAGTTTGTGAGTTCTCGAAACGAAATGGTTGATAAAACGACCGAATTATTGAAGACCAACAAAATCACCCTGAATCCAAATGATAAAATCTTTACACTCGAATTTCAACTGCTTGATTTTGAAGAGGACCAGGTGCATCGATACAGTTACAAAATCGAGGGATTGGATACCGATTGGACTTACACCGATGAAAGCTCAATTCGGATCAGTGGATTGCCTTATGGTAAATTAATTCTCCATATAAAAGCACAAAACCGCGAAGGGGTATGGAGCAAAAGTGAGTTACGTATACCACTGACTGTTTTGAGGCCTTTTTACTTCCAGTGGTGGTTTATATTGGTAGCAATCTTGCTATTTGGATTGGGGGTATACCTGTTAATTTCTTTTCGAATCAAACAAATTGCGGTGGACAAGAGAATACTTGAGCAAACTGTACATGAAAGGACGACCCAATTAAAGAAATCCCTGATTGAACAGTCCGCTTTGATTACTGAAAAAGACGTACTTATGAAAGAGATCCATCATAGGGTTAAGAATAATTTACAGGTAATTTCAGGGCTTTTGGAGTTGCAAAGCAAAGTGCTAACTGATGAAACAGCAAAGGATGCACTTCGAGAAGGCCGCAATCGGGTTAGAAGCATTGCCCTGATACACCAGAATCTATACCAGTTTGAAGACCTGAGTACTATTCAACTAAAACGATTTGTTCAGGATTTGTATCGGCAAATAGAAGGTGTTTTTCAAATGCAAAATCAGGTAGCCATCAATATCAATGTACCAGATATCAATTTGGACATAGATACTGCCGTTCCGCTAGGATTAATTATGAATGAATTATTGTCAAATTCCTTCAAGTATGCATTCAAAGAAGGAATTTCTGGCGAAATAACTCTTAGCGTTCATGCTATTTCAGAGGGAAAATACCGGTTGCATTATAGCGATACAGGCCCCGGTTTGCCAGCAGATTTTGATATAGCCCAAACTCAAACCCTTGGCATCCAATTGATCTATGATCTGAGCCGCCAAATTGGGGGTAGTGTCAACTACGAAAACAAAAACGGTGCATTTTTTACTATTAATTTCACCAACCGCGATGTCCGCAAAAACCTTGATTAAAACCTATGAAAGTGTTGAAAATAGGAATTGTAGAAGATGAACTTATAATAGCCCGGACGATTTTGAGCACCCTCGATGAGTTGGGTTACTCGCACTGCGGTCCGGCCATAAATTATACCGAGGCAATGGAAATGCTGGATCGGCATTCCCCTGACCTTTTATTACTCGACATACAGCTTTCTGGTAAAAAAGATGGCATAGATGTAGCTCAAAGGCTGAATGAATTGTACGGGATTCCGTTTATATTTCTAACTGCAAACAGCGATATCGATACCATTGACCGGGCCAAGAAAGTGAAGCCACATGCCTATATTGTGAAGCCCTTTACTAAGGAGGAACTCTTTGCCGCTATCGAAATCGCATTCAGTAACTTCACCAGCAATCACACGAATGTCAGGACTGAACAAGCCACTTCCTACCGTACAAAAGATTTTATGTTCGTAAAGGATGGCTATGTTTTTAGGAAAATATTTTTACATGATCTATTATTTCTCCAAAGCGATGCCAACTATGTTACCCTACATCTAAAATCGGAAAAGAAAGTGATGGTACGCGCAACTTTGAATGATTTTATAGAAAACCTTGACCCCAATGCATTCATTCGAATCCATCGAAGATATTCCGTTAACATCAGTCTGATTGAGGATATATTTCCTACGGAGGTAATGGTAGGAGGTGTAAAAGTTCCCATAGGAAAATCGCACAGGGAAAATCTCCTGAATGCTCTCGGAATTAAGGAATCCTGACAATCCACCATCCGATAAGGTACTCTGTTAGACCCCGGAAAATCCCAAATCGTCGGGATAGTTTCTACTATCTGTTTTTGGGAGAAAGCAAGTATTGATCATTTTTTTACTTCACCAACTCCCGGTCATTCATCCCTAAACTGCCATATTCGTCCCAATTTTTTTGAAAGTGCCGGCCAACAGTCCAGTTTTGTACAAAGGTATGGCACTCTTATTCATGGATAAAATCATCATTAACCGAACCATTTTCGGTATTCGCTGTACCGATTGCGGCGGGAATCTTGTGATTACCAAAAAGAGAATGCTTCTGTCTCATTGTATCAGACTGGTTTCTTTCGGGCTCATAAAGCCCGAACAATACGAGTGTGAGAATTGCAAAAAAAAGTATCTGTTAATCTAGCTGACTGGTATAGAGCCTCTTATCCACAATTGTGTAACCTAAAACTTCAACCTTATGGAACAACAACTTCAGGAAATCAGAGAACAACAAAAAGCCTCATGGAATAAATTTTCTCCGGGATGGGAAAAATGGGACAATGAATTTATGGACTTTTTAAGACCAATGGGCGACAAAATGATAAGCCTGCTTGATTCTTAGCGGACTATCGCTTAATAACAAGTGACTAAAATACTTACTACAGTGCATAAGTGATGTCCGAGGAGGCTGGGACTTAATATAATTTCCTGGTTCAGGTCAGGAATTGCTCAACATTTTATCAGTGCCTCTATGATCACTCTTTTAACCTATACCGCATTTTCTGTTTTACAATACCTGCCTGTTTTTAGGGATGATTTAAATCTTTTTCTGTATTCTATATCTCCACACACAACGCATCAATTAATTCTCTATTTCTGATTCTCAATCCTCAGATATCCTACCCCGTTTCCTGCCATGGCAGTATAGTTTTTCGCTGTACAAGTAAGAAAAGGTCAAAGCAGTCCCTGCAAATAAACATCACCCTTAACTAACCATTCAACACAAATGAAAAAAATGTTTACCTCAGAACCTAACAGAAACACTCGCCCCAAACTTCTGCTAAAAACAGGAATTAGCTTTCTTTGTTGTATAATAGGGTATTACCTATCCCTCACAAATCTGATAGCCCAGCCGACTAATCCGCCATCCCAGCCGGCTAAGCTGTGGGACAAAACCCTGGGAGGGAGTAATTCTGATCAGCTCTATTCTTTAAAGTCGACCTCAGACGGAGGCTACATCTTGGGAGGGTCCTCAAGCTCTGATGTCAGTGGAGACAAGAGCGAAAATTCCAGAGGAGGAAATGACTTCTGGGTAGTAAAGATTAATGCCAATGGCAGCAAGCAATGGGACAAAACCCTGGGAGGGAGTAGTGAAGATTTACTCACTTCCGTGCAGCAGACTTCTGACGGGGGGTATATTCTGGGCGGGTATTCGTCCTCTATCGCCGACGGAGAAAAGAGTGAGAATTCCAGGGGCGATATTGACTATTGGGTCGTCAAACTGAGCTCGGATGGCACTAAACAGTGGGATAAAACCTTCGGGGGAACCGAGATGGATTATTTAACTTCTTTACTTCAGACAGCGGACGGGGGCTATATCCTGGGGGGATACTCTGCCTCTGGCGCCAGCGGCAATAAAAGCGAAGCTTCCAGGGGAGGAATTGACTTCTGGGTCGTCAAACTGGATGGGAATGGCAACCAGCAGTGGAATAAATCATTTGGTGGGAGTGGTGATGATAACTTAACTTCGATACAGCTGGGTTTCCATGCAACCTATATTTTGGGAGGATACTCCAACTCCAATGCCGGGGCGGATAAGAGCGAGGATTCCAGAGGCGATATTGATTACTGGGTGGTCAATATAAATGGTGATGGCAGCTTGCTGTGGGATAGAACCTTGGGAGGGAATAAGGAAGATTTTTTAACTTCTTTGATTCGGACAACTGACGGAGGCTATTTGCTGGGAGGATTCTCCAACTCAGACCTCAGCGGCGAAAAGAACGAAAGCTCAAGAGGTGGGAGAGACTATTGGGTAGTCAAGATGGATGATAATGGTTTTCTTTGGGATAAGACCCTGGGCGGGGGTAATGATGATGTGTTAAATTCCCTGAATGAGACCACCGACGGGGGCTACATCCTGGGGGGAGATTCGCCCTCTAACGCCGGAGGGGACAAAAGTGAAAACCCAAAAGGCGGGAGAAATGACCAGTGGGTAGTCAAAATAAGCACGGGTGGCTCTAAACAATGGGATAAAACCATCGGCGGAAGTGGTAGTGATAATTTACGTTCCATTCGTCAGACCTCCGACGGGGGCTACATCCTGGGGGGGACCTCCGACTCAAATATCAGCGGAGATAAGAGCGAAGACTCAAAAGGAGGGAGAGACTATTGGGTAGTCAAACTAGATACTGATATCTGCACCGATCCCATAGCCTCTTTTACCGCTACTACGGCTTATCTGGGAAATCCCACCATCTTTACTGACGCTTCCACCAACGTGACTCAGAGTGCTACCTATGCCTGGGATGTGGACGGTGATCGTATTATAGATTATACTACCAAGGGAAATATCAGCCACACCTATCCCGCCGTAGGTACCTATACCGCCTTGCTCATAATCGAGCAGGGCAATTGTCTGGACAGGTACAGCTTAGAAATAAATGTCTTTGATCCACGATGTGGAAAAAACAACGATAAGTTTTTAGTTTGTCACAAAGGCAAGGAACTATGCGTAGCGGCTAATGTCTTGGCGCAACATCTGGCTCATGGCGATATCCTGGGTGGATGTATTTCAGATAATCCCAATGCACGGATCGGAGTTGAGCCCGAGGCACAGCCTGTCATGTTCCAACTGCAAATGCAGGCATCTCCCAACCCCACTCGGGGGCGGGTGCAGCTACTGGTAGAGACAGCCACCGAGGGCGAGGTGCATTTTGAGGTGGTAGACCTGATTGGCCGTCCGATCCAGCAAAAGGCTGCCTACCTGCTACCGGGTAGCCATGCGCTGGACTTCGATCTGCAGACCCAGCCCGTCGGCCTTTACCTGATCCGGGCCCATGATGCAGTTGGTCGGCAGGGCGTTGTACGGGTGAGTCGGCAATAGGGACTTGTGATACGTGCTTTAAACAGGAGGCTGTCTGAAAAAGGCAGCCTCCGGCGTTTAAGGAGTTTAATTTGAAAAATTGGACCTATATATTCAAACGGAAGATAAAAAACTTATACTATCTAACATCCTACTGCATCACCCTAACTAAAAAACTGCACCGCCGCGTAGAAAATGAGCCCGATACCAACCAGGGTCAGGGTATACATGAATCCGCCAAAATACAGGTCATTTATGTATAAAATATACTGTTCTGTAAAATGGCGTGAAAATGGTTCATCGTCACATTTGGTGAAAGTTGGGGTTTGGGTTGTAATTTTGAAGAATGGACTCTCCCTTTCTTTTGCCTTCTGTAAATTCCTATGAAAGTGGTTCATCGTCACATTTGGTGAAAGTCGGGGTGTAGGCTGTAATTTTGAAGAATGGACTCTCCCTTCCTTTTGCCTTCCAACCTCGACTTAGAACTACTTGATTACGAACTTTACCCCGACAGGATTGATTTGCAGGTGATAAGCACTGCTGCTTCTACCTGCTGTCCTGTTTGCGGGCATCTGAGCCACAAAATTCATAGTTGCTATCATCGAATCATCCATGATTTGCCCTCTGGTGGCCGAAGAGTTCAATTACACCTTCAGGTCAGGAAATATTTTTGTAAAAATACCAACTGCCAGCGCAAGATATTTACTGAAAGATTTGTCACCGGTTTAGCCAGTTATGCCCGTCGATTCGAGCGCTTAAATCACGTACTTACAGGTATAGGACTGGAATCAGGAGGGAATCCTTCTACCCGTCAAGCCCGGCATTTCTCCGTTAAGGTAAGTGCTTCTACTGTTCTAAGACTTATCAAAAAATGCATTATGCCTTCTATAACTGCACCAAAAATAATTGGCGTTGATGATTATGCCTTTAAAAAGGGGCGCAAGTATGGGACCGTTATCGTAGATTTGGAAACACATCGAGTGATTGATTTATTGCCTGATCGAGAAGTCAAGACCTTATCTACATGGCTTTTAGAGCATCCAAGCATTGAAATTGTCAGCCGGGATCGTTCAAATACGTACGCCGCTGCCATTACAGAAGCTTGCCCACAGGCAGAACAGATTGCCGACCGATGGCATATTCTGAAAAACCTCTCGGAAACTGTTGAGCGATTTTTAGATACTCAACGGGTAGAAATTAAAGAAACAGCGCTCAAATTAAGCCAACAGCAGCAGCAAAAGTCTGTTAATGAGGGGATTACTGCTGGCATGTCGGAAACTCCTCCTATAGAATCTCAACTGCAAAAACCTGTTTTTGTCAGAAAGTATCAGGATAACTTTGTGAAAGTCAAAGAATTACAATCGAAGGGATATAGTATTAGAAAGATAGCAACTACTCTAAAAATGTCTCGCAGGACGGTGGCAAAATATTGGAATCGGATAGAGTTTGTCCCTAAAGCTTCTCGTAAACGAAGTAATATTCTTGATTTTGAGGCGTATCTGCAACAGCGTTGGCAGCAAGGGCAGCAGTCGGCCAAAGCATTGTATGAAGAAATTAGCGATAAAGGATTCACCTATTCTCAAGCTACAGTCTATAACATGGTAAGAAAGTATCCCAAATCGGTCTTGGAACCACTGCCGACGTCGGTAAAAGCAGCCTACTATTCTTCCAAACAATTGAGTATTTGGTTAGGGATGTATCAGAATGATTGGGAAGATTATATGCCTATTGAATTTTTAAGGAAACTTTTGGATGAAAACCCGCTCATTAAAGCCGTCAGAGAAATTGCTTTAGAATTCAGGCAACTCATGAAGGCAAAGCAAGGGGATCAGCTTCAGGATTGGTGTAATAAAGCGCTTGAATCAGGAGTGGAATCGCTGAAAGGATTTGTCAGGGGAATTAGGCAAGATTTTAAAGCCATTTTCCAAGCTTTCACCTCCGAATGGAGCAATGGTCAGGTTGAAGGGCAGGTGAACCGGCTCAAAAATATCAAGCGTCAAATGTATGGAAGGGCGAGTTTTGAGCTGCTCCGCAAAAGAGTCATTCTGATGGGAAACCCCAACTTTCACCAAATGTGACGATGAACCTCTTTCATAGGAATTTACATAGTTGATTATTCCGATGAAATTGAATAAAGCCCTGCGATTTAAATTCTTACTGGAATACTCATTTTGGCGCCAATTCAAATATCCAAATCTTTTTTAAAATTATTGACTTACCTTTTTCTGTATGTTTTGATTAAAGAGGGAAATTAATCTAAAACAAACTATTCCGATGAACAAAATCCTTCTTCCGCTCCTTCTGACAATTTTGGTGTCAATTACATCGTTCGCCCAGTCGTTGTATAATCCTTACAGCACCCAACGCACAATTCGCTCTTCGAGTAGTATTAACAACCCTTATGGTACCAATCCCAACGTCAAATATCAGGAAGGATACCAAAGGAGCAACGGTACTTATGTACAAGGTCATTACAAAACCGAGTCTAACGCAACTAACATAGATAATTTTTCTACTCAAGGTAATACCAATCCCTATACGCTCCAATCGGGTACACGAGCTCAAGATTACTCGTCAGAGGCACTCAATTACGGTCAAGGTCAAACCATCCAGACAGGGTCACGCGGTGGACAGTATTATATAAACGAAAACGGCAGGAAAACGTACGTACCCAAACGATCGAGTAACAACCCTTTTTGATTAAAACAAACTTTACGTATGTTTGGCGGCACAAATGTTCTTCAATCCATGCCCACCAAATATTCTACAAATTTTACACAATTTGAACTCTACGAAGCCTTGGTGTCGCGAAAAGAATGGGCTTATGACTATCTGTATTGCGAGCTCTTTAGCACTTTTAGGCATTGGGTCGGACGTAATAATGGCTCTGAAATGGACGCCGAAGATGCATTTCAGAAAGGTTTGCTCAATTTCTTATTAAACCTCGAAACAGGTAAATATCAGTTCCAAGTAAGTACTAAAATTACAACAGTTGTATTTGATTATTGTAAAAAAATTTGGCTCAATGAATTAGCTTCGAGCCGTTTGACAACTCGCGCAACTACCCTCACTCTATATGACCCCGCAAATGACACCGATTTACAAAAGGACCTCGAACTCGGAGAGTTAATTGCCCAAGTACGTGCGGCATTGCACCAGCTTAAAGGCGACTGCCGCCAATTAATTGAGTGGTTTTACATAGATGATATTTCGTTGCGCGAGATTGCCGAAAAGTTGGGCATCAAAGAATCCTCGACCAAGCAAAAACGCTACGATTGCACCGAGAAACTCAAAAAAATTTACCTGCAACTGACACAAATAAAGAAATGAATGTCGCTCAATTCGAACGTATAGAAGCATACCTTCAAAATCGGCTTTCAGAAGCAGACAGGCGTAGCTTTGAAGCTGCCCTACAAATAGATACTTCGTTGCAATTAGAAGTTGAAACTCAGCAAAAACTTCGCTTAGGGCTTCGAGCGCTGGCTATTGAGAAACAACTTCTCAACGCAAAAAAACGTACACAAACCGAGCAATTGCCACAAACAAAAACTGTATTTAGGGGCAAAATACAGTGGAAAACTTGGAGCGCTGCAGCTTCTATTATAGTAGCATTAGGAGTCACCTGGTGGGGATGGAATTATAATACACGCCAAAATAAGCATCAATTTATGGCACTCGCGGAGCAAGAGATGACCGACGTTCAATACAAGTCTTTGCCTTTTGAATCTCTACAAAACCTTTCTAAATCTGCCCCTACACGCAGTACCCGCCAGAAAGCGGAGTGGTATGTAGCATTGGTTTATCTAAAGAAAGGGCAAATAAGCAAAGCCCAAACCCAGCTTAAACGCATTGCCAATAATCCGCAGCATTTATATTGTCAACAAGCTAAAAAGATTTTAAGAACCAATTGATTACTTCATCTTTAATATCCAATAATCGCGACTACCACGGCTGCTTTCTGATTTTTCCCCAGAGGTGTTGGAATCAGAATATCCCCCTAAAATAAACCCTCCCTCAAAGGTTGGTATAATCTTTGGTCTATTATCATCACCCATACCTCCAAAAGTTTTATCCCATTGTTTTTCAAAATTTGAATTTATCTTTAAAATCCAAAAATCTTTACTGCCACGACTATTTTCTGATTTTTCGCCAAAGGAATTAGACGTTGAACTTCCCGAAAGTAAAAAACCACCCTCAGAAGTAGCTATAATAGAGCACATTTCATCTATACCCGCACCACCAAATGTTTTGTCCACTGATTTTTGTCCATTAGCATTGATTTTTACAAGCCAATAATCAGCCCCCCCCCTATTCGGCTCTGATTTATCACCAGAGTTGTTTGAAGGTGAAGTCCCTCCTAATAAAAATCCATTGTCGGTAGTAGGTAATATTACTTCTAAAATATCATCTTGCCCTCCCCCAAATGTTCTATCCCATTGTTTTTGACCATTGCCACTAAGTTTAACTATCCAATAATCCCAACCTCCCCGACTATTTTCTGATTTATCTCCCGACACATTAGAAGTAGACCATCCTCCAAGCAAAATGCCCCCATCTGAAACAATAGCTAGTGTTGTCATCGACTGGGAACCTGTACCCCCAAATGTTCTATCCCATTGTTTTTGACCAGTGGCACTAATTTTTACTGCCCAATAATCCGAAATCCCTCTATTGTTTTCTGATTTCAGGCCTGAACTATTTGAACTTGAACTTCCTCCCAAGACAAATCCTCCATCTGGGGCAAGGCCAAGCCCTGTCAAAATATCATCTGCTCCACCCCCAAGTGTTTTGTCCCATTGTTTTTGACCATTAGCATCAATTTTAACTAACCAGTAGTCAAAACTCCCGTAACTATTTTCTGATTTTTCTCTGGAGGCATCCGAATTTGAATACCCGCCCAACAAAAATCCACCATCTGAAGTCGCAACAATGCTCGTCATCACATCGACACCTATTCCACCATAGGTTTTATCCCATTGCTTTGTGCCGTTAGAATTTATTTTTACAACCCAGAAATCCTCATTTCCTCTCCCATTTTCAGATTTATCACCCGATACATTCGATTTTGAAAATCCCCCAATCAAATAACCGCCACCAGAAGCAGGTACTATCCCAGCATACGGCTCATCACGGTCGTTTCCTCCAAATGTTCTATCCCAAATTTCTGTCACTACTTGAACTTGTACATTTGAATTCAAACTGAAGGTTATTTTCTCATTACAAACTGTCTCTACATCTGCCGTTATTGTATAATTGCCAGTCGTGGTAAAAGTATAAATAAATGGACTAATTCCCGTAAGTTGTTCTTGCGCCAAGGTATTACTCCCGTTTAACACCTTCCAAGTCACGATTCTGATGTCAGACGGTGCGGTTGTAGCTAATGAGTAGGTGTATATGTTATTAGTGTTGCTATTGTTTACTATTTTAGTTGGCACTGCGCATAACTTTACGGTCACATCTTTGCTCAATATTTTTCGTTCGTTACAAATAGTTGTAATCTCTGCAGTAACAATATAGTCACCTCCAGTAGGAACTGTATGTATAAAAGGTTCTGCGATACTTAATGATTTTTCAACTAGTAAATTATTCCCAGCTCTTAATTTCCATATTATTACTTTTACATCGGCGGGAGTATCTGTAACAAGCGTAAATAGCAAATTTTTAAAATCAAGTGCATTGGCCGTGATGTTGATATCAGTAGGCAGTGTACAGGTCTTTATTGTGGCATTAATCGTAAGCGTCACTTTCTCTCCACATACCGTTGTCATCTCGGCAGTAATAATATTGTTCCCATCTGCTCCAAAGGTATAGCCAAAAGTAGCAGTAGTACTGGTTCCCAGTGTAGTTGTACCTTG
The DNA here is from genome assembly GCF_003339505.1 of Runella aurantiaca. GTDB lineage: Bacteria > Bacteroidota > Bacteroidia > Cytophagales > Spirosomataceae > Runella > Runella aurantiaca. Next base: position 14,063 of record NZ_QPIW01000045.1, read on the forward strand.
TTTCCAAGTAACGGGAAAAGATAGGTCAGTAGTTGTACCAGTCAGAACAAAGGTATATTGCCTGGGATTGGCCGCATTAGGAGTGGCGGTTATCGCGGTTGGCTTTTGGCAGTTTTTAAGCGTTTTGAGCGTGGGGTCTGCCCATTTGCAGCCCGTCAAAATTAGCAAGAACAAATAAAATAGTGCCTTTTGCATGCTTAAAAACGATATTGTAAGGCCAGCCCTACATTTTTAGTGGTAGGATGAAAATGGAAGCCCGTTTGTTTTTTAGGTTTAGGCAAAGCAAAAAGGATAATTTCTGCAACAACTGCTGCACCTGCCACTCCCAGACAAGCATTCATAGTTGTTTTATTGCTTTGAAAACTTTTGACGTCCTTATAAGAAGTTTCCCATTGATTAAACGCAGATTGATTCAAAATTACGTTGTCGCCGTCAGGATCGGTCGTTTGAGAAATACTGCTTAGGTTATTGAGTTTGGTTTGGTATTGGCTGTTGAGCAGGTACGCATAACCACCAGCACCTAAACCTATTACTGCTGTCAAAATTTTTGGAACAATACGTCGCTTGGGGGTAGGCGTTGGCTTCAAAGTTATTGCAGGCGCAGTTGCTTTCTTGTTCTCTTCTTTTTTAGGTTCAGCAACCACCTCTTGCTTCTTTTGTATTGGTTTTGAAGTAGTTACAGAAGATTTAATTGGAGCAGGGAGTTCTTCTTTAGCCTTATCTTGTACGACTTGAACAGGTGGTTCTGGTTTTTGTTGCACTTTAATAAAATCATCACAATTTTGAATCTGTACCCGAATTAAATCGGGTTTAACAGCATATTGTAAGGCTTCTTGGTAGCGTTTTTTAGCTTCAATATAGTTTTTTTGGGCGTATAATTTAGTGGCTTCGTCAGACCAATAATCAGTCAATGTGACTTTTGTAACTGGGTCGTTGGGGTTTTCGTCCAGAATTTGTTTCAACAAAACAACAGCTTCTTCACCTTTTCCATCGTTGAGCAATTTAGTAGCATCATCTCGTAATTTTGTCAGTTTAGTTACTAATGCAATTCGCCCTTTGGCGTAAGGGTCATTGTCAAAATTGGGCACTTCAAGGCAGTTACGGTACTGTTTGAGCGCATTGGAGTAATCCCCCTGAACAAAAAAATCATCCCCGCGTTTTTTATAACGGTCGTACTCTTCGTCCATAGCTACTATGCCAGTTGTAAAGTAGGAAACAGGCGGATTAGCGAAGCATGAACGCTCGCACAACACAAAAATGAAGGTAAGTAAAAGTAAATTTTGCATAATTATAAATTATCGTCACATTCTTTGATTTTTCGGCGTACTTCTTCGGTATTCCGGAGCGACTGGGCCACCCTATACCAAGCCTTTGCTCCTTCATATTCTCCATTAGCAAAAATGCGGTCGCCTTTTGCCAAATAAATGGCGTAAGCATTTGCAGCTTTGGCGGTAACAACCTCATCGGCTTCAGCTAACCGACTTGCCTGATTGAACTGAGCAATTGCATTGCCCTTATTATTACTGCTGTTTATGGCAACCATTCCCTTCTCAATCAAATCATCATACTCCTGTTGAGCTTGTTGTTTTTTTAAGGCAATAGCAGCTTGAGTCTGATTTTCATTCTCCTCCAATCTTCTCTTTTTTTGCTCTAACTCTTTTTGTTCGTCTAATTGACTATTAGATTCATTTACCAGCTCTTTTTTAGATTTTTCAGGCTTTATTTTCGGCAAACTTTCAGATTTATCAATCTGTTTATCAGCATTTTTCGTCCTTTCTATCTCATTTTTTATGTGTGGTTCTCTAACATCTAATTGGTTTTCCCCTTTTGGGAAAAACCCAATCCCTAATAGAACTACTGCCACGCCCCCAATCAATCCCCAAAACCACCTATTTTTAGATTTGAACTGAATTTCAGGCTTCTGAACAACAACTTTCGAAGCATAGACATCCGTCTGGGCTTCCTGTACTACGCGCTTGGGCTTTACATAAACGTCTGTGGCGTCGGCAGGTAAAACACTTGGCTTTTCAATAGTTTTGGATGGTAGTGGCGGATTTATAAGTGGTTTGCCTAATAACTCTAACAATTCATCGGCTTTACGTACGCGCTGCCTAATGTCTTTAACCAAGCATCTCCGTATCATCCCTTGGTAAGGCTCAGGTATTGTACGTAGACGGTCAGGAAGCTGAACCGAAGTAATTTTGCGTTCAATTTCACGGCGAAGCGTAGGTTCACTGGATTGCGTGCCTACACTAAAGGGTTTTTCCCCAGTGAGCATTTCATACAAAATTACCCCAAATGCCCACAAGTCCAAATTGAAACTCACCCTCCCACCTTCAATTTGTTCGGGGGCTTTGTAAGAAGGTGTGCCACGCCCATCACTCAAATCAAAATCAGAACTATCTACCTCGTCTTGACTAACGAGTTTACTAAGGCCAAAATCAGCGATTTTGGTTACAAAGCGACCATTCTGTCCTCTTGAAATTAGAATATTAGCGGGTTTAAAATCACGGTGAACAATTCTTTGCTGATGCAAATGCTTCAGCCCCTCAAGGATACCTTGTATAATGTCACGGAGTTCTTTATCAGAGAGTTTATTACGTTTCAGTAAATCCGCTAAATTACCATCAGGATAGTATTTCATCACGGCAAAATCGCTGACACCAGTATCCGTTTCTAGACGGTAACATGCGTCATAGCGAGCAATATTAGCATGGCGGGGAACCTTCTGAGCAAGTTCTACTTCGGCTTTGAGTGACTTGGTATCATTTTGACGGTATTCGCTTATTTTTATAGCCACCCATTCAGTTTCTACTTGGTCTTCTACTTTAAACACCTTACCGTACGTTCCACTGCCCAACCACGTACCTTTCTCCCTAAACTGAATTGGGTAGCGTTTTTTGAAATCTTGAAAAGTGGTAAAAGTAGGGTTCATACCGAGGATTATTTTTGAGCTATTTTTAGTCTGGATATTTTGAAATAAAAATGTCTAATCCACCTGAATAAGTCAAAGCAGGTGGCGTACCAAATACAAAAGAGCTACTATAAAATCCTGCAAGCATCAATAAATTTCCTGTAGTATTAATTGCTATCGAGGTACCTCCATCTGAGCCACTGCCACCAGTTGTTTTAACAAATCGAAAATTTCCGTTAACATCGTATTGTGCTAAAAATACATCCGTATTCCCTGATGACCTGACGGTAGTGTTTTCAAACAAAGTATTATCGCTCAATAGCCCTGTTATATAAGCGTTCCCTGATTTATCTATTACCACACTATTCCCAGCTTCGGAACCTAGCCCACCAGCAGTTCTTATCCACTGTACACTTAGGTTGTTACTATTATATTTTCCCAAAAATATATCTCCACCACCCCGATAATTCACGGGGGTGTTCCCATAATTTCCCCCTTGTATAATACCTGTTACATAAACGGAATTACCGCTTACTGCAACGCTACTGCCAAAAGCAGGAGTGCCTGAGCCCGAATTATGAAAAGCTATTAAATTTCCGTTAGAACTGTATTTAGCAATGAAAATATCAGGGGTGGTATTGGAAGTATAAACTGTGGAAGCTCCAGAAACGGACCGAAAAGTAGCTGGAGAGGAGAAATTTCCAGTTATGTACGCGTTTCCTTCGGTATCTACGGCTACACTGCTTGCATAATCATTTTCAAAACCACCACAGGAAACAGCCCAAAGGGCATCTCCATTTGCATTTAGTTTAGCCAAAAAAGCATCATACTTGCCCTCTATTCCAGAAGCTTGAATGGTTGTTGACCCAAAACTAGCCGACGGCGCACTAAAAAAACCAGTAATATAAATACCAGATGAATGCAGGGCGATTCCTACTCCTTGATCTGGACTACCTCCCCCATACAACTTATTCCATAACATTTGACCATCTCGGTTATATTTTGCCACAAATATATCCGTAGGCCCATTAGTCTGCCTTCTGACAGGAGTGTTTGTAATTACATTTGAAGTTGTGTTAAAGAAACCTGCATTGCTACTCACTTGACCTACTACATAGACATCACCATTCGAATCCACGGCAATTCCTTTGCCTTCATCTGTTCCATCCCCAGTTATTCTTTGGACCCACGCTAAATCACCATTGCTATTATATTTGGCAACAAAAATATCGTTAGAACCTGTTACATTCAGGGTTGTAGCTCCAAAAGCAATTGTAGATCCATAATTTCCTATTACATACACATTGCCTAAACCATCTACCGCAACGCCATTACCAACATCGTTTCCAGCCCCACCATTTCTCCAAGCTTTAAAATTAGACGCCGATGAAATACCTGCAATCGTAACAGTCACCGCTAAGGTACGATTTATATTTTCTCCGCAAACGGTTACAATATCAGCACTAATGATGTAACTACCCGATGAATTGAATGTATAATTAAAAGTACTAACATCATTACGTTGTTCTTGGTTAACTGTGTTATTTCCACTTATCACTTTCCAGTTGACCGATTTCACATCAGCAGGGTTATTAGTAACTAAGCCAAACGAATAAGTATTGTTATTACTGATAATTAACGTATTAATGGCCGTAGGTTGAATACAAGCCTTAACAGATAAGGCTTTATTCAGCGTTTTTTTTTCCCCACAAAATGATTCTATTTCTGCACTTACCGTATAATTTCCATTGGAAGATGCAGTATAAGCATACGTTTGGGTAGCGTTGAGGGTAGATTGTATTAATACCGTAGTGCCATTTAAGACTTTCCACGTCACAGTCTTTACATCTGTAGGAGCAATCGTAGCTATCGAAAAGGTATATTTCCGCAGGTCAACAGTATCTCTAGTAATAGTTATATCGGTAGGAAGGGTGCAATTTCTAAGTGATTTTAGGACAGGATTAGCCCAATCACAGGCGAGGAAGAAATTTCCCAGTCCTAAAAAGGTGAGGTGAATAAATATAAGCTTGTATAGACTTTTGGATTTCAAATTCATGGTGTTTTAAGAAATGGTATCTTCGGGATTGGTTTTGTAGAAATCTTGTAATTCCCCATTTAATAATTCTGGAGCAATATTTATCTAATCTTTTCAAGAATAACTCATGGATTTCATCACGTATTTTTGAGGAAATCTATATAGTAAACCTTCCTGAAACAATGCCTGAACAAACTCAGAAAATTCAAGGCTTTCATCAACTAGATAGATCGCCTTTTGTCATTTGCCTGAGAGTTTCTAAGTATTTTCGATGATTAGGGCGTGGTTTGGAATCTTGGTACATCTTTTAATAATATTTATTCTGTTTCATGGCAAGAAAACAAAATTAGTTAATTAAGTCATTTTGGAAAACTCATGGGTAAATCATCAGAAAATTTCCCATAAAATAAAGGGGCTTGTTTGTTGGGAGTGGTACTTTTTACCCCCTTTGATACAAAATTGTAGAGTTCTTTAATGGTAACGATGTGGTCATGGTTAGTATCAGCTTGACCACGGAGTCCATGAAGCATATAAAAAGTAAAAATTCCACCTCGCACTATACCACTTTCTACGGAGCTTTGGGTAGAGCGGGAGGAGAGCATCAAAACAACATTGGAAGGAGCAAGAGTTTTGGATTCAACCATGTTCCATGACTGTCGAGCAGTCATGCTGCCTGATAAACACGCATCGGCAATACAGAATTTGGTCGTAGCATTTGATGCTTTAAAAATGGATTTTATTTCGGCATGAGTAAGGATGGAATTGGGATTTTGAGTACTTACGTCATGCGGTATAAAGGCCCCTTTCATACCATGGCCAGAGAAATAAAAAACTACCCGATCCTGTGACGTCGCTTTTTCAAAAATACGCATAGCCTTCAAAATCGAATTTTTAGAGGCAGTATGGTTAGTGAGTAGGCGAATGTTTTGAACAGGAACACTTCCCCCTGTGCTACTTTGCAAAAAGGCAACAAATCGTTGGGCATCTTTGTCGGCAAATCGGAGATCACCCGTTCGATAGTCAGCAATTTTATAATCAGCAATACCTACAACTACGGCGTAAGTCGTACCTTTTTGAGCATATCCCAACTGTGTTATACACCAACAAAGCATCAACCCCAGCCACGTCCAAAGATTCTTTTTAGGAGGCGGCGTATTTAATTCATTTTCTTTGATAACTTCACTGACAGGAACTAAACATCCCGAATAATTATCACGGGTTATATTCTTACAACGCGTTGAAATTGCTTCAATAATAGATTCCTCAGTGTGGTTTTCGCGAAAAATAATACTTAAAATTTCATTGTCAATTTGTTCGAGTACACCATCGGTACACAGAAAAAAGTAATCCCCTGGCTGTACATCAGTAAGATAAGTAATTTCAGGTTTATCTATTTTAGGGGTTAAATTATTGGCATCAACTCCAATCGAACGACTGAGACTGTTTCGACGAGGGTGTGTTTGTGCTTGTTCTTCTGTAATGATGCCTTCCGCAACGAGCTCCAACACATATTTATGGTCTAAAGTTTGGTGTAAAATACAACCTTTGCGCAAGTGATATACGCGACTGTCGCCTACGTGGGCAATAAACACTCCATGTTCGCTTAAATATAATAACGCCAGAGTGCTACCCATTCGGCTAAGTAGTGGATTCTGTTGGAGGTATTCAGCAAGACTCAAATAAGCTTGCTGAATAGCATCGGTAAGGTACCTTTCTGTTAAGGTATCGGGAGGGTGGCGTTCAAAATAATGAACTATCGCCTCCGAAACCAAACGACTCGCCTCTTCGCCCTTGTCCCATCCACCAATTCCATCACATACTATAAATAAACGACTATCTTGAGTGACAGGCTGGACAAAATCCTCATTGTTAGAACGTTGACCTATAAAAGAGAAAGAAATTGGTTGCTTTATTATAATGGTCATTTGTTTTTATTGTGTTTCATCAAGCTCAAAAGGCTTGAATGTAAGGTAAGTTTGGCGCATAGCTTGAGGAATTTGATATACCTCTAACCGAAATACATCTATTCCACCTAAACACACCAATCCTTGATCGGTTACGTCTATTTTTTCGCCATTTTGGAGTAAATAACCGTTAAGAAGCGTTCCGTTGAGGCTATTTTTATAATCACCCGTTTCGGAATCTATGGCACCATCTTGTATTTGGTAACGGAGATTCCCATCCCATTTATCAAACAAGACCTCGATAGTACAATGCCGCCTGCTTAAATAGCATTTGCCCTCATGTAAAAAACGCTCTACATGCACATGACACGATGAAGAATGTCCCACTACATTTATTCCAAAACGCAATGGATACACTATCGAAGGGTTATCGTGATATATTAAGTGTCCGAAAGAAGGTAAACCCTGCAAAATGCGTTCATCGTAGTAGGGTAAGGTAAGTTGATTGATATGCCCACACCCAGTATGAGTACACTGAATTGCACCATTTTCAAAGTCACGCACTTTGACTGCTATGAGCTTGCCACATTTTTGACAAGGAACAATTGTATTTTTAAAGGTTGTCATTATTCCATTTCGGGCATTTCAGCATCATTGATATATCCTTCATCAGTAGCTTCATTGTTACTTTCGTCTTCATTTGAGATTTCATCTGTTTCTTCTTCTGTTGATGCAGCATAGGCATTGGCCGTCACAATTGAATCAGATTGCTGGTTAGAAGGCTCTAAACTACTCATTGCGGTTAAGGCAGGCGTATCCAAAGATTCTTGTTTAATTATTTCATTCGTGGCTATGTCTATTTGAATCACAGTATCTAAACGATCATCTCCCTCATTATCTACAATAGCAATCATACTGTTTGTATCTATATCCATAATAACAATAGCGTCTGCAACACCATCTCGGTCATCGTCTATTCCCAATGCAGGGCGACCATTGATAATTGTTTCGACGTAAATTGGTTCAGGTCCTAGTGGCTCTTGATCGCTGATAGGAGGCTTTTCCCTGCTTATACCCGTTGGTTTAAAGTCTACATCGCTCAAAAAATCTTGCCGTTGAGCCAATGATAATCCTTGCCATTCTTCGACAGTATACGTATTATAGACTTCACCATGCCATGAAAAAATGCCACCAGGACCTACTTCTTCACGGGCTGCTGCATACGCTTGCTCAAATGTCATATTTTCATTAATACCTCCTGCAATATCAATATTAGGACCAGGTTTGATACTGCCGTTTTGTACAGGTGAAATATTATGATGTTTGACAGGCTGACTTGAACTGGTTGATTCTGGTTCTTTCGGAGGTATAGGCTCATTTGTTGTTGTTTCTCCAAATACTCCCAACCTAACTGCTGCAAACGCTGCTCCACCGCCCAGTAGCACTGTGGCAGTAGATATAAACGCTTTTTGGCGACTACTTAGTTTAGTGTTTAAGGATGTTGTTGGTGCTGACAGTTTTTGTTGTGCAGCTTGAAATACGTCAGTCATTTGCTGGTCGGAAGTAGTCGTATTTTGCATGATAGTTGGTAGTTTTCCCTTTATCAAATTAATTTGTAAAAGGTAAGTTTTAAAGAGGATATAAAATTATTTGACCCATATTGCTTTGCATTTTCCACACTTTTTTTGATTAACCAATAATTCATATTCTCGATTTCCAAACGGGTCGCGGCAATTAGGATTGGGGCAACGATACCGTTGCCGATACTCTTTCTCTATAAGCTCTAATTTTTCATCCGTCGAAAGCAAATGAGAGGAAAGAGTAGGAATTAAAATGCTAAGTCCTGCACTTGACAACATTGCTAAAATTCCAAAAGCTCCTGCTGTAGCTACCGTACCGACCCCAATAACTGACCCGCCTACTACACTCCATAGCCGTATCATTTTATCACGGTCACGGCAGGCTTTACGCAAAACAGGATAGTCTTCATACACTTTTTGTAATGCTTTAAATTCCACTGTAAAATCAAATGGATCTTTTTCCAACTTAGGCTGACTTTGAGAAACAGTCTTAACTTTAGGTAATAAATCTTTTACAGTAATTTCTACATCCGCCAGCCATATCTTATCTTGAACATCAATCAATTTTCTGCTAATCCTTGTTAGTTCTCCTTCATTTTCAATAAAAATCCCCCGTTTACTACCACTGTCTTCTACGATGAAGCTGGTCAAAGAGCAAACAGTTAATTTAGCATGTTGACGGCTTATATGAGGATTCTCGATTACTATATCGTTTTCCTTGTCGCGGCCAATTGAAATAATGGTAATTGAGGGGATATTTTCATTAAAGGACATAGGAATACTAATTTAACGCTTTTTAATATGATGAAATACGTTGGTAAGATGTTGATTTTATTACCATTAATAGAATGGTAGCATTTAGAGTTTTTTTCAGAGTGGTGTCATTGAATTTCAGTATGTTGTCTAAAATTCAATGACACCACTCGACTTCATCATTGGTCTTATTTAAGTACTGGAATTAATACCTGCCTAAATAATTAAATACATAAATAATTATTTAATCATTTATGTATTTAATCAACCCCAAGATGCTTTTCATAAGCTTCAATCGTAAGCTGTTTGATGGTTTTGCCCGTACGAGCTGATTCCATTTTTAGCTTCACAAACAATGTTTTGGGTATCCAGATATTTACGTGACTTTCCTCTTCCTTTTGGGTGGGTTTAGTAGCCACGGGTCGCACCTCCTGAATGTTCGTCTTGGGTGGTGTCTTCTTAATCAATTCAGCCAACTTTGACCGGTTTTCGGCATAACCCTCTTTCTCTTTGCTCATTGATTCAACTCGTTTAAGATTTCGTAAGTCAAATTTGTAATCTCCGTTTTTGCTTTGGTATCCTCCCCCGTAAACACTCCCGCTGTCATGGGGGAGCGTGTCAAACTTACTCGATGATAAATCGTTGTTTCCAACAACGGTATCGAATACTCCTTCAAAATCGCTTTTACTTCTTCGGTGATGCTAGTTCGCCCTTGGAGCATATTCATCACAATCCCTCCCTTTAAATCTGGCCGCTCTTTTTGGGCTTTATTAAAAAGAAAAATGGTCGCCTTGATGGCGAGTGCGTCCAGAAAACCAGGTTTCGTGGGAATCAATACATAATCAGAAATCTGGAAAATCTCATTGAGGCTTCCAGTGAGGTAGGGCGGGGTATCAATGATAATGACATCGTAGGGCAGCTCTTCTCCTTTGATAACTTTATCGAGCGGTACCAAGTCAATACCAGAGAGAAATGATTCTATCTCCGAAATTGACCCTTGTAAATCGGTGTCGGTTATACCGACACGAAGGTCCTCTGAAAGGCAGTAGGCAATATTTAGGGCAAGGGTGGTTTTTCCAACACCTCCCTTTTGATGGGCGACGGTTATTATTTTCATGGCTCAAAAATAAACATAAGTATTTAATCATTTATATAAAAAATCAAATACTTATTCAATCAAATACTTATTTATATAAATACTTAAATAAGCAAACACTTACACAATCAAATACTTATTTATATAAATGATTAAATAAGTAAATAATCAAATACTTAAAACAAAGGCTCTGTAACTTGCCGCCAAGCTCCCTCAAAAAGTTCTACTTTAATTCCCTTCACCTTCTGTACCCATTCCACAAAAAGACTTTCCATGGTTTCGCCTCTTTGAGTGGTCAATACAGCCCCCAAGCCCCGACGCAGCTCATCGGCTTTCAAGGTTTGGTCGGGGTTGTAGTACATAAATTTAAGAGAAGGTGTGTCGGCTATAAGTTGCTGTATGTGTGATACATAGGCATTCTTTTGTTCGTTGTCGGCCGATGCGCCCACGTCAATAAGGTGCTGATTGTAGACGTATACAAAGTCAATCTCGTACCATTGTTTGATTTGCTTATTGAGTTGCTGGGCCTGCCGGTTCAGAGCAGCTTGAGCTCCTTTGGTTTTGGCCTTGTTTTCCTTAGCTGCCAGTCCAACTCCTATGTTATTTTTCAACCCGTAGACGATGTAGGAATAAATGCTTTTGATGGTAATGTTCTTAGCTTTTTCCTGTTTGGCAAAAAGCAACACCTCCAACACGCGTACACGATCAGCTTGAATGCCTTCCAAATAAATACCGATTTCATTGTCTTCTGCTTCGGGTTCAAAGATTCGGAACAACTCAAAGATTCGTTTATCAATCGCCGAAACTTCTACTATTTCTTGGGGAACGGTTTCAATCTTAATCGCAGGTACAGATACCGACTTGGTAGGTTGCAGCCTTTTTACTGGCTCTGCCTTGCCGATTTCCAACTCTCGTTTTTCTCGAAATTTATTCCAGGTCTCTTTGTTCTCACGGATGAAAAAACGGATTTTCACTACCTCACTCTTGGTATTGCCAGGTATGGCCCTGATTTCCTGGTACTCGAAGGTAATATCACATTTTTCGCTCAGTTCTTTCTTCGCAGATTCAATAATCCGTTTTTTGAAGTACCTGTACTCGGTGTATTCGTTGGGCTCGACCTCAACCAAAGCGCGCAAATCCGTGACGCTTATCTCCACCTGACCTTTACGCTTCCACGATTTGAGGAACAGATAAAGCTTGATAGAATATTTACTCTTTAGTACCCTTGTATTGAGAATGTGATAATAGAAAAACTCACCCTCTGCAATTTCTAAAAAATAGGGCTTTAGCTTATCTGAAATTTCAATTTCGACGAAACCAAAGCCTGAAGCATCAATTTTGTAATCGGCACTTGAAAACAACTGAACTTTCAAATAGTCCAACCTCCCTTTTTTGGTGGTGCGCTGAATCCTCAAGGGGATTTCAGTCATTTGGTCTATCTCTTTGGCTATGTATTCGTAGTTGTTGGTTTCGGCACCGACATTTTTTAGAAACTCTTTGATGTAGAGTCTCATGGTCCGGAGCTCCTGATTGGACTTAAAAAAAGCAATGGCCTCAAACAACACCTTGGTCTGCATGACAGACAGCCCAAATCGAGCATTGGCAATGGGATTTTTGAGAATAACTAAATTATCATCCTTAAAGGGCTCAAGCAGGCGGTCATCGGTCATCGGAATGAAAAAAGGGTAGTGATGTACAAAACTATAAAAAAAACAAAAGCGGGACAAATATTATTTTGCGTCCCGTTTGCTTCCCAAATCTGTCCCGTTTGCTTCCCAAATCTGTCCCGTTTGCTTCCCAAATCTGTCCCGTTTGCTTCCCAAATCTGTCCCGTTTGCTTCCCAAATCTGTCCCGCTTTATCGCTATAAAAATTTGGTTTTCAGCTAGTTACGCCCCCTTACAAACTATTACAAACTTTTTACAAACTTTTAATCCAAATTTCACACAAAGAAAAAACAAATTTTTTTGTGTGTGTTTTTTTGAAAATATAGGTCAAATCTGACCCCAAAAATCATTTTTGCGTAATTCGTTTCTTTGGAGGAAAAAGAGACTTGTAAGGGCAAGGAAATTTTAATTTTATTGATAGTGCTTTTGTAACGTTATTAATTCGTTATTATGCCTTATTTGTACTTTGCAAACTATAACAACAATAAAACCCTTCACACAAACAACCGTTTGATAACTAACTTGCTTTTTTTCGGTAGAATTCACTCCCTTTCTCGTCTTAATAAAAAATCAAACTTAGTCTACGCTAAATAACGGTTAGACTTTATACCCAAAACTTATCACCCAAAAAGCACGATGCCTAAAGATTTAACACAACTGCAAATCATCGGTGTTTTAAACTTAATTTTGGCAAAATTGGCATTAAAAAATGACATTTTAGCAGAAAATCACAGTGTACCATTCTCAATACACCCACCAAAGCCCAAAGAAGCCCATTTTTAGCCTCGTACAGCAACTTAATTACCCCTTGATGCACGTGGTGTCATCCAGTAAACAAACAACCTCAGAATCTAAATAAAAGCCATATTTTAAAGTCGTTACTAAACATGCACTCAACGGTAGAATCTTCCACCAGACTTTGGGAGCTTTTATTTGCATTGACAATCAGGAAAACAACGTAAAATTGTAACTTCGGGCAAAGTCCCTTTTTTTGAATGATTCGCCTTTGAAATTGATTCCCAACGTATGAATATTGCCCAACTCGACCACAAAAACGCTCATGCTCTCGACATACCCCTGTGCGAGTTCCCCAAATATTTCGATTTCTTTCTGCCGTAGGCTGGGCGGTCGCCCATTTGAGAGCGACGAGCAGCGGCAGGAATACCTTTTTTTAACACTACGAGCAGATGATCGCCTAAGAATAAACCCGCGGTACGGTGTTTGAGTCCGAGAGCAAAGCCAAAAAGAAGAAAAAATGAGGGCAAATTGGTCAACAGCCTGTTGCCCAATGTAAAGGGAGAAAAAAATGTTTTATGAACTCGAAAGATGCAGCGTATGGAAATGATATTGGATGATGAATACAAAGAATGGCTCTTGGGTCTGAAATCAAAAATCAGGTCAATGCAGTTGAAAGCGGTCGTTGCAGTCAACAGTGCGCTGATTGAATTTTATTGGGAAATGGGCCGAATGATAACGGAGAAACAGTCCCAAACAAAATGGGGAGATAAGTTAATTGACCAAGTGGCAAGAGATTTAAAAACAGAGTTTCCAGGCATGGCTGGCTTGTCAAATTCAAACCTTAAATACTGTAAACGGTTCTATACTTTCTATCAATCCTCATTTGGTCAACAGCCTGTTGACCAAATTCCGTGGGGACATAACATTTTGATTTTCACCAAGTCACGTGACATAGATGAAGCGGATTTTTACATCCAAAAAACCATTGAAAACGGTTGGAGCCGTGATGTACTCGGAATGCAACTCAAGAGTAATCTGTACGAACGGCAGGGCAAAGCCATCACCAATTTCAAAGACACGCTGCCCAATCCTATGTCAGACTTAGCCACTCAGTTGCTCAAAGACCCGTACAATTTTGATTTTTTGGCCATGACCGAAAATTACAAAGAGCGGGAACTGGAAAATGCCCTGATTGATAATGTAACCAAGTTTTTGCTCGAACTGGGTACTGGTTTTGCCTACGTGGGCAAGCAGGTGCCGATGCAGGTAGGTGATCAGGAATATTTTATCGATTTGTTGTTTTATCACCTCAAACTGCGGGCGTATGTAGTCATAGAACTGAAAGTAACCGACTTTATTCCCGAATACGCAGGCAAACTCAGTTTTTATCTGTCGGTAGCCAACGATATTTTACGCCATCCGACCGACAACCCAACGATAGGACTGTTGATTTGTAAAAACAAAAACAACGTGATTGCGGAATATTCCCTGAAAAACATCAATCAGCCCATTGGTGTGACGGAATATCAATTGACCCGCCTTTTTCCCGAAGAGTTCAAAAGCAGTTTGCCCACCATCGAAGAAATCGAAACCGAGCTTAAAAACAGTAAGTAAAATGCCCGATTTAGTCCACGTCAGTTATGCCCAAACGGGTCAAAGTTCCCGCACTAATCCACTGGGAATGCGCGAAATGCAGGAAAAAGCCTATCAGGCCCGCGATGCCCGCTTCTTGCTGCTCAAAGCGCCGCTGGCCTTGGGAAAGTCCCGGGCGCTGATGTTTATTGCGTTGGACAAACTGTTGCACGCCCCGGGAATGGTTTATTGCGCCGCTGTCCATCATAGAGCAAGCCATACAATTGATTCGGACGGGTGAGGTGGTAAAGTACCATTATGATGCGGTGGGTGAGAGCATTGTGGTGAGGGGGTAGGAGATGAACCAGTCCCCAGAATAGTTTTAGTACCATTTTAAGTTCAGTAAAATAGTAAGAACGGTCAGAAATGTTCCGAAAAAAGCTAGGGTTTGAAGCCCCTAAGCGTTTTAGTGAAGGGTCTCGATAACTGTTTTAGCTATCTAAAACTTTCAGAATCAATTAAAACACTATCACTTTCATTATTAACACTGTAAAAAACAACGCGAATCTTACCTATAAAGATGCAGATTTAGGCATATCTGAATCAACCATTTGGCACGAATAGCTAGTAAAATAAAATAAGATTATATAAATACGCAAGCTGATGCAAAATTCACCATTAATAACTCAAATTGAGCACTTTAAAATAAAAAACACGAAATTTTTCTCAATTTTTCAATAGTTTGACACTGCAAAATCACAAGAAATGAATATGACCCAAGAAGAAATAAAGGAACTCGTTAGCATTATGCGTCGAGAATCACCCGATGAAGTCAATCAGATACTACATGAGATTGACCAAACAAGGGAGTCAAAAAAGAGATATTTATTGGAGAAGAAAGTCATAGATGTGCTGCTTGAGATGGGAGAAAGTATTGCCGAGAAATATAGACTGAATAATACGGTCAAAATGAGAGCCCTGAGGGCTGAACTGGAGCAGGCTCAAAAACTGGATTTGTCCGAAATGGCGGTCATTGAAACGGCTTTACACGAATCAAATAAAGTAATTCAAAATCAGTCCTTGCGAAAACTATACAGTGTATGTCAGGAAATGTATGTTGATTTTTTTGATCAGCTGGAAATGTATCTGGACTTACTGGGAGAGCCATTAGAGGATGAATCTGCCCATCCTTTACAGCCTTACAGCCTACAATTGTTACCCGCTGAGAAAAAAAGATTGATTGACTCGGTTGAGTACCTTGAAAATTTAGCGCGGAGAGGGGAAAAGTTAGGGAAGAAATTGCAGCAGTTTATCATTGCAAAAGCGCCCGGAGCCATCGAATATCATTATGAGTTGTTGTATATTAATTCACTGATTGAGTTAAAAAAAGCAGCAATTGACCAGTTAAACAAAACCCAATCAATTCAGGTAACTAATAATAGTCTTGAAAAGATTGAGTGGCGAGGTACACAAAAGGAATTGGCTGAATTGTTCATTGAACTTAAACGTAAGAAATTTATAAATCAAATACCAACTAAACTGATTAAAGCTTATTTTACTCAGTCAAATAGTATTGAACAACCCCTCTCGCCATGTACCGACAAAAAAACAAAGATAGACATGTATGATAAATTGTATTCAGAAGAATACGAACCCCACTTTGAAAACATAAAGAGCAACACTAAGAATCAGCAAGTTAAGTAGTACGAAATACGCCGTATGGGTTTTCGTATCACTTGCTGTTTTTTTATAATCCAACTTTGGCATGTCAAAAATAAAAAACAAAGACATGACAAAGACCATCATGGTAGCCTTCTCCAAGCATGAGTTCAGGGAACTCACAAAAGGCCCACGCCAAAGCCAACCACACACCGTCCCCGAACGATGCCCGCCGGCCACTGCCAGGTATCCAACCGGTATTGCGGTTCTCATCAAAACGATTTATCGTCATGCGCATCATGATGATCACAGGCAGAATTCTCGCGGTTATTTTTTGACCATTGACTTAGGCGTTTGTTCATCTTCTAAACGGTTAAGTCAATGAATCAAGATGCAACGACTTTGTCGGCAGGGCAGATAAGCCCCACCGATCTGGAGACTGAATTGAATTCATTTCAGCGACCCAAACTGACCGACGCGGTGGCTATTCCTGATTCCGTGTATGAAAAACTGCCGCCTTATTTGGCAAGCGCCTGCAACATTTTCCAAAACAGGACGGAAAGGGATGTTTTTCTCATCGCCACTTTAGGGGTTATCAGCGGGTGTTTACCCAATGTTTACGGCCTTTACGACAACTCCAAAGTAGGCGCAAATTTGTATCTGTTTATCTCCGCCCCGCCCGCTGCGGGCAAAGGCCCGATGAAGTGGGCCAAACAACTGGCCGCTGGTATTCACCGGAACCTCAGGTTGCAGACGGCCAATGAGCTGGAGGCGTTTAAACAAGACGAACGGGAGTACCAAAAAGCCATGAAAAACAAGGAAGAAGAGCCGCCTGAAAAGCCTTCGCCTCCCGTTAATAAGATGCTTTTTATTCCCGCCAACAGCAGCGCGGCTGTCGTACTGAAGGCATTGAACGACAATCAGGAGCGGGGTATGATGTTTGAGAGCGAAGCCGATACGCTTTCTGCCACGCTCAATCAGGATTGGGGCAATTACTCCGATATGCTCCGTAAAGCATTTCACCACGAAGCCATTTCACAACTCCGCAAAACCAACGATGAATTCAGTGAAATGGAGCACCCTTTTCTTTCCGTGATTTTATCTGGCACCCCCGCCCAAGTCAGAAAACTGATTCCCAACACGGAGAATGGTCTTTTTTCCCGCTTTTGCTTTTATTCCTTCGAGTACGAATTAAGTTGGAAATCTGTTTTTGCCAAAACTTCGCACGGCTCCTACGATGACAAAGTGGATGAATACGCTTTGGACTTGCTGATGCTGTACGATAACCTTCAGACACGTACGCAAAACCCTCTGCTTTTCGGTCTGACAGCCGCTCAGGAGGCGCTTTTCAACCAAACTTTTGAACGCTGGCAGCTAGAATTAGTGGATGAAATAGGGGATAACCTGATTGCTTCCATCCGTCGATTGGGGCTGATTACGTTTCGGATCGCTATGATTCTTACCATGATTCGGAATAAAAATGATCAACTCGGCAAATCGGAAGTGATTTGTCAAGATGATGACTTTATGACTGCCCTTACTCTTTCAGAAGTCCTGATTGGTCATGCCGTAAAGATGTATCATGCCTTGGCAAAGAAGCCCTCCGTTCTCAGTAGTCAGGAAATCAAAGCCGCGAAAATCAGGGAAGCCATCCAAATGACTCAAAATGGTAAAAAAACGCGTGAGATTGCGGAATTGCTTTTAGGCGATAAAGGCAAACATAAAACCATCAGCAACTGGTTAAACAATAACCCAAGTGTGTAAAAACATAGCCGTGTAAAAAATTACACACCCTACCAATTACACACTTTACCCATTTCATTCAATCATGAATTACTATCGTTTTCATTTGGACAACACGCGTCCAAACAGGCTATTCACTTGCCCAAGCTGTAACCATAAGACCCTCAAACGCTATGTAGACGAGGAAAATAATCAATATCTACCTCAGGACGTAGGAAGGTGCAATCGGGAAGTCAATTGTGGGTATCATTTTACACCCAAACACTATTTTTCCGATCATTTCGCCCTCCCAGAGCGGCCTCCCAATGCCATTTTACCGCTTCCTCGAAAACCGCCCGCACAAACGTTTATTGACAAGGGTTTAATGCAAAGAACGCTTTCGGCCAACGCGAACAATCACTTTAAAAGTTACCTAAAGACGCTTTTCGGGCCCGAACCCGCAGGTTACTTAGCGGAAAAGTTTCTGATCGGTACTTCTAAACACTGGCCTGGGGCGGTCATCTTTTGGCAAATCAATGTCAGGGGACAAATTCATGCGGGAAAGGTGATGCTGTACGATGCCTCCTCGGGAAAAAGGGTTAAAAAGCCGTACGACCATATCCAGTGGGTACATGCCCTTCAGAAATGGCCCGATTTTAAGCTGCACCAATGCTTTTTTGGCCTGCATCAATTGGCAAATGTACCTACAAGTCAACCCATAGCGGTCGTTGAAAGTGAAAAAACGGCCATTTTAATGACCCTCATCTTTCCTAAATACGTGTGGTTGGCCTCGGGGGGCATGGGACTTCAGGAAGACAAATTTGAGCCTTTGGCAAAACGGAAGATTATTCTGTTCCCAGATGCGGGTATTGATAGAGGGCAGGGCACTCCCTATGAAAAATGGCTGCTGAAAGCCGAAGTTTTACAGAAAGCGGATTATGATGTCAGTGTTTCTACGCTGGTAGAAAAGGCCGCGACGGGAACCCAACGCCAACAGGGATTTGATTTGGCGGATTATCTCATTCAACAAGACCCTGATTTCGGTTGGGCACTGACTGAAAATGACTATCCTGTTTTTTGGAACACTAATTTTTAACCAATAAATGTAACACAACCATGAAAGATGAACGATTGCAATTACGCCTCGACGGCATTACCCGTAACCTGTTGGACGAACTGGCCCGTCGACAAAAAATGAACGTAAGTGAATGGATACGCAACGTAATTTTGGAGTACACGAGCCTCAAAAAAGACGCCTCCACCGCCAAAAACCACGCGGAACAGCTGGTTAAAATGGAGAAATACATTGACCAGAGGGAAGAGTTGCTGAAACGCTATGAAGAGCAGCCAAAGTTGACCGAACTTTTTGAGCGGTACAAAGGCCAAATTGTGGAGGGAACCCTGATTCGTCATAAAGCCGATTTGGTACACCTGATGGCCAATCAAGCAACGGTGGAATTGAGCAAAGAAACCGAAGAGACTGATAACAAAGAGCTCCTGCCAACGGTCCAATTAAAAGCCAGTACCCCAGTCTCTCGGAGTCAATCACCGCTTTCGGAGGAGGTGCCCACATCACCAAGTGTCTCTGGTTGGTTACTGGGTCATTGGATTTGGCTCATCGGAATTGCGACGTTACTGGGTGTTGTTTTCCTTTGGCGATGGACAACGACAATGGGTAAATCGCAAAAAAACGAGGAACAATTGCCCGCGTCCAAGGACAGTGCAGGTACAGTTGTACGCTCATTTGGTAGACAGTCAATCGCCTAGAAGAATATGCCTATATGCGCCAAAAAGCAGCTTTTTCGTCGCTTTTTGGCGCTTTTTTGTGGGGTTGAAGCCTTTGAAAACGCTTTAAAATTTATGTGTGTACAGGATGTGTGTACGCAGTGTATGTACGGAAGTTGTTTTGTAAAGGTGTGAAGAAAAAACAAAGTGTATAACTACGATTATATCGGCAGTTCTAAAGCTCTTCTACATACTTTCTTAACAAGTCGATGAAGAAATACTGTCAGATACTTAATGTATAGAAACCAAGTATAAAATCTCGGAGTCTGCATCCGATTTGTAAAAAAAATGATGAAATTTGAATCTATCCATCATCTCCAACGACGAACAGATTTATAATGCAGAAAGATTTGAGCGGCTCTACACAAAAGTTTTTAGGTCTCCTTGGACTGCGGAATACGAGAAAATGCGGCAACAGATGAATAGTATATTACAGTGTGCCAATCAAGATTTTAACTTACAATAAAATTACACTCTCCCAATCAACAGCGCTGGCTCCGTCTTGCTGATAGGCAGCTCAGATGCAATCGAAGCAATGATATAATCAACACATTCAGTCGATGGCCATTCGCCGATGCGATTGATTCACGCTTCGAAGAAAAAAGGCCACGATGCAGTAAAAAAGGACAGGAATGCAGGCGTTGCTAAGAGGCAGTACGACCAACCAGGGACTGAGACATAAGAATGACCGCTTGATAACTTTTTAACATATTTTTTAGGTAATACCTTTCAAATCAGTATTTTGGCATTTATTATTCTTCGCTGAATACTACTTACCTACAGTTATGAAAACCTATCTCCACCTGTTATGCTTTTCTTTAGTCGCCTTATATGGGCAGGGACAAAAACTGACTTTTTTGAATCAAACTCCCTATCCCCTAACTGCCCATCTTGAAGTAATGTCAAGATATAAAGATTTTCAGGTTATTGATTCTTTTATTGTCAAGCCTCAATCCAATGTAGTTATTGAACGAAAAAAGCATCCTGTAAGCTTTTATAACCTAAAAGTTAGTAGTAAACAGCAATCTCAAATTACCTTCATTTGGGACAATGAAATGAAAGTAATCCTTGACACAACGGGGAATCTGGTGAGCGCTAACAGTGATTTGACAAACCAATGGGTAACGTTTGAGGCCCTTCAAATTAACCCTTTACGATCCCAACTGATGCAGAATACTATTGAGGCAAATAAGCGTATTCAGGCCGGAGATACCATAGGGGCAGATGTGCAAAGATTAAAAACGGATGCGTTAGTTCGCGTTTTTAATAAAGCTTTGGACAGTCTTATTTTTTCGGGACAAACCAACTTCATCAATTTCTATCTATTGGTGTAAATAGTCATCTAAAAGTGGACAGCTAAAGCTTAGAAGAGAAGAGACAATTTCTTAAATTGTTTCACTTAATTTTTCTTTATCATGTCCAAATCAAACAAGAAGGCTTCTATTAAGCCACAGGCAAACAATTCCTCTTCTTCATCAGAACGTAAACCCGTTCTTTCTATCATCAAAGACATTCAGCGGCAGACTCGACGCCAATACTCCGTAGAAGAAAAAATCAGGATCGTTCTGGAAGGCTTGCAGGGAGAACTGTATGTCGTCAAGTGAAAGTGGACAGAAGCCGCTAAAAAGGAAGAGAGGTTTTAGGCGGTCGAAACATGCTGACAAATATAATTTTTCCTGCGGCTTAACATCGTCACGTTTTTAATTTTTTTGCG
>NZ_QPIW01000046.1 GCF_003339505.1 Runella aurantiaca
AAAGCGGATGCCTCAAAAAAAGAGGATAAGTCTGAAAAACACGACGAGGATAGGTCGAGGTCTTGAAAATCAATCTTTTGCATCCGACAAATTTATGCCTTTTTTCCTTAGCCTGACGGCTATGGTGTTTTCACCGCCACTTTTTTATTTCCCTAGTGTATTCCATTCAGGCGTAATCGCTGTATGTAGTTTGTACATCAACCCTTAAATGGTCTATGTTTCTGTAAGTTATGTTGTAAAAAATATTTTTCGAGATTATGGAATCAAAAAAGTACAATTTTAGTATGTTTGCATACAGATAGAATATTTGCTTTAAAAGCTTTATACACAAATAGTTGTAAAATTTGACTTTCGTTTAGAAAGTGTGGTATTATTCCCTGTTTAACGAAAATATCATAAAAAGGTTGATTTTAAATTAACTATATTTGTGTGTAAGTCGTTGGGAAAACAAAAGAAAACTTTAATTTCCCCTTTGATTTATCCCATATTTTTGAAACTTATTCCTTGATTATGAGCTACTTGATAAAAGAATCTAATGGCTATCGCTACATAGATGAAGGGCAGGGAGAGGTGCTGTTGCTGCTGCATGGTTTGTTTGGTGCATTGAGCAATTGGGACGGCGTCATTAATTATTTCAAAAAAGATTACCGCATCATTATTCCGATGCTCCCCATCTATGAAATGAGTCCCCGTGAAGCGGGTCTGGAGGCATTGGTGACTTTTACGGAAGGATTTGTGGCTTCGCAGGAATTGAAAGATATGACGCTCATCGGGAACTCGTTGGGTGGGCATATTGCTATTCTGTACACACTTACGCATCCTGAGCAGGTCAGACGATTGGTATTGACGGGTAGCTCAGGTTTGTTTGAAAACGGTATGGGTGGCTCGTATCCAAAGCGCGGCAGTTATGAGTACATTTCTGAGCGCGTAGCGTATACTTTCTACGACCCAAAAGTGGCTACCAAAGAGCTAATTGACGAGGTATTTGAGACTACGTCAAGTATTCCGAAATGCATGAGCATTGTTGGAATCGCCAAGTCGGCACAGCGTAACAATGTCGCCAAGGAATTACACAAAATCGAGGCACCGACCTTATTGGTTTGGGGACTGAATGATACCATTACGCCGCCTCACGTCGGTCATGAATTTAACCGCTTGATTTCCAATTCTGAATTATACTTCATCGATAAATGTTGCCATGCGCCCATGATGGAACATCCTGAGCGCTTTAACGAGTTGCTTGACCGTTTTTTGGTCAAACATGCTATTGCTGAATTGGCGTAGCAGCATTGCCGAAGTTTGATTTTCAGTTCTTCTCGAAAATTATTCTTCGGCAATCAATACTCAAAATAGGCATTTACTTGCAAATTTACGGGGTTCTATTACTTTTACGTAGTTGATAGTATTCCAACCCCGTACTCTATGACCTCCAACCGACCCCTTACTCGGTTTAGTTATCTTCCTAAATGGCTCGCTTGGCTCGATTTTCTAGGCCTTCTCGAACGCGACCCCTTCGGTAATTCTCTGTTTATCAAACGAATAATGATTTCCGTTATCGGCTGGTTTACGTATTGGCGTTTTACTGTCGTGAATAAAACCAAAATTGAAGGGATTGAACACCTCGAAGACCTTCCTGAAAACGGGGTGCTGTTTTTGTCCAATCACCAAACTTATTTTGCGGATGTGATTTCGTTTTACCACATTTTTTCCAGTGTAAAATGGGGTTTTAAAAGTACCATTGTGCCTCCGTTGTATTTATTGGCGCCCCGAGCGCGGAGCTATTACGTGGCGGCGAGCGAAACCATGAAAGCAGGTATTGTGCCTAAGTTGTTTGGCTTGGGAGGGGCGTTGACCGTCGAACGCTCATGGCGGGCTGAGGGCCAAAACGTAAAGCGAGAGCGTGATACATCGGCCGCCAATAAGGTTTCACAGGCGCTGGACCACGGGTGGGTTGTGAGCTTCCCGCAGGGAACGACGAGCCCGTACGCGCCCATTCGTAAAGGAACGGGCCATTTGGTGTTGGAAAATCAACCGATTGTGGTGCCCGTTGTTATCAATGGGTTTCGTCGGGCGTTTGACAAAAAAGGACTTCGTTTTAAAAAAAGAAATACGACGTTGAGCATACGGTTCAAAGCACCGATTAAGTTCGACGATTCGATGAGCGTGGAAGAAATTGTAGAATGGGTCCGTAGGGAAATCGAACAGGATATTCCCGAAAAAATGATTTGGATGAAGAAAGAAGAGTAGTCTAGTAATCTTTTAGTTTATCGTTCCTTTTACCGAAAAAGTCTTTTTATCGGTGATGGTTAAATGCTGAAATCCGTTGATTTCGTAGGTTTTAACGAGCCAAACGCCCTCTGGCCGCATCGTACAGGTTAATTGCAGTTTCTTTTCTGAGTCGTACAACCTGTTTTCTTCTTGTAATAAAGCCTCAACCAGCTTGGGCTGTTTAGAGACTTCGTCCAACACAATTTTCAATGATTTTACGGGAAGTGTCTCGCCACTTTTTAGGGTGTAAACGTAAGTTGACGTGGTAGGTTGGGAAATGGTATAGCTGAGTTGGTACGCCTGTTTGTTAAGGTCGGCTTGGGTAAACAACTCCAATTCTTGCCGCCAGTCAATTTCGTTGGTTTGCTTATGCTCCTGTTTATCATCCAAAGACATTTCTTTGTTTACCAAAGGCTTACGCTTGTTCAATTCGCTGATTTGTTTCTCGATAAAGCCTTTGAGGTCAAAGTAATTTTGAACCACTGTCGTATCTGTTGGGTTGGTGCAACTCCCGAAGAATAGTACGAGTGTGAACAGATATAAGAAAGTCCGCATATTTTTTAGATTGTTCAATGATTAACTACCCATTCCTTTAAAAAGTTCGTATTTGATTTCAAATAGATAATCTTTTAAATTGGCCAAAAATCCTCTTTAACAAACATGAAATTACCTTTTTACCTGAGTATTTTGATTCTGGGAATTGCCATTGATGTACATAGCCAAGTTAATTTTGAGCCGAACTTGGGGTGGCCTCAAATATTGGAAAAAGCCCAAAAAGAACAAAAGCTTATTTTCTTACACCTGGAAGACAGCAAGTGCGTTCAATGCAACGAGGTGGCCTCGCAAGGATTCAGTAGTTCAATGATGAAAGAGAAGTTCGCCGTCAATTTTGTAAGCCTTCGTGTGAACGCTGAAACCGCTGAAGGAAAAGAATTGGGGGCAAAATATGAATTGAAGGGGTTTCCTGTGTCATTATTTCTGGATGCGGAAGGAAATATGTTGCACCGATACAATGGCTCCACCAGCGCAGCTCCCACGTATATGCAGCATGCAGATATTGCATTAAGTAAACGTTATGAAAAACCGCTGAGCTTTTACGAGAAAGAATATAAGGCCGGTAACCGCGCCCCAGAATTTCTGGAAGCTTATATTATCAAACGTAAATCAACTTTAATGAATGTTCAGGACTTGCTGGAAGAATACGCAGATGGGTTGCCGACCGACTCCCTGACCAATTTTAGAATTGTTAAGTTTATTTACAATCAAGGCCCTTCCCTTGATAATCGTGCTTATAAACGGGTGCGAGCCATCGTAAACCCAATCCTGATTGACAGTCTCTATCGCTCGGTTCCATTGACCCAAGCGGTAGCGATGAACAATCAAATCATCAATGCTTCGCTGCAAAAAGCCATTCAAAAAAAGGATTTCATGTTAATGCAAGAAGTTGCGGGTTTTGCCCGTGGCACCTACGGAAAAGACCGCCAAAAAGGCCAAAATGCATATACACAAAACTTCCTTAAGTATTATTATGCGGTCAAAGACACGCAAAACTATATTCGTACTGCGTCATATTATTATGATGAACGACACATGCGTATTTCAATTGATTCGCTCAAACAGATGGACCAGCGGGTAATACAGGACCGTCTAAAGTCGAGAAACGTTGGAGATAACCCTCCAGTGGGAATACCTAATGTGCTCACCCGAGAGATGGTGTCGATTTCTCCTCCATCTCAATTTTTTCATATTGAACTTAATCAGGCTGCTTTCTATTTTTGGGAATTAGCCACCAAACCAGATGACTTAGAAAAAGCCCTGTTATGGTCGAAGCGCTCAATGGAATTATTCAGTGAACTAAATGTGGGTAAGAACTCGCCGCTTACAAAAGGGAATCCTAGCTACTTAGATACGTATGCACGTTTATTGTATAAATTGAATCGAAAAGAAGAGGCCATTGAGTGGCAAATCAAAGCCATTGAAGCCCAAAAAGTAACTGGACAATCTTATAGGCACCTGGAAGAGATACTTGAAAAAATAAAAACAGGAAAATTGTAACAATAAAGCTTTGACAAAGGAAAGGGGAGTCCCTTTTCCTTTGCCAAATTAATGAGTTACAACAAGCTAACGCCCGTCATTTCGGCAGGTTGAGGAACTTCCATCAACGCCAAAATAGTCGGGGCAATATCGGCGAGTTTGCCATCTTTGGGTTGGCCTTTGTATTCATTCCCTACAAAAACGCAGGGAACCAAATTGGTACTGTGGGCGGTATTGGGGGTTCCGTCGTCATTGCGCATATAATCGGAGTTGCCGTGGTCGGCAATGATGATTGACGTGTAGCCGTGGGCCATTCCCGCCGTGGCAACGGCCTCGGTGCATTGATCAACGGTTTCGCAGGCTTTGACCACCGCTTCAAAAACGCCCGTATGGCCCACCATGTCGGGGTTGGCAAAGTTGAGGCAAATAAAATCGGCCGTTTCAGCTTCAATTTCGGGGATAATGGCGTCACGAATGTCAAACGCCGCCATTTCGGGTTTTAAATCGTAGGTTTTTACATCTTTCGGCGACGGGCATAAAAGCCTTTTTTCGCCATCAAAAGGCAATTCTCGGCCTCCTGAAAAGAAAAACGTAACGTGTGGGTATTTTTCAGTTTCGGCAATGCGAATCTGCGTTTTTCCCGCTTTTGACACTACTTCTCCGAGGGTATTTTCCAGGTTGTCTTTGTCATAAATGACCTTTACCCCAACAAATGCGTCGTCGTAATTGGTTAATGTCAGGTAATACAGATTCAACTTTTGGGTGCCTTGCTCAGGAAAATCCTGTTGGGTCAACATTTCAGTAATTTCACGTCCACGGTCGGTACGGAAGTTGAAACACAGCACCACATCGCCTTCGTCGATAGTTGCTACGGGTGAGCCATCTTCTTTTACGACCACGATGGGCTCGATAAATTCGTCGGTGACACCCGCGTCGTAGGCTTCCTGTACCGAAGTCAAAACATGGTCGGCGGTACATTGTGCAGTGCCTACTCCTTTAACCATTGCATTGTAGGCTTTTGCCACCCGTTCCCAACGTTTATCCCGGTCCATGGCGTAAAAACGACCCGTTACACTGGCGATTTTTCCCGTTGTTTTGGCCAAATGCTGTTCTAAATCGGTCAAAAATCCGAGGCCGCTTTTTGGGTCACAATCACGCCCGTCGGTAAACGCGTGAACGTAGACATCGCTCAGCCCGAAATTTTGCGCGGTGGTACACAGACCTTTCAGGTGGTTGATGTGCGAGTGAACCCCACCATCAGACACCAGACCGATAAAGTGCACTTTTTTGCCGCTGTTTTTGGCATACGTAAACGCTTCAACCAACATGGGCTCTTGGGCTAAGGTGCCCGTTTCTACGGCCAAATTGATTTTTACTAAATCTTGGTATACCACGCGCCCCGCACCGAGGTTGGTGTGCCCTACTTCCGAGTTTCCCATTTGTCCATCGGGTAAACCTACGGCTAAACCACTGGCTTCCAGTTTGCTATGAGGGTATTGCTCCAAAATTCGGTCGTAAAAAGGCGTATTTGCCGCGATGACGGCGGAGCGGTTTTCTTCGCCGTTTTTAGCGATGCCCCAACCGTCCATGATGATTAAAATGACTTTTTGACTCATTGTAGTGGGTTATAATTTTAGGCTAATTTATGTTCTTTGATTAAGTACTCCAAAAATTGCTCTCCGCAGCGCGTTACGATTTGATAGACATTTTCAAACGCGGCAATGTCTTCGTAATAAGGGTCAGGAACGCCGCTTTCATCGGCTTGATGGTCAAAATTGCGGTAAGTGAAAATGCGGCCTTCTTCGGGATAGAAACCCGTAGAACGATAGCTTTGGGTTTGGATATGTTCGAGGTTGGATTCATCCATGGCCACGATGTAGTCAAAATTGGCAAAATCATCGCTGGATAACTTACGGGCAGTATGCGTGAGCTGAATTCCGTAGTCGGCAGATACACGTCGGGCGCGGCGGTCGGGGAGGGCCCCGATGTGGTAGCCGTGGGTGCCTGCTGAATCGCAGTTGATTTTTTCGGTAAGGCCCTGTTGAGCTACTAATGCTCTGAATACACCTTCGGCAAGCGGAGAACGGCAGATGTTGCCAAGGCAAACAAATAAAACATTAATCATAAGAGGTAGGAGTCAGTACAGAGCAGTGAGTATAGAGTAGTGAAAAATGTATATGCTACTTGCTGTTTCCTACGGTTTTCTCACTTCATATTTGTTACTTCTCAAAAGGTTCCCCTTTTTCATCCACCAGCACAAACACCTCTTCGCTGTCTTTTTTCATGAAGTACTTTTCACGGGCATATTTTTCCATGAGTTTATCATTGCCCAGTGTGCTGGCCTGTTCTTTTTTCAATAATTCAATTTGCTCCACATAATATTCTTTTTGGTCTTCCAACTTCTGTAATTTCCACCAATTTTTGATTTGTTCGGGAATACTGTTCATTTCAAAAAAAAGTAACCAAACCAACAGTCCTACGGCGCTGGCAAGGTAAAAGTTTTTGAGAAAGCGGAAGCGTGACAAAAAATTCATGTTTGGCAAAGGGGAAAAGAAAGAAAGGGTGAATTCACGCGGAATTCACCCTTTCCGATGTTAAAAATTAAAATTTCAATCCTGGGAAATAAGCCGTTTCGCCCAATTCTTCTTCGATACGAAGCAATTGGTTGTATTTGGCCATCCGGTCAGAACGTGACGCAGAACCCGTTTTGATTTGTCCGGTGTTGAGCGCAACGGCCAAGTCAGCAATGGTGCTGTCTTCGGTTTCGCCCGAACGGTGCGACATGATATTTTTGTAGCTATTGCGTTTGGCAAGGTTGACGGTGTCGATGGTTTCGGTCAAAGAACCGATTTGGTTTACTTTTACCAATACCGCATTGGCTACACCCTGCTCAATACCCATTTGCAAACGTTTTACGTTGGTTACAAACAAGTCATCACCCACCAGTTGGCATCTCTTGCCGATGGCGTCGGTGTGTAACTTCCAACCTGCCCAATCGTCTTCGGCCATACCGTCTTCGATTGAAATGATAGGGTATTTGTTGACCCAATCCGTCCAGAAATCAGCCATTTGTGAAGAAGTCAACTCTTCTTTGCTTGATTTTTTGAACACGTAGCGTCCTTTTTCTTCGTTCCAAAGTTCAGAAACGGCGGCATCCATGGCGATAAACATATCCTCACCAGGCTTGTAACCCGCTTTTTCGATGGCAATCAAAATGGTTTCGAGGGCCTCTACGTTGGATTGGATATTGGGGGCAAAACCACCTTCATCTCCCACGTTGGTTGAATATCCTTTTGATTTTAATACGCCTTTGAGCGCGTGGAATACTTCGGTTCCCATACGCAACGCCTGCGAAAAGCTTTCTGCTTTGGCGGGCATAACCATAAATTCCTGAAAATCAATGGCATTATCAGCGTGAGCACCTCCGTTCATGATGTTCATCATCGGTACAGGAAGTGTATTTGCATTTACACCCCCAATGTAACGGAAAAGCGACATGCCTGCTTCTTGGGCCGCTGCCTTGGCTACTGCCAAAGAAACCCCCAAAATGGCATTTGCACCCAGTTTGCCTTTGTTAGTCGTGCCGTCAAGCTCAATCATGATTTTGTCAATCAGATTTTGCTCATAAATGGAAAGGCCCAAAAGTTCAGGATAGATGAGTTCATTGACGTTTTGAACCGCTTTCAAAACTCCTTTTCCCAGATATACACTTTTATCATCGTCACGGAGTTCGACAGCCTCGTGTACGCCTGTAGAAGCACCTGAAGGAACCGCCGCGCGGCCTAAGAAACCATTTTCGGTGCGAACATCCACTTCTACAGTGGGGTTACCGCGAGAATCAAGGATTTGCCGAGCATGTACCGATTGAATTGTACTCATTTGCAGGTAGGTTTTGTTAAAAAAATTATTGGTTTGAAAAATTAAACACAAAGTAAATAAAAAATAAAAGGCATTGAAAGAAATTCGTCGTTTGACAGAGCTTTTTCAATGGGATGTAGCTATAATCCGGGAAAATAATTAAAATACCGAGTCAACGTTCCGACCGGTATTTTTCCTTCGCTCGCTTTTAAGCCCAAGTCGACACACTCCGCGATTAATTCATGTTCATTTTTCAAAGTCTTATTCTTTAAATAATGATTTGCGTAGCTGTTATAGGCGGTTCTGATTTGGACTTTGTCATTTAGTTCCGCCCCGATTTGTGCCCATTGTAAATAGGTATCTTGTTTAAAAACGATACGGTTGTCAAACGGCGTCTGATTAATGAAATCAGCCAATTCTTGCAGGCGATTGGCTTCTCTAAACAAGACCCTAAGTACGTGCAGGTAGTCGACCCAAACATTTGTTTTAACAGTTTTTAGTAGTCTTATACTTTCACTACTCTTATCTTGTTTCATCAAAAGATAGGCTTTGTATATGATGGGCACTTGATAGGTGGTGTCAAGCTGGTGTACTTGATTAAATATCGCTAATGCGTTATCAAATTGACTATCTTGAAGATAAAAGATCCCCAAATCCAGTAAGTTGACTTGCCTTTTGGGGGCAATTTGGGCTAGTTTTCGGTAAGTTTCGATGCCTACTGAATGACTAATTCCTGAAAATTGAATAAAACCTGCCTGCGACAAGAGCACGGGATGATTGGGGTGTTCGTCTAAGGCGTTTTTCAGGATAGAATTGGCTGATTGAGCATACAGGTTTTTGGTTTCGATGGGCAGGCCACTTTGAAATACGTCATTATGTTTGAGAGCGTACTGTACTGCCGCGTCATATTTGCCGATTAGTGCCTGCTGAAAGGTTTGTTCATGTTGAGTAATCATTGCTTCCATTTCATTTTGCTTGTAAGCACTCGTGAGTTGCCGATTTGTACTGAAACTAAGTATTACAAACTGCTTAAAAACGGTAAGCAACAGTAGGGAAATGACGATTTTTAAAACAAGACAACTCTTGGAAGAAAGATGCGTCGTAAAATGAGCTTTGTATGGTATGTGTTTGGTGACAAACGCCGCCAATCCAAAGAATCCTAAAAGGCTGACTAAGCTATCAAAACCAAAGGAAAGGAACGCCAAATAAGCCACTAAATAACCGCTTAATACACTTTTCTGCCATTTTGATAACCTGCTTTTAGGGTGCCATATTAAATAAAAAAAAGCAATGATGACCAGCAAGTAAGTGAGTAGTCCTAGCCAACCGGTTTGGATAAGTTTGTCCAAAATAAAGTTGTGGGAACTATCGTACCAAAAGCCAGCACCATGCAAATTAGGGGTATAGTGACTTATATAAAAATAAGAAAACGATTCTTGCCCCCATCCCCAAAAAGGGCGGTCATTGATGCCCCCGAGAGCCATTTTCCACAAATTCAATCTTGTGTTGACGGTTTTTGATTGGGTGCTTATATCGGTCATCCTGTTTAGTGTATCATTATTTTTGACCCAGGGCGCCTCTCGTTGAACATACAAAACACAAGGAATCAATAAACAAAGGAGTAGGCTGACAATGAGCCTTTTTCTGTTAGATTTATTCTGTGCTATTTGGGCTATTATCATTGTAATTATGCCTGCTCCCGAGGCAAGAATACCTGAGCGGGTTTTGGTAAGAAGTAATGTATAGATGAGCAGGAACAAAGCCGTAATAATACCCGCAAAACCAACCTTAAAAAGCCCCGATTGAATGTTGTATACGGTTTTTTCTAATGCTAAAAGTAAGATGAAAAAGACAGTAAGCAGGTAGCCCGCAAAATGCATCGGATTGGACAAAAGTGATTGAATCCGTTTGTCGGCAAATTTATCTTGTTCCTGTAATCCAAAAATGCACAAATAGACTGTAACTAAAGTGATTATGATAATGAGGTAAACCCATTGTTTCTGAATGAAAGAGGCGCGGCTGAAAAAAAGATAAAAACCAACAAGGTGTACCAGGTTGACAAATCCCATCATTCGCTCAAAATTGGAAAATAGATTAAGTCTAATATCTTCTCCAAAAAGGTTGGCGATTAATACAATAAATGTGTGAAGGATAATGCCGGTTGTCAGTGGGGACTTATCAAGGGCAATGCTTGGGCCTTTCCACTTCAAGCACATTACTAGCAGCATCATATCTGTAATGCCCCAAAAAAAGAGCGTTCGGTGGACAATTGTACCGTAAATGGCTGTTTTGGAGTGAATTAAGGGTGAAATAGCAACCAGTGCAATCAAAAAAAAAGCTATCCAAGAAGAGGAAGTTACTTTTGAAGACGTTTGAGGTGTTACTTCAGGCATGATGGTTAGACTGGGAAGTAGGCTGTAGAGAATTATGGGGCTTAGCACACAAATAAAGTCAATATAAATAATTGTAAAAAGAAAATGTATGCTTTTTAGTCTAAAAGTTATCTAATGGTAGTTTTATTAAAAAAATACAATTGTATTATTTGGTGAAAGTGTTATTTAAAACAAATAATATATCGAAAATTAATTCTATACATATTGTTTATATTGATTATGTTTATATATTTGGTATAAAGTACGGCTATTTTTTGCTTTTGTAAAGGCTAAACAATAGCTATTCTTGAAATAGTTTTATTTTATACACCACATTATTATTAGTAACATGAAAAAATTTCTACTAAGCCTGGGCTTGGGGTGGATGGTATTGTCTACACATGCCCAATTGAAAGAACCTTGGTACAAAGGACAGGTCGTACTGGTCACCGGAGAACACTTGGAAGGAGAGATTATATTTGCGGCCGATGTTGAGGTGGTATCTTTAAAAATGCCCAACGGTACTCTAAAGGCGTTTAATGCTTCTCAAGTTGAATCGTTTGTTTTTTGGGACAATCGTCAGAATTTTAATCGACGTTTCAAAACGAGTGTATTGCCCGATAGTAAACGGGAGGAGATTGTCGAAGTGGTTTTTGATGGACCGCTTGAAGTGCTGAGGTGCATAAAATACAGCAAGAACAATCGCGGTCGACATTTTAATAACTATTTCCCCGAAGAAAGAGTGGACCACAACGTCTATCGTTACTATGTCCACAACGGGCTTTATCAGTCTACAATGGAGGAGTTTCTCAGGAAATCATTTCATCAAAAAACGGTCCGTTGGCGCAACCAACTTGACGTATTTAGAACCCGCAACGGATTGGACAACAGCACCGAAAGCTGGCTACGCCTATTTGAGTTCTTCAACGCGTTGGAAGAAGAACGAATATTACGGCAATTCCCGTTAGAAAAAGGGGAACAAACAGAGGTAGTTATGCTTTAAGCCGCTGAACAGCCTGCCAAATTCGTTCGGCCGACATGCACAGCGACAAGCGTATATAACGTTGACCTTTGGGACCAAAAATAAAGCCCGGTGCAATAAAAATGTATTTTTGGTATAACAATTCATCGACTAACAGTTCGGCCGAAGCGATGGTTTCGGGTAGTTTTGCCCACAAAAACATCCCTTCTTGGCTTTCGTCATAGGTACAATTCAGGGCATCCAAAAAGGCTTTTGCGGCATCTAGTCTACTGCGGTAGAGCTCGTTTTGGGCCTGATGCCATTGGTCGGTGTTTTGGAGGGCAGCAGCAGCGGCTTGTTGAATTCCCAAAAACATACCCGAATCCACGTTGCTTTTGATGGTTAATATCGCATCAATGTAGGCTTTAGCGCCAGATAGCCAGCCCACGCGCCAGCCCGCCATGTTGTGCGATTTGGACATGGAGTTGAGCTCAATGGCCACTTCTTTAGCGCCTTCAATGGAAAGTAGGCTAATGGGCGGTTTCTGATTGAGAATCAGACTATATGGGTTGTCGTGACAGAGCAGTATTTTGTGTTGGTACGCAAACCTTACGGCATTTTCAAACAATTCTCTGGTGGCTGGTGCACCCGTTGGCATGTGCGGGTAGTTGAGCCAAAGCAGTTTCGTTTGTGGGCCTACCAGCGAATGCATGATTTCCCAATCTGGCTGCCAGCCTTGGTCTTCGAGCAAGGGGTATTCGATGACATTGGCGCCCACCATTTGACTCACGGCGCGGTAAGCAGGATAGCCAAGTTCGGGCACCAAGACCTCATCGCCCGCGTCTAAAAACGTCATGCTGATGTGGGTAATACCTTCTTTGGAGCCAATCAAAGGTAAAATCTCGGTTTCGGGGTCTAATGTAACTCTGTAGATTCTTTGGTACCATTGCGCAATGCCTTGGCGCAAGGTTGGAATCCCTTTGTAAGATTGATACCCATGACTGCCAGCCTGTAAAGCAGAACGATGAAGGGCTTCGATGGTGGCTTCGGAAGGCGATTGGTCGGGGTTCCCGATACCCATATTAATAACATCATGCCCCGCCGAAATGAGCTTACGGACTTCGGCGAGTTTGACTGAAAAATAATATTCTTGCGCTTGGGTAGCGCGTTGGGCGAGCGAAATAATCATTGATGTGACGTTGGACGATAGACCTAAGCTATTGGAAGCCTTATGCTTATGTCCCAATTTACATGATAACAAACGGCTTTGGACTGAAACAAAGCACAAAGATAAGTAAAGTCAGCCAACCTAAAATTTGACGGGTACGATTTAACGGCAGAATATCTTCGGTGGGAGGGTGATGAACGCCCAAAATACGCCCTAATATAAATCCAAAAACCAAAAATTGAGGGTAGCCCTCCCAGGTGGGAAAGAGCATTGCAGCACCAAACTGAATGGCAACCGACAACAACGCCAACATCCAGCTGGTGAGTGGGTTTTCGTCGGTAATGCGACTGAAACAGATTTGTAAAAAGAGAATGTACAGGCCCAATGAACCGATTTTTTGCCAAAAAGCGCCGTTATCGGCAATGGCAAATTCGTCGGGGCGGTACGAACCTAAACCCGCATACGTGATAAAAACAAAGAAAAGGATTGGCGCAACAATTTTAAAATTTTTGCCGCCGATGAGTCCGTACAGCACGTGCCCGCCGTCTAATTGACCAATTGGGATGAGATTGAGCGAAGTGAAAAACAACGCTAAATATCCCGCCAAAATCAGCGGATAGTGCATGATTTCTTGCGGAGGAGGCAAACGAGTAGGGTCAGCTACGTAGTTTTTAAAGAAGGAAAACAACAGGTTGTCACCTAATAAAATATTGCCCGAAGTGTTTTGATTGGCATACACCACACGGGCAAAACCCATTCCAAATTTTTGGTATTCGGGGTGGATTTTGAAAATATAATCCAGGGTTGGAAGGGTGGCAAATCCATACCATAGAACTCCCACCGCAACCACGAACCCTGCCAACGGGCCAGCAATGCCGATGTCAAAGTATTTTACCCGGGAGCGAATAAACTCTTTGATGCGGATAAATGCGCCCAAGGTTCCGATGGTCTGCCCAAAACCAAGCCAGAGCGGGATATAATAGGGAAGGGTGACGCGAACATGGTGGCGTTTTGCCGCAAAATAATGTCCAAATTCGTGCACGGTCAAAATACCAAGAAAAGGAATGGAGAATCGAAACCCTTGCCAAAATTCAGACCATCCAAGGGGATTTTCAATCTTGAAAAAAGGTAAATCAAACGGCCGTCCAAACATCCATTCCGCACCCGACAGCGAGGTCGTTGCCAATGTAACAATGAAAAGGGAAATTTGCAGGAATAGGGTGCGTTGATTTTTCATAATGCTTGATTAAAAAAAGGAAAGGGGCAACGCATTAATAATCACGCAGATATTCCACAATGGAGGTGGGTTTTTGAACGTGGATGGTTTGAATACCGCACTCGGCCGCGGCGCGAATGTTGTCGAGGTTGTCGTCCAGAAAAAGGGTTTCGTTTGCTTCGATACCCGCGTTGCTTAAAACCTGTCGGTAGATGTCATGATGTGGTTTCATGATGCCCATTTCGTAAGACAGGAACAATTTTTCGAACAAATGACTCAAATGTTCTATTTCAGCCGTACGATGCAAAATAGCGTTTACCTCATCAATGTGAATCGCGCTTGTGTTGCTCAACAGGAATAATCGATAGCCCTTTTGCGCAAGTTCCTGAATCTTATGAATACGTTCAATGGGTATATCAAGCAACAGGGAGTTCCAAGCCGTATCAATTTCGGCGTCAGTCCATTCGGGGGTTTGAAACAAATCCCTCACGAAACTGCGAAAGGCGAGAGGGGTTAAATTGCCCGTTTCAAATTTCTTAAAAACGTCGTTTTGTTGGATAAGTGAGTGGACGTTATCCAACGATTGATTGCTTAATTCCGCAAACGAACTTGCAGCCCTTGGCACATCAATGTTGATGATAACGTCCCCTAAATCGAAAATGATATTCTTAATCATAAAGCGTACTTGCTTACTCACTGAAAACGCCCATGGCGCAAAACTTGTCAATGCGTTGGTTGATGCGTTCTTCGGGGGTTAATTGCTGGAGTTCTTTAATATGCCCTAAAATGGTTTTTTTGAGGGTTTCGGCCATCGTTTTATGGTCCAAATGGGCGCCACCAAGCGGCTCTTCCACAATACCGTCAACCAAACGAGCCATTTGCATGTCCTTAGCCGTTATTTTCATGGCTTCGGCGGCTTGTTCTTTAAAATTCCAGCTACGCCAAAGAATGGTTGAGCAGTTTTCGGGCGAAATGACCGAGTACCACGTATTTTCGAGCATCAATACCCGATCACCGATGGCAATGCCCAGCGCACCACCCGAGGCACCTTCGCCAATGACGACGCATACCACGGGCACTTTGAGCATGAACATTTCTTTGAGGTTACGCGCAATGGCTTCACCCTGTCCGCGCTCTTCGGCTTCGAGTCCTGGGAAAGCACCTGGGGTATCAATCAACGTTACGATAGGCTTGTTGAATTTTTGGGCTAAAAGCATGAGTCTTAGGGCTTTGCGGTATCCTTCTGGATTCGCCATTCCGAAGTTACGTTGCTGACGTTGCTTGGTATTGCGTCCTTTTTGTTGACCAATCACCATCACCGTTTGACCATCCATGTTACAGAATCCACCCACCATCGCAGGGTCATCGCGGACGGTACGGTCGCCGTGGAGTTCAATGAATTCCTCACACATCAGCTCAATATAATCGAGCGTATACGGTCGGTCGGGGTGGCGCGAAAGTTGTACCCGTTGCCACCGAGTAAGGTTTTGGGCGGTATCTTGCCGCAGTTGTATAATGCTGTCTTCGAGTCGGGCTACCGCTTCTGAGACATCTACTTGTGTCGTTTCGGCCAATTTTTTGAGCTCTATAAGCTTTGATTCAAGGTCAGCCACCGGTTTTTCAAAATCTAAATAAGTTGTTGGCATAGAGTTGCTTACAATTCAAATGTTTGTCCCTTTTGGGGAATCTCAATGTTTTTGTAACCGACTGATTCTAGGGTTTCCTTAAACGCCTCCATACTTGGCGTTTCTCCGTGAACAAGGAATACTCTTTTCAAGTGGTCGGGCGATTGCTTTTGGACAAATTCGACCAAGTCGTCGCGGTCTCCGTGACCGCTAAATACGTCAATTTTTTCGATATTGGCCAATACTTGTTCGTCTTTGTCCCGGATGCGTAGCGTGGTCTGCCCGTTCATCAAGCGCCAGCCCAGCGTTCCTTCGGCGCAATATCCAATCAGCAAAATAGTACAGTAAGGATTGCTAATGTTCTGAGCCACATGGTATTCCACCCGTCCGCCCTGTATCATTCCCGAAGATGAAATGATAATACAAGGCTCGGCATGATTAGAAATACTACGGCTTACTTCCGTTTTTTCGACGTAAATTAAATTTTCAAAATCAAACAGCGATTCGTTCTCTTCCTGAAACTCACGCGCCTCCCGATTGAGCATCCGGATGTTTCGTTGATACACCCTCGAACTCTCAAAAGCTAGGGGGCTATCGGCAAAAACTTTGATGGGAGGGAGGTTATGTTCGTTGTAAAGTTTATTGAGCGTGTAGAGCAAAGCCTGCGTTCTACCAACGCTGAAAGAAGGAATAATAAGCCGTCCGGGAATGTCAACGCACGTACGCTTTATCACATCGGCCAATGCTGCTTCTGGACTGAGATTGTTTTCATGGACGCGATTGCCGTAAGTAGACTCGCACACGAGGTAGTCTACGGGTGGTAGAACGCCCGGGTCAATTAATAAAGGATAGCCTTTTCGCCCAATATCTCCCGAAAAACCGATGGTTTTTTTTTTGCCGTTTTCCCATACTTCAATCAAAATATGAGCCGCACCCAACAAATGCCCTGCTGGAACAAAGGTAACAAAACACTGATCGGCGACTTTGAACCGGCGATTAAACGCCAATGGAACGAAGTTTTCGAGCGCGTCTTTTACTTGTTTTTCCAAGTATAAATCTTTGGGCAATTCTTTTTTCTTGCGTCCTTTTCGGTATTTTTTTTGATTGTCGGCGCTGTTGATGGCGTTTAGCCGCTTTTGATTAAGCATGGCGGCATCTTTCAGCAGAATGGCCGTTAAACCATAGGTAGGGTCGGTACAAAGCACTTGGCCCTCGTATCCGTCGCGGTACAAGTTGGGGATATTTCCCGAATGGTCAATGTGGGCGTGGGTGAGCAATACAAGATTGATGACAGATGCATCAAACGGGAACAAGGCATTGGGAAATGGGCTGGCTTCTTTGGTGTTACGCTTACGATCACCGCTCTCAAAATCGGAACCACAATCAATCAAAATCCGATAATCATCATCTAATTCGAGGAGGTACATGCTGCCCGTTACTTGTTGGGCAGCCCCCCAAAACGTTAATTTCATATATGTCAGATGCCCCGATCCCAAGGGGAGTTTTGTTTCATTCTTCAACATAATGGGACAGGCCTATTGCATAAGGCATTGAAGAATGGATTACGCAAATGTATCAAAAACTACGTAATTTTGGTATTTTACCAATAGAACCGCCTCGGATTTCTTACGCACCAACAATTAACTATCTGCGACGGAGAAGTGTTCAGAGGACAGGATATTTGATTTTATACATCCAACGGAATGGAGCGCGCAATGCGCTCTTCGAGAGAGATAAATGTTTCGGTACGTTGAATACCACTGACTTTTTGAATCTTATCGTGTAACACCTGCCGAAGGTGCTGGGTGTCACGACAAACAATCTTGGCAAAGATACTGTAAATGCCTGTTGTATAGTGAATATTGACTACTTCGGGGATTTTTTCGAGCTGCACTGCCACGTCTTCATACATCGAACTTTTATCAAGGTAAATTCCTAAAAATGCGCTAATGTCCCAGCCCAATTTTGTTTGGTCTACCAAAAGTTGTGCTCCTTTGACAATGCCTAATTGTTCTAATTTTTTCATACGCACGTGTACGGTGCCCCCAGATACGTGTACGCGCTTGCCTATTTCGGTGTAAGGAAGATGGGCGTCATCGAGTAAAATAGCGAGAATTTTAAGGTCGGTTCCGTCAATTTTATCAATTTCTAAATTTTTGTCCATGATGAAGTGATAAATTTTGATTTCTTTCAACAAAAATGCCGTTTTGTTGAAAGAAATCAAAATTTTTAAAAATATTTATGTAAAATTTGCAATAAATAAGAAACTCTATTAATTTTGCATTGTCAATTTACCGAAAAGCAGCGCTTAGTCAGTAAATTCAAAAAGTAAAGTTCTTTTATACTGTAGGATGATGAAACTTGGCAGCCATGCCCTCCTGTCTCGGGGGTGGTGACAACAGGACAAACACGATATAATGCCGGCACTCTAGTCGACTGGGGTAGACCACCAAACTTTGTATCGCGGCTAACTGCACCGTGGGCGGTTCGAATCCCCCTCCTACAGCAAGCAAACTCAGGCAGTGCCAACTGACTGAATCGTATTGAAGGATAGCTTGTTGGATTGTATCTATTTCCACTTGTTATCCTTTTAAAATATAAAGTGACGTGTCGTATTGACACAATCTCTAAAAATAAAACTATTTGGTTTTTAGTTTGTTGATGAAGTGTAATTGCGACACGCAGGCTCAACTTTGAGGCCTGTGTGTTTTTTTTGTGCCCAACAAAGACCGCAGAGATTGGGACGAGTGCAAAAGTTTCCTTTGATTTGCATTTCATTCTATCCTAACCTTCTATACACATGATTCATTCCGACGCGGCAGTGCTTGGTCTTCTTTTTGTAGTTTTGGCACTTATTTTTCACACCGCTTCGCTCAAAAATCCCTTCTGGCAAAAATTTTACGGAATTGTGCCGCCCTTGTTGCTCTGTTATTTTGTGCCAGGGCTTTTAAATACGTTTGGTGTAATATCGGGTGAAGAATCAAAACTTTATCCCGTGGTTTCACAGTACTTGTTACCCGCTTGTTTGGTCTATTTTACCCTCGGTATGGACTTTAAGGCCGTTGTGAAACTTGGCCCGAAGGCATTGATGGTGTTTCTGGCCGGAACTTTAGGAGTTATGGTGGGTGGCCCCTTGGCGGTTGGGCTGGTGAAAATCATAAACCCAGAGATAGTGGGAGGTGAGGGCGCCAATGCGGTTTGGCGGGGATTGGCCACCATTGCTGGAAGTTGGATTGGGGGTGGAGCAAATCAAACGGCCTTGAAAGAAGTGTTTCAGCCCAGCGACCGTTTGTTCTCGCAGGTAATTGCGGTAGATGTCATTACGGCTGAAATCTGGATGGCGGTATTGATTTACGGAGTTGGGTTTTCGGCACGCATCGACCGGGCCTT
This sequence comes from Runella aurantiaca, assembly GCF_003339505.1. GTDB lineage: Bacteria > Bacteroidota > Bacteroidia > Cytophagales > Spirosomataceae > Runella > Runella aurantiaca. The sequence continues at coordinate 18,893 of NZ_QPIW01000046.1, forward strand.
TAAGGCGGATGTATCGGCCATTGATGAATTGAGAAACCGACTCGATAGCGAACAGAAAGCCTCGCAGCGGATTTTTAGCCTGCGCGATATCGTCTTGATTGCGGCGGTCGGATTCGGTGCCACGGGTTTGTCGCATCTTTTGGCCGATTTTATTGCTCCTTTAATCAAAACAAACTATCCTTCGCTTGAAAAATTGAGCCTTACTTCTACTTTCTTTTGGATAGTCTCAATTGTTACGTTAATCGGTATTCTTTTGTCATTGACGCCGCTTCGCAAACTTGAATTTGCGGGGGCATCCAAAATAGGCTCACTGTTTCTGTATCTTTTGGTCGCAACGATCGGAATGAAAATGGATTTATTTGCGGTAGCCGAAAATCCCGGACTATTTTTGGTGGGCATTATTTGGATGTTGGTCCACGTCATCATCACGCTTAGCGTGGCAAAACTGGTGAAAGCGCCTTTTTTCTTTACGGCGGTGGGCTCACAGGCCAATATTGGTGGTGCGGCTTCGGCGCCTGTCGTTGCGGCGGCTTTTCATGCTTCATTGGCTCCCGTTGGGGTTTTGCTCTCAATTTTGGGCTATGCCTTAGGGACTTATTGCGGATATTTAACGGGTCTTATGATGCAATGGGTTGCGTCATAAGACCCGTGAGGGAATTACTTATGGGCTAGGGAGTACCGTGTGCTGTACATCAATTAAATAGATAAAAACGCCGCTGGCAACTATCGCATCGGTAGTATTTTAGGGGTAAAAAGAATAAAACACTTCGTACAAAAAGAGGGCGCCTTCGTCGGTCAATGGCAATAGATTTACAATAAGGGCATTTCTGCTCTTTAGTAGGGGTTAAAATGGGCGATTCCATAATGTTGAGTTAGGTTATTGGTACTTTTATTTAAGGAACGTATATAGCTATAACGATTCTTTCAATTCATCGTACTACCCAAGGCTATACTTTTAATTAGAAGATGCTTTGTGGTAGTAATAAAGTACAATATTTTTTAATCTGGGAATTGGGTGAAATGGCTATATCTAAAATACTTTCATGGATATTTTGTTGGCACTATAAAAAGTTTCAGGGATATATATTACAAACTTACAGTTTAATATGACATTTTGCAAGCGTATACTTTTTTTTTAATATCCTTTTCGGTAAGATATTGTTAGGGTTAAGTTTTGATGGGAAGACCTCTTATTTTTATTGTTTTAAGGTTTTTAGGCCAAGTTAATGCCAAATAAATGTACCTATTTACTTTAATGTTATTATTTCTATATTTTATTGACTCTATTTAAGTGTGTGTTTAAAGTATGCTTTTTAGTGTACTGTTTTTAATATCTTTTGATGAAAATAGGCGGTTAAAAGTTGGTTGCTGTTGATGTTGTTGGGTTTAAAAAAAATGAAGGACAACATCTAAAATTTGAAATGCTTCGTATATATGTTATATTTCATAACGTTGAGTAATACTTCCAAACCTGCATGACCATGTCGTGCAGGTTTTTTATTGAGATGAAATCGCCTGTACGCTGGAGTTTTACTTCCTGACAATCTCATCAAAATGCATATCTTCTAAAAATGAATGTATACCAATAGGTCTATTTGTGAATACTTGAAGGATGGGAAATTAATAAGGGTGATTAATTCGGGTGGTGTATTGTAAGATGTTGATTATTAAAGGTAAGAGGCACTGTTTTATTTCTTTTTTTGGGTGTTTGTGTCACATTATTTTTAAAACACTGACTTTTGTCAGTAATGTTAGCATGTCTGTTTTGGATATTTATTGTGATTCTAATTCGGTATATAAATTAGAGTTTCCGCAGGTGCTTTATTTCAAGTACTGAATTGTGACACGATGCATGATTAACTTAACTTTATGAAAACTATTCTCTTAATAGAAGATAACAGAGGGATTCGTGAAAATACAGCTGAGATTTTGGAAATGGTTGGATATAACGTTCAAACTGCCGAAAATGGGAAAATTGGGGTAGAAAAGTCGCTGATAAATAAACCTGATTTGGTCATTTGCGATGTTATGATGCCCATATTGGACGGTTATGGAGTGCTCCAAATTTTTAATACCAATCCTAAACTTTGTTGTGTACCTTTTATATTTCTTACCGCCAAAACCGACCGTAATGATTTTCGAAAAGGAATGGATTTGGGGGCAGATGATTACATTACGAAGCCTTTTGAAGAAAGTGAGTTGCTAAGTGCCATCGACAGCCGGCTAAAACGAGTAGCTCATCTTAAGGCCAATAATGGGGCCTCTGGGCTGACAAATTTAAATCATGTCACAGAAGAGTCTTCCAAAAAGGGGAATCTACAACGTATTTTATCTGAGCGAAAAATTCATGCCGTTCAAAAAAGACAATACATATATTTGGAAGGCGATGACCCAACACGGTTGTTTTATGTCAAGTCGGGCCAAATTAAAACGGTACGGGCCAATGCCGATGGCAAAGAGTTGATTACAGGCATATACAATACGGGTGACTTTTTGGGATATACAGCCTTTTTTGAAAGTGCCGACTACATGGACTCGGCCGTAGCCTTGGTCAATTCCGAATTAATTTATATCCCTAAACCCGAATTTCAACAATTGCTTCTGACCGACCAAGAGGTGAGTGAAATATTTGTCAAACTATTGGCCACTCAGATAGAGGTGCGAGAACAACAGCTGTTGGTCATGGCGTATAACTCCCTGCGGCGGCGGGTAGCCGATACGCTATTGCGTCTTCAAAACCATGATTCTACCAAAGCAATTCAGTTCTCGCGTGATGACTTGGCGGCTATGGTGGGTACGGCAACGGAGTCGCTGATTCGGACTTTGAGTGAGTTTAAGTTGGATGGGCTTATTGAGATGTCAACCTCTGGTGGTATCCAAATTTTACATCCAGACAAACTACGTCGTGCCCATTGGTAGGTTTTGTTTATTTTTACGAAATAGGCTGTTTATGCCTTAATCATAACCAACCTTGATGTGTCATGGTTTCTGTTCCTCCTCTTGTTGATTTTATCAAGTTTTTGTCAGACAAAACTTCTTACGACACTCCTACAGATGAGGTCTCAATCCTTCAAACCCACATTTCGGTAGTATCCCTGACGAGTCAGTTTGTGTATAAGCTAAAAAAAAGTGTTCTGTTCGACTTTCTGGATTTTTCCACCCTCAAAAAACGCTTATTTTATTGTCAAGAAGAAGTTCGACTGAATCAGCGGCTCAGTACTGATTTGTATTTAGGAATTTTACCCATTTATTGGGACGGGAACAAACTGAGTTTTCAAGCGGAGGGCGAAGTGGTTGACTATGTGATAAAAATGCGACGGCTTTCCGACGAAAATTTATTGATAAATCGTCTGAAATTGCCTGATTTCCCTATTTCCCAACTGGATTTATTGGCCAATCGCCTGCTAACGTTTTATCAAAATACACCTACTTCACCCGAAATTTCGGCATTCGCAAGCATTGAATCGATTAAAAGTACATTGCTTGAAATTACCTCAGATTTTAGCGATGCCACCAGTCAAACACTGAGCCCCTTGGCGGCCCTATGGATTAAAACGGCTTTATTTCAATTCATTGAAAGCAGTAAAGGCCTTCTGGAAGCGCGTATACAGCTGGGTAAAATCATTGAAGGGCACGGAGACTTACGCTCAGAACATGTTCATATTGAGCACAATACCGTGACCATTTATGATTGTATTGAATTTAGTCAGCGGTTGAGGTGCTTAGACTGGCTCAATGATTTGGCCTTTCTTTTGATGGATTTGGAATATCGTCATTGCTATCCGCAGGTGGTTTATCTTCAACACAAACTGCTGGCGGTGTTGGAAAAAGACGATGTGAGTTTGCTGTTGAATTTTTATAAAATTTATCGAGCCTGTGTTCGGGGCAAGGTCGATACCATCAAATTCAGAGAGCCAGAAGTATCGCCAGAGGTACGGCTGGAAAGCCAACAAAAAGCGGTTCGTTATTTCCAATTGGCCTTTCGGTACGCTGTTTTGGGTTCGATGCCGACGGCGGACGGCGATTGTGTGCATGGGGGGCGGCGCTACGGGAAAATCAACGTTGGCCACTGCGCTCGCCAATGAGTTTGGTCTTTCAGTCTTGAGTTCGGATGCGATACGAAAACAACGGGCAGGCATCGACCTTTACAAACGTTTGCCCGATGCTGAACGTGCACACTTATACGAAGCACAAGTGACCGAGGGCGTTTATCAAACATTGGCAAATAAAGGTTTAGCTGAAATCGACAAATTTGGGGCGGTGATTTTGGATGCAACCTACCGCAACAAAGAATATTTGAAGCAGCTACGAGTGATTTGTGAGCAAAGAGGGGTTCGTTTGGTGGTGATTCAAACCATGGCTACGGAGAAAACAATCCGGGAACGGCTGAAAAAACGGGAGGCCGAACCCACCATTTCAGATTTAAGAAACAGTGATTATGTCTCCACTCGTTTTGAAATAGAGTATCCCATAGAAGACTACGTTGACTTTTTTATCAAAGTTGATACTCAACGCACCATCGAAACATTAATCAATGACGATATTATTCCTTATTTTATGGGCTGATTTTTAGGTATTTAGCGCAGTTTTACTTCCGTTAGGATTCTTTTGTACGGTAAATCTGAGATTGTGCTTTGCCCTTTTGGTTTTGTTCCGTTAATGTCCAAAGGTCGGTGTTCTCGGTTTCATCCCACGAATAACCCGAATGACGAAGCACTTCCGCCCGTAATCCAAAAGTATTTTGAAAGGCTTCCACAAACAAACGAACGCTCATGTTGGGGTCAACTTTGAGTTCTGTTTGATGCTCAGCAGTTAATGAAAGCGCTTGTAAAGAAACTTGGGTGGCATTGTCGTCAATCAGTTGATGGGAGGGGGAGTAAATCCGTAATTTTAGAAATGGAAAATGCCGTTCCCACTGTTGATAAATCTGATGAACGGTAGCAAGGGAATTGAGGAAGAACGGTTTCATCGAAGTTTTTCCAGAGAGTTTAAAACCTAAAATTTAGGGTTGTCACGTTGTAAGTTATATTTTCCGAACCACCGCTATCTTCGAGGTACTTACCTGCTATATAATAGGCAAATTCATTGGAAAAAGAGACGTTTTTACTCAAATCCCACTCAAACGAAGCTCCCAACTGGGTGCCGATATAACTATCCTGCGTGCTTTTTCCTGCTCTGATGTTGGCCAAAGAGGGTGCGTACAGACCGTCATTTTTGTTTGCTCTCCAATAAAAATTGGCTTCTGCTTTAACCCTCAAGGTAGGCTTTAGATTCAGTTGAAAAGAAGGATGGATTCCTTTTAAATTCATTGAAGTCATCTTGTTCAACAAACCAAAGTAGGACGGGTTGTTAAACATGGGGTTAAACGTATTTAATTGTTGATCGGAGGCATTTTTATCGCCTGTTACGTACTCCAATTTGAGTCCTAGATTGGGTTTGTAGCGGGCTTCGCTCCATATATAATGCATATCAGATTGAAACGACCACGCACTGATGGTCGACTTGTCGATGCTGCCAAACTGGTAAATAATGCCCGAGTTATGGTTAAAGTGTTTGCCGTTTTCAATGAAAGTCCGAAATGCCAGTGAATGACGGGTTTCGAGGCCTGAAGCATTTTGGAATTTGGCATTAATCCGTTGATAACCATAATAGTACAGTTCTAAATTGCCCAATTTTTTAGGCAACGCAAAAGCGAAATTTAACCCCCAAAACTTGGGTGCATGACGAGAACTGTTGTTGAAAGGGTCGAATTGAGGAATGACTTCCAGCGCATAAAATCCCTCTATTTTTAACATATGAGATTTTGAAATTAATCTTGCTCCGTCAAAACTCCGGCGCATATTCAGCGCTTCGCGGAGTGAAACGATCCGACCCGTACCCCAGTTGAATTCTTGCCGTCCGGCAATTAACTTCAATTGGGTGGTTTCCAACGGCAACGTAAACTCGGCCAATGCCTGATGCAGGTCGAGTTTTTCGTATTGAGAAAAAACTTTTTGCCCGTAAAAGCCGTGGTATAATTCGCCGAAAACCCGGAAGTGTTTGCCTAATTGTAAGCCCGTATGAAGGGCAAGTCGGTGCCCGTAGATACCCTTGTCTTGCTTTGGATTGTCTGACCATGTATCGTTTTGGAAAACTTCATAACGGGTTCGTATTTGGCCGCCAATCGTAAAATTAACGCTGTGAGAAGGGTTGAGTGGAATTAGTTTTAATTGGTATAATAAGGGTTTAGTTGGCTTGTTTTTGCGCCAAAAGTCCTCATTTTCATCACTTCGCATCAATTTGTATCCTTCAAATACGGGTTTTATTTCTTGGGCTTTTGCGATTTGAGATAGAAAAAAAATGGCGAAGTAGGGCAATAGCTTTCTTGTGATTGTAAAGCGGTTCATGGTAGAATTTTATCAAACGTTATCGGGTCGAGGACATACGAAATACGTATAAAGGTATTGACAAAACCGCAATTTAGGTTGGGTAAAAAAAGAAATTTTCAAAACTAATGTAAAGCACAAAGCCCTGAACGAAAGCCTCGTTCAAGCAGAAGTAGCATTGCCGATAAGTTAGGTGTTTAAAATGACAAGCGGTTTAGCTAGGACTGAGTAGGCAGTCGTAGGGTCAATATTTATGCTTAACTGTTAGATTTAATACTGTTCAACCGTTTTTACAAAAAATAATGTTGGCTGTTCCCCTTCGTTTTCATCGGTGACAATTCCTTCCCATTCTTCTCCGCTAAATTCAATGGCGCAATATTGTTCATAAAATACAGCGGGATTGAAGTAGTGCATCAGTGCCAAAACAATCAGCGGAAATAAAAGGGGCCTCTCAAACGTACACGCCGAGGATACACAAGATTTTATCCCTTGATAACTTGTTTTGAAGGAGTTAAAATTGTCAAGAAATTTTTGAGGGGCTAAATGGTCTATTTTTGAGCGTTCTTCATGGGGTAAATGCTGCCGAAAGAGTTCTAATTCCTGTTGCAATTTGGCCAATAGGGTTTGCTTGTCGACTTTTACTCCTTCAAAAACGGTATTCCAAATGCTTTCGTCAGTTGTTTGATGGAGTTGTTCATAAGCACGGTTATCAATTAATGAAGTCAAGCGTTTGGTAAGTCCTGGGTAGGTATCAATTGTGTATATGCTATTTTCGTTGGTGCGAAAATAGACCTTCTCCTCTTTTTCTATGGTCCTGAATTCTCCTTTTTTCAGGCCTGAATAGCGTTGGAAGGCAAGTTCGAAGTGACTGACTGGAGGAATGACAGTTTGGTTGGAGCATTGTTTGCCCATTTTAGTAGGAATACTTTCGATGCCCGCCCCGTCAATTAGGGTCTTGACATTTGTTTTTAGCTTTTTCAACACGCCCTGATTTTCGGTTTTTTTCAATTCACTGTATTTTGTTAGCAGGTATTTGTTGAGGTTAGTGAGCATGGTAAAGTAAGACTCAGTATGTAGGCTTCTTTCTTTTGAAGAATCCCATTCTTCTTCAACAATCGTTTGATTCAGTGAAAACGACACTTTTTCAGTATCGTCAATGATCTGGCAGTATAGATTTTTTTGCCTTCCTTGATTTAGGTAATAGGCTATTTTCATAAGTAGGTAGCTTTAGTATACTTTTGTAAGCAATGGTCGTTAGTAGAATTACAATTTTTGTGCCAAAAAGTAGACTAATAACCATATAGGTGTATTTGTGCCTGATAGTGAGTGAGTTATCGAGTTAATTTTAAAAGAAAAAAAATCAATGTTGGACGTGCAATGTAAGGGTATTCTCTCGGTAGTAATTCAGCCATAATGTTTTTGGTATTAGTTACTTGAATTTCCTTATTGGTATATAAAATATATTTTTGGTATCTAATGATGATTCTTTCTTTTGAAGTAAATACAACTGGCCAATTACGAAGCATTTTTTGTGGCAAAAAATGCAGATGTTGGAGCATCATTGCCTGCCTGCATTCATAAGGTAGAGTAGTATTTAAGTAATATTTCATAATGCTCAATAAAGCTCATTGTAGAAAGATTTTGCAGGATTGAGCATCTGCTTTGTGTTGAACGAAGGACGGTTTTTGTCGGGAAATTACAATTTTGACATTCCTAGGTATTGTCTTTTAAGGGCTATAAAAATTTCTTATGGCTAGGCGTATTAGACATAAATTAATGCGAGTGGTGTGGTGCTATACGTTAGAAAATCAACGAAATAGGCGCACAAATGGGGCAGATGAAAATTTCGTTGAAGATTTATTTTATATTTTAGGTATAATTTACTATTTTTGAATAAGTGAAATAATTTATTTTATTTTCATAACGTTGAGTATATTAAAGAAACCCGTGTGGCAATGCCATACGGGTTCTTTCATTTTTGATGCCCGTATTTTTTGCTTCGCAAATCAACGGGATGTATCGGGGAAGTATTTTAGCAATGCCGTTTTTTAAACCTAATAAGCCATGGATAATGAGCTTGAAAAATTACAATGTTAGATTGCTAATAATCATATAATTATGTGGTCTAAAGTCTGATTTTTGGGAATTAAAAATGTTGATAGGGCTGCAGGACAATCCTTAAAAAAGCCTAAAAATCGTTCGTGATTTTTGATTTCAAGTCTTTATCAGCCCATTTCCAAGCATCATTCAGTAGTGTTTGTGTTTTTTTGGCCTCTTCAACGGCTCCCTTTTTCATCTGTGCCTGATGAAGGCCCGCCAGCGCCCAACCATTGCGCGGAAATACCGCTAAATCGTCATTATATACGGTTGCCGCCTCATCGTAACTTTTGGCTTTTAGAAGCGCCGCGCCCAAACGATGGCGCACCGAAAAGAACCAATCTGGTGGTTCTTGATAATTCAGGGCATCTTCCATCACGACGGCTTCGCGTAGCCATTTGATGGCCGAAGGGAGCTGCCCTTCCTGCACCAAAATTTCTGCTTTCAAGACTTGACGGGCTATTTTGAGGATGGCAGTCATGTGATTGATTCCACTAATGGTCAGTTGAGCGATGTCAGGGTCAGCCATTTGTTTTTCGAGTTGTTGGAGTTCTGTTTTCGCCTGTGCCAGTTGGTGTTTGCCAGCCAAAGCCATTCCCCGGGCGTAGTGACGAATAGCGGTCGGATATTTAAGCCGAACGGTATCCGACTGACACATCCTGAGCAGTTCATCCCATTTTGAAAATTTGATTGCCACGTGATAAGGAACGCTGTAATAATGCTGAAGCGTAGCCCAGGCGGGATCAGCCATCAACTTTTTGTGGGTGTTTTCCGCCACCTTCTGCGCCGACTTCATGGCCCATTGGTAATTGCCTTCGAGGGTAGCCGTGGCCACCAACAGGTGATAGTTGTGCGGAAAGTAATAAAGCGGAAAAGCGCCTTGGGCGTGGTTTTGCATCAGGTAAAGGCTATCGACTTCCACGGCTCGCCAGTTACTCAATGAGCCTTCGTGGTAGTTGCCCGTACGGATATAAATGTGCGAGGGCATGTGTACCAAATGGCTAGCATAAGGGGCTACTTTACCGAGAATTGTGGCGCTCCTGAGTCCGCGCTCGGGCGTTCGTGAGGCTTCAATGGCGTGTATATAATAGTGATTGAGGGCAATGTGGTTGGGGTTGCGCACGAGCAGTTTTTCCAAAGTCGCAACAATGCCCGGTGTCCAAGGTTTGGGGCGGCCGTCGTGCTCCCATAAATCCCACGGGTGCAGATCCATGAGCGATTCGGCGTAAAGGGCCGCAATGTCGGCATCGTCGGGAAATTGTTCGTGAACTTGCTGTATTGCTTTCGAATAAGCTTCATCGTAGGCCCTGCGGTCTTCAACGGGTTTGGCGGAATAGCGTTTGGCCAAAGCATTAATCAAAGCCTTTTCCTTATCGGTACAATTGGCCGAAAATTGCATTGCCTGCCTCACTGCCCTATACGCACGCTCGTAGTTGTCGGGTTCCATCCCTGCATTGTAGTTGGGGCCCAACACGTAACTAAAGCCCCAGTAGGCCATGGCGCAGGTGGAATCCAGCCGAATGGCTTCGTAAAACGAACGCGCCGCCTCGGCGTGATTAAAGCCAACGGCCAACATAAGCCCCTGATTAAAATACTTTTGCGCCTCGGGGCTTTTGGTGGTGATGGGAAAACTCAGGTCGCCTAGACTATCAAAACGGGCTGCTTTCTGCCCCGAGCTATACCAAGCTTTGTCGCTGGGGGCGGTCCCGCAGATAATTTGGGCCGTTGTTTGATTATTGGCGGTTTCTTTGGTTTCCTTTTGGGGTTGACAAGCCATTGTGAGGCCTAAGTAGAGCAAAACCCACACCGACAATTGGTGCCATTGAGGTCTGTTTGCAGTCATCATTTTGGTAGAGAGATGGTTTCTCCCGTTTTTTGAGCGGTAGAAGTTGAGTAATGGGGACTATTTCGGGTAAAAGACGTTATAAATATACCCATGATTCATAAAAAAACCATGCGTATTCTGTTTTTTATACCCTTTGTGGCTTTACTGCATCTTTCGATTTTGTTGAGGTAAGTACAAAAAAGGCTCGATTGTTTGTACCGTTATACACTTCCATTAATTATTAATCTTTTAGATAATAATACAGTTCTGGGATGTATAAATTCACTCCTGATAGTCCTAAAAATAAAAATTGAGCGAATTCATACATTTCTAAATAGGGAAGGTCATCCGTTTTTATTGTATAAAAAAACTGAGCTAAGGTTTGACCTGGTAGTATTGGATAAGGGGTTAATTTCATTTCAGGACCTCTATATAACAGAAGTCCTCCATCATCCACTGACAAAATAAGATTGTGCCAGTAGCGAGGCGGAATGTCTTGTTCATATATGTCATTAGAGTCCATCAAGAATGGATCAAAAGTTAATTTGTTGCAAACTAGGCAGGAAAAAAAATCGTTAAATGGATTGCCTATAATCTGACTATCACTTTCAAGTGAATTATAGCACTTGAATTTTTTAAGATTATTCTCATTTCTTAACATTTTATTTCTTGCCATCTTATTAAGAGCTTTCTTAAAATCTGTATAATTTAATACGGATTTTACCTCTATAATTCCACCTACTGTTTCAGCAGGAAAAAAAGTTTGATTTTGAGAATCTTTTATTAGAGGTGTTTGATCAAAATCATAAAATATCAGGTCGCACTGGGTACTTACCTCGTCGATTGAATTTACAATGAAGCCCGTGCCAATACTAAATCGTTGCGGTATAAGTTGTTTTAAAAAGTCTTTAACGATTTTTTCCCTATATGACCCGAACTCTCCATTATGAAATATTCTTTTTTTCTCTGGATCATAAAATATATCTTTTGAGATGGCGCTGAAATTAGTCCTGAATTGAGCTGTTTCTGCTTCTAATATCTTTTTTATGATTCTATTTCCCATGCTAAAGCTGTTTATTATCAAAAACCTTCAAAGATTTTGTTTTTTCACTTGTAACAAATTTACTCTCCAAAAACTTTAAACACTAAATCATCATTGTATTCTGGTTCAGCTGCGCCGAAATACCCTTCGGTCACGGTGATGGAACTGTGGTCCAGCGAATAGGAAACCATGTGCACATCTCTAGTGATTTTGCAGGGAATGTTTGCTCGTATATGTCCAGTATATAGTAGGAGAAGGTTATTTCAGCCATCGGTGTTATATTGCCCGACGCGTGGCGATACGTAAATGTACAAAAAGTGCCTTTAAAGTCAATTAAAGGCACTTTTTAAATCGTAATGAATCGTATCGAGTCAGAAAAGTGATCCCATTTGGACTCGAACCAAAGACCGACAGATTAGAAATCTGTTGCTCTATCCAACTGAGCTATGGGACCGTTTTTAAATCTGACCGCAAAAGTAAGCCTTTTATGGGTTTTTGGCAACAATCCTGCAAAAAATTGTAAAACCCCCGTCAAACTTTCTATTTTTGTGGCCTCAACTGTCTCCCATAAATCATCGTTGTGCCCGTGAATACCTACCCCGATAAGATTGCCGAAGCATTTGTGCACGTTTTTGGTAAAAAGCCTTCGTTTATTGTTCGTGCCCCTGGCCGTATCAATTTGATTGGCGAACATACCGATTACAACAACGGGTTTGTACTGCCCGCCGCGATTGACAAGGCCATTTATTTTGCTATTGCTCCTCGTACCGACCGCCTGTGCAAACTCTACGCGGCCGATTTGGACGATGCGTACGAGTTCGCGGTCGATAAACCGCTCAAATCCTCGAAAAGCTGGGCAAATTACCTGATTGGAATGGTCAGCGAACTGGGGGTAAACGGCCACGTCATTGACAAAGGTTTTGAAGTGGCCTTTGGTGGCGATGTGCCCAACGGTGCTGGGCTATCATCATCGGCGGCGGTGGAGAGTGGGATGGGCTTTGCGTTGAGTAAAATGTTTGCGCTCAATGTTCCGCGTTTGGAGTTGGCGCTGACTGCCCAACGCGCAGAGCACAACTTTGCGGGGCTGCAATGCGGCATTATGGATATGTTTGCCTCCATTCACGGCCAAGAAAATGCGGTTATCCGTCTCGACTGCCGTGATTTGAGCTTTGAATACTTTCCGTTCGATTTGTCTCATTACAAAATAGTACTCTGTAATTCGGGCGTCAAACATACCTTGGCCGAGTCGGCCTACAATACCCGTCGTCTTGAATGTGAAGAAGGCGTGGCGATTTTAAAGGAATTTTACCCCACCATTGAAAGCCTCCGCGATGTAACCTTGGCGCAGGTCGAAAGCCATCGGGCCGAGATGCCCGACAATGTTTATCGCCGCTGCCGTTACGTCACGGCCGAGATAGCGCGGGTGGTGGCGGCCTGCGAAGACCTACAAAAGGGTGATTTGGTGGCCTTTGGTCAAAAAATGTACGCTACCCACGAAGGCTTAAGCAAAGACTACGAGGTGAGTTGTGACGAATTGGATTTCTTGGTACAACAGGCGCATCAATTGCCCGTTGACGATGTTCTTGGGGCACGATTGATGGGTGGTGGTTTTGGCGGTTGCACGATTTCAATCGTAAAAACAGAAGCCGTAGACCGTTTCATCGAATCAATGTCACTGGCGTATGCCAACCAATATCAACGAAATTTGGCTACTTACGTCGTTACCATCACCGATGGCGTAGGGGTTGTCGCTTAGTTTTATCGCATATACCTATTTATATCATTATCTCGCTTCTCATTACTTACTTCCAATTCCATGAACCGTACCCAAGACCTTCAACGACTGCAAAAAGAAACGTTTGATATTTGTATCATTGGTGGAGGGGCCAGCGGAGCGGGTTGTGCGTTGGACGCTGCCCTTCGGGGTTTCAAAGTTGCCTTGATTGAAAAAAACGATTTTGCGGCTGAAACCTCCTCAAAATCAACGAAATTGATTCACGGCGGCGTACGGTATTTGGAGCAAGCCTTCAAAAACCTTGACTTTGCGCAGTTGAAGCAAGTGCGTCATGGGTTGGAAGAGCGGCAGATTGTGTTACAAAATGCCCCGCACCTTGCCCGACCTCTGCCTTTGTTGACGCCCGTGTTTAGTTGGTGGGAAGGACTCTATTTTAGCATCGGCCTGCGGATGTATGATTTTTTTGCCAAAGGAGACTCCTTGCCAAAAAGTCGGTGGTTGAGCAAAAAAGAAACCATGCTACGGATGCCTTCGTTGGACGCCAAAAAACTCCACAGTGCGGTTCTTTACTTTGACGGTCAGCTCGATGATGCTCGTTATTGTCTGGGCCTTGCCCACGCGGCGGCGGAGGCGGGTGTGGCGGTTGCCAATCATTTGCAACTGATTGATTTTGAAAAAGATAACAGTGGCAAACTGGAAGGTGCCGTGGTAACTTCTACACTTGATAATGGTATTGAGTCACCTTTTTCGATTAAAGCCAAACTTTTCATCAATTGTACGGGGGCAATGGCAGATCATGTTCGCCTCAAAGCAAATCCGACGCTTTCTCGTCGGATTCGTCCCAGTAAGGGCGTCCACGTTGTGTTGCCGTATGAAGTCTTGAAAAGTGACGATGCCATGCTGATTCCGAAGACCAGCGACGGTCGGGTGGTGTTTGCCATTCCTTTTGAAGGTCAATTACTGTTGGGAACCACCGATACCGACTATACTCAATTGGAGAACGAACCCCTGTTGGAAGAAAAAGAAGTTGAATTTTTGTTGGATACATTGGCACCGTATTTGGCCAAGCGCCCCGATAAGAGTCAGGTAAAAGCGGGTTTTGGCGGTTTGCGCCCGTTGTTGGCGGCGGGAGAGTCTGATTCTACCAAAAAACTCGTGCGCGACCACGAAGTAGAATACGACGAGTCTTCCAATCTGGTGAGTCTATTGGGTGGTAAATGGACGACCTATCGGTACATGGCGAAAGAAACCATCGACAAAGCGAGTGAATTACTCGGTGCTGAGCGTCCATGTATAACGGCTGACCATGTGCTGGTGGGTGGCGAGGACTTTGCTTTTGAGGATTGGAAGATTATTCAAACGGTCTACCGCCTAGCCAAAGACATTGCCAAACATTTGATCCGAAAATACGGTAGCCGGGCCCACAAAGTAGCCCGACTGACGCAAGAAAATATCGTATGGTCGCAACGTTTGGTGGAAAAATTCCCTTTCATTCAGGCCGAAGTGATTTATCAGGTTCGGGAAGAAATGGCTTGTACGCTGCGTGATGTATTGGCGCGGCGGATGCGCCTCGAAATCATGGATTGGGAAGCAACCCAAGAGGCCGTGCCCGTAGTAGCAAATCTGATGGCGCAGGAATTGGGTTGGACGCAAGCCCATAAACAAAAGCAAATAGATGAATACCTTCAATTGGTGCAATCGTTTATCAAATCTGCTGAATAAGGATAGAATCTATGCATGTTCATGGATAATTTAATGCGCTAGTAAGGTACAAAGACCGTTGTTCCTGTTTTCTATCGTAACAGTCTTTCAATATGACGTATATTGCATCAACAAATAACCATTCTACGTTACATCGATGCTCATTACTACTACCAACAACATTGAAGGAAAAACAATCACCAAGTACATTGGTTTGGTCAACGGAGAAGCCATTATTGGCGCGAATCTTGTCAAAGATTTTTTTGCTGGAATAAGTGACATTGTGGGGGGACGCTCGGGTGCTTATGAGCAAGGCCTGCGTGAAGCCAAAAGCATTGCCCTCAAAGAAATGATTGATCAGGCCCAACGACTGGGGGCCAATGCCATCATCGGAGTAGACCTTGATTTTCAGACCATTGGCGGCAACGGTTCCATGCTCATGGTCAGCGCCAACGGCACGGCCATTGTCTGTGAGTAATCAGGCTTCCCTTGGAAATTACTTTGGACTTTGTTTTTCTTTAAAAACCCCAGCTAACTATTGCTGGGGTTTTTAACTTTTGATTAACTTACCACAGAATAATACAACATTTACAAATTTTTCA
>NZ_QPIW01000047.1 GCF_003339505.1 Runella aurantiaca
AAAGCGGATGCCTCAAAAAAAGAGGATAAGTCTGAAAAACACGAGGAGGATAGGTCGAGGTCTTGAAAATCAATCTTTTGCATCCGACAAATTTATGCCTTTTTTCCTTAGCCTGACGGCTATGGTGATAACACCAACAACGGCATCAAATACGTGCAGAAAAATGCGGGTGCTACGGAGAAAGTAATGGCGGTAATAGCCAATAAATTTATCATGCGGTAAGCATCTCAAACTGGGAGGTGCGTGCTTACTGCCGCCCAAATTTCAACGTCGTTCCGATTCTAAAAACGGTACGTTGGTATTTGAAATCCTGAAATACGGCCACGGCCTCTACCCTAAAAAATGGAAAACCTGGAATCAAACCATCCAGCCCGTAGCCGAGCTCGGTGTAATGGGGAAGGGTAGGCGTAAGCAGGTAATGCACCATGAGGTTTTCTTTCAAACCTGCCAAGCGCACAAAAGGAATGCGGGTCAGCAAAAGGCGACGCGACTCGTTGATGACGTGGGCTTCCAGAAAACGTTCGGAAGTACTGTATCGATAATAATTCAAGGCACGGAACTGCGCAAAAGCATCGCCGTATTGCACGAATGCCTGATTGCCCATAAAGTGCTTGTAATCCATAAAATACACGCTACGATTGTTGAGAAAAGTACCCGCCGAAAAAATATAATGCAGCTCGCTCCGCACGCCCGTCTGCACATCCTGCTTTAGACTCAGCTCTACCAAATCATAATCCACCACGCTGTTGGCAATGTTTGGAATTCCTTTTGAGTATTTCAAAATGACCGACGGGTTTTTGTTATTTAGATAACGTTTGCGGCCGTTGTAAAGGCGGTATTGCTGGCCTGGTCGCCACGTGATTGATAGGTCAAAAGTGAGGGCTTCGTGGGTTTCGAAGCGGTAATTAGATTCTTTGGCGGCAAATTTGTTGCTATATTCTTGATTAAAAGGAGCATTGGGCGAAAAAGCAAATTGATTCCAGCGAATCCACGGGCGGGCGTTTTCGAGGTTGGTTAGCTCGTAGCGACGACCGTATTCTAGATTTCCTTTGATGCTGAAAACGTCGGCCAAGCGGGCGTAGTTGAAAGATAATTTGCCGAAATCCTTTTCGTAAATTTTCATAAAATTATTCTCGAACCACAACGTAGAAGTGGTGTTCACATTAGCGTTGATGGGATTGTCGGCGTTGAATTGAGCAACGTACCGCCCGCCCGTCAACGAAATACCGCGCCGGCGTCCGGCCCAACCCGTGGTCATGATTCCCGAAACGGCCTGTCGGCCGAAGGCATAGCGCACGAGTGGTTTGATGTAATAGGTATTGTCGCGGTTGAATTGCCGTTTGAAATTAAAACTGCTTTCCAGCACGTAGCCGTCGACTGTATTGTAGGTGGCATTTTGGGGTTGAAAAGGCCCTTCATAGTCTAGCACCCATTTCTTGGAAAGCCGAAACGAGCGCCCCGTCAGAATGCTGATAAAGTCTACTTTGGAAGAATCTTTCTTGGCCTTGGTGCTGTCGGCTTTGAATTCGATTTGTTTCACAATCCGCAGACTGTCAGAATGTTTGTAGCTTTTGGTTTCGATTTCGGTGAGCGGAATCGTGCGAATCTCGTTCCAAAATGTATCGCTACGTTTGTTAGCCATCGAGTCAATGATGATAGAATCATTCCGAACTACGTTGAGGTCTTCCTTTTGTTGTTTGCGTTCCTGCCGTTCTTGTTTTTCGTATTCCTTCATGAGCTTGCGCATCTGTTGGGTCGAAACTTCTTTCTGCTGTTTGGCCAACTCGTTGAGTTTCTTGGTGCGCAGGTCTTTTTTCGTTAGGTCGTTGGTGGGTTTTTCAAATTTTTCGTCCAATACCGTCACCGACTCTTTAAAGGCGGGATTGATGATGAGGTTTTTGTAGGTCATCGAAATAATGTACTTGAATTCACCCGAAAAACCCATCATAGAGCCGCCAAACCGAAACTGCAAGTTGGTGGGCATCCAGATCTGTTGTACTGGATTAAAGACCTGCTTGACGTCTACGTCGAGGCTCTGAACCGTGGTTTGGAGGTCGAGGCTGTGAATGGCCCAAGTGTTTTCGATGATATAAATCTTACCTTTAAAAACGCCTTCGCCGTAGGAGCGCGGAATGACTTTGATGCGGTTTACTTCCAAATCTCCTTCTCGAAACGAACCCTCGTATTCAAATTTATAATACCCAAAAGCCTTGGGCGATAACGGCGACACTGCATCGCCGACGGTAGGGTCATAGAAACTAGCCAACACAAAGGCATTGGGGCTAGGCGCGCTGTTGTCCAGACTGTTACGGGTAGAGATAATGCGTTGTTGGTAATTGTTTGGTTGCCTAAAAGTAATTTCATTCACACTTTCATTCAGAATGGGGCGTCCTTCTTCGATGCCTTCTTTTTTGAGTGCTTTTTCGGCAAAAAATGGAATTTGGGTGGCTACTCCCGTCGTTTTGATATAAGCGCGGGCATTGTAAGAACTTACCTGTAGAGCATGAAAACGTGATTTGGCAATGGCCCGCCGCATGATGGTGTAGGCGGGGTCTTCGCTTTTGGAGCCTATTTTTACTTCGTTGATGTTGAGCGCTTGCTCTTCGAGCGTGGCATCAAAGGTTTGAAAATCGGCCGTTACCTCTACGACTTTGAGAATGGTTTTAAACCCTAAATACTGAAATATAATTTCATGCCGCCCGGGTTGTAATGCCAACTCATAACGCCCTTCGGCATTGGCCATTGTTCCCAGATTTGTGCCCTTTACGGCAATGGCGGCATAGGCGAGTGGCTCGCCTTTTGTGGTTTTAACAACGCCTCGAATCCCTCCCGCAAACGCAGAAGTGCCCAATAGTAAAAGCAATAATACTCGGTAAAAAATCATGGCGGGGCGATTAGCGGCGTATAAAATCTTTAGAATAATGATGGGTCATTTTAAACGTATCACTTATCCATTTTGCAGTATATACGGGAAAACGATTCGTTTTGACAAAAACTTCATTAAACTTTTGCTGAAGCCTTTATGAGTTTTGGCAGTAATGTCTTGCGCTTGGGTTAAAACAAATTTAATCGAAAATACCTTTTTTTCAAGAAGGAATTGTATGCTTGCTATCATCCAACGAAAGGCAGGAGGTTTTTGGTATGTCCTGCTTGCTGGGTTATTCCTCAAAAAAACCTTCTTCGTAGGCTTCACAAAAATCAAAATAATCCTGATGTACTTTGGTGGGGTAGGCTTTACAATAGAAAATTAAATCGTGCTGCCATTGGGTCTCTTGCGAAAAAGCAATGAGTTCATCGGCAATCGACGACCCCTGCCGCCCTGCACTGCGCAGGTGTCCAGAGGCGGTCAGCATGGCCATGGTCCGAATCAGGTTTTCCAGGCTTTCCATTTCTCCGTCCCAATATTCAAAGTCAAATTTATCCTGTTCGGGTTGTAATTCTTTCAGAATGTACGATTTGGTGCCGTTGGCAATGGGGTTCAGGAGGGTAGGCAGCACATTGTTTACACGCTTTTGGATTTCCGCAATACGTTGTGCTTCCGTTTCCCAAATGGGTTGTGGCAACTGAATATGTGAACTTAAAATAGAATGTCGTGCTTCTTTGAGGTCGAGCAGATACAATTTTTCGTTGGGACTTTCTACCAACAAAACGTAGCGCTCTAGCCCCAAACTCGCCGTACCCGTGACCCGAATACCTACGTCACAGATGCGTTTAAAGAACGGGTTGGGGTGTTGTTGTTGCCACTCCATTACTATTTGCTCCACCATCGCTTTTTGCTCAGGCAAAATACCCACCACCTTTTCGTGATCAACTTTCAGCTTTCGTTCGCCGTCGACTTTTACAGTGCGCTCTTTAATCAGGTCTTTTCTTCGCCGTTTTTCCAGTTTTTCCATGAATACCTGCAACATTCCCGTGGCCGTACGGCGCTCAATGTCAATGGGTTTTCCACTCAAAAGTGTTTGGATATAACTGTTTAAAAACGCCTTGACTAGCAGGTTACATTCGGCTTCTTCCAAGTCTAGTTCTTCGGCGGCCAAGTGTATACTTACCAGCATCCGGCTCAATTCCCAGGTGGCAGGCACTTGCATGGCTTCATCAAAATCGTTCAAATCAAAATATACCAGCCTATTTTCGGCTTTGTAGGTGCCGAAATTCTGCAAATGCAAATCGCCGCACCCCCATACCCGCGAGGTATCGACGGTCGAAAAGTGCTGCGCAAAATCATGATAAAACAAATGGCCTGTTGCCCGAAAAAAACGATATAAATCTCCAGTCATGCGCTCGTATTTGTGCGCCAACAGCAGCGCATTGCGGCCTGCGTTGTATTGTTTTATTTGTTCTATTGTCGTCATTGTTGTATCTGATTTTATGGATGATTAAGCTGGCAAAGCCTTTGCGTCTCAGCGCCTATTTTTACTTAATATTTCTCGTGTATCTCTGTTAAAATACGCTCCACTTCTCGACGAATTT
Organism: Runella aurantiaca; assembly: GCF_003339505.1. Lineage (GTDB taxonomy): Bacteria > Bacteroidota > Bacteroidia > Cytophagales > Spirosomataceae > Runella > Runella aurantiaca. The sequence goes on from NZ_QPIW01000047.1 coordinate 4,471, forward strand.
CGGCGGTTTTAACGATATAATTATTGTTCATCATACTGAATAGCAATATCTTGCCTTTTTTTGTTTTTAAATAACCACTCAGGCAGTAAACATTTGATAAAGAACCTGTTTTGGCAAAAATAAACGGCTCCTTCGATTTGTATTGGTTTTTGATGGTGCCCGCTTTCCCACCTACGGCCATCATCCCAAAGAGCCGCTGTTGGTCAGGCACTTTGTCATAGATTTTTTGTAATAATTTGATAATCGAACGGGGCGTAAATAAATTATAACGCGACAAACCCGAGCCATCTTCCCAAATGGGTTCGTCGGGCAAATCCGTCAGTAGTTGTTGTTTGACGTAGTCAATGCTTTGTTTGCTTTCAAAACCGATGTTGTTGGTATCCAACTGCGAAGCGCACATCAACATGACTTGTTCGGCAAACATATTGTCGCTGACGTGCATCATGCGGCGGTAGAGGGTATCAATCGGTAATCCTTTCAATGTGCGATACGAAATACCGGGACGTAGCTTATGAATTAATCTCACTTCTCTCTTTAGGCTATCGGCCAATAATCGGGCGTTCAATCCTGGCGAAGTTCGGTAAGGTACATCTTCTGTAAATGATTTAGTGGGCCAGCCCGTAGAAAAAAATGAATTATTGAATTCATCGCGCGACAGTTTAAACTCATCAGACCAGCCCGCCGTGCGCAGGCTATCTTTGAAAATTCGCGGACTGACGTTGCTGTTGGTAAAACGTACCACATTGCCATACAATGGAAGTGCAGAGAGTTCGGCCTGATAATAATCGGCGTAATCTCCCCACGACCAGCCTGGGCCGAGCCGCTTACCGATGTAGTTGTGCGGGTAATAAAACAGGTGTCCTCGCCAGTTTTTTAATGCGTCAAAAACCCCGCTCGACGGCATGTCTGGGTGCAGTAGGTTTGGGTCGCCCGTGCCCCAAAAAATCAGAGAGTCGCCTGTCGTGGTGTATCGAAGAGCGGGGATAGAATCGCCCAAAAGGCACAGACCAGCATAAAGGGTAAACAATTTGGTATTGGAAGCGGGGACAAAATAACGGTCAGATTGATACTCGGCTACGGTTTCTTGTTTTTCAAGGTCATAAAGTGCAAATCCCGCATGGTTTTGGCGAAAAATGGGCGAATTAGCCACTAAATCACGCCATTTGCTGCTGGATTGAGGCGTTGCTTCGGCTGTTTTAGGCTGGGAAGAGGCACAACTAATCAGTAAAAAACAACAATAGAAAGTAAAAAGGTAAGCGTGTAAAGTGCGCAACATGATGTTAAGGATTGTGGGTAGTTGGAAGATGAAGTGCTATAAAGGGTTAAATGTTGATAAGGATGGGTCGTGTCGGCGTTTTCGCGCAAGATACTCAAAACTTTTTCGCCAGCTGACCGTTTATACCCATAAGTTCCATTATTTTTGGCTCAAAACCCATTAAAAAAGAATCATTATTTGTTACCCGTTATTTGCAAAGTTCTATTAATCAACGTATAATAACCAATAACAAAAGACAGACAACAGACAACCTAAAATTCTGATGACTTTTCAACCTTATCTGGAAGCAATTTCAAAACAAATTCAACATACTGCTTACGGCGAGGAGCCTGCCGAATTATACGAGCCCATTCGTTACATTATGTCGTTGGGAGGCAAGCGTTTACGGCCTTTATTGACGGTTTTGTCTGCCAATCTTTTTATTGACGATTGGCAGAAAGCCCTCAAACCTGCGATTGCCGTCGAAGTTTTTCACAATTTTACGCTCATGCACGACGACATCATGGACTGTGCGCCGCTGCGGCGGGGCAAGCCTACGGTGCATGAAAAATGGAACGCCAATACCGCTATTTTGTCGGGCGATGTGATGCTGGTCAATGCCTATGAATTGCTGTTGGATGTGGCACCCGCGCAGTTGCCGCGCGTCATTCGTCGCTTCAATCGCACCGCCGCCGAAGTATGCGAAGGCCAACAACTAGACATGAATTTTGAAAAACGTGCCGACGTTTCTCAGGAAGAGTACATCGGTATGATTCGCCTCAAAACCTCGGTTTTGCTGGGCTTTGCGATGGAATTGGGTGGGATGATTGCAGGGGCTGACGAAGCTACTACCCAATTGCTCTACGACGCGGGCGTCAATATGGGACTAGGTTTTCAACTCAAAGATGACTTGTTAGACGTATACGGCGACCCCGAGAAGTTTGGAAAACAGGTGGGCGGTGATATCATTGCCAACAAAAAAACCTTCATGCTCATCGAAGCGCTGCTGCTGGCCGAAGGAAAAACCAAAGAGGATTTGAACTACTGGCTGAGCCTCGAACAGGGTACTTACGACACGTCGGACAAAGTAGCTGCTGTCACCGAAATTTATTCACAACTTGGCCTTGATACCCTCGCCCAAACGATGGCCGATGCGTATTTTTCTAAGGGTTTTGAGGCGTTAGAAAACCTGTCGCTGCCAGTAGACCGAAAAAAACCACTGATTGAGTTTGCGGCGTTTTTGGTGGGGCGGGAGAGTTGACCTGACCTGAAAAGTGACTGCCAAACTTTGTTGAGTAGTGCCTTCGTGAGTTCGAGGAATTGGAGTACTTTAACAAGGCGCCAAACATTAACTTTCGCAATTTCTACTGCTGGTCAAAACCATTGAAGACTCAATGCAATTAATGCCTGTGCACCAACCTACAACCTTGCCAGAGATGATTCAATATAAAATGGTGAAACGCCGACTAAAACAGAAAGATTTAGCGATTTTATTAGAAATATCCGCAGCCCGCCTTTCTGAAATCTTAAGCGGTAAACGGCGAATTACCATCGATGTAGCCAAGAAGTTGTATGAGCGTTTACAAGTAAGCCTGGGCTTTATTTTAAAATAAGCTTAAAATCAACAGGTTACTATTTTAATTCCCTTGGGCTGTGTCTCCACAGCCCTTTTTTATTATTAAGAGCTATGGAGGCAAAGTCCGCGATGATTAAATAACCAAAAAGGTTAAGGCTTCACTAACAAAAACTCCTTCACCAATTCTAGTTGGTCGGTACTTAGAAAATCGGCGCCTGCTTCGCGGAGTTTTTTCCACACGGCAGGGTCTTCGGGGCAAGCCCAGAGGCGGAGTTTTTTTCCTTCGGCGTGTACCTTTTTTACCAATTGACTCAATTTTTGAAACTGCTCTTCGGGCATTTCGCCCTTGCCACGCCACGAAAGATGGTTTGCGTAATTATCACTTACCACAGGCATCAATTGAGCGCTCAGTTTCTTACCCAAATCAGCAGGTCGCCCATCCAAAGACGCCAACCGCTCTTTTGATTTTTTCAACGTTTCAATCGGACGATTACCAGAAATGAACAACGTCACGGCCCCCGCTTTGGGGCTGTTGCCTTTGTAGGAAGTAAGAATGAAACTATAATTTTGAAGCAATTTGTCTAAGGCTTTGTAGGTACTTTCGGCCTCGGTTTTGAAGTCAATCATGAGATACACAGGGCCTTTATAGCCCCCATAAACTTGATTTCCGTTTTGAGCAATCCGCTTAACCAATGGCTTTAAGTATAAATTTTCTAAGGTATGTGCAGGGTTGTTGAAGGTTGGGCGCTCGTGCGCCACAAACAACGTGTCGTTGATTAAATAGACGTCGGCTTCTACACTCGTAAATCCTTGGTCTAGCGCATCCCACAACGGCCGCGATTGCTCGTAATCGTTGTGCGCGTGGGCGTTGGGAAGCGGCACTACGTCAGGGTTTACGGGTGGGGTTTGGAGTTTTGCAATGGGCTGAATCCAAGCCGTTTCGACGTCTCCCGCGCTAAACGGGTTGTATTTTGGTTTACTGGAAATAATTTTAGCCCGCACCATCAAATCATCTTCGGCCAAGGTATAGCTCGCTTCATTTCCTTTGATTTCTTTAAAAATTTCCGTCTTTTCTTTGCCTTTCTTCAATCCAATCCACTGAATGGTATAATTGACATTAGGCTCCGCTTTAATTTTAAAAGAAATACTAGACGGCGTTTGAACAAGCTTCTCTAATTCTACACCCGACGTGGCATAAAACCGCCCTGCTTCCAGCGACTCAATCAGGGAGCGCGGCGACAAATCGGCGGCATTGACCATGACCCAACCACGGCCTGTGTTGCTGTATTCTAAGCCAAAAAACTGATAATTGTGACTGTCGTCGGTGGCCAAACCGTACATCAACGGGCGCCCCTGTTGCACAAAATGCACATTGATTTTATCCCACATCACCTCGGTGCCATCGCGCTTGTCGTCGCCGTAATTATTGACCATTGGGTGGCCATTAAAAACTTCAAAGAAACGCTCGTACCGTAGCTGCATTAGGTCCTGCGCGGTGATAGCATAGTAAAAATTGGGGTGATTAATGTGCGGAAACATGGGTTGCCCCGTTTGGCGGCGCTGCGCCACCACTAAGTCAATATTGTTTTGCATCACCTCCGCCACGCTATTGCCTCGCTGCGGACGAATGAGGTTCTGCACGTTGGTCATGTTGATGTGAATCGGCTTGCTGTCGTAGCTTGTTGAAACTTCTTCACTTTTGATAATGAGAAATTTACCTGGGTCATCAAAAAAATTGCGGTATTCCTGCAAGTTTTTCAGCCGCACTTTCAGGGAATCGTTAGGCCCTTTTTTGTACGTGACCCAATCAGACCCAAACGTACGCAGATAGCGTTCAAAAGTACGCCGACGCTCGGGTACACGCGGAACATTTACCCATTTCTCTCCTTCTTGAAACGTATTATGGTCTGATAACCCGACAAAATTATACCCGTTGGCCTTATACCAATCCATGATCATTTCGGGATAATCATCACCGTCACTCCAGAGCGAGTGCGTGTGCAGATTGCCTTTGTACCAGTTTTGGGCGTAGGCGGAGGAAAGGGAAAGAAGCAGCAAAAAAGAGAAAAATAATCTCATGTTGGGCGAGTGATTTGAGTTCATTAGGATAAGACATCCACCGTGAATTTCTAATACTACCTTCACTTTACCCTAAGAGACTATTTTAGGACCAACAAAGAATCTTAAATTTAGGCTACAACCGAAAATGCCGGTATTGTGCCAATTGACTGTACCTGAGCCACCCTAAAGGGCGCAGGCCTGATAGACAAAATAGGAACTTTAGACTGGTTTATCATTTGTTGTGTATAGGGACTTTCAAAAAAACTTCCGCGTGTTTCATCCCCATCAACCGTAATTATAATCAAGTCGGCCTCAAACTGACGCGATTTGAATAAGACAAGTTCGGCAGCTTCTTCCGTATCTGCCAACTCAATACCAGCCCTAATTCGGTCATATTTCAGTTGAATTTCTAAATTGGAGAGCATATCGGTAAGGGCGTCAGAAAGCTGCGGGGCATCTTCACTATATAGCCCTAAAACCGTTAGTTCTGCCTTATTATGCCTAATCATTTCCTTGGCAAAATCATACTTTTCCAGCGCCGTAGCCACTGGCCGAACGGGAAACAGAATCTTTTTGAATACCGTCCATGCTCGATGATTCGGAACCGTGAGTACTGGACAAGGCGCTGTTTTGACAACATCATATGCCACTGAACCGACAAAATGCGACACTATCCCCGATGTTGCCTGTGTACCCATTACAATCAAATCACTTTCGTGTTCAAACGCTGCCTCAACAATGGCCGTTGACACGTCATTGGAAATGCGACATTCAACCATATAAGCAGTTTGGCTATCAATCACTTCAGTGGCTAACTTTTGTAACCTTTTAAGCTCGGCGGTTTTGATAGATTCCTTGGAGAAATCAATTATTAACCCGTTTTCGGAAATAGAAATGCATTGATATTGCTCTACCACATACAGCAAATGAAGTGAAGCTTTGTGCTGGCGGCTCATTTCCAATGCCAGGGCAAGCGCATTGCGGGAGGTTTCACTGTAATCGACGGGTACTGTTATTTTCTTAATTAGGGTGCTTTCCATGATTAATATATTTAAGGTGGTCAGGTTTGAACTTTGGTGTCTTTCGAGAAACCTTTTAAAACTATTTCTTCCAGAATGACACAACAAAGCTATAGCCCCTACCTTAACGAGGGCTTAATGCAGGATTAGAAGTACATAAGAAAAGCGCTGAAAGTGGCCCAATTTTTAAGCCGACATAACCAACAGTAAGAATTTTTTAGAAATCAAGGCATTTTTTCAAGCGTCGTCACTTGTGTTGAGGTATCGGGCTTGACTTCCTCTTTCTTTTTCTTGCGGAAGTACCTTCTAAGTAGAATATTATGTTGTAATGCCTCCATGTTTTCGTCCAGTTTGGCCGTGCTGCTTTCGAGGTTTTGGATGGTATTTCTTACGTTATTCGCCGTTTTGGGGTCGTGCAAAAGTACCCCGACTGTACTGGTTTTGTCGTTAGCAATCTTACTGGTTGTCTGCCGTAAATCGGCCACCATACCCTTTGCTGAAGTGGAGGTTTCTTTCAAATTTCGCGAGGTTTCTCCCAATGTGCTGACCGTTTGTTTCAAATCACCGTACATCTGTTTGTCGGTCAGCAAGTCATTGACAAAGTTACCCTGCGTGTTCAGATTTTTGGAAAACTGCGCCAACGACACCGTCGTGGCCTTGGCGTTGAGCGTGGCGGCTTCTAATCCCGTGAGGGTTGAATTTAATTTTTGGTATAAATCATCTTTGGTCAACAACTTCCCTACCGAACCTTCTCCGTCTTTGATGCCACGAATCAGTTCTTTAAAATCAGCCGTGATGGCGAGCAGGTTTTTGTTATTTTCCTGCAATGTTTTCAGCATATCTTGTTGAGAATCTTCTTTTAAAACCCTAAACTGATAACCATCCTCTACGATTTCGGCTTCTGGCGAGCCGCCTGAAATCACAATAATGGTGTTACCAATCAAACCGTCGGTGCTGACTTTGACGTTGGCGTCTTTTTTGATAAATTTTTGAGAAGATTCTTCAATGCCAAACGTCACTTTTACTTTGGAGTTTTCAACAAAAGCAACGTGTTTTACGGTTCCGACCTTGACGCCCGAAAACCAAACGTTACTGCCTTTGGTAAGGCCATTTACGTCGTCCAAGATGGCATACGCGTCGATTTTACTCACAAAAGTTTTGCGCAAAGTGCCCACCATAAGAATCCCCGCAACCAGAATCATAATTCCAAGTACCACAAAAATGCCCACTTTTACTTTATAGCTTTCCGACCTTGACGTTGATTTCATATTAATTCTGGAGTTTTGGTTCGATAAAATTGTAATCATAAAAACTACGGATGCGGGGGTCGGGATTGCCGAAAACCTCCTCAAACGTGCCTTGGTACGCAAACTTGCCATCAAACAAAATCGCCACCCTGTCACCCGTTTCTTTGGCGCAGGTTAAATCGTGCGTGATGATGATGGAACTGGTACGGTATTTCTCTTTTACTTGATTCATTAAATCATTGATTTCCTGGCACGTAATGGGGTCGAGTCCCGCGGTTGGCTCATCGTACAGCATAATTTTCGGGTTCATGATGAGCGTACGGGCTATTCCAATCCGCTTGCGCTGCCCACCCGAAAGTTGAGAAGGCATTTGGTCCAACGTTTTTTTCAGGCCTACGGCTTCTATGACCTCATCAACAGCTTTGTCTATTTCTTTGCGGGTCATATTTTTTAGATTTCTGACGAGGGGAAACTCCAAGTTTTCCCGCACCGTCATGCTGTCGTACAACGCGCTGCTCTGAAACGAAAAACCAATCTTCAACCGCAGCTCATTCAGTTCTTTAGCTGTCAAATCAGCAACCGATTGCCCAAATACTTTTACCTGTCCGCGGTCGGGAGTGAGTAGCCCCGCAATGATTTTAATCAACACCGACTTTCCCGTTCCTGATCGCCCCAATACCACTACATTTTCATTTTCATGCACATCCAGATCTACCCCCGACAATACGTGCAGACTCCCGAACGATTTATATAAATTCTTTATCTCAATCGTTTTCTCCATGATTGCGTGCCGATTTAGCGAAACCAATTAGCTACTTGAACAATGAATAATTCTTCAATAAAAATCAGAAACATAGATAATACCACCGATGAATTGGCGGCTTGTCCTACCCCTTGGGTGCCATTAGTGGCATTGAAACCTTTGTAGCACCCAATCATTCCGATGGTAAACCCAAAGGATGTAGCTTTGACCACCGCCGTAATAATGTCCAAGAACACAATGCTGTCGAATCCATGCTCTAGAAAGGCCAGCACGTTGGTTTCTTCGTTGACCGTCACGTTAAGAAAAGCGCCCGCCAACGCCACCAAAGCGCAGTAAAAAGATAAAATAGGAATAGTGATGGTGGCTGCTGCTACACGCGTAACCACCAAAAAACGAATCGGATTGACCGCCGACACTTCCATGGCATCTATTTGTTCGGTCACTTTCATCGAACCCAGCTCCGCGCCAATGCCCGAACCAATCTTTCCTGAACAAATCAGCGACGTAACCAGCGGTGCCAACGCCCGCACGATGGCAATCGTCACCAACGACGGCAACCACGAGGTAGCGCCAAATTCCATCAGTGAAGGGCGCGATTGTTTGGTAAAAACGTATCCCGTAACAAACCCCGTCAAGGAAATCAACGGCAGGGATTTGAGACCGATGGAATAACATTGCCGAACAAATTCGGTAAACTCAAAGCCCCCAGAAAATGCCTCTCTAAAAACCAACTTTACAAACTCGAAGGCGTCATAAAAACCCATTAACCAATCATCAACTTTTTCGGAGAATACATGTTTCGCAGATTCGCTGTTCATCATTGTTAAGTGCGCACGCACTGGTTAATCGTTGTCGCAGTTGGAGCTGTACGAGCCCTCTCGTTAATTTTTTTTTCAATCAATTAGCATCCCAATAACTTATTGGAGATTACCTCTTTTTGCTAAAACCACTTAAACGGGGACGAAAGACGTACAAGTATATGTATGGCAAATTATCAAAAAAAGTATTCCACAGTAAATTGTAGAAAAAAATTCCCATAAGCCTTATACATGGCAAAAAAAAGAATCTATTGCCACAAAATGAGCAACGATAAACAAAAAACAATGCAACTAAGTGCCCATTTGGGGAAACCTTTGCCAACATTCGTCTCTCAAAAAACGAGATCCATTTTTACATAAGGAATATCTCCTTTGAAGAAAGGAGCGCCTTCTTGTTTCATACCGAAACGCTCATAAAATGGTTTAGCGTCGAGCCTTGCATCACACCAAATACGCGTGGCCTGAAGTTCGACGGCGCGTTCAAATACAATTTCTAGCAGGGCACTTCCCAGCCCTTGGCGCTGGAAATCAGGATGAGTAGCAAACTTTCGGAAGCGGGCCACGCGGTAATCATCCACAAAAAGAGAAATCACCGATACAGGCTGATTATCGACAAAATAGCCAAAATGAAGCCCTTTTTCATCTTCGGGGACTTTGACAAAATCAAGGGGTTGGTCGGGCCACAAAACTTGGTGGCGAAGGGGATACGTATCAGCAGCAGTGATGGAGCGAATCATTGTTCGTGTCCCTTTCTTACTACCCGTCCGACGGTTTTAAACCGTCGGACGGATGGGTAGAGGGGATAAAATGCCTTAATTAGGTGTACTAAAAATACCCAGCGGGTCACATTTTTTGGCGAGGAGTTCTTTCATAAAATCATAATCCAGCAGCTCAATATCCAACACTCGGGTCTTGTGTAAATTGTCCCAGGAAGCATCATAATTGCCTTTATGAAATTCCAACACCGATTTTTTGAGGTAAGCCGTAGCAAAGGTGGTATCCAGACGAATGGCTCGATTAAGTATTTGTTCGGCCTCCATCAACTCCCATTTATCGCTGCTTTCTTTAAAGTGTATCAAGTCAACGGTAGCCAAGTCGACCAACATCCCTACATTGGTTGAGTCAAGGTCAACGCCTTTGCGGAGCATACGCTCAGCATCGGTGATGTGGCCCTGTTGGAAACACACCACGCCCAGACCCCAGTAGGTGTCGGCATTTTGTGGATTGAGCAAATAGGCCAGATTAAAACGATAACAGGCCGTATCGAGGTCGCCTTCGTCCAAATATTCCCAGCCACGTGCCGAAAAAAACTCGCTGGCTTCTTTGCGTGTAGGAAAGTTTTGGTCGCAATCGTTCAGAAAATTAATTTCAAATTCAATTTGCTCGCCACTTTTGGCGACTTCTCCAAACAGGGGCAACAGGTGAAGATTTTTCACCATTGTAGCCTCGGAAGCGCCCCCGGTTGCTTTGTTACTGGTATCAGCCGGGCGGCTGCTCGTAACAAACTGCATTGTTTGCGCCTTACTTTCCAGCACAATTAACAATCCGAGTACCAAATAACTGAATGCCTGTATTTTTTTCATCGCTACCAACTCATCAGAACGTCTTATAAAACGATGCTTTCAAAGGGTTATTATGCCAAATTTACTTTTTTCGTCTCTTAAAAGAATTTTTCGCTGACGAGGCTGTTCTTTTTTGCGGATTCGCATTTTTAGGTTTCGAATTTACAACTTTTTTATTTTTCTTTTCATGAAATGCCCCCTTAAAAGTTGGGTCATCTTTGCGTCGCTGCTCGTCCAGCTCACGTAACAAGGCCTGTTGCTCTTCGAAAGGCGTTTCTGGCACCTCCAACGCTTCTGGTAAAGGCTGGCGAGGGATGGGCATTCGGATGATTTTTTCAATTTTAGCAATGTGATAATCATCCGCAATGGTCACAAACGTAATGGCATTCCCTTCCTGATTGGCCCGACCCGTACGCCCAATGCGGTGTACATAATCTTCGTAAATCAGGGGTACATCAAAGTTTACCACGTGACTCACCTGCGTAACATCAATGCCCCGGGCGGCCACATCGGTGGCAATCAAAATCCGAACTTTCCCTTCTTTAAAAGCCTCCATCGCGTTGATTCGCGTGTTTTGGCCTTTGTTGGCGTGAATGACCCGTACTTCATCTTCGGTCACTACCTTTCGTTTCAGAAATTTATAGATGTTTTCGGCATTTTCGCGAGAGCGAACAAAAACCATACCGCGTTCAAAAACTGTGGCATCCTGCACCAAGAATTCGAGCAGGTTAATTTTTGTTCTAAAATTGGGAACTTCATAAATAATCTGGTCAACGCGGGCGGCAGTGGTGGCCTGAGGTGTGACTTCTACACGAATGGGGCCTTCCAAAAAGTTTTCTGAAAGTCGTTCTACTTTTTCGGGAAACGTTGCCGAAAACAGCAAATTCTGACGTTTTCGGGGAATTACTTCCAAAATTCGGTTGATTTGAGGCATGAAGCCCATGTCCATCATCTTGTCGGCTTCGTCCATCACAAGCGTGGTCAACTGTTTCACTACAATCTCGCCGCGTAGGTACAAATCCAAGAAACGCCCCGGCGTAGCCACCACAATATCCACCCCTTTTTGCAGGGCTTCAATTTGGGTTTTTGGGCCCAAGCCGCCATAAATGGCGATGTGCCGCAAGTCGGTATATTTTGCCAATTCGCCCAGAGCGGCGCCTATCTGCATCACCAATTCACGCGTGGGTGCCAGAATCAGTGCCCGGGGGTGCATCCCCTGCGCGTACTTGATACGCATCAATAGCGGCAATACATACGCGGCGGTCTTTCCCGTTCCAGTCTGGGCAATTCCGAGCACATCGTGTCCTTCCAAAACGAGCGGAATGGCCTGTTCCTGAATAGGAGACGGCACCTCATACCCCGCATCAGCAATGGCATTGAGCAGTTGGCGATTGAGGTTAAAATCTTCAAAATTCATCTGAATTCAATAAATCAATGGTTGATTGCGAAGCCCACGCCAAGGGCGGTTTCGGCTCCACTGCTTACGCAAAGTACATGAATTGTACGTAAAGCCCAAGTCTAAGGGTAGCAAATTATCCCGCTGGAAGGTTCATTAGTGCGGTGATTTTCATGAGTTAGAATTAGTAGAGGGCGTCATTAATTACCAGTACAGCCCCGATTCAGGAATAGTAATTGGTAAAAAACATTATTTTTGAGATGTTTTTATCCTTGTTTTGCGGTATTGTTCTGAACATAAAAAGACCTCCTTGTTTTTGAGGTTGTAGTGACTCTCAAAATTACAAGGAGGTTCTTTCTTACCCTAAACTTCGGGATAACACATGTTGGATAAGTTATGCGGACTCATTATTGTCTACTTTCCTAAATCATTCTTTCATGAGTCTCAAAATAGCATCATCTTTCATAAAATAGACAAAGTTCCTGAAAGGGCCGTTCCAATGATTTTCTACCAGTTTCAATCAGGTTCCTAAAACATTTTGTCCCTGTTTGATTTCCCTAAAATGAAGGCTTAACATCATTCTCTACTTCCAACAAAACAAAGTGTGTACGAAAACTTAGGGGGTGGAATAGAGAATTAAATCCTACTCCACCGTCAAATTCCAAGTCACCTCCGCGTGGAAGGGGTTGGTAGGGTCGGGGATATCGCCTTGAAAAGTGAGGACGTGTTTGCCCTTGGGGAGTTTGAAAAGTAGTTGGTAGCCATCTCCCACAATGTATGCCTTTTGGTTGCTGTAATCGCAGTTGGGGTCGGTGTAGTCTTTATCAAGCAACATTTGAAACATCTTGGTCTTTACTCGGTATTTCTTTAAGTCAGGTACCATCTCTACCCCGTCCAATTTGGCCGACAGATTGGTAGCCGCATCCATCCACCCGTCGATGTAGGAATAGACAAAGTTGTCCAATGATTGGCCTTGGGCGGGTTTGGTTGGGTCACATTTGTCGTTCTCAAAATAATACGCAAAAGTGGCCAAGGGTGTAATGAACACATAATGCCCCGCTGGGACTGTAATGGCGCGGGTGGATTTGCCGCCCAAATTGCTTTGTAGGATCATGACGTTGGGAATGGGTTGGTTTTTGACGTCAAAAAGCGCTCCTGTTTCGTCAGAGAGGGGGTTTTGGGCTAAAGGTTTGCTAAACATCCACTTGATGCTTTCCTGAGAGAGTTCTTCGTAGCCATAGTTGCCTACTTTTTCGGTCAGGCTGAGGACTTGCAAAACGTCGGGAGCTACCTCCTCTTTCTGGCAAGAAAAAGTGATGAGACAGAGAACCATAAGGCTCAATAGCGCGGGTAAAAGTGCGTTTTTCATGATTATTTCAAAATATAAAAGTGATGCCTACTCACTGCGCTTTTCGGCTTACTCGCCCTTGCTTTTCGGGGGACCGCAAGGGTAAAAAACGGGCATTTATTTACATTCCGAATACCCAAAATCAAAGGAGTAAGCGGGAGTAGCATTGACTCGGTCTGTAGTGATGCTTATTTTGGTGGGAAAGCCCGCGGAATTATATTCATAGGTTCGCTCGTGGTCAATGGCAGGTACGCCCTGATGACTGGCTTTAAATTTGGCGGGGTTGCCTCCCGCCCCGAAGTTGTTGTAGTCCAATTGCATGTAGTTGGCATAATAGCCTAAGACATTGATGGGCCAGCCTTTGAAAGTATCTTCTAAGGTTTTTTTGCCATCGTAGCCGCTGTATTGACCCAAATACACCTGTTTGCCAGCCTGGTCTTTGATTTCTACTTCTAGGATATTTCCCCTGGTGTCGCGTTTGACGGTGGAGGTTCGGCCTTTGTTGTCGGTCATTTTTGCAATTCGACCATTGGCGTCATTCTCCACTTTGATTTGGTAATCTGCGTAGGCTGGGTCGTTGGGGTCTTGGATGTTGATAGCGCTTACTAACTCATTGGTATAAACGTACTCTTCTTTCAGCCCGTCGGGGTTCTCCAGTCCTACCAACCGACCATTCAGAATCTTAAAGCCGCCGTTTGTATACTTACTGGTCGTGCTGTCATTTTCCAGAAACTCAATGTTCTGGGATTTGATAAAGCCTTCAGCATCGTATTGGTAGTCCCATTTGGCGTTGAACTCCGCTACGCTCCCCGTTATTACTTTACAGGTAGAAGGGGGCGCTACGTCGTTATCGTTACAAGACAAGAGGAGGCTGAGCAACCCCGAAAAAGCTAGGAATTTTGTGAGGATGTCTTCAAAGACGGTTTGTATCAGAATCTGAAGACTTGGGTACGCTTGTTTGATGATGTGGACGGCCTCAATTCCCGATACTTCGGGCAGCACTAAATACGTGGCCTTCATCCCCGAAAAAGCCACGGTTGGTATGGAACTGTTGAAAAAGAAGCTGTTGGAGGAGTATGTTTAGGGGATGGCAAAGCCTACTTTTTAAGTAAACTTGCCTATTTCTGCCTAATCAAAGAAGCACTTTTTGAGTTTGCAAAGTTTTTGTTGAGGGTGGAATAGTTGAGAAGGTTAAAGAAAATTAGGATTCAGGAGGTATAGCTCTTAAAGCTCCGTTTTTACCATCAATTTCTATCAAATCATCAATTTTACTGGAAATTTTAAGATTTGCTATTTTTATTTTTTTATTTGAGCCAAAGAGCTCTATGGTATTTTTAGCCGAATCCCAATTGTTAAACCCAGTCATTATATTCACATTACTTCCATCAATTTCGTATTTAGAAATGATGCCATTTACAAGTACAGCTATAATTTTATCAGATATTCCAGTAATTCGCAAATGTCTGTACTTGATAAGATAAATAAAATCTCCACCATTGCAGCTCATATTTAACTGATTTATTACAGAAGTAAATCCAGCTTGTTCTAAAGTTAAATTTTCATTGTCAATAGTTTGCCCAAAACGTATAAGATAACACTGATTTACATTCTTCGACTGTTCATTTATAATATTAAGTGAGATATGTATTTTCAAATCTTTTACTGTATTTTTAAAAGGAAAAATGAAGACTTTATTGTTAATTTTAATGGGTAAAGATGTTGCCTCTGACAAACTGATATTAGAAGCTGGTAATGATTCAACTGCGGGGGCATGTATTTTTTTTAATAGAATGTATTGCCCTACTTTTGATTCATCAATATCAATTTCATCTTCATATTTCTCTTTATCATCAGAAGTAGAGTAGCCTTGTTTTTGTGCAGAAAGTAAAACTTTACTACTTTGCTTTACTTTAGGAATCTCAATCTTAAACTCACCATTTTTATTTGTTAGTGTTGAAACCCCTTTCACCTCAACTTTTGCATTTTCAATAGATTGGTTTGTACTGGTTGTAATTCTACCAAAAATCCTTTCAACTAAAATTGGAGTTACTGAAACCGCTATTTTTTCAGTCAAATCATATAAAGAATCTGGATATAAAAGCTTAAATTTGTTTGATTCAAGCGTTAATCTTACTTTTGAGTTTCTTAGTTTTGAAGGAATATCCGTTATTGAAACTTCACCATTTGATTCTATTTGTTTGTTTTGACTGAAACTATTCCCCTCAATAGAAAAGTGAATTGTACCTTCGTTTATACTTTCTCCTTTAATAGAGTTAAGATTCAATTTGGTATTGAAAAATACAGGCTTTGATTCTAACGGATTAAAAAAACACACAAATAGAAATACAGCAAGACCGCCAGCTGCTTCAATATTCGCTATTTTTAACTTTAGAAAACCTGTTAAAAATGTGGCTATATAGCCGACCGAAATACCTAAAAGTATTCTAAATAAAAGGCTATTTGTGTCCTTCCAATCTGGAGCGAAAAAACTAATACTGATTAAAAATAGTAGTAATATGATGCATATACCAAACATATATTTGTTAGCATACCTTCCAGATTCTGAGCTTTTTGCATTAGTTTTCATTTTCGAGAAATTTGTTTTGGAGAGTCTAATAATTCGTCTCATTCATACAGGGCAAATAGAAAAAACCTATTTGCCCTGTATATTTTGCTACTTCTGCCAATGAGTCCATGTACTAAATATCAATATTTTGTAAAAACCCCCAAATTTTGTTTTTGAATGTAAAATTTGCCGATACACCTAAACTCCACCCTCCTACATTTATCCTATTTACACCCAAAGAAGGGAATGCTAAAGATGTTTTATTGTACTCAAGGAATGCTCCACCTCCTGATGAGGACAACCTAAAGGAAGCATGATTGAAATCTTCTATTTTAATCATGTCTTTAGTAGAGAAATTTACAGAATTACCTAAATCTGCTGAAAATTCAAATCCAGCACCAATAAATTCTGCACCTACACCCGCTAAAACGAAGTTTCCACCTGCATCATAATCTTCATCTCTACTTGAAATCTGAACCTTTATTAGTTTTCCTCCTATTCCAATCCCTGTGCCAATCCCTGCACCTATTGAGAGTTCTATTTTAATTCTCCAATCTTTTGAACCATCAGGTTTTGGCTCAGGAATTGAAGATATGATTTGAGGAAAGGCAAATTTAATTAGTACACTCCGATTCAATTTTTCTTCATTTCCCATTTTGTCAATTATTGGCTCATAAGAACCTACGCCTATAGTTTCTATAATTTGATTCGGATTAACTCTTAAAGTTGCTGCATCTTCAGTTAAGTAGTCAAAAACTGTTTTTGCCCTTACCTCAGACAAAATTAAGTTATTGGATTCTGGACCTGTTTGAGAAGCATGCCCTTCTATTATTAATTTTGCTCGATTTTCAAGACCAAAAAAAGCAGCTACTTCTTCAAGCAATGTAATATGTGATGGAATTAATGACGAACCGTTAACTGGAAAATTAAAAAGTAAAATCTCACCTATATTCATTATCTCGTTTGCTGCAATATCATCTGGCTCTTCATTTAATAGATGAATTGCGCTCGAATAACGATATTGAATATCAGGGGGTAAAACAAATTTGTCTCCTGCAATTTTGGTATTCATGGGTGTAACTTTGACATTTCCCATAGAGTCGAGTTCAATACTTGTATTGTTTTTAGCAGCAGTATCTGATGTTCTCTCAATTCCTTCAAGTGAAGCAATTGGCTTACTTTCAGTGTTCTCTGTAAATCGTTTAATTTCTTTTTCCTTAATTTCCTTTCCCTGTTCAGGTGAAATTATTTTGTCTTTCACCATATCGTCAATGGATTTTACTCTTTGCTTAAATTCTTCCACCTTGGGATTTTTTGCAATTTCTTGGGTTGTTGCACCTGCTCCCAGATAGGCATTAAAGGCTTTTTCTTTTAATTCTTTTTTCTGCTCACCAGATAAATTCGGGTCGTTTTCTATTGTAGAAAGTGCTTTGTCTAACTTACGCCCCATTTCCTTTTGGATGGCAATTTTTGATGCTTCTTGCATTCCTTGCACTTCCAGTTTCCCTGCCTCCTGTGCAAATGCCTTAGCTGTATCCAAAGAACTTTGTAATGCTTGCATTGCATTTCGCTGATTGCCTTCTAACCCTGTAATATCCTTAAACAAATTATTCTGCCCCAATAATCCAAGCGTACCTGCCAAACCTGTGGGGTCTGGCGCGTTCGGTGCATTTTGGATATTGACGATTGCACTGGGCAATTGTTGTGGTTGCAAATTGCCTGGTTCAGCACGGCGGCTATCGGTATTAATAGGCGTAATAGCCGTAGGGCTATCAGGTATAGGTGATTCTTCCCAACGCCAAAATCTACTTTCATCAATTTTTTCACATGAGTTACATTTACCCATAACGGCTTCCGCAAATACACCTTTTGTTGGGACGCTTACGCTGATAGGTTCAGCGGCGGCTGTCATATAAAACTCTGTGAGTGATTCGTTCAAACCAAATTCAGGGTCAAGATTTAACCCTCTTGCAACAGGTAATACAAGGCTATTGCCTACGATGGTCAACAAATCGTTCTGCACCAACGAAGCTACACTTTTCCCTTCCCCTTTTCCGTTGAGAATAATACCATCTAAGAGCATAAAACGTCTTTCGGGGGTCATGTTCATCCATAGAGCCTTGTGGTAATATTCGAGGTTGTCGTTGAGGTGTGCAATCAGTTTATTAACCACTACCAAATCTTCTTTTCGTGGGTCTTTCAGTTCTTCCATGGTGGGGCCAGCATAAATGATAACCCCATCAGTATTGGTTAGGTCATCGCCCAAGTATTGGTATTGAAATAAATTACCCTTAAAATGTTTGGTTTTGTAGCGCATATAGCCTGAATGGACTGTCAAGAACGAGCCTGTTGGAAGATTACTAAAAATACTTGAACTGATTTTTAAATAATGTATTTTTTCTCGGGCGAAGAAAGGGGCATCATTCCAATTGAGGCGTACATTTAAGATTCCATCTTTGTAATACCGAGACGTGAGTGCGGCATCAATCGGAATAGTTCCAATGGGTTTATTGGTTTCATCTAAAACTACGAACGTTAGATTCGCAATGAACTTGCGGGCTATTTTTTCACCCAATTCACTATGGAAAATATCATCTTTCCGCTCTTGATTTTCAAGATAGTTCCTATAAAATTCTTCCGCAAAATTTGCCCCAAACAAGTTATTGTAGAAACTCCAAGCGGCAGAATCCAAGATGGCTTTTCCACCATCATATTTATCTCTTGGTCTTTGAATAACAAACTGTATTCTCAAGCTGCCAGAAGCTGTTATTATATTTTCTGATGCGAAAGTTCCCGAAGGGAAACCAGTGTCTTTCCATTCGTGCAAAACCCTGTCTCCTGAATCAAAGCCCGAAGTTAGTCTTCTGTCAATCAGGGCTGCCTGTAAAGTTTCTCGCCAACGGAGGGCTTTTTTTAAGTCAAACTGAGACATTAATAGTGGTACAAATAGAACTTCTCGGGCATCAGCAAACCGCTGACGAATCTTGAAATGGCGTAATACTTCGTAATACTGAATAGTGATGGCATGACAATGGTTGTAATTGGCGACACTTTCGGAAGATACTTCAAAGCGTTCTCCTTGCGAAACCGTTTGGATGACAGTTGAACGCATACTCCGAACAGCACTGGCAGATTGAGTGATTCTGTCTCTCAGTTTTTGTTGGTCAGAGGCAGAGGTCTGACGCAGACTATTTTGCCAAGCTGTTGAGTTTGCTTTACTTGCTCCTCCTGCTACACCAAACAAAACACCTGCAAATCCCCCAATTCCACCGCCGATTGCCTTCGTAGAAGCGCTTGACCCACCGCTTACATTTTCTTGAACTATTCCTTTTGTAATTTCTAAAATGTCTCTATCTCTCGAAAGCGAGTTGTATAGGTTTTCCTCAAAATCAATAGTTTGCATATTCGATGCTGATTCACGGCGTTCCCAGTCGTACACGACTATTTGTTTTTTCTGGCCTGGTGCTAAAGGAAGGCTATACAATAAATCGCCGAGTGAGTATCCGTCTGCTATCCATTCTGATTTATATTGTAACAAATGCCCATGGGCTATTTCTACGGCTTGGTAGATGGTGGGTTCATCATCCCAATCTATTGAATGAATGGCGTCTAATTCTACTCGGCTACTCAACGACTGTGTTCTTTGCGCTGCTGGATTGAGTGCGCGTTCTATTATGGCTGATTCGTTTTGAGCAAAAAGTTTTGATACGTTATCTTTTGAAAGTGTCTTTTCTTCTTTTAAGAAGTTTCGCAAAACTTCCTTTTTAATTTTTATGTGTTTTAGTGGTTCTACATAATCATCTTCTGTGTTGGCGGTTCGTCTTGCTCTATTTATAGTTGTGTTTATATTAGGCACAAGTTGACTTTTTACTGCTCTAACAGGTGAAACTTTTATATTGATTGTTAGGTTTTTTAAAGCTTCTATGAGCTCCGGGCTGATAAAAATTAAATCTTTCAAAACTTCATCTAATGTAATTTCGTCCTCCTCTTTTAATATGTAGCCCTTAATTTCTGGTTGAGAAGTGCGAACAAGGCTATAAAAAGAAAACTCCTCCAAGGCTTTTTTCTCTTGAAACTCGTTTGCGTGACAACCACAATCTGTGGTAGCTTCTTTGGTGATTATGTTATCTTTTAATTCTGCAATGAGAATAATTCTATGAGAAAAAAATGACACTTCTTTGTCAACCTCTTGCCCATTTACATCTTTTTCTTTTATTGTTTTCTTTTCTAATTTTATTGAAATAGGGTTTTCTACTAACTCTAATCCTATTAATGCAACAGCTTCTGTAAAATATTCATCAGGGTAATCAATAAAAAAGTACCCTTGGGCTTCTGTTCTTACTGATGTAAGGGGTATGAGATTTTCAATATCTCCTCGCTTCACAGAGATAATAATTTGAATATCCTCCATATTATGGATGCCTTTTTTATCCACAAGGCGACCATAAACAAAAACTGGTTTTCGTTCTTGAAGAGCCGTAGTGGAGTCAGTATCTGGTTTATTTATGACAAACTCAATCTGTTGTTTTTGTCCATCAATACTTTTTAGAATAAAGTTTTTTTGAGCTATAATCTTCCCAGCTGAATCTCTAACTAAAACAAGTATTTCTTGGTCTGCCAATGCTGTACCAAAATCAATTTCTTGTGCAGTCTCTTGATTTGGCATTATGGATAGATTATATTCCTTTATTTCAATTTTGGTAACATCACCTGTTTTGACAAGATAGGAAACTTGGAAGATAATACCTGCTTTATCAGCATCACCAACATTTCTGAAGATAAAAGTCGCTTTCATTTTACTTCGTTTAATTGTTGAATATTAAAAAATCAAATCAACATTATCCCTACGATTGCTATCACGATAGCAATGAGTGAGACAATCAGCCAAACAAGTGCCATGTATTCTTTTTTTGACCTCATTGTGCCAACTGATTTTATTGGAACAAATTTAGGCGAAAAAAGAAGGTTACTCCATTGTATGTCGTCAAGTGAAAGTGGACAGAAGCCGCTAAAAAGGAAGAGAGGTTTTAGGCGGTCGAAACATGCTGACAAATATAATTTTTCCTGCGGCTTAACATCGTCACGTTTTTAATTTTTTTGCG
>NZ_QPIW01000048.1 GCF_003339505.1 Runella aurantiaca
GCAACGTGGATGCGACCAATATACAAGTAACGGATTACATACCTGCGGGATTGACCTTGAACGATGCCAACTGGAGCGTGGTGGGAAGCACCGCGACTTTGAACACGGTGATTGCGAGTTTGGCGGCTGGCGCAAGCACGACGCGAGACATCACCTTTGTTGTCAGCACAGGCGTCACGGGCTCAATCACGAACTTAGCTGAAATCAGCTCGGCAACGGGCGGTGTGGATGTAGATTCAAATCCCGATAGTAACCCCGCCAACGACGGCACGCCAAAGAATGACGTCATCAACGAAAGTGGTTTGACGGGCGGTGACGAGGACGACCACGACCCTGAGGTCATCACGGTCACCTCTGCGCAAGTAGACTTGTCATTGAAAAAGATGATTAGCACCAAGATTGCACAACTGGGAGACACGCTTACTTACACCATTAAAGTCTTCAACCAGTCAGGTACTTTGGCCACGGGCGTAGAAGTTAGTGATTCTCTGGCCACATCGGTACAATTTATCACGGGCAGTTTTACGACGACTCGTGGCACGGCCACGCTTAGCAATAATGTGATTGTCTGGACTATCGGCAGCATAGGGGCCAATGGAGACACGGTCACGCTGACGTATAAAGTGAAAGCGATTTCGGAAGGTATTCATTTCAATACGGCCGAGATCAGCAAGACCAACGAGCCTGATGTGGATAGTACGCCAGGTAATGGCAATAATAGCGAAGATGATAACGACCAAGAGTGCTTTACGGTTCCATTTAAGTTGTGTCCAATAGAAAAGGTACAGGCCAGCGTGCCCGCTTACCTGACCAATGTACAATGGTACAAAGATGGAGGCAGTACGCCAATTGTATCGGGTAATACCGTTCTGTTAAGCGAGGTGGGTACTTACACCTTCACGGCATCCAATCAGCAATGTCCTGCTGGGGGTTGTTGTCCGATTATCATTGAGCCTAGTAACAACTGTTGTCCGATCCAAATTTGCGTCCCGCTTACTATAATCAAAAAGAGGAAGTAGAAGAAAAAAGGTTCTTCCTGAGTTTTAGGACATAAAAAAAACCTCCCTGTAATTTTGAGAATCGTTTCAGACTCAAAAAAACAGGGAGGGTTTTTTATGTCCATTTAAGGTAAAAATGTCTTAAAATAAATTGGTTATGGTTTTGTTTACTCACTTTAAAGGGGCTCAAATTCTCGGATTGATACTCGTTTGGTGAGGGTAGTTTATGACACATACAGGATGATTTTATTATTGCACTACCTTGCCTTGTAAACAATTCCCTCCATGGAGTTCAACCCTAAACAAAGATATTCATAGATATATGTGGTATTTTTCTAACGAAATGAAGCAAATCAAAAACTTATTATCATATTTAAAATATTCAGTGAAAAAAAGGTAGAATTTCTATAATTTTAACGGGTGCGAAAGCACTTTACAATTGGTTAGTAATTAAAAAAGCCTCGGGGAGTTTCGCCGAGGCTTTTTATGGGAGATTTTAACAACAAAGTGGTAATATCTTGTTTAAAGATGCTTTAAGTGGTCAGAGAAAGTGCCCGCAATTAAACCAACAATGATTAACGAAGATTCACTATGGCAATAAACACATCACGCCGTACTGCCCTGAAAAATATGGCAGGCAGTGCGGCCCTTTTATCGTCGCCTATGACGCTGACGGAAGCTTTTGCGGCATCCGACAAAGCCCTTGGCCCCGAGCTGAAAGGCAGAATCAAGCAGTCGGTTTGTCGCTGGTGCTACAGCAAAATACCATTAGAAGACCTTGCCCGCGAAGCAAAAGCCATGGGTCTTCAATCCATTGAATTGTTGGGGCCCAACGAATGGCCCGTTATTCAAAAATATGGCCTGACGTGCGCCCTGCCCAACGGTGCGGGTATGGGTATCGAAAAAGGATTCAATAATCCAATCTATCACGATGATTTGGTGGCGAGTTATGAAGCCCTTTTTCCTAAGTTGGTGGAAGCGGGTCTGAATACCGTTATTTGTTTTTCGGGCAACCGCAAAGGAGTTTCTGACGAAGAAGGTTTGGTAAATTGCACCCTTGGACTCAAAAGGCTGATGCCCTCCGCCGAAAAATATAAGATCACCCTCATCATGGAGCTGCTCAACAGTCGGGTCAATCACAAAGACTATCAGGCTGATAAAAGTGCTTGGGGCGTTGAGCTTTGCAAACGGGTAGGCTCGGAGCGTTTTAAATTACTCTACGATATTTATCACATGCAAATTATGGAAGGCGACATCATCGCCACCATCAAGCGCGACCATCAGTACTTCGGGCATTATCATACGGGCGGCGTACCAGGTCGGGCCGAAATCGACGATACGCAAGAACTGAATTACCCCGCCATCATGAAAGCCATTGTGGATACGGGCTATCAGGGATATGTGGCGCAGGAATTTATACCCAAACGTCCAGATCCGATTGCTTCACTGAAACAGGCCGTACAAATTTGTGATGTATAGCCCCTGAATAATGGGTAGAAAATTTTGACTCCTTAACCATTCAACACAAAAAAGAAGAGTTCTGCTTTTTCAGAGGCGGGACTCTTTTGCGTTCATAGGCACCAAAAAGGCACTTTTGATGAAGGTTCTATTGGAGGTATTGCTAAAATGAACCCATATTTTATATATGTTGTATAATTTTAATCCAAATTATATTTTGATAAAATGCCTATTTTGTGCTAATAAAGTCTGATTTTGGCGGTTTTCAAGGGCGTGAAAAAGGTATTGCCGAATATAATTCCGTTCAAATGATTTTTCATACACTTCGACCCTTAAAACCTACGCTTCATCCCATTTCCCTTTTTCAGCTCAGAAATACCTGCCACTTTTGTCAAGTCATTAAGACAAACAAACAGCCAGAAACAAAAAATTAAAATAATTACAGCCAACAATTTAAGAACATTAAAATCATGAAATCGTTAATCACAACCGCCGCCTTAAGTCTTTTAGCATTAAGTACTATTGCAGAAGCACAACCTCAAAAAGAGCAATCGTGTGTCGCCGCTCATTTAATGGCCTCGTTACCAACTCAGGATGTTGAATCAACTACTCCCGCTTTTGTGGTCCTCAATATTCAATCGTTAATGGCTTCATTGCCTACGCTCGACGCTACCAACGAAATGCCGACAAATCCAATGAATGCTGAACTGATGGCTTCATTGCCTACCCAAGATGAAAACATCGAAGCACCCGCCGCTCGTACCAACACCGCGAAACTGATGGCTTCATTGCCTATCGTGGACGAAACAATGAGCTTGCCTGCTGCTCGTATCAGTGGAGCAAAATTGATGGCTTCGTTGCCAACGATGGATGCAACAACCGTAACGAGTGTGTTGATAGATACCAACATCAATCATTTTGATAGCAAATACCATCATACGCCCGTTCGTTTGACCGAAGAATAATCAAGCTACAATTCCATAATCAGATAGAAAGGCGCATCGAAAGGAGGTCAAACTCCCACGATGCGCCTTTTCGTTTTTTAGGCCGTTTTCTCCTGATTGCGCCATTGCTCGGCTTTTCGCCCCACCCACCAGAAGGAAAATGCCAGAATGGCAAAAAAGATACCTTTGTTGGTGCGGTCCCAAAAATATTCAAAGTACCGCGTGTAAATATTGGCCAAAAAGAACACCAGACAAATATCGCGCAGGGTATCGTTTTTGCTTCTAAACGCGTATGCCGTAAGCGCGGCCAAAACTACCGTAAATCCCGCCGACCAGTACCAAAGTGTGCCCTGTTTGATGGCTGACCAGCGCCCCAAATCGTCGTAATTGCCAAAGATGGAGAGCATCCAAGCCGCAAAAAGAAACAAAACCAGTCCAAAAGTATAGGTGGCGCGCTCGAACGAAATCAGCGGTTTGATTCTTTCGACCAACCACGACGATGCCCAAATCAAAAGTCCTAAAAGGGTCATACTCAATGGGTAGTTCATTCCTGCAAACCGAAATTCTCCCCCCGACCATTCGTAGATTTGAACCGCCCACCAGCCCGTCAACGACAAAAGCATGACAACCCATAAAAGCTGTG
Organism: Runella aurantiaca; assembly: GCF_003339505.1. GTDB lineage: Bacteria > Bacteroidota > Bacteroidia > Cytophagales > Spirosomataceae > Runella > Runella aurantiaca. The sequence continues at coordinate 4,044 of NZ_QPIW01000048.1, forward strand.
AGGGCAGAAAGCCACCAATGAGGCCGTAAACGATGGTCGCAATCAGTAAAGGTTGAGCGTAATTGCCGTTGAAAAGGCCCAGACTGCGGGTCCAGTACGCAATCGCGACGGCCACGCTGAGGGCAATGGTAATGGTGTAAGATTCATTGCTGATTTGGGAGGTAGGGTATTTGAGTTTTCGGCGACGGGCCAAGTACACAAACACACCTGCCACGAGCGTAAAACCTACGCCTACGGTTGCTTCCGAAAACGCCCATCGTTTGCGCAATAATTCAATCCATTTTTCATCAATCACCAGTGCCCCAAAAGCCAAAAGGCCGCAAGAAATGGCCGAGATAAAGGCATACCAAGCGATGGTGTCGACGTTGGAGCTGCGGACTTCGTAGCTGTTGCGCAGTTCTTCAGCTAGTTCAGGGGATATTTTTTGGGAATCTTCCCAAAAACGAATGGCGTTGATAACAGTAGCAGCTTCTTTTTTGTCAAGTTTCATAGGGCTGTTAATTGATGCTCTGACTAGTAAAATCCCGTGCCGGTGGAGTCATTGATTGGCGGAATACGTTTCAAAATAAAGGATTTTAGTGAAGTGTCAGAAAGCGATAGTGGCGCGACGCGGCCGTTTACAAATAAATTGGAGAAAAAAGGGCTGGATATGGTAAGTAATCGTTTGATTGTCAGTATGTTTTTGTTTTACATTTTTGATTTTCCTTTTTTATGCTTTTTCCTTTTTGTCCTTATTTAATCCTGTTATAAATTGCAGTAAAATAACGTTATGAAAAACAGTATATTATTCTTTGCCTTGCTACTATCATTGCCTGCATTTTGCCAAAATGACTGCGAAAAAACGATTCATTACGAATACAGCAGTTTTGACGGTGAGCATCGATTCTTTACGCCTAAAGAGGATGAGAAAAAAAGAGACGAGCCTATTTACTTCGAAAAGGCGTTATCAAAAGGAGAAACTAAATATTATGTACACATAAAGGTTTATTATCCAACGTTTTATACGGCATTGGTTGACCTGAGTATTCAGTTTGCCGATGGCTCAAAAATTTTGCGTCGACAGCAGCTCATTGGGGTAAAGCCTTCCAAAATAACCAACTTCTATGAGTCAACTACCCTCTTTCGGATCAATGAAAGCGAATTGAATTTGCTACTGAGCAAGCGTATTGGTGGTTTTAAGATTCAAACCGATGAATTTAAAATTCCTGCAGAAGAAGGTGTTCAGTTAAAACACGAAGTGGAATGCCTGCGGTACGCTCAAGTGCCTAAGTAAGCTGTTGGTGTTTTTCCACCGGCCGCCGCCGCTTCCTAATTTTATTTAATAAATTTCTGTTCTTCCGTCCACCGCATTCGGTAGGCATTGATGGCGGTTTTCCCCAATTTGTTAATCAAACGGTAGTTGACCACCACGCCCACGGCAGCACCGATGCCTGGGATAAGTTGGGCCATTTTGGCGAGGTCGATATAATCGCGGTATTCCTGCTGGAAGGTGCGCCAGTCAAAAGCGTGGATGTCTTCGGGAAATTGTTTGCTTTTTTCGTCCCAATTTACCATCTGTAAATACACTTCTTTGCGGCGCTCCTGACTCGAAAACGCCAGTTGGAAAATATGCAGAATATAAAGACGCTCGCGGTAATCGTCTATGGGGTAGCCGTACTGCGCGGCAATATCAAAAAGCAGTTTGAGCTTGATACTCAGCAACAGGGGGAAATCTGCCAGCGCCAACAGAAATCCTCCCGCACCCGCCACACCCCCTTCGGCGGCTCCTGCCGTTTTGTAAAAATTGATTCGCTTCTGCACGGCCAATTCGCGCTCTTCCAATGTCACGGCGGGAATCGGTTGGGGGGTAATAAATTCAGCCCCAAACAACACCCCCCGCGTCATCTGCTTGATGGTGGCGGTGATAACGTCGTGGATTTTTTCGGGAATGAGGTTATTTATCCAAGTCTGGGCCGATTTTGATAATCGGTTGACGGCCGAAGGCTTTTTCAGCATTTGGCGTTGCCATACGTTTAATTCCTTTTGGGCGAGTTCTTCGTAGGGAGTCATGGCTACGGGGTTGGTGCGTGGGATAGTTACACATTATCCCCTAAAAAACAAAATGTAAAGGTAGATTTTAAGGGTTATGGTGGGTGTTTTCTGAAAGACACCCATGGTGTGTGCAGGTCAAAGCAGGATGGAAAAGACGGGGCAAAGCCGTTTATTTATTAAAATAACGTAAGAGTGAGACTGGATAGAATGTCTTTTTGAGATGCGTAAAAAGGGGTGATTATGAAAAAAATTAAAAAATATTTAGAAAAAATAGGATTAAAATCCACCCTTTCTGGCATTAGTATATTAGAAGGTCGTTGTACCCATCAAAATCAACGTTTTCAGCGCCGTGTACTATTTTTAACCATTTTTCTGTGACAGCACATCATCCAAATAATGGCCTTTGGAATGCTTTTCGGGAGGGCGATCAGTGTGCATTTAAGCGCATTTATGAGTTGTATGCCAAAGAGTTGGTAAGTTATGGATATAAAATAACGACGAATGTTCAGTTGGTCGAAGATAGTATTCATGATCTTTTCATTGAATTGTGGCAAAGCCGTACCAATCTCAGTGAGACGGATTCTATTCGGTTTTATTTGTTCAGGTCGCTTCGCAATAAAATCAACCGTGCACAACAGCGGGATGTTTTTTATCAATCGGTGAGCGTAGAAGGAATAGATGGGACTTGCGAGGAGGATACCTGCGAGAGCCGCCTAATCAAAGATGAGAGTCAGGAGCAGCTTTTGCGTCAACTCAAGCAAGGATACGGCCGCCTGAGCCCCCGCCAGCAGCAGGCCATTGACTTGCGTTTTACGCATCATTTCAGCAACGAAGAGGTAGCGCACATTATGGGCGTAAACTATCAATCAGCGTGTAAATTCATTTATACCGCCCTCAAAACCCTGCGCGAAGCAGTACGTATTTTTTCAGTCATCGGTGTTTTTATTTTCAATACCATACCCTGAGCATTAGGCAGGCTTTACAATCTATATCCACAACCATTTTTTGAATTTATTTTTTTACTAACCTAGATGGACTATTATCAATATACCGCCGAAGATTTTGCCGCCGATGACTACTTTAAGGAATGGGTATGTTGTCCTACGGCCGAAAATGACGCCTTTTGGCAGGGCTTTTTACATGATTGTCCCGAGCGCTATTATCAGATAGAAGAAGCTCGGCGGCTCATTGAGGGATTGAATCAAATTTGTCCAACCCCAGAAGCGAGCCAATCGGTTCCGGTGATTTGGGCGCGGATTGAGAACACGCTTCATGAGCAGTCAACGGAGCATATACACAGACCCCGACGTTGGTACATACCTGTTCTATCCATCGCGGCTACTCTTGTGGTGCTGATTGCGGCGGGGTGGTTGTTTTGGCGTCGTTCTACTCCGTTGGAGATTCCGGGGGTATTGGCCGCTGCGCCCGCCGAATGGGTGGAGGCCGTCAACGGAGCCGACAAAACCATGTTGCTCCAGCTATCGGATGGTAGCATTGTTAAACTGGAAAAAAACAGTCGTCTCAAATATCCTGTTGAGTTCGATGATTCAAAAAGGGAGGTTCATTTAGAAGGCGGCGCTTTTTTTGAGGTGCAAAAAAACCCCAAGCGGCCGTTTTTGGTGTTTTCAAATGGTCTGGTTACTAGGGTGTTAGGTACGAGTTTTCATGTAAAGGCGTATCAGAAAGACCCAAATGTAACGGTGGCGGTAAAGTCGGGACGGGTTTCGGTGTATGCCGAGCGAAACGACGCCCAGCAAGACCCTGAAGTGAAGGGTGTTGTACTGACTCCCAACCAAAAGGCGGTTTTTCACCGCAGTGAGGCCACCATCAGCAAAGTATTGGTCGAGGCTCCGTTGCTGCTGTTACCACCCGTCGAAATGGCCCGGTTTGTGTTTGAAGCGGCCCCCGCTACGGAGGTATTTGCGGCCCTAGAAAAATCGTACGGGATAAAGGTGGTGTTTGACGAAGAAGTACTCAAAGACTGCACGCTCACCATTAACCTGACCGACGAAAACCTGTTTCAAAAACTTGAAGTAATCTGTAAAGTGTTGGATGCTCGCTACAAATTGATTGATGGCCAGGTGATTATCTACAGTAAAGGGTGTTGATTTGTAAAATACCCTGAGTAAAAAAGAATATTTTTCTAATAAAAAACGCACCATTTGTTATGATAAAATACTACCTAAACAACAAAATGCTTCTTTAACCTTTAACAATTTTATGTCTATGAAGAGTCCGTCGTTTTTCTCCTGACAAAAAAAACATCAGCAGTGGTCGCACACCGCTGATGCCGTTACCTCCCTGTGATTTTGACCGATCAGCAAGCGCCTGTAAAGACGTGAAGGAGGAGTTTTTGCTCAAATTATTCACAAAAACAATCAAAACTAATGAAAAAAACGGTACGTTTTAAACCCCTTGTGTATCATCTCATGAAAATATCGTTGATACAATGTGTGTTGGCATTGATCTTTACGGGTATCTCTTTAGCCCGGGAGGCCAGTGCGCAGGAAATACTCCAGCAGAGAGTGACCATTAATGTTGAGAATCAGGACGTACGAAAAGCGTTGACGGTGATTGAAAAGCAGGTCAAAATACGATTTGCGTATCGCCCGGTTACGCTTCCTTCCAATCGGAAAATTACGCTCAGTGCTTCCAATGAGCCGTTGGTGGAAGTGCTCGGTAAGCTAATAAAACCTCTTCATTTGAGGTATGAAATAATTGGAAATCAGATTATTCTGACCCCAGAAAAAGAAGCCGCGCCGGTTGTTACGCCTGCGCCAAAGATAGTGCCAATCGAAGCCACGGCCCCCGTGGTTCGTAAAATATCAGGTGTTGTTACGGATGAAGCCAATGCTGGATTACCTGGTGTGAGTGTGGTTTTGAAAGGAACACAGCGTGGTACAACGACCAATTCTGAGGGGCGCTTTGATCTTGATGTACCCGACAACAACGCGGTACTTGTGTTCAGTTTTTTAGGTTATCTGACGCAAGAATTGACCGTAGGCGCGCAAACACAATTGAATATTTCGCTGAAAGTAGACACCAAATCGTTGGAAGAGGTAATCGTGGTGGGTTATGGAGTGCAGCGCAAATCAGACTTGACGGGAGCCGTGGGAACCGTGAAAGGTGAAACCCTTTTGGAGCGCCCGTCGGCGTCTTTGAATCAGGCCCTTGGTGGGCGGATTACGGGGGTGAATGTATCGGTAAACTCGGGTCGCCCGGGTGGTCGCGCCAACATTCGTATTCGGGGAAATACCTCCGTGAGTGTGGCTAACAACCCTTTGTACGTCATTGACGGTGTGATTTTGAACGCCACCGATTTGGCCAACGGAAGCACACCCATTGATTACATTAATCCCAACGATATTGCCTCAATTGAAGTGTTAAAAGATGCTTCAGCTACGGCTATTTACGGTGCTCGTGGCGCCAACGGCGTTATCTTGGTGACTACCAAGCGTGGCAGTCAGGACGGAGGTCGTATTAGTTATGATACAGATTTCAGCGTTGGGGTATTGCCCCGCAAAATCCCGTTGCTCAATTCAGAAGAATTTTTGAGAACGGAAGAAATTGCGTATCAAAATGCTAAAAAATACGACCCCGTAGGTTGGGCTGGTGGCAAGTACGTGAATCCAGCAACCAAGCGGACCAACCCTTTATTGTTTGATGCAAGCGGTAAGCCGCTTTACAACACCGATTGGCAGGATGAGTCGTTCCAAAAAGCGTTTACGCAAAACCACCAACTTTCGTTCAGCGGTGGCAACTCTCGGGACAATTTCGGTTTGTACCTTGGGTACCGCAACGAAGATGGTTTGATGAAAGAATCGTGGCTCAAACGCTATTCGGCTCGTTTTGTGATGGATAGCCAGATCAAAAAATGGATAAAGGTAGGCGGTACGCTCAGCTACAATGACCAGAGCGAAAGTCAGGTAGACCCACTGGGTGCTGGTGGTATCATAGCCATGCGCCAAGTATTGGAAGCCCTACCCATTATTCCAGTCAAATACCCTGACGGACGTTGGGGCGGCAACGAAGACTATCCCGGTATGGAAGGCGGCGGTAACCCTATTCACGTAGCTACTGAGCGACTTTACTATCTCAAGACCCAAACCATGTTGGGTAATATCTATACCAATATTTCATTGGCAAAAGGCTTAGAGCTGCGCACTACATTGGGAACCAACATCATCAACCAACGGATTGATTACTACGGAGGTCGGAACCTGAATTATATTTCGCGCAACCAAGGCGGTGATGCATCTATCACTGGCGACCGTCATAATTCGTGGCAGTTTGAAAACTATCTGACCTACAATACCAAAATCAACAAAATCCACTCGGTCAATGCCTTGTTGGGATTGGCGTGGCAGCACGTAGATCGCTTCAATTTTCAGGCGAGAGCGCAGCGTTTTCAGGATGACTATTTTCAATTCAACAACCTCGGTGCGGGTGCGGTGGCGCTTGCTCCTACCTCTGGAACGAGTGCGTATGGCTTGAATTCATACTTTGGACGTATTAACTATGGCCTCAAAGACAAATACTTACTCACGGTTACGGGGCGTATTGACGGTTCTTCTAAGTTTGGTTCTTCCAATCGCTACGCGGTATTTCCTTCGGCGGCTTTGGCGTGGAGAGTTATTGAAGAAGATTTTATGCAAAATGTGCCTTTTATCTCTAACCTTAAAGTACGTACCAGCTACGGCGTAACGGGTAACTCGGAAATTACGGCCTATCAGGCATTGGCTGGTTTGGGCAATTACTCGGTGATTTTCAACAATGCTCGTCAAATCGGTATCGGTGTAAACCGCCTTGCCAATCCCGACCTGCGTTGGGAAAAAACGGCCCAAGTGGATGCTGGAGTAGAATTGGGACTTTTTAACAACCGCATTATGCTCGAAGCCGACGTGTATCGCAAACTCACCACCGATATGCTTTTGAGCGCACCCGTACCTTCAAGTAGTGGTTTTACGACGGTAAGCCAAAACATCGGAAGTATGGAAAACCGTGGGGTGGAATTGGGCATCAATACAGTCAATGTAGCGAGTCGAAATTTCTCGTGGAATTCATCCTTTAATATCTCCTTCAACCGCAACAAAGTAATGGCGCTTACAGGCGGAGCGGATATTTTCAGCGGTTCTACCATCATTCGTGAAGGCGAGCCAGTAGGGTCATTTTTCGGATTTGTGCACCAGGGAACTTGGAGCGTAGCAGAGGAATCAGAAGCCGCCAAGTATCTCAAAAAACCAGGTGACATCAAATACCAGGATGTAAACAATGACGGACGTATCAATGACAACGACCGCGTGGTAATCGGTAAAGGGATTCCAGATGGTTTTGGTACGTTTATCAACACTTTTACGCACAAAAACTTGGAGTTGATGGTTGACCTGCAATTCATGTACGGCAACGACGTATTGTTTAGAAGCAAGCACTCGGCCGAAGACCGTCAAGGAATTGCCAACAGTTTCAAGACCGTTTTGAACGCGTGGACGCCTACCAACCAGAACACTAATATTGCCGAATTGCGCCCTGTATCAGCGGGTTACAACACCAACAACGATACCGACCGCGTGCAAGACGGCTCTTTCCTGAGAGGAAGAAATATCCTTTTGTCTTATAAATTCTCCCCAAAAATGATTGAGAAAATCCACCTTAATCGTTTGAGAGCCTTTGTTTCGGTACAAAACTTCTTCCTTAACACCAAGTTTGAAGGCTATGACCCTGAAGTATCAACTTCTGGTTCGGCATTTGACCAAGGAGTTGATTTGTATGCCTATCCAAAACCGCGCGTTTTTATGGTTGGGTTAAACATCGGATTGTAATAGTTGTGTAATTTTTAATGGATACTGAAATGAAATACACTATAAAGTTTTTTAGTCAACTGATACTGAGCGGAACATTGGTTTTGTGCGGGGTGAGCTGTTCCGATTTTTTAGAAGAGCCTGATCGTTCAAATTTTACGATGGAAAACTATTTCACCAAGCCCGAACACGCCGAAAGTGTGGTGAACTCCATTTACGAAAACCTTCGGAACGTGTTGGGAGGTGGATTTGGCGGCGCGCCGTGGATGATGCTTGAATTTGCCACTGGCTTGGCCAACACCGAGTTGGGGCAGGCACAAAACAGCATTTTTGTGCGAAATCTAGTCAATAACTCAGACAATGGCTACGGAGCCACTTACTGGACCAACCACTATCGGGGCATTGCCAACGCCAACCTAGCGATTGCGAAAATACCGGGTATTTCGATGAACGAAGCCGCTAAGAAGCGCTATCTGGGCGAAGCACGGTTCCTGCGGGCGTTGTATTACTATGATTTGGTGCGCATCTTCGGCAATATTTCGCTCATTACTGAGCCAGTTGATTTGAAATCGCCCGATTTGTACCCTGCACAAGTACCTCAAGAAGAGGTATATAAGGTAATCGTAGCCGATTTGATTGAGGCGGAAGCTTCTGGCTTGCCGTACACAGATGCCACCGGACGGGCTTCTTTAGGCGCGGTTAAGTCGCTACTGTCAAGTGTATATCTTACCATGGCGGGATTCCCGTTGCAAAAAGGCGCTGAGTACTACAAAAAGGCGGCTGATAAGGCCAAGGAGGTAGTTGATTCTGGCAAATTTAGCCTGTTCCCGTCTTATGATGATTTGCGCAATCCCGCCAAAAAGAACATCGGCGAAAATATTTTCATGGCGCAATTTGTGGCTTTCGTATTACCTTCCAATTGGCAAACATCCATTATTCCGTACAATCAGGGTATTTCGGCCTATACGGATGAAACTGGGGCTATTTTTGCCAATAAAGAGTTCGTTGAATCGTACGAAAATGGAGATAAACGAGCAGCGGAGAAGCAATTTTATTACACTTCTTTCTCACTGCGGAGCGACCGTACCAAAACCCGTAATTTGGGAGGGTATTACCTGTACAAACACTTCGATACCGAAGCTCAACTCAGCACCACAAGTAGTGGCCTGAACTGGACGATGATGCGCTATGCGGAGGTTTTGTTGACCTATGCCGAAGCCGAAAACGAAGCAAATGGCCCGTCTGCGGCGGTGTATGAAGCCGTGAATGCCATTCGTCGACGGGCGCAGTTGCCCGATTTGGCTGGTTTGACCAAAGTTGAACTCAGAGAAGCAATCTGGAAAGAGCGTTGGCATGAGTTGAGTTTTGAAAACAAAACTTGGTACGACATGACCCGCCTCCGCAAGGCGTTTAACGTGACGACTAAGAAGTTTGAGGATTTTGCTGGGCATAAGTTTTCGTATGGCCCTGTGCTCAAAGAGAGAGAATTGCTGTTTCCGATCCCCACCGCCGAAATTCGCAACAACAATAAGTTGAAGCAGAATACCGGTTATTGATAAATGTTTTGTAGATAGAAGTGATTTCTTACCGTAGGCACCTTTTCTTCGGTGCTTACGGTATAAATTTTAGAAATATGACTTTTTAAACATTAGCGATTTTGTATACCAAATAGCTTTTAGGTTTAAAAAGTTTAGAATAGTTAAACACCCGCTTAAAGACACACTGCATGATAAAGCGTACGATAAGTCGCATGGTTGCTAACCATTGGTTCTCGGTCTTGTTCCTGATGTTGGGCATTGCTGCCGTTTCCGCCTTTGATTCTCCCAAAAAAACAGCTCCGTCAAAAAAGAAACCGCTTGTCGTCTTTGTAGCTGGCGACCATGAGTACGGCGGCGAACAAACCCTCCCGCTTATTGCGGCTGAATTAGAAAAAAACTACGGCGTACGTACCCAAGTACTGAAGTCATTTCCTGACCAAAACGCCGAAAAAAATATTCCCGGTTTAGAAGCGCTCCGCGAAGCAGATTTGGCGGTGTTTTTCTTGCGCTGGCGTCAATTGCCGCCTGACCAGCTCCAATATCTCGACGAATACCTTAATTCTAGCAAGCCAGTGATGGGTTTTAGAACGTCAACGCACGCGTTTAATTTTCCCAAAGGGCACGCTTCCGAAGCTTGGAATGCGTTTGGAGAAAGAGCTTTTGGCTCTCCTCCGGGCTGGGGCAAAGCGGGCCACACCCACTACGGCCACAAAAGTACTACCGACGTAACGGTGATTGCCGAAGCGGCCAAGCACCCAATTTTGACGGGCGTACCTTCTGCTTTTCATGCGGCTTCGTGGTTGTACCGAGTGCGCCCCGATTATCCGCCGCAGGATGCAACCCCACTGCTGATGGGGAAATCAGTAAATCCTGACAAAGCCGCCATTGATAATCCAGTAGCTTGGACGTGGAAAAATAAAGCCAACGCCAAAGTATTTTTTACGACGCTGGGGCACCCCGAAGATTTTCAGCAAGAAGGGGTTCAGCGGCTCACTATCAACGCTATACATTGGTTGTTGGGCAAGCCTGTTCCTAAAAAATGGAAAGGTAAAATTGAAATAAATGTGCCTTACCGAGGTATTGTAAAGTAGTAGAGCAGTACTAAATACATCATTATTAATTACGAGTTAAAAAATTAAAATAACTAAACCCAATGAGAATACGTATCAAGGGATTGCTCATCGCCGTTGGATTGATGTTGATTGTTTTCAGCTCTTTCCAATTCAATCAATCCAATACTCTGACAGTTGGAAATGGGGCCCACATTTCACTGATTGGCAATAATTTGGGGTCACGAATGATGAACTACGGTCACTTTGAAACCGAAATGAACGTTCGCTATCCAGAAAATTCGCTCGTAATCCGCAACATGTGCGATGGCGGTGATACTCCAGGTTTTCGTCCGCACGCCAGCCGAAACTCGCCTTGGGCGTTTCCGGGGGCGGAAAAATTCCAAACCGAATACGCCAACTACTCAAACAGCGAGGGCCACTTTGACACCCCCGACCAGTGGCTAACTCGCCTTAAAACGGACATTATTGTGGCTTTTTTTGGGTTCAATGAATCCTATCAGGGAAAAGCGGGCTTGGCCAACTACAAAGCAGAACTTGATGCGTTTATCAAACATACACTGAGCCAAAAATACAATGGAACAACGCCGCCGCAATTGGCGCTTGTTTCACCCATTGCGTTTGAAGATTTATCGGCTATGTACGACTTGCCCAATGGCAAAAGGGAGAATGAAAATTTGCTTTTGTACACCAAAGCCATGCAGGAAGTAGCCGACCAAAACAACGTGCTTTTTGTCGATGCTTTTACTCCTTCGCAACAATGGTACAATGAAAGCAAAGAGCCGCTGACCATCGATGGATTGCAACTCAATGAAGCCGGTTATAAAAAACTGAGCATTTTATTGACGGACCAACTGTTTGGAAAAACCGCCGCTAAAGCCGAAGCCAACCGTAAATTGGTACAAAATGCCGTAATGGAGAAAAACTGGATGTGGCACAATGACTATAAAATTCCGAATGGTGTACACGTGTACGGGCGTCGCTATAATCCTTTTGGCCCCGACAACTATCCCGCAGAGATTAAGAAAATTCGGGAAATGACCGATATTCGTGACAAAGCTATTTGGTTGGCCGCTTCTAAAGGCGAGAAAACAGACCTTGCCGCCGCCGACAAAAACACCACGCCGCTGCCTCCCGTCAAAACCAACTTCAATCCTGAGAAAAACGGTAGCCTTACGTACCTCTACGGACAGGATGCGCTCAACAAGCTGAAAGTGCCAGCGGGCTATAAAATTGAGCTTTTTGCTTCAGAAGCTGAGTTTAATGACTTAGCCAATCCCGTACAAATGTCTTTTGACAATAAAGGACGTTTGTGGGTAGCTGTCATGCCGAGTTATCCTCATTATAAGCCAGGAGATAGCCGGCCCAATGATAAAATCTTGATTTTAGAAGATACCAATGGTGACGGTAAAGCCGATAAACAGACCATCTTTGTAGAGGGCTTGCACCTGCCGCTTGGTTTTGAAATTGCCAAAGAAGGAGTGTACGTTTCTCAAGGAACCAACTTAAAATTGTTTACTGATACCAACGGAGATGACAAGGCCGATAAAGTAGAAATTCTCCTGAGCGGTTTTGACGACCACGATACCCACCACAACAGCAGCGCGTTTTGCGCAGATCCTTCGGGAGCTATTTATACGGGAGAAGGGGTATTTTTACACACAAATGTAGAAACGCCTTACGGACCCGTACGGGCTACCAACGGTGGATTTTACCGTTATGCTCCACAATTGCATAAATTGGAGCGCACCGCCCAATTGGCGATTCCTAACCCTTGGGGGATTGCTTTTGACGATTGGGGACAGCCTTTCTTTGCTGAAACCTCCAGCCCTGACGTTCGTTGGATGTTGCCCGGCTCGGTGTTGCCGCGCTACGGACAGGCTACGCACAAGTCATTCCAGTTGATTGAAAAAGACCACATGGTGCGTCCTACGTCTGGACTGGAATTTTTGTGGAGTCGCCATTTTCCCGATGAAGTACAGGGAGATATGCTTATCAACAACACCATCGGATTTTTGGGGACAAAACAACACCAAATTTGGGACGACGGTACGGGCTACAAGACCAAACACCGTCAGGATTTGATTGTGAGTGAAGACCGTAATTTCCGCCCCGTTGACATGGAAATTGCACCTGATGGCTCGCTGTATGTTATTGACTGGCATAATATTCTTATCGGACACATGCAGCACAACGCCCGTGATCCACTGCGTGACCACGTTCACGGAAGAGTGTATCGGATTACGTATCCTTCCCGTCCGCTGATTACTCCCGCCAAAATAGACGGTGCGAGTGTTGATGTACTTTTGGACAACCTCAAATTGCCCGAATACCGTACCCGCTACCGTACCCGTCGTGAATTGAGAGGTAGAGATGCTGCCGAAGTATTGCCAAAAATAACGAAATGGGCGGCAAGTTTGAACAAAGCTGATGCGCGTTACGAACATCATCTACTGGAAGGCTTGTGGGTAAGTTGGGGATTGGATAAAGTAGACCAAAAACTGCTGCGCCAATTGCTCAAAGCCAAAGATTACCGCGTTAGAGCGGCGGCGGTTCAGGTGGTGCGCTACACTGGGCACCAAGTGGCTGACCAAGCAGCGTTGTTGATGCAGGCCGCTAAAGATGAAAACCCAAGAGTACGGTTGGTGGCGATTGTTGCCACTTCGTGGATTGGCAAAGAAAAAGGGTTGCCTATCTTGGCCGAAGCTAAAAAGAAGCCGCTTGACGAATGGATGATTCATGCCCACGAAACAGCAGTAGCACACTTAAATGGAGAAAATGTGGCTAAGAAAAAGGAAGCTGAAGTTGTTTCGGCATTGAAAGGGGCTGAATTGGAAGCTTTCAAGTTGGGGAAAACCATTTACAGTAAAGAAGGATACTGCATTACTTGTCACCAAGCGGATGGAAAGGGGCTTTCAGCTTCTGGTTTCCCGCCGCTTGCGGGCAAATGGGTGCAGGGAAACGAGGAGCGTTTAATCAAAATAGTTTTGAAAGGATTGCTCGGCCCGATTGAAGTAAGCGGTAAACAATACCCTGGGCAAGTACCGATGACGCCTTTTGGCGGTTTGTTAAACGATAAAGAGGTGGCTGCTGTATTGACTTACGTTCGTAACTCGTTTGGCAATAAAGCCTCCGCGATTTCGCCCGAAAAAGTTAAAGCAGTACGCGCTGCTACGGCAGGTCAAAGCGACATTTATAATTCTTCAAAATTGTTGAAAGAACATCCGTTGGAGTAATCATTATTGGAAATTGGGTTTATTAGTAAAAAGCCGGACAATCCTTTGTCCGGCTTTTTACTTGGAAAGGAGATAGACTTGGGGCGGAAAAAATATATAAGAAACGTAATTTGATATATTATTTATTGTCTATATATTGTAAGGTATATTTTTTGAGCGTAGCTTAACTGGCGCCATATTATAAATATGTACTATTTTGATGGTTTTTTTGGGTTTGCCTTATAATAACCGTTTTTTTATTTTTACTTAAAACTTTATAATTATAAAAGTCATTTTATGGAACATATTATAGATTTAGATAAACAAAGAAATGAACTGGTTGATATTTTTAAAAATATCAGAGACTCTAATACAATTTTATTTTTGGGTGCAGGGGCTTCTATAGGTGAAAAAAAATATTTAAGTCAAGAACTGATAGAGTTATATGAGCAATATTTATGTAAAAATTTAAACGAAAAAAATATAACAAATTTTATTGATATACTTTCGGCTGATGAAACATTTAGTCGTAAACATTTTGACGACTTTGTTTTATCGTTATTAAAAAAACTAAAAGTTACTGAGGCTCATAAAATATTGGCCACTATTCCATGGAGAGAGATAATAACTACAAACTATGACTTATTAGTAGAAATGGCTTACGATGAAATTTCAGGAACTTCAAAACATATTTATGATTTAAAAACAATTAGGAGTATAAAAGAAATAAACTATAAAGAATCAAATACTGAAGTTAAATACATTAAGCTTAATGGATGTATGAAAGATAAAAGTCAATATCCATTTGCATTTTCTACAGATGATTTTTTGCAACTAAAAAGTTTTTATAAAGCGGTACTCCAAGACTTGAAAAACCTAAGTACTAATATAAATTTCCTTTCAATTGGGTATTCCTACAGCGATGCGTTTGGTAGAGAATTGTTAGATAAGTTTGATTCTTATAACTATAGGGAAAAAAGATGGATGATAAATGTTGATCCATTTCCAAATGAAAATGCCTTAGCTTATTATAAGCAGAAAAAAGTCTGCATTGTAAAATGCTCATTTGAAGATTTCTTTAAAAAATATAACGAATGGGATTTGCTGCAAAATGAGACTGTTGTTAGAAAGAAAGGATTGTCAATATTTGACAGTAAAAATCAGTACTTATCCTTCCCTCCCAAACTTTTGCTTAATTTAGAAGGGATTGTTAAACAATTAAGTGTTGAATATAATAGAGATAGAGTTATTAAAGATTCTGATTTTTATAAAGGAGAAGAGCCTAATTTTAATTTGATAAGTCGAGGAGTTGATGTAGTAAAAAATAAGTATCTTTTAAATTTTAAGAATACTATTGTTGATGTAATAAAAAAAAACCATTCAACCATAATTCCTATGTTTTTTATAAATGGAGATTTTGGTATCGGTAAATCGACATTTGCCTTAAGATTGGTGCATGAGTTGGAGAAAGATATTGAGTTTGATTTAGTTGCGTTTGAAATCATCGAATTCAATAGAGTAAAAAAAGAATTGTTAATTGATTTAGTTAATAATTGTAAATCAAAAAATCTGCTTTTTTACTGTGATGAAATTGAGGTCGAAAGCTATTTTAAAACTCTTTTAGACATACAAAGAGATTTGAGTATAGAGCAATTTCAAGGTTGTAATGTATTTATTTTAGCATCTATTCGAGAGAATATTCTTGAAAAATTTAAATTAAATAGGAATTTTTCAAGAATGTATAATTTAAAATTAGAAGGTAAGTTTGAAAAAGATGAAATTGAAGACTTACTAGAAAAGCTAAAGAAAACAAATTTGGTTTCATATAGAGATGCAAGTGAAAAGAATATGTTGGTAGAAAAAATTGAGAGTAGCTATAATTCAGATTCTTTTATCTCTTTAATGGCAACTGTTACCTCTGGTAAACATGAAAATGACTTAATAGATAGTTATAACCAATTATCAAGCGATACACAAAAAGCATTTCTTTATACAGCGTTACTTCATAAACATAAATTACTAATGCCAGCAAGTTGGCTGAAGCAAAATATTTCTATGAGTTGGGAGGAGTTTACTGAAAAAGTAATAAATGCAGAAGGGAAAGGTATATTGATTCAAGAAGTTAAAATGACACATGGAACACAGCCTGACTTGTATTTTAGAACTAAACACCCTTTAATTGCGGAAAAGTTAGTTGAACGATTTCTGGAAAACAAAGATAAGCAATTTGCTTTTTATGATAGAATGTTAAAGACAATTGAACCAGGACAAACAAATTCATATTTAGTTAATAACCTGTTAAAGGCATTTATAAAAAGTGGAGAATATAGTGAAACACAGTTAAATAAACTGTTTGACTCAGGGTATACAAAGCTTTCGGATGATCCATATTATTTACTCAATTATGCAATTAATTTGCAAAGTAGAAGAGAAAAAAAAGAACTTAAAAAGGCTTTAACTTTATTAGTATATGCTGAATCTTTATTCGATTATCGAAACCATAGATTTATTCATAGGAGAGGCTCAATAAGTTTTGACTTGGCTAAACTTTACTTTGAAGAGAGTTTTAACTCATCGTATGTTACTTTTTACCTCAATGAAGCAAAAGACCTATTCTTTGTAAAACAAATCCTAGACCCATTTTCAGCCTACAGCTACGTTGATTATATAAAACTATTCATATGGGAGCTAAAGAATTTGGATTATGATGATGAAGATAAAGTTCAGAAGCAAATAAAAATTGAGGAATTACTAGATATAGCTTATAAAACGGTATCTGATGGTATTGAAAGGGTGGATGTTGTTAACTCAAGTTATATAAATAATCTAAAAGAGATAATCAATGATTTAGATTATAAAGAATATCTTGATTCTTTGTATGAAAAGAGTAGACTTAGGCCATATGCCTGTATTTTGTTGTTTGGATACCATAATTCTAAAGGGGAATATTTAGAGTGCAATAGATTGTTGGATGAAATGGAGTCTTATCAAGAGAATTTTGAAATTGTAAAATTTTTATTTAAACATTATGGAAGAAACTTACATGATCCAAATGTTCGAATAAAACTGATGAGGCTTTCAAGACAAAATCCAGATATTGAAAGAGATAATTCTCTAAGGTTTAATTATTTTAACTTTATTGCAGAAACTTATAATTATAATTTTATGGAAGGTAAAAGATACCTTCAAAATATAAATTCAAAATTTAATAATATTAACCCCGAATTTCATTACGTTTGGTTGGATTCCTTGGGTGAAGAAGTTCTTTTCGAAGCAAGAATTACAAAAAAAAGCAATGAGAAGATAAAATCAATTAAAATCCCCTCAATTCAACAAAATATTAGACTTATCAAAGGTAATTATGATAATTTAGTAATTGGTAATTCGGCTTCCCTTTAAAGGGTTAAGATATTAAATATCAGTACTTTGCATCAAAAAATAATCCCCGAATATGCGCGTATTTGGCATAATTCGGGGATTTTCGTATTTTAGTTGTGCTAACAAACCTAA
>NZ_QPIW01000049.1 GCF_003339505.1 Runella aurantiaca
TGACATTGGCAAGGTCATATACCCGCTGCCCCTGCTGATTGACACATATCCGCAACCCTCGGCCTATTTCCTGCCGTTTTCTGATTTCAGAATAGGCAGTATTGAGGGTAGCAATATTAAAGATATTGGGGTTATCCCAACCTACGCCCAAAGCTGAGTGAGAAAAGATAAATTGAACGGGGTTATCAATGCTTAACAGTTCGTCTTTCTTTCTCAAAATAAGGTCGTAAATCTCCTTATTACTTTTCATTGTCACTTCACTGTCGGTATATTCACCTTTGCCCGTGGCCGCAAAATAATACCCTTGTATGTCTTGGATATGCTGCGGGGTTGGTTCTTGGCCGTTGTGCCATTCGGGGTAAATTGCCTTGTATTTCTCGATAAACAGATTTTTAATAACGGGGTCGTCGCTCATATAATTGGCCACTTTGTCAATGAATATCAGTGACAAACACTTGATACCCTGCGCGGCAAAACGCTGGCTTTTGGCAAAATGGCGGTTAATAAGCCATTCCAACTGTAAAGCCCAAATACTGGCCACATTGCCCGCTGTTTGCCGCTCGATGACTTCCGTACCATTGGTAAATGTTACGCGCCATTTTTGGTCACGTAGGCTCTTGGCTATGCGCTCGATAGTGTAATTTAGGTAGCTGGGGTTATTGACTTTCTCCCCCAAATTATCGCCTACTTTCAGCCATTGGGTTTCTTCAAAAACAAACTTACCGCTTTTCTGCTTCCACACTTTCAGCTTGGCTTTCGGGTCGCCTTTGCCGTTTTGGGTCTCAACCAATTCAATCTTTATCGTGGCTTCGTCGTTCTTTTCTGTAACGGTCAAAACTTCAATTTTCTTAACCAATCCCTGCTTGTAGCTGTCATAGGGGGTTAAACGATAAAGTAGGTTTTTAACTACTTTATGCGTGGCCGAATAGCGGATTTTGGCCAATGGGTTGAGTTTGGCAATCTGCCGAATAGAATTATCAGTGTCCATGCCCTCCTGCGGCTCGTCCATTAAAATAATGGGGCGGGTCTTGCCGATGGCATCAATAAAGGGAATGTTATTGAATAAATCTTCGCGCTGCGCTTGGTTCAGAATTTTATCATCTGAGTTAAAAGCTGCTAACGTCATAATCATAACGTGCGGATGCTGGTCTTCAATAAAGCCCGTCACTTTATTGAGTTTCTTACTGTCATACTCAAACGAATGGGGCTGAAAACCATAAATGGCTTCTAACTGCTTCGCAAAGTTCTTGAATGTGCCTAATGTACCTTGGCGAATGGCAACCGATGGCACCAGAATAATAAACTTGGTAAAGCCGTATTGTTTATAGAGTTCGTAAATGGTCTTGATATAGACAAGGGTTTTCCCAGTGCCTGTTTCCATTTCAATACATAGGTCGTTGTCGGGGGATAGTTTGGCCGTGGCCTCGTCAATACCATTTTCGTGAATAACTGTCTTGATATTTTCGGCTATTTGCTCAGGGTTCAGGGTTGTTTGGTTAAACCTTATGCCCTCGGCTGTGGCATTATCAAAGGTATTACGGGTTGTACCGTCAAAGACGTTTACAACCGATTTTATAGCGGTTCTTTGATAGCTTAATTCTTCTAATTTTAATTCCATGTAATAGTTCTATTCATAGGCATGGGAAAAGAAAAGGATTATTTATGTTGGCTGTAATCCCTTCCATTCTTCCCAAAAATGACGAATTTTTGAGCGGTTTACCGTCCGCTCGGCGTGCCAAAGTTCGTAGTTCTTCTGCAAATTCCCCCAAAACTGCGGGGTATTGCCAAACGCCTCGGCTAACTTTACGGCCATTTCGGGACTTATCCCCGCCCGTCCGTTGACGATGGCCGATAAATTGGCACGGGCAATGCCCAAGCCTTCGGCCACTTCTGTAATGGTCAAGTTATGCTCGTTAATATAATCTTCCCGTAAAATTTCGCCTGGGTGAACGGGCGGTAAATTGCGCTTTAACATAGTAGCCTCCTTTTAGTGATAATCCAAAAAATCTATGTCGTGAATGTCGCCCCCTTCAAATCGAAAAATAATCCGATAGTTGGGGGTAACTTTGATAGACCAAAAATCTGCCAAATCGCCCGTGAGCTTGTGAATACCTGAACCCATTGCCTGAATATCATCAACCGATGAAACCGCGTCTAACTGGTCTAAAATGCGGTTAATCTTTCGCAAATATTGGGCGGGTAGCTTTGCACCACTGCCCTCGGTATAGTATTGTAACAAGCCTTTGTGCCGAATGGACTGTATCATAACAACATTGTATCACGTAACATTACGCATTACAAGATATATTTCCAAAAAAATTTATCAAGCGGGGCGTGGCGGCTGTTTAATTTGGCCTTGGGTTTTCCCCAAATCCCCCTGATTAACGATAAATTCTTTGTGCTTCTTCTCTTTGGGCGGCTGCGGTTTAAATTCCTGCTCGCACTCCAAGCAAATCATCCGTAGGTCGGGCTTGCCCCAAACGTTATTTTCACAAAAACAACTGTATTTGATGCGTGTCCCTGACCGCTTTTGCTTGCCCTCGTTTTCCGTTTCTTCGTCCTGCTCCTCGGGGTCTTTCGGGGCTGGTAGCCCAAAATCAATCATCGGGTAGCTGGGCTGATAGGGTAGTTTGAGCGAATACAGATATTGGGCACCGATATTTTCAAAAGCATCATCAAAAAGCCCTCTTTCAATGATGTAGTGGGTCATGCTCTGGCCTGTCTTTTTGCCCCCCGCTGCGCCCGTATCGGACGGCATCAGGCCAATGGCTTCCATTTTGGCCGCCCATTCTTTATTGTGGTAGCACTGGCGCGATGGCTTGCCGTAAACTTCCTGCCATAAATGCACCATTTCATGTACTAACGTGGAATGCCACTGTTTGTCAGGGCGTGACATACTATCGGGGTTCAGCGTGATTTCGTGAACTTTCTCCTGCGTCTGCACATCCCGCCAACGTTCGGGCGCAAATGTGCCGTGTGAGCCTCGGTGATGCGATAGTGTCACTAAACAGGCGGGTAATTCCCCGTCAAACAAAAGGGTATTGTAATAGCTAAATAGGTCTTCAAGGGTGTTGAATTGTTGTATCGTGACGGCCATTATTTACCCTTATTGTAGTGTGCATTACAAAATAAACCTGCCAAAAATTGTAGTGTACATTACAAAAAACACAAGATACGGCCTACCTATCTCTATCCTTGCCTCGCTGCCTTTCTAAAATTTCCTGCGCCTGTTGGATATATTCTGCCCGTTTGCGGTCTCTTTCTGCTTGCATATCATCAACACTTTGCGGCTGTGGTATAATCGTTGGCTGTTGCCGCTCCTGTAACTGTGCTGATAATGTGCTGCGCTCGACTTGCTGACGGGCTTCCATAGCGGCTAATTGCCCGTCACCGTAGGCTTCCCGCCATTGCGCCACTAAAACCGCTGGTACTTGGGCGGGATGTTCGGCTTTGATACGATCCCATGCCGCTGTGCGCTGCTCCCTGAGTACCGCCTTCTCCTGTTCATGGCGGGTCATTAACTCTCCCCATGTTTCCATTCGGTGAAATGTTTAAATGTGCAAATACTTAAAACGATTGACAATCTCTAAAAGACATAGTAATTTAAAACCTATGGCCAATCTAAAAACAATCGTCAATAAAAACGACAATGAGGAACATAAAGGCTATATGTTACCTGCCATTGACCAAAACGGTAGCCTCACGGGTGGGGCTGTCAATGTAGGGCATTACCTACCGTTGGTGCGTTGGCTTATCAGCCGTCACGGGGTAGGCCAATGGAAATATCTACCTAATTCCCCTCTATACATCCGTAGTCAAAGGTTACTGTTAGGCTTAATGCTCTTTACCCAGCTTCCTGACTATTGGCAAAACTGGCGTGAGGGTGTCATCAAAGACATGGCCGAACAATTCCTTTACACTACGCCTGATTGTCTGCTGAACGACCCCGAATTACCTATCTAAATCTCTGCCTCGGTTGCGCTCGCGGCTCTTGGCCAATAATTCCTCGGCTTCCTTCAGATAATCGGCCATTGTCTTTTGCTTCGTCGGCGGCACAATATCGCTGGCATCCTCACGGAACGCGGCCAATTTCTGCTCGGCAACGCTGGGGGTTGGCGTTTGGTCTTGGGCGTTTTCTTGAAAAGCCTTGAACTTTTCCAAAGCTGTCGGCTTGTCGGGCGGCAAAGGTGGCCTTTCATCGGGGCGGTTATCATTAGCCGCTCTACGGGCTTTCTCTTCGGTCGGCATCGGTTTTGTGTTGTCGTTAGCTGCCATTCGTTGCTCAGCGGATGTCTTAACCTGCGCTTGGGCTACGTCTTCCCCTGTCTCTTTGAATAGCTCTAAAAGCTGCTGTTCTTCCGCTTTACTGCGGGGGGCTGGCTCGGTATCGGTAGTACGTGCTTTAAGCTGCGCTTTGACTGTCGAAAGTTCGGGTAAATCACGTTCAATCCCGTTAAAGTACTGCTTCACCTCGCCCAATTTCATGCCCAATTCACGGGATAAATTAAACACGTCGCCCTGCCCGTTTACCATGACCAAGGCCGCACGGTCGCCCTTGGCGATAGTGTAACCTGCGGCGGCCAATCGTGCCTTAAAATCTTTACTATCCCTGCTGGCTTCAAATAGTTCTCTAATGGCTTCCCTACGGTCTTTCACTGTTTCGCCCCGTCGCTTGGCTTGCTGCTGCTCGTCGCGGCTGTACCCTTTGCGGCTCGGCTCTCGGTTGGTGCGTTCGTGGCCAAACTCCCGCTCTAAACTTTCCCCTAAACCCTTGCACCGAATTTTAAACATCGACAACCGTTTGAGCTTGCACGTGTCGGGATCGGTTAATTGATAAACCACGTGGTAATGGCTGCGCCCGTCCTTGATGTGCTGCACAACGGCGCGGGGCTGGCCACTGAGCGCAAACTCGTTTTCTATCTTGGATAAACACCCCTGCCACTGCTCAGGCGTGAGTTCTCCCGAATGATGCGCCTGTGGATTGATGGCCACGTGGAATAAACCCGTTTTACCTTGGGTTAATTCGCTTAACCGCTGCATATCGGCCAACCCTTTAATTAAATCCTGCGTGGCTACCCCGCTCAACTCATGCACCTGCACGAGTTCATTTTCGTCGCGCTTTAAAAGGTGTTGGCCTAACTGTCGGGCGTGGCTCACGCTGCCTACGGTCGTCGCTTTCAAAATCATGGCTGCGGTTGGTTATCGTTCGACGGCTTCCCTTTACGCTCCAACACATCCACGATGGCATCGCGCATGGTTTCCAAGGCTTGGGTCATGCGCGGGATTTCTTCGACGTAAACCGTGCGATCCCTATGAAGCCGTAAAGCAATCTGATTGACATTATTCCCCAAACGATTAACCGCTGCCAATAAAAGCAACACGGCCTCGCGGTCGGGTGTAACCCGTCGGGCGGCTCTCAGTGGCTCGGCCTTCAAATAGGCCGCTCGCACGTAGTCGCCCATGCTTACGCTGGCGGCTTCGGCTCGCTCTTTCAACGTCTGGTACTCGTCGGCTTTCAACCGAAAGCTGACGACGTGCGGACGTTGGCGGGTTTCGCTGCCCGATACTTTGGGCGCACTCGTTACCCCTGCCTCGATGGGCGGGGTCTCGGCTGAAACGGGCGGGATGGATTGGCTTTGTGGCATAAAAAAGCGGCGGTTTGGGGGGATGCAATGGGGGGGCTAACCCCCTTGCCAAGGTCTTGCGCGGTTTACCGCGCACACCTTGCACACTAACTTACGTTAGTGTCTTTGCAAAGATACGAACTACCACAATATCTACAAATCATAGCCCAATTCTCCTTAACTCTTTGTTAATACTGCAAAGAAAAATCGCTTGCTGGGGAAAAGAAAAAAGGGGGCGAACATCGGATGCTATATGACATATTGACACCCATAAATAAGGATGCTATGATTGAGCCATTATACAACAGATGATAGGATTTACTTATGCGTGATTATACGCCTCTTGAATTAGCGTGTGGCCTAAATCCCTCACCTGAAAAGATTGAAAAATATCATCAGTACTTAGCACAAGCTGCAATGATTCTGGCTGCATCCAAAATTGAAGGTTCTGAACTTAATCGCATTATTCAAGCAGAAAATAGCCTGTACGATAGACATATCGAAAAGGGCATTCCAATGGGGCAACTTAAAACCCCTGAACTGGAACAACACTTTCAAAATCAAAGAACAACCGCGATTGAAAACATAGTTAGACCAAGTGATAATCAAACAAAAACCTATCAGCCTGAAAACTCTTTAGTTGCCAAAACACGGCAAAAGGAAAAGTTGGTAGGGTATCGTCAAGAGGCTCAGGCAATTATTGACCCTAACCGTTCTAAAGCCAAAGGATGGGCATTAGAACGATAATTAAAAGCCGTTAAACTAATGGGTTGGGGTCATACGCATCTGAAATATTACCTTCATAATAAGGCGCGGCAATCAGTAAGTAGTTTTTATTATCCATGCGAGTAATTATATCAGGCACCGTCCCCACCTGTTCAGGTTTAAGCAATCTTGTACCGATAATACTTTCACTTCTTGACTTTTCGCCCCTTGCATTAGTGCTGGTATTGCTTAACTCTAATGTGTAATCACCAAGTAATTCAGAAACGTATTTTTGAGTATTCAAGTCATTTATTTTGTAGAACTGCTGCACACCAACATTCATGATGGTATGCCAGTAATCTCCATAAGCCGCTTGTACTTGCCCTATATCTTGATAAAACTGCCAAAGGCAAATACCGTAGGTGGCAGATGTTGCAAGGGCTTTTCTAATTTCAGGCATATTGCCTAAGTAGTGCGCTTCATCGAGTAAAAACACCGTCCGTTCAACTTGTTTATTTTTAACGTTCTCAGAGATAGCCCGCACACAAAGCCCAATAACCAGCCGCAGCCATTGATAATTAGTTTCGATGGCTCGTTCGGGAATACACACATAAACTGCTGTTGATTTTTCGTTTAGCTGCTTAGGGTTGAAGGCTATCCCGCCCCCCTTAGAAATGTTTCTTACAAACTCTGTGGCATCCTGTGCTGAGCTGACAATAGACCCAAACTCTTTTTCCGAGGGTGCTTTACCTTTAAACTGGTTTAAATCATCGGCTGCTAATGGCGTTTCGCTCCCCAGCAAAATGTGTGCTATAAACTCAACTTCACTTAAACGTAAAGCCTTATATATGGCCAATAATGACCAATTTTCGGGCATTTCAGATTTAATGTGGTGTAGTAACAGACCTCGAATAAGTACCCTTGCCCGATTTATCCAGAACGGATCTTTGACGTTTTTAGGCATGGGCGCAATCAATTCAGCTATTGAGGTACATTCTTCAAAAAGCTGCTCATTGCTCATCCCTTCCAACAATGCCAAAGGGTTAAAGGTCATAGGCGTAATGCCATGTTTTGCCCCGATATTTTCTTGCACCCCCCAAGGGTCAATAATTACAATATCTTTACCTAACTCTTTTTGCCGTCTTGCTGTAACTGCCGCATTTTCGCCTTTAATGTCTAAGACCACATAAGAATTATCAGTCGGCATAATCAGGTTTGGCACAATTAAACACGTGCCTTTACCAGAACGAGAAGGGGCAATAGTTAAAATGTGTTTTTTATCATTAACCTTTAAACAGGCCGAAAAACCTAAAAACACCTGGTAGCTATCGGCCATTTCAATAGCGTATTTTTCAGGCACATCGCTAAATGCTGCCGAGCCTAATTCATTGCGCTTTGGCTTTGGCGGTTGGTGTTTAAGGGCAAAACTTTGGTATTGTTCACCACCAACTTTTTGCCATTTAAACCAAGTAAAGAAAGTTAGAAAAGCAGCAGGGAATGAAAGCTCGTTACCACCTATAACCAGCATTAAAATAGTTCCTAAAATCGGATATGCTAAGGCTTGTAAATAGCGTGTTCGGGCTATCTTAAAACCACGCATTGAAGCCAAATATTCAGCATTGGGCATGACTTCTAATTTGCCCGCTTTTAAGTCCTCTAAATGAGCATTGTTTTTTTCTTGATTTACACCAGCAAAAATTTTATCGTGAAAATAAGACCGCCGATAGTAAACATAAATGATACCAGCAAGGCAGATAAAGGATAGAGTAGAAGGTGCGTCGCTCATAAAGATTATTTTTATTTAGCATAAAAGTAACTACGTGTTCAAATTTAATCATTCATGCCTATTAAGCATGAGTTTTGCTATAATTATTCCGCGAAGCAAATATTGTATTGTGATAATTTACTCAAGATAACTTATTTCTTTGCCGCTCGGCTGCGGCACTCTTAGCCTGTTCTCGTTAAGTATTTCGGGGTAAATAGTTTCTATAAACCATTCTCGTGTTTTCTCGTGTAGTAGTATATCATTTCTTTCGTGTATTGAGCTTCTTCTTCCTCTTTTGACAAAGCTTGTAAAGCGGCTCTCTTGGCTGCGTCCTCCGCTCGCATTTTTTTCTGTTCTACAGGCCAAACATTTTCTAACCACTCTCTACGCTCTTTTTCCCATTTGGCTTGTTTGGCGGCTTTAGCAATTTGAGCGGCTTTGTCTTGAGCCACCTTTTCGTCAATCTCTGCCCAAAAAGCTTTGAAGTCTTTCAATAACTGGCACATGATAAAGGTCTCCTAATAGGTCAAAACCCTTGCTACCAAATCATAAGGCTATTGTAAAGATTTTTTATTGACGTATTCACCCCAATCGCCTATAACCTTGCGAAAATTTTATCTGACAAAGCGGGGCTTCCATGCAGGATATGGCTAAACTTATTCATCAATTAGGGCATCGGCATAATGCCTATCAGGTCTTTGCAGATTTCGTTGAAGTGTCCGCCATTGCTTTCAGTAATGCCGTCGATAAACCCCAATTTGATAAACGCGAACAACGCTATTTTGACATTATCAAACGCTACGATAAAGACGAACTCCAGCAATTTCCCAAGCTGCTCGGGATGCTGACCAATCACCTTGAAGGTGGGTTTGATGATGTTTTGGGTAATTTATATCACCATTTAGAAATCCACAATGAACGCTCGGGGCAATATTTTACGCCTTACCCGATTTGCCAAATGATGGCTAAACTCCAAGTTAATCAGGGCTTACAAGACATTATTGATAAAAAAGGCTATGTCTCGGCCAGTGATCCCGCTTGCGGCTCGGGTGCAATGGTCGTCGCACTTGCCGATGAAATGTACCAGCAAAAAATCAATTATCAGCAAACGCTCCACGCAACTGTGGTGGATTTAGACCCGCGTTGTGTCCATATGGCCTATGTGCAATTTTCGCTGCTGAATATCCCTGCGGTCGTGGTGCATGGTAATAGCTTATCGTTGGAAGAATTTAGCCACTGGCACACCCCTGCCCATGTATTGGGCGGTTGGCCGCAAAAAATGGAACGCCAAAAACGTTTTGAACAATTTCAAGAACTGCTGGAAGTGACGGTTGCCGATACGCCTAAAATTGTCAAAGAACAACCGCGCCCCTCCCCTGCTCCGATTGAGCCAATGCCCCCAATGCCTAATGTGGCGGCGGGTACGCAATTAAGGCTGTTCTAAGGAATTTTTGTAGTGTGCATTACAAGTGTTACTGCGGCTTAAATGAGGCTTGGTAGGTCTGCACAAATTCGGGGTTAAACTTCGCTTTGGGTACGTCGGGCTTGATTTTCTGCGCTTTAAAAGCATCGTTTAAATCTTTAAACCCTTCGTAATAATGCGCTGCGGTCAATACCGCTCGGTCAGTTAATGCCAAAAATGCGGCTGCCGCTTTCTGCCCTGGCTCGTCGTTCTGTGTCCACAAAATCAACGGGTCAAATTTTTGCTCATGGGCTTGAATGCCTTCGATGGCGCGGCCTGCCAAATTGGCCGAATTTAAAATCAGATAATTTTCTTGGGCGGGGTTAACACCCTCAAACATACACAAGTAACTCAAAAAATCGAACTGGCTTTCAAACACGTGCAAACGGTTATAGGGGTTTTCGGGTTTATGGTCTTTGGCCGCATAAAATGTAATATCCTTGGTGCCGATACAGGCTTTAAAGCCTGTGCTGTTGGCCATTCTGACCTCGTAACCGCCTGACTGGTTCAGCCAGCCGATGCCGTACCATTTTTTGGTGGGTTGCTTGGCGGGTGAAAAGCCAACATTGGCCAAATAAGGCGCGGCTACGTTGGGGGTGATAGCGCGGTCGAGTAGGTATTGAGCCAAAGGGCTAAACTTGCGCCCTCGCCCGTAGCCTTGCCAAACCTCAAATTCTTTCACATAGTTGATGGTGTGGCCAGTGGGTTCGGCGGGTAACTCAACAACCGCTTTGGCGGGTTTTTCTGATACGGGCTTTTTAGATACCTGCTCAGGCCGTTTTCCAGCCCGCTGAGTGGCTTGTTTTGATGGCTTGGCTACATTGGTAGCGCCAAAGGGTCTAAGCTCACGTAGCGCCCCTGAAATGTCATTTTCACCCAATTTGAAATAACGGATGGCAAAATCCAAAATATTACCGCCGTTGGTCTCGGCATCGCCAAAGTCGTACCACCCTTTTTTGCTCGCGCTGAGCTTGAAACTGGGCGTATCGTCGTTGGCACGAAAAGGGGATTTATACCAGATTTCACCATTAACCACTTTGGCAGGGGTAAAACCAAGCCGTGCCAGTAGTTCGTCTAACGGTATTTCTTTGGCTTGGCTAATATTCATAGTAAGGGATTCGCTAACAGGTTTAGTGAGGTTGAAACTAAATATAACTAACTTTTTAGTTTTCGGCAAATCCAGCCCTAAAAAAAAGAATTTACCTAAAACGATATGATAACGCTATTGCTTGTGAAAAGAAAAAAGAGCGCGGGCTACCCCCCTACTTTCAACCTAAAAACATTTAAAGTTATTTTTTTTGTTTTCACCAGTTAGCACCAGCCAATAATAGAAATTTTAAATTTAATAGTATTATAATAGTTTATAGGATGAAGTTACAGTAAAATCAGGATGAAGTTACAGTGGATAACTACCCCAAATCAGGATGAAGTTACAGTGGATAACTATCATATTGGGAGCTATTTTAGCCACTTTTCCACATTTAATAATACTGCTCATTATCAATTACTTAGCCCAAAAACAACTACTAAGTTACGGTATCACTATTTTGTTTCTGGCACTAATCGGGGCTGGACTATTTCTGAATGTAAGCCCTTTACTATCCATATCTATTTTGGCATCTCGATAGGCAAGTTTTACAAGTGTCAAAGTATCACGCATAGCCTTTTTAAAATCGTACATATGGGTTAGTTCTCCACCAAACATTTCTTTGAGTGTAGCCCATGCAAGAAATAAAGGCTTGTCCAAGGCATGTAAGCGATAGGCTAAAAACGTATAAACATCTATGGCACGGGCATTACCCGAAAGTATTTTTAAATGCTCTAACGATAATGGTACGGCGTGCTTTTGCAGTTCTTCCCAATATTTATCCCCTAACTCTATGTGCCTTTTCCAAAGCATCATTTGGTTTGGATCAGCTCTCGGAAAAAACTCAAAACCATTGATAAGCGGCATATCGGGTTTCTTGCCCCAACTACCGTCCTGTTCGTCTGCTTTATAATAAATTCTGATAATTGAGCCTGTTAATCGTCTAACCTGATTTTGCACCTGTGTAAACTGATTACCACCCACTGATAGCCCTATTCTTTCTATAAATTTCGTTAGACTATCTGCGTCAATATCTACGGTTTGGCTGCCTTGCTGCAAGGCCATTGCGTTTATTACGCTTAAAATAATACGCGCTTTAGGCCCGAATGGTAGCCCAAAATGTTCCGTTTTATCAGTGTTAGGGTTTTCAATGCCAACATCTTTTAGATATAGCTTGTAGTGGCCGTTGGAGTGAACAAAGGGGCTATCTGGGTCTGATTTAGGGTCTCTTCTTGGAAAATAAACATGAGCTAAAGAAGCAGGTAAATAAACCTGCTCCCGCTCCTCGCGGGGGGTATTAAAGCTGTCCATGATAAGCCTATGGCGGCTTTCAGCGTATTTTGATAGCTTTAATTTATCTTTTTCTTTACTCATTGTTTTACACCTAATTTTACAACTAAAATAACAACTATTATTAGTTCTTATTTTAGTTTTTGATTTTCACGTTGCACCTTCTCCAAAACGGCCTCTAAAACAAAATCGTGAATTGACTTAGTTTTTTTGTTACCAAAACGCCTATCTGCTTTAGGCGACCGTTTCAATATATCTCGGATGTTAGATAACTCGCTCTCATAAATCTTAAATGTAAATGATTTTAATTCATCTACGGGGGCGGCTTCTTCTTTAACTGGCGGGGTATCTAAGCCTTTACCTATCATTTCTTGCATCGCTTTTTCATCAATACTGGAAGGCACTGGTAAAGCGGGTGGCAAGGCTAATTTGGTTTTCTTTTTCGTGGTTGTCATGTTGCAAATCCTGTTGTATAATTAGTTCTATAATTACAACTAAATATAGTTGTAATCTATACTTTCAACTTTCTGCTTTTCAATGATTTTTCAATACCCTTGACTAATTCTTTAAATTCCAATACAGCTTTTTCATCGGCAGGTTTTAATTCAATTACCCCTAAGCCTTCGGCGGCGGCATTAGCAAAAGCAATACGATTACCTAACGGGGTATTTAGAAACACCAATTTATCAGAGCTTTTTAAAAGCTCGGCGGCATCGTCCTTGTAGTTACCTCTTGAGTCTGCCTTGTTGATAAAGGTTACAGATAAAAGAGTAGGGTTAAATGGCAGCACTTCGTTGAGCAAAGCATTGACCTTGTTGAGTGTCCAAATATCAAATGAACGTGCAGCAAAAGGAAATAAAGCCACATGGGAAACGGTCAATGCTGAACGCTGACTAACTGTATCGCGCCCGCCAACATCTATAATTATATCGTCGTATTTATCGGCCAAGCGTCTGATTTGCCCATTTAGATCACTACCCGTTATTTTTACGGCTGTATAATCCAATATTCCGTCTAAGGTTTGGTTTCTGAAAGCTGTGAAATCCGTAGCTGATTCTTGGTCGTCGGCATCAACCAATAGAATGTCCCTCTTTTTACTGGCAAGTAAAACTGCTAAGTTAGTGGCTATGGTAGTTTTACCTGACCCGCCTTTGATACCGCCTATTGTATAAATCATGTTGTATCCTTTGTTGCTATTTTAGTTGTAAATATAGTTGTAATACTACAATCAAAATAACAAGTCAAATTATTTATTTTATCAAAGCTAAAAAGTAAGGCTAACCTGCCCCCAACCAATAGGGCGGGGGTGGTTGGCCGTAGGCATTGGTATTTTTAGCCTATGCGTTCTGATAGCAACCTATCACCAACCCGTAGGGCTTGGCAGGTTGTGGCCACTGAGCGGAGCGGGTGGCCGCTCCTGCTTGGTGAGGGGTTGCGGGGTTAGCTTATAAAGCTATTGCGGGTAGGTAAAACGACTTATTGCAACCCGCGTAGCTGGGGCGCAATGGGTCGTGGTGCGGCTGGCCTTGTATGATGCGCTGCAAAAGCCCCTTTGCCAATAAAGCGCGGGCAGGGGGCGCACGTAGTGCATCAGCCCCGTAATGACCCGCGTTTGGCAATGGGGTGCGGTAACAATGGGCATGAGCATAAAAATAGCCCCGTGGGTAGGGGCTATTCAGGGTGTTATTGCTTGGCCTTCTCAGCAAGCCTTTCGACGGATCTGGCCAATGGGTCGGGCTGGGTCGTGATATGTTCCCAAAAACGGGCAGCATCGGCATAAACGCTGATAGGGTGCTTGGCCTTAAAATATAAATCACGTTCAACTACTGGGCTGCCATAGCTCGTTTTTAGGTCGGCCAATTCTTGTAAATCAACATAGCCTAATTCTGGGTAGCCCATGCCCAAATCGCACAAACCAAACGCAATACGCTCGTTATCAGGGTCTAATTCAGATAGTAACCACGTGGCACCAGCATAAGGTGTAAACAGCTTAACCACGGGATAATGGTCTTGGTCTGTATTACGCCCATTCTCCAATAATTTGGCTTTTTGGGTTTTGGTTAAGAGTTTCATGTTTTCCTCCAAAGGTTAGGGTTTAGGCCATGAAACAAGCCTGTGGAATAGCTGCCAAACCAGCAAGAAATTTGGTAGGGCGGGGAATGTTGGCACAACAGGCGAAATTTGTTGTTGGTGTCGAAAGCGACACTGGCATCATGCGACTAAACCAATACCTGACCTTGGCAGGATAACATGGTTAGACAAACCCAAAAGGGCAACGATTAGTAGGGTAGGGGTGTCGTCAAAAGATTGCGGTCAAGTGTGCCGTTGCGCTGCTCGGCGTGGGCTTGATAGAAACTGACGGGAAATTGCGGGACAAAAGCGGGTTCGGGCTGCACAGCTTCGGCGGGTTCGTTATTGATGAATAGGTCGTATAATGAAACACAGCCCATTTGAGGCGGCTGGCCTTTTTGAGTGATTAAGCCATAGGCAATATCTGGATTAGCGGTAAATGCCGATGTTAAAAGCCATACGCTTGATGTATCGGGAATATGCAGCATCACCACGGGCGCGGGGTCTTGCTGGCCGTTTTGGTCATTATCCAATAGCTGCTGATACTGTTCGGGCGTGATAAAATCCATGCCCAATTATTAAGATAGAATACTTCTTTTGTAAAGTCTTTATTCTCTATAACAATAGCAAAAAAAGGGAACTCGTTAGTGTTGAAATATGTTCTTTTAGTAAGATATTTTAGCCATTAAACAAATTTTACCCCATGTCAAAGAATACAAAAACTACATCGCCTAAAATAGCTTCGGAAGCAGCTAAGGTTTTATCTAATCCTAATTCATCTGCTACTGCCAAACAGTTAGCTGGTTCAGCTTTATCACAAAGCAATAAAGGCAACCAAACAGGCAGTAAAATGGAAACGGTTGCCTCAAAGGTGTTACAAAGCCCAAGATATAGCGAAACTACCAAGGATTTAGCGGCCTCGGTTCTATCACAGTCTAATAAAAAACGCTAATCCAATCGTTTCAAAAGCCTATGTACGCTCGACCGATGCCATTGCGCCCCTTCGCGTGGCGTGGGTATCTGTCGGGCGTTTAATTCGGCACATATTGCCCGCTCTGTCGTAAAGCCTTCCGCTTTTAATTGCTCTATCGTCGGGGCGATCTGGGCGGCAAACTCATCGGCGGCTTGCTTGTTCTGCTGGCTTAATACCTCGCGGCCATTTTTGCCCAAAATTGTTCCCCGTCGCTTGGCTGCTTGTAAGGCTTCCTTTACCCGCTTGCTTATCTGCTCCCGTTCAAATTGTGCAAACGCTGCGGTGATGTGCAGCACTAAATCTGTGGCGTGGGGGTTGTCCACGGCCACAAACTGCACCCTGCTTTCCATGAGGTTAGCAATAAAGGCAACGTTACGCCCTAAGCGATCCAGTTTTGCTATAATCAAAATAGCCTTGATACGCTTGCACTCACTGAGTGCGTCCAATAGCTGCGGGCGGTTATTCTTGCGCCCGCTCTCGATTTCGGTAAATGACCCTGCCAACTGGTAGCCGTTGGCCGAAACATAATTTTGCACGGCTTCGGCTTGTGCTTCTAAACCTAAACCGCTTTTACCTTGGCGGTCGGTTGAAACTCGATAATAGGCAATGGCAGGTTTCATAAGGTTGTAAAACTGGGCAAAAGAATAAAATTTGGTGCAATATACCCTATTTGCTCATAAGTTAACAGATGTTTATATATGAGCAAAAGAGAAAAGCCTGTCAATTTTCAACTAAATTAAATTTTCTATTCTGCTTCGTCGGGATTATTTGCCTTAGTAGGTTGTGGGGTGCGTTTCAGTACGGAAATACCGTCTTTGGCAACTTCAATAAATTTATCTCGAAACTCTGGCACAGTGTCTAATGCTCTTTGAAAAGCTGGTGATGAAAATAGTTCATGCCAAGGGCTTCCGTGCATATCATCACCTACCAATCTGAGGGGGGCTTCTTCAAGCCTTGTTAAAGCAGTACTAAATAAACGCGCTTCAAAAGTTTCATCAATTCGCGCGGCTTCTCTTCTGTAACCTTCATATGCTTTGGCTATTGCGGCTTTATATCCGTAGTCTTCAGATAATCTAAATCGCTGATTGATTTGTTTCGTCGAAAGCCAAGCAAACCAAAGCGGGGCACCAATACTTAATGCAGATAAAAATACATTCATCCAAATTACACCCCATTGTGGTTCTGCAACCTTAACTGCTTCTGATAAAACCTTTACTCTTTCAGTTCCAAGGCACGCTATTAAAATCAATGATATTACAAGCCCTCCAACCCAAATCCACATAGAAAAATTAGATGAACTCGCCTTTTCATCAAAGGCTGCGGCTAAACCCTTGCTTGTTGTAACTCGATATGCTTCTTCACATTGAGCAACAATTTTTTCAGCTTCGTTCTTTCTTTCTTTCAAACCATTGAAAACAAGTTCAGATTCCTTAAAAAATTTTTCTATATCGGCTTTAAAAATAGCCGCGTCTGTTGAATAACTTCCTACTTTACTCCTCGCCTCTTTAAGGGTTTGTAAGTCAGTTGGTAATGTTTCAGCGGCTTCGGTTGCACTGTGAATTAAATTTATTTGATTTGTTAAATCTTCTTTCTTAGGCACAATTTCTTGTAACTCTGCCTCTATTGCTCTTAATTTTCTAATCAGTGATGCTGGCAAAATTTTATTCTCATTCAGAACTTCCCAAGTAAATAATGGCTCTAAAATAGATTTTATAACGGTCATTGTATTTAGATAAGCAGGTATAGCCTGTAATCCGTTGCCGTTGAACATATAGGGTAAAATCCTACTTTCTATTTCTGTAATATTAACTTCTATACCCTTTATATCTTCCAGATAGTCTTCTTCAATATATATCTCACTAACTTTCCTCAAACTACTTGCAATGTTCAAGGGGATGTCTGCTAAATCATGTCTATTTACTGCTGGCCATTGCCAATTATTATATTCTGAAAAAAGTCTATTTTCAGTAGTACTATTTCTGACTTTATTTGCTAATCCCTCTAACAAGTTAGCTACTTCTATAATATTATTATTTTTCATGTTATTCCCTTTTTAAAATGCCTGTAATTTATCGCCTAAATAGTGTTTCAAGTTCCATTTCTTAGTAGTGTCTAATGCTCGCTCTAAGCAGATAAAGACCTTATCGGTATGGGTTTTAAGATAATCCACGGTTTTATCACTCAACGGGGCATCTAAGCATATCAGGGCTTCTTTATTGCCGTCTTTGGCCAAATATACCTCGTTGGCTTCAAATTGGGGCTGTTTGGCCGTGGTGTAATTTAGATTAAAGCCCTTTTTCAAAAGGATCTCGGTTGTGAGTTCGTCACGGTTGAATAGTGTGACTAACTGCGCCTCTTTCTCGGTAATGTACTTTCTAAGGGCTTCAATGTTTTCAGCATCCGATTTATCGGGTTCAGGTGTCCACTCAACGCGGGGGAATTTTGATTTAGTGAGTTTGAACACCTTAAAGCCTAATCCTTTATTGCTGTCCTGACCCTTGAAAATTTCAAGCTGTTGAGTTTTCTTTTCCTCCAAAATCTGCTCTACTACCCGCTTGTTACGCTCGATGGTAATATCTGAAATTTTCTTATACCCTGCTTTATAGGCTTCGCTCTTCTCGTCTGTTGCCTCGGGAATTTGTACTAAGATAAATTTTCGATTGCTATTATCTTGCAAGTTAAGGTTGAGTAACGCTTGTCCAGAAGCACCTGACCCTCCAAAAAAATCTAACAAAAACTCCCCTTCACTAACGACTTGTCCTATTAGCTCTTTGATTAAATCGGTAGGTTTTGGAAAATCAAATGCTCTGAATCCAAAAAGTTCTTCAACTTCTCGTGTACCGTCCTTAGTAAAAATATTTTCTCCAACTATAGATGAAAAACCAGTAAAACTATCTGATAATTCGGCTAAAAAAACCTTTCTCCTTGGGCGACCTTCTGGTGAACTTGGCCATAAAATTCTTTTCTCCTCAATCAACCAGTTCATAGTATTCTTATCATATCTCCAGCCCATTTTAGGTTTGCCGTAGTTAATATTGGTTTCAGGATTTATTAAATCATAATGGCAATTTGGTCTTAAATTTTCAGGTAAAAGGCCAACCATATTACCACTTGCCCAATCTCCTCTCGGGTCATTGTCTGGATTAGAATACTGTTCTATTTTTCGTTGGCTTCCTTTAAGTGCTTTATACTCGCAATTTTTAGAATAACACGCAATATATTCGTGGTCAGTTGAAGCCCCTGTAACTGCTCTATTATCTTTATTTTGCCTACTTTTCCACACAAATTCACAAACAAAATTTTCAATACCAAAAACTTCGTCACATAGCTTTCTAAGGTTATGAACTTCGTTATCATCAATCGAGATAAAAATTACTCCGTCGGGTTTCAATAGCTGCCTTGCAACCAGCAAACGGCTATACATCATGTTTAACCAGTTGCTGTGATAACGCCCGTCGGTTTCAGTATTAGTGTCAATTTTTACGCCTTCTTCGGTTACGCCTGCATCTTCCCAATAGGCGCGTTTATCTTGGGTAAAGTTGTCTGAATAAACAAAATCTTTGCCCGTATTATAGGGTGGGTCAATGTAAATGCACTTGATTTTCTCACGGTAGGCACTGCTCAACAACTTCAATACTTCCAAGTTTTCACCTTCGATAATCAGATTTTCGGCTTGGTCGGGGTTTACGCTGCGCTTTTCATCAAATACAAGCGTGGCATTACTGGGGGTAAAAGCGTTACGCTTGGCTTGGCTCTTGCCAAACCAACGGAATTCGTACCGCTCGGTTTCGTTAATGCTCTGCGGGTCTATCAGCTTTTTAAGTTCGTCGGTATTGAGCTTGCCCTCTACAGTAAACAAGTCAGGGAACAAAGATTTGAGGGTTTCCAAACGTTCTTTGTTCCAATCGGGGGTAAAGGGCATTTGTGGTGCGTCCTGTTGTATATCTTCCATGTGGTTAATCCTGCATTACGGCGTTAATCTTTTTGTCGGCTTCACCTTTAAAGTAGGTGTATTCTTTTACGGGTGCTTCGTAATACACTGGCACACCCAACTGTTTAAAGTGCTTCATAGCGCACTTGATTTTATAAATTTCGCTCTCGGTTAGGGCTTTCGTGTCGTTAATATCGTTCGTGCCTTTGGTCTCGATGACAAAATAAAACTCGTTCTCATTACCAGATTTTAGGCTTTTACGCTTCATCACCAAGCCAAAATCTGGTTCGTAGTTACCAATGGGTGTTTTGATTTTATAGTAGCTGGGTAGCTTTAAAAAACACACTACCTGCGGGTCGCGGTCGGCAGTTTTAGAAAACAACCCTTCTACGTCACTATCTATCAGCATCTTATCAAATACCCCGTTGGTAGGGGTATCAACGTAGCCTTTTTGGTCTATGTTCTTCACAAAATCGCCAAAGCTAAACGGGTAGCTTTCGCCCGTGGTGTGGTATTCTAAACCACGGATCATTTCATCCAATTCAGCTTTACGAATGATGTTGGTGGCGGCCTGAATGAAGCGGGGCGGGTTTTTAATTAACTGGTCAAAATTGGTTAAACCGCTCACTATAGCAAAGATTGTCGGATAGCTTACGCCTGTGTTTTCGCTCAGTTCTTCAATGAAGTCCAGGGCGGCAAAGTTTGCTCTTAGTTTATAGGTATCGCCCCCTAAATATTCATCTTTTACGCCTGTATCGCTTAAATCTGTAATGCGCTGGCTGCTGACCTCGGCCACATAATCACTAATCGTGATTTTATTGATTTCGGCGGTTGCCTTATCAATTACGGCTTGCTCGTCAAAGGCTACCGTAAAATCGGTTTTCTTGGCCATAGCTGCCCAAAACTGCTTAAAGGCAGTTTGGATGCGGTCGGCTGGATTGAGTTTAAATGTAACCTGATTGGCGGGTTTGCCCTTGTGTGTATGAGTAAAGGTGGCGCCCGCTTTGGTGTTGCCGTAAACCTCTTTGATTTCCTCTTGGTATTGGGTTACAAAGGTTTCGTAGGTTTCGTTAGGAATAACGGTTAGCTCATTGATGCGGTCGTCGTCGGTGACATTGGCAAGGTCATATACCCGCTGCCCCTGCTGATTGACACATATCCGCAACCCTCGGCCTATTTCCTGCCGTTTTCTGATTTCAGAATAGGCAGTATTGAGGGTAGCAATATTAAAGATATT